>DATJJE010000020.1:0-109992 GCA_035492455.1 Vicinamibacterales bacterium | reverse complement strand
CGCATCTCGTCGAGGTCGGTGCCGTCGATGATCACGCGCCCCTGCGCCGGCCGGTTGAAGGCCATGACGATGCTGATGAGCGTGCTCTTGCCGGACCCGCTCGATCCCACGAGCGCCGTGGTCGTGCCCGGCGCCGCGTGAAATGACACGCCTTTCAGCACCGGCTGCCCCGGGTTGTATTCGAACCACACCTTATCGAACACGACGTCGCCCAGCAGCCGCTCGACGGGACGCTTCGTCTTGTCCTCATCGAGCTCCGTCGTCATGTTCATGATCTCGCGGATGCGATCGAGGCCTGCGAACGCCTCGGTGATCTGCGTGCCGATCGAGGCGATGGACACGAGCGGCGCCGCCACGAGGCCGATGAAGAAGATGTATTCGATGAGATCGCCGAGCGTCATCTGCCCGGCGAGAATCGAGCGGCCCCCGAGCCAGATGACGAGGATGCCGATGATGCCGACGATGACGGTGCTGCCGGCGGTGGTGGCCGACACGCCGGTCATTGACTGCGCGACATTCCGGAACAGGCGATGCGCGCCTTTCGTGAAGACGATCTCCTCGCGCTTCTCCGCCGTGTAGGACTTCACCACGCGAATGCCGCCGAGCGCCTCGGTGAGTCGGCCCGTCACCTCGGCGTTGATCTTGCCGCGCTCGCGGAAGAGCGGCCGCAGTGTCTTAAACGCGTACGCCATGCCACCGCTGAACGCGCCGAGCACGACGAGGGTGATGACGGTGAGACGCCAATTCAGCCAGAACAGCACGCCCAGGCCGAGAACCGCAGTGACCAGGCCGCCCACGAGCTGCACGAGGCCCGTGCCGACGAGATTTCTGATGCCGTCGGCATCGCTCATGATGCGCGAGATCAGAATGCCCGTTTGCGTCGAATCGAAGTAGCGCACCGGCAGGCGCATCACGTGCGCCTGCACCCGCTTGCGCATGTCGGTAATCGCGCGCTGCGCGGCGACGCCCAGAATCTGTGAAAGCGCAAATGAGGTGACCGCCTGCACAAGCGTCGCGGCGCCTGCGGCGAGCGCAATCGGCAACAGCAGGTCCGTGCGATGCTTGCCGACCACTTCGTCGATGAGCCACTTCGAGCTTGCCGGAAGGACGAGCCCCGCCAGACGGCTGATCAGCATCAAGATCAGGCCCACCGTCAGGCGCCGTCGATGCGTCCAGAGGAGCTCGCGCGCTTCGCGCCACGCGTCGGACGGGGCGATCTTTTTCTTCTTCGGACCCTCGATTGGGGTCGGGCCCAGAAACCGTCGACCCGAGCGCTCCCCGCTCGGTGCTCGAAAACCTAGATTAGCGGCCATGTAATAATCAGAACCCCGTGAGCGACACCACCAAGCCGAAAAACCAGGATACGTTCGCGGACGCGCGCCCCGACGTGACGCGCGGCGTCAGCGGCTACGGCGTCCGCACCAGCGATACTACGACGCGCGGCATCCGCATCGAGGTGCAGAGCATGTTCATGCCCGAGCGGAGCTCGGCCAAGGACAGCCAGTACCTCTTTGAATATCACGTTCGCATATCCAACGTCGGCGCCGAAACGGCGCAGCTCATCTCGCGGGAGTGGATTATCACCAACGCCGACGGTGAGGTGGAACGCGTCAAGGGTCCCGGCGTCGTGGGCGAACAGCCGGTGCTGACCCCCGGGTCGTCATTCGAATACCGCAGCTTCTGCCCCATGAAGACGCCCGTCGGGTCGATGCACGGCAGCTACCAGATGGTGACATCGAACGGGGATCGCTTCGATGCGATCATCTCACCGTTCACGCTGGCGGTGCCGAATTCGCTCAATTAATCGGGCCGCCTAACGGCGGCCTCTAATCGAGATTTGCTCTGGTGGAATCGCCCATCTCCACCCTGCGATTCGGGAAGTACTCGTTCCATCGCTCGGTGACCGTACGCGCGGTCTGCTCGTCGGCGACGAGCTCCTTCGGAAAATCCGGCTTCAAGCGCGCGTCAATCACAACCGGTCCGCTGTAGGCGATGTGATTGCGCACGATGCGCCGCTCGGAGGCGTGAATGTCGGCCGCCGGCTCGAACCGCGTGAACGTCGTCCACAGGAAGTTCATCGAGCTCGCCGCCGCACGTGCCGGTTCTTCGGTGAGCACGATCAATGGCCAGTCGCGGAATGCCGCGTCTTGCGCAACACGCGACGGCGCGTCCGCATCCTCGCGTCGCGGCGCCGTTCCCACAACCAGGCATCCCGCGCAGAACACGCGCACGTCCGTAATGCCGCGCCCTGGAGTGCCCGTGAACTGCCGCGGAAGATCGCGTACGGCATCACCGAGCCCGAGCCACACGCCCTTTGACCCCTGATTCACCGCCGGCCCGGTGTAGTCGAGCGTGTCCATCGACAGATTCGAGAAAACGTAGAGATCCGTCTCCGGATGCTGCCGCGCCAGCACATGCTCGAGCGTCGCCTTGAAGTTCCGCAGATCGACATGGCGATCGGTGAGCAGCAGGAACTTCGTCAGCGAGAGCTGTCCTTCACCCAGGATTCGGAAGGCGCTCGCCATTGCCTCGCGTCCGTAGCGCTGCTTCACGACCGCCGCGGCGAGCGAGTGATAACCCGTTTCCCCGTACGACCAGAGGCGTTCGACGGCGGGCATGACGAGCGGGAACAGCGGCGACAGCAGCTCCTGCAGCAGGTCGCCTATGTAGAAATCCTCCTGACGCGGTTTGCCGACAACGGTCGCCGGGTAGATCGCGTCGGTCCGATGCGCAATGCGGCGGACCTCGAACACCGGATAGTCGTGCTGCAGCGAGTAATAGCCGTAGTGATCCCCGAAGGGACCCTCGCGGCGGCGCACGCGCGGGGGCACCTCGCCGATGAGCGCGAACTCGGCAGTCGCCACGAGCGGATGTGGCCCATGACCCTGCACCTGTGGCAGCCGCTCGCCGGCGATGAGCGACGCGAGCATCAGCTCCGGCACGTTCTCCGGCAGCGGCGCGATTGCGGCCAGGATCAGCGCGGGCGGGCCGCCGAGAAATACCGTCGCCGGCAGCGTCGCGCCTCTCGCTTCAGCGGCTGCGTAATGGAAGCCGCCGCCTTTGCCTATCTGCCAGTGCATGCCCGTGGTGCGTGCATCGTAGACGTGCATCCGGTACATACCGAGGTTGCTTGCCCCGCCGGAGCCTTGCGCAGGCGGGTGACCAGACCGATCGGGATGCTCCGTGTAGACGAGCGGAAGTGTGATGAATGGTCCGCCATCCTCCGGCCAGCACGTGATGACCGGCAGGCGATGCAGATCGACGTCCGAAGTCACGTTCTCAGCCACCGGCCCGGTAGCGACCTTGCGGGTACCGATCTTCAGCAGATCGACTCCGATGTCGCGCGCGTTCCACAGTTTCGTGGGTGTCGGTGGCAGCAGCGTCTCGGCGAGCTCGACGACCCGGCGAATGAGGCGAAACGGGCGCTCGCCGAAGGCGCGCTCCGCCCGCCGCGCGGTACCGAACAGGTTGCTCGCCAGCCTGAACTTTGCCTCTCTGACATTGGTGAAGAGCAGCGCCGGTCCACCCGCGGCGATGACGCGTCGATGGATTTCTGCGACCTCCAGATGGCGATCGACCGGCGCCTCCACCGTGACGATGTCATCGTCACGGCGAAGACGGTCGGTGAAGGTACGGAGATCGGGAAAGGACAACTAGCTTGCCGCAGCCGCCTGGAAGGGCTCATCAGCGCTGGCGCCGTAAATCGCCGGCACGGCCGAACCCATCGCGCGTAGGTACGCCGCCAGCTGACCGCGATGGTGCGCGCTGTGGCTGTGCGCCATCGCGAGGAATGTCACCGCCGGCGCTTTCATCATGCCGAAGAAGTCCACTTCTTGCGCAAGCTTGTCCCCAGAAGTGTTGCGCAGCTGGTTCACCTTGTCGCGCATCGTCTTCTCGTAGAACGCCGCGGTGTCGTTGGCGGTCTTCAACTGCGCTTCCGCCTTGTCCGCCGCCGCCTGATCAAACGTGAAGTTGCCGTCGAGCACCGACTGAACGAACCACACGTCGGCGGTCGCAAGGTGGCGGGCAATCTCGATCGCGGAACGTGATTTCGGATCCGGCTTGTAGTCGCCGTTGCCTTTCGCCACGGCGATCAGCACCTTCGTCGTCGTCGGGATCTCGCTTTCGATGACGCGTGCGTAATGTTCGGCAAGGAATTTCGCGTGGTCAGCGTTCATGCAATCACCTCGTTAGCTTTCGGTACTTGATCCGATGCGGCGTGTCGGCTTCTGCGCCGAGCCGCCGCTTGCGGTCGGCTTCGTAGTCCTGATAGTTGCCTTCGAACCACACCACGCGGCTGTCGCCCTCGAATGCCAGCATGTGCGTGGCGATGCGGTCGAGGAACCAGCGGTCGTGGCTGATCACCACGGCGCACCCTGCGTAATTGAGGAGCGCTTCCTCGAGCGCACGCAGCGTATCAACGTCGAGGTCGTTCGTCGGTTCGTCGAGCAGCAGCAGATTCGAGCCTCGCTGCAGCAGCTTGGCGAGATGCACCCGGTTGCGTTCGCCGCCGGAGAGCGTGCCGACCTTTCGCTGCTGCTGCGCGCCTTTGAAGTTGAACCAAGAGACAAACGCGCGCGAGGCGACAGGTCGCTTGCCGATCATCAGCTCGTCCTCGCCGCCGGAAATCTCCTCCCACACGCTCTTGTTCGCGGCGAGGGCGTCGCGGCTCTGATCGACATAGCCAAGCTGCACCGTCTCACCAAGACGCAACGTTCCGGCGTCCGGCTTCTCCTGTCCGGTCATCATGCGGAAGAGCGTCGTCTTGCCGGCGCCGTTCTGGCCGATCACGCCGATGATGCCGCCGCGCGGCAGCGTGAAGTTCAAATCATCGATGAGCAGCAGGTCGCCGTAGGCCTTCCGCAATCCTCTGGCTTCGACGACCACATCGCCGAGACGAGGGCCGGGAGGAATATAGATTTCGACCTGCTCGATCTTCTTGGCGGTATCTTCGTTGAGCAGTTGCTCGTAGGCGTTGAGGCGTGCCTTGCCCTTGGCGTGACGGGCCCGCGGCGCCATGCGGATCCATTCGAGTTCGCGTTCGAGCGTCTTCTGTCGTTTCGTTTCCGCTCTTTCCTCCTGCGCCAGCCGCTGCTGCTTCTGCTCGAGCCACGAGGAGTAATTCCCCTTCCACGGGATGCCGGATCCGCGATCGAGCTCGAGAATCCATTCCGCGACGTTGTCGAGGAAGTAGCGATCGTGCGTGACCGCGACCACCGTGCCCTTATACTCCTTGAGGAACCGCTCGAGCCAGGCAACGGATTCAGCATCCAGGTGGTTGGTCGGCTCGTCGAGCAGAAGAAGATCCGGCGACTTGAGCAATAGACGGCACAGAGCGACACGGCGGCGCTCGCCGCCCGAGAGCGTCGTCACATCTGCATCCGCCGGTGGGCAGCGGAGCGCGTCCATCGCCAGCTCGAGCTGGCTGTCGATGTCCCAGGCGTTGACCGCGTCGATACGATCCTGCAGCCGGCCCTGCTCCTCCAGAAGCTTGTCCATCGCCTCCGGTGACATGTCTTCGCCGAGCTTCATGTTCAGCTCGTCATAGCGATCGAGCAGCGCCTTGATTTCGGCGACACCCTCTTCGACGTTACCCTTGACGTCCTTGCTGGCGTCGAGCCGCGGCTCCTGCGGCAGGAAGCCGACGCTGATGCCGTCGGCTGGATAGGCTTCGCCGATGAACTCGTGGTCTTCGCCCGCCATGATTTTCAGCAGCGAGCTCTTGCCAGCACCGTTGAGACCGAGAACGCCGATCTTCGCGCCCGGAAGAAATGAGAGCCAGATATCTTTGAGAACCTGGGCGTCGGGAGGATGAACCTTCCCGAGGCCCTTCATGGTGTAGATGTACTGCATTGTTATTAGTGATTCGTGATTTGTGATTGGTAGTGATTGGTGATCGCCGATTGTTGCCAATCACAAATCACCAATCACCACTAATCACCAATCATAAATCACGAATCTACTGAGTGCCTTTTTCCGGGAGCAGCGTGAACTGTGTGTATCGATCCGCCGGGAAGTACTTGCGGAACGCATCGTGGATGTTGTCCTGCGTGAGCGTGTCTGTGCGCTCGGTGCGGTGGATGATGCTGACCGGATCCCAGCCGAGCATCTGCGCCGTTTCAAGCGCGCCCAGCCAGAAGCCGTTCTGCTTGAAGGACGTCTCCAGTCCTTCTTTCTCCGTCTCTTTCACCTTCTGCACGTCGTCGGCACTCGGGCCATCGCGCCGCATGCGATCGAGTTCGGTCATCACGGTGGACACCAGACTGTCCACGCGATCGGGCGCGCTGCCGAACTGGACACTCGTGGTGCCGTAGCCAGGCTGCGGCAACGTGCTCGAGTAATCGACGCCGACGCTGTAGGTGCCGCCCAGCTCCTCGCGCAATTGATCGCGGAGATGGCGTTCGAGAATGTCGGTCGCCGCGCGCAGCCGGTGCATTTCGAGCTCGCTCAGTTTCGTATCAGCAAAGAAACTGATGATCGTCTGTGCCTTCGGCTCCTGCCCCTTGTTGACGATCTCTTTCTTTACGTCCGTCGGGAACTCGAGCTGTACGTTGCTGTAGGTTGAAGTCGGCTTGCCCTGGGACGGCAACGATGCCACATAGGTCGCCAGCAGCGGTTCGATCTTCGCCGCATCGAACGCGCCGACGAAGAAGAAGGTGAAGTCCGCGGCGTTGGCAAAGAACGATTTGTAGAGCGCCTCCATCTTCGCCTGATCGAGCGCATCGACATCCTCGACCTTCATCGATCGGGAGATGTAATGGTTGTTCGTGTTCACCAGACGAACGCGTTCGCCGAACACCGCACCGGGACTTTGTGCCTGATTCTCGAGATTCGCCCGCAGCCGGCGCTTCATCAGGGCGAACGCATCGGGATCGTGATTCGCCGTCGTGAAGGATAGGTACATCAACTGCAGGGACGTTTCCAGGTCCTTGGGCGTGCTGCCACCCGACACGCCGTGCGTATACGGGCCCATCGACAGCGACGCGTTCGCGATCTGACCGGACAGCAGCTTGCCGAGATCGACCGGCGACAGGCCGCCAACGCCGGACGTTCCTACCAGCGTCGTCATCATCGTCGCGTTGCGGTAATCGGCCTGCGGGACGTTCAGCGTGCCGCCTTTCGCGTACGCAGTGAACGCGATCTGATCGTTCTTGAAATCGGTCGGCTTCAGCCACACCTGCACACCGTTGGACAGCGTAAGCACGGTGACGCCAATTTCCGGTATCTGCCGACGGGCCGTGATCGTGCCAGGCGTCGGCTTTGTTGGCATCAGCTCCTTGCCTTTTGCTTCATCGCGCCACGCGGTGAGCGTCGCGGCGGCGCCTTCCCGAAGCGCGTCACGAACAGCCGCTTCGCTCGGCGGAGTCACGCCCTTCTTCTCCGGCGCAACGGCAATGACGACGCGATTCGTTTCGGTGACGAGCTCACGTGCCAGCGATGCGGTTTCTGCCGTCGTGACGGTTGGAACGAAACGCTTTGCCAGGTCGTATTCGACGCCGATGCCGGGCGCGGGCACGTCGTTGAGATAAAGCGACACGATCTCCGAAGCAAGCCCCGGGCTCTCCGATTTGTCGCGCTCGTTGTAGGCGCGCTCGTACGATGCGAGCGTCGCCTTTTTCACGCGCTCGAGCTCCGCGTCGCCGAATCCGAACTGCCTGACGCGTGCGAGCTCCTGTTCGAGCGCCTCGATGCCCTTGGCAATGCCGCCCTCGTTCACGCGTGCCGACACGCCGAAGGCCTCCACTGTCTGGCCGAGCGTGTCGTCACCAGCGGAGGCGCCGAGGAACGGCGCCTCCGGACGACGGGCAATTTCGCCAAGGCGGGCGTTGAGCATCGCCTCGAAAAGGCTGCGCACGAGATCGCGTCGATAGTCACCAACGGTCAGCGACTTGCGAAGCGGACGCGTGTGAAACACGGAAACCGACGAAGACTGGGCCTCCGGGTCGGTCGCCACCGCCACGCGGGTGTCGTTGTGCGGCGGAACGGGATTGACGGGCCGCTTTGCCGACTTGCGCGCGGGAAGCACGCCGAAGTACTGGCGCACGAGCTTTTCGGCCGCCGCGGCATCGATGTCGCCGACGATGACGAAGCCGATGCGATCGGGGGTGTAGTTCGCGCGGTAGAAATCACGCACGCGCTGATACGGCGCCTTCTGAATTGTCTCGGGCAGGCCGATCGGCAGGCGTTCGGCATACTTCGATTGCCCGTAGATGGCGCGATCGGTGATGCCCTGGAGCCGCGATGCGACGCCGAGCCGTTGCCGCCATTCTTCGAGGACGACCCCGCGTTCCTTATCGATCTCGGCGTCGGTGAGGCTCATGCCGCCGGCAAAGTCGGCCATCGCCTGCAGACCGTGATCGAGCGCGCCCATGCGATCGGTCGGCACATCGAGCATGTAGACCGTCTCGTCATAGCTGGTGTAGGCATTGACATGCGCGCCGAATGAGACGCCGATCGATTCGAAATATGCGACCAGCTCTCCCGGCTTGAAGTGCGTCGTGCCGTTGAACGCCATGTGCTCGAGCATGTGGGCGAGCCCGCGCTGGTCGTCGGCCTCGTCGATGGAGCCGGCCTTCACCGCCATGCGCAGCGACACCCGCTTGGCAGGCAGTGCGTTCTGACGGACGTAGTAGGTGATGCCGTTGGAGAGTTTGCCAACGTGGATCGCCGGATTGAGCGGCAGCTTCGCCGACGCCGATTGCGGGGCTTGCGACCACGCTGGGGCAGCCACAAGCAGAACGAGCGCGATCGCATATGCTGCGGCGATGCGCCTCAAGATTCGACGGTTGGACTCCACTGTTTCCCTCCCAACGTACGCAACCGAAGAAGCGGCGGGTTTCGACCTGGCCGCATCGCAGGATATGAAGCTGGCACCTGGGCAGATCGCGCTCGTGCCGACCGGCCTCGTCATCGAGGTCCCGACCGGACATTTCCTCGCCATTTTTGCCCGAAGCAGCACGCCGCTCAAGCGCGGATTACTCGTCGCCAACGGCGTCGGCGTCATCGATCCGGATTATTGCGGCCCAAAAGACGAGGTGCTGGTGCAAGTGCTCAATATCAGTGGCGCCGAAGTGCAGGTGAAGCGGGGCGATCGCCTGGCCCAAGGGATCATTCTCCCCGCACCCCGCGTGAGCTGGCAGGAAGTGAGTGACCTTCGCGCGGTCACCCGCGGCGGCTTCGGCGCCACTGGTCATTAGCGGAAGGCCGACCTGAAGGTCGGCCTCTACGTCACGCACGCAGCGTAGCCGCGGACCTGCAGGCCCGCGTTCCGTTATCGTTTAAGACGTCTATGCCCGCCGAAGGGTCTGGCCTGCGCCGAATTCTCCACGTCGATATGGACGCGTTCTACGCGTCGGTCGAGCAGCGCGACAATCCGTCGCTGCGCGGCGTGCCGGTTGCGGTCGGAGGCGAGCCCGACAAGCGTGGCGTGGTCGCCGCAGCGAGCTACGAAGCGCGCACATTCGGCGTCCGCTCGGCGCTCCCCATGTCGCGCGCCGTGCGACTCTGCCCGCAACTGGTGATCGTGCATCCGGACTTCAACAAGTACCGGACGGTCTCGCAGCAAGTGTTCGCCATCTTCCGATCCATCACGCCACTGGTCGAGCCGATGTCACTGGATGAGGCGTATCTCGACGTAACGGAGAACGCGTGGAACGAACCGCTCGGCATGACTGTCGCGCGGCGTCTGAAGGAGGAGATACGGTCGACGACGGGTCTGACCGCATCCGCCGGTGTCGCGCCGAACAAGTTCCTCGCAAAGATCGCGTCAGGGTGGAAGAAGCCCGACGGGCTGACTGTGATTGCGCCCGAACGCGTAGAATCGTTTCTGCACGGTCTACCCGTGGACGCGCTATGGGGCGTTGGTCCGGTCACCTCACAGAAGCTGCGCGCGGTCGGCATCGAGAAGTTAACCGATATCCGCACGGCGGATGCTGCCCTGCTGCGCGACACGGTCGGCTCGCTCGCCGAATGGCTGCAGCAGCTCGCGCGCGGCGAGGACGATCGCCCGGTGATCGCGGAGCACGAGCCGAAATCATCGGGCAGCGAAAATACCTTCGCGCACGACCTCACGGACATCAACGACATCCGGGACGAGATCGCCGCAATGGCGCGTGACGCCGCGGCGTGGCTGCTGAAGCGTGCGCTCTATGCGCGGACGGTGACGATCAAAGTGCGGTATCACGACTTCACCACCATCACGCGCAGTCATACGGAAGACGCAACTCGCGACGAGGAGAACATCGTCCGCCGCGCGCTGGCGCTGCTGGACAGGACGGATGCAGGGCGCAGGCCGGTGCGGCTTCTCGGCGTGAGCGTGCATAATCTAACGGAGACCCCATTCCTGCCTCCGGACGATCCGCAGACGCGGCTGCCGTTCGAGGCATCATCCAATGCTTAAAGGCTCGCGCGACGCCGTGCTGCACAAGCTGCAGCCGATCAGCATCCACGGTCAGCTTTCGTACGACGTTCATTACAGGTTCACGGACGAACCCGACAGCCAGCTGCGGGTGGCGCGCGTCGGCGCAGAAGCGCTCGAGCCCGGACTGCAGGAAGGCGGACGCATCCGCCTCGATTTCCTCGTGGGCGTCGTTACCAACGTGCACAAAGCCTGACCGCGCGGCGAATTCCGCTGGACATCCTGCGGTTAGTTCGACAACGCTATGGGCCACCAACTCGCATCAAAGGAGCCCACCACATGCGCTGGTATCACTACTTAGCGCTGTTCTTCGCTGGCGCCGCTCTGGTCAACTTCGTTCCGCATTTCACCAACGGCATCTCCGGTCGCCCATTCCCGAGCCCCTTCGCATCGCCACCCGGACAGGGCATGTCGTCACCCCTCGTCAACGTGCTGTGGGGCGGCTTCAATTTCGTCGTCGGAGTGATCCTGCTGCGAACCGGCCGCTTCGATACGACGAAGCTCGTGGCGATGGCGACAGTCGGAATCGGCGGAATCCTGATGGCAATCATGCTCGCCAACGCGTTCGGTCAGGTATTCGCGGCCGCCGCCCACTGACGAACGGGACTACAATCGCGCCCTGTGTTCAGGAGGACCGTATGGCACATGCACGTCTGGTGAAGTCGGCCGTCGGCGCCGTCGCCCTGCTCGGGGTCACGGTGGCAACCCTCGTGGCGCAAACCGCGAATCTTCCCAATCCCTATCGGGAAGACGCGAACTGGGCCAAGCTCCCAGCCGACGCGAAATGGGCCGGCGTGATCTCGGTTGATCCCGCTGCCAATGGCGACATGTGGGTCTTTCATCGATCGGATCCGCCGGTGATGCGCTTCGACCCATCAGGCAAGCTCGTCACCAGCTTCGGCACAGGAATGATCGTGCAGGCGCACGGCATGACGATCGATCGCGACGGCAACGTCTGGGTGACGGATGCGCAGATCAAGGACGGCAAGGGGAACCAGGTCCTGAAGTTCAGCCGCGATGGGAAGCTGCTGATGGCGCTCGGCAAAGCCGGCGTCGCGGGCAGCGGGACCGATGTATTCAGCGGGCCCTGCGACGTCGCCATCGCAGCCAACGGCGACATCTTCGTCGCCGATGGGCACATCGCCGATACCCCGGTCAACCGCATCATGAAGTTCTCGAAGGACGGCAAGTTCATCAAGGCGTGGGGCAAGCGCGGAACGGGTCCGGGAGAGTTCGACACGCCGCACAGCATCGCCATCGATTCCCGCGGACGCATCTTCGTCGCCGATCGCAGCAACAGCCGTGTCCAGATCTTCGATCAGGACGGCAAGTTCCTCGATCAGTGGAAGCAGTTCGGACGGCCGAGCGGCATCTATATCGATCGCAACGACACGATGATCGTCGCCGACTCGCAGTCGAACTCGAAACAGAATCCCGGCTATCGGCGCGGCATCTACGTCGGCAGCGCGCGCGACGGCAAGGTTACGGCGCTGATTCCATTCGTGGAGCCCGATCCGGAGAAGAACAACAACGCCGGCGTTGAGGGCGTCGCGATCGACGCCAAGGGCAATGTCTACGGTGCGGAAGTCAGCACCGAGCGGCTGAAGAAGTACGCGAAAGCGTCGTCGACGAACTAAAACGTATCAGCCTGGCTGGCGAGATCGGCGTGGGTCAGCAGCTCGGTGAGCGTTCCTTCCGTCGGCGCGGAATAGACGAACCACCACAGTAAGACCCAGAAGGCGATCAGCTTCCAGTTGATCTCAGAAAGTGCGCGGCGCATGGGGGTAGATGCAATTTTTAACCAACTCCCATCGCCGCGTCTGCCATCAATTGTGTAACGCGTGCCTCAAGGCGGAACGCGTTGACCGACCGCGTCGCTAATCGGCACACGCGGAGATGCCCCTCCCATCCCGGCACCCCCTGATTGCGCCATTCGGAGACAGGCCAGAATTTCGCTAATTCGTAACCGGCAGCAACGTCACCTTCACGTAGCGATTGGTATTCAGATACATCCGCGCGGCGTCACGCACGTTCGCCGCCGTTACCTGCGTGTAGTACGACTGCATATTGAAGACATCCGCCACGTTCTCGCCGTATTCGTACTTGAAGAGTATCCGGTTCAGCAGGTAGCGGTTGTCGCGGCTGTTGGTCTCGAAGTCGCGCGTCAGGCCGGCACGCGCATCCTCGACCTGGCTCTGGCTGGGGCCGAGCGTCTTGAAGGTGTCGATGACGCGGAAGGCCGCAGCGACGAGGTCGTTGGCTCGCGCCGGATCGCACGCGAAGTTGATCGTGAAGCGATACTCCTGCGTCGGCCGCTTCAGATAATTCGGTTCGACGCTGACGCCATACGTCCCGCCGAGATCCTCGCGCAACGTTCGCTGCAGGTTTCCGCCCAGCGTATCCGCCATCGCGTTGGCGACGACACGATGCGACTCATCGTTCTGAAACGGCCCGCTGAAGACGATGCTCACCTGCGCGCGCGGCTCGATGCCGCTCTTCACCTGACGGTCGACAACGGCGTCCGGCGGATGCATGCCGATGTCGCGCACCATCTCCATACGCCGGAGTGACGGCAGCGCTCCGAGATACCGCTCGACGAGCGGCTTCATCGTCGGCAGATCGAAGCTGCCGACGAAGACGAAGACGAAGTCGCTGGCATCGGCGAAGCGATCTTTATAGAAGGCCAGCGACTTCTGCAGATCCATCTGATCGAGGCGCTCCGGCGTCAGCGGCTGCGCCCGCGGATGGTTCTGCGTCAACGCCGCGCTCAGCGCCTCGTCGAACACGGTTTCCGGCATCGACCGCTGATTCGCCAGGGCGACCTTCAGTTGATCCTTCAGCACGCCGAAGGCGACCGGATCGGCACGCGGGGCGGTGAACCGCAGGTAGATCAACTGGAACATCGTCTCCAGATCCCTACGTGCGGATCCGCCAGCGAGCCCTTCTTCCGTTGCGCCGATGTCGGCGCGCACGGCCGCGGTGGTGCCGGCAAGCACCTTGGCGAGATTGATGGAGTTGAAAGTGGCAAGACCACCCTGCTCGATGACATCGGCCGCCGTCGCCGCGGGGATGTAGTCCGCGTCGCTCGCGAGCGAGGTGCCGCCCGGACTTACCGCGCGAAAGATGATTTCGTCCTGCTTGTAGTTCGTCGGTTTGAGGATGACGCGCACGCCGTTCGACAGCGTCCACTCCGTAATGCCCAACGCGTCGTTGGTCGTCTCCTTCGCCACCATGCCCGGCATCGGCTTGTTCGCCATCAGCGGCATGTTGCTGACGGTATCGACGTAGGCGGTGACCGTCGCGTCGCTTGCGGTCTTGATGACCGCTGCCATTCGAGCCTCCGTCGGCAGCAGCGCGCGATCTTTGTCGGGTGCCGCCACAACCACGAGACGGTTGCGGTCGGGCACCCAGTCCTTGGCCAGCGCGTTCACTTCGGCCAGCGTGATTTCCGGTGTGAAGCGCTGGCTCAGACCGTACTCGTAAACAATGCCCGGAATCGGCTCGTTGTGTATGAAGTTGCGCACGTACTCGTCGGCAAGCGGACCGGAATCGCTCTTGTCGCGTTCGGCCATGGCGCGCTCGAGGTAGAGCTGCGTATTCAGCTTCTCTCGATTGAGCTCCGTCTGTGTGAAGCCGAAGCGCGCCACCCGATTGAGCTCGGTGAACAGCGACGTGAGCGCGCGCTCCACACCGTTGGGCGGAGCGAGCGCAATCAGCGACGTCACCTCCGCCGTCCGTACGAGCAGGCCGCGATCGGTCTGCGCGCGCAGGAAAGGCGCATTCGGCTGGTTCGAGATCTCATCGAGGCGAGCCGACAGCATGGCCGAGAACAGCCGCTCGACGATAGACCGCCGATAATCGCCGATGGTGACAAAGCGGCGCGCCGGAATCCGTACGGAAACATCGATGCGTGTGTTCGTCGCCTCAGGATCGGTGATGGTTGTGTAGACCGTGCCGCTGCCCGGCGGATCGGGAACGGTAAATGCGGGACGCGGCTTCGGATCGAGCGCGGTCGGAATCGGAGCGAAGTGCGCCCGGATCATCGATTCGACTGCCGCCTTGTTGACGTCGCCCACGACCACGACTCCCATCAGATCGGGGCGATACCAGTCCTTGTAAAACTGCCGCAGGCGCTCGGGGTTGGCGTTCCGGATAATCTCCGGCGTGCCGATGGGCAGACGATCGGCATACCGTGAACCTTTCAGCAGCAGCGGGAACTGTTTGTTCGAAATCCGTTCCTCCGCGCCGAGCCCCTGCCGCCACTCCTCGAGAATGACTCCCCGCTCCTTCTCGATTTCCTGTGCATCGAACGTCACATTGTGCGCCCAGTCCTCGAGCGCCAGCAGCGCGCGATCGATGACCACCGGGTTCTCCGTCGGAATCTGCAGCTCGTAGACTGTCTCGTCGAAGCTCGTGTTCGCGTTGACGTGCGCGCCGAAGCGCATGCCGAGCGACTGCATGAAGTTGACGACGTCGAGCCCTGGGAAGTGAAGGGTGCCGTTGAAGGACATGTGCTCGACGAAGTGCGCGAGCCCGCGTTGATCCTCCTCCTCGAGCACCGACCCTGCGTTGACGACGAGGCGCAGCTCCGCGCGCGCCTGTGGATTCTGGTTGGCGCGGATGTAATAGCGAAGGCCGTTGGGCAGACGTCCGAGGGTGATCTGTGGATCGACCGGAACGGCATCGTCCAGCTTCGCGGCGGCGACGTTTGGTGGAATCGGCGACTGCTGCGCCGCGACGACCGAGACCGCCGCCGCGATCGCGGCAATCAGCAGAGAGAGACGGATGCGTTCAAAAAGCTTCATGTGGGCGTTGTTTAGACGGTTACGGCTGCTTGCCAGTCTTCAAATACTGCTGGGATGCGGCTTCATCACGAACAGGGGTCACCTTGTCAGGATCGATGCGGACCATCAGATAGTCAATGTGATCGTCAATCTTCGTGAACCAGTGGCCAGTGCCGGCCGGAATCACGATCACGTCGCCGACCTTGAGGTTGTAGCTCTTGCCATTGACGATCTCCGAGCCGTTGTTGCCGGGCCCATTGAACAGGCGCACGGTCTCGAGAGTGGCTGGACGCCGCACCAGGTTTGTGATCTGCGGGCCGAGCATGAGCGTGGCGGACCCGTCGATGATGTGATAGACCTCGCTGACGAGATCGTGCTCGGCAACTGAATCCTTCGCCGGCTGCGCCAGCTTGCCGCGATGCACCATGCCGATGCCGATGTGCGCCTTGCCGATGTCGATATCGCGCACCTGCTGATCAATGAGGTTTTCCTTCACGGCTTTCTGCCGGTAGGCGTCCAGCTCGGCGACCGGAATGTACGTTCCCGGGCACATGTTGCAGGTCGGTTTCGGATTCGGGGTTGCGTTCCTGTTTCCCTGCGCCACCAGCGCAGCGACGATCACGGTAGCGCCAATGGCGCCGGTCAGGATGCCTCTCATATCCGCCCTCCGGCGGTAATGGTAGGTCAGGTCCGGCCAAGGACCTTAGGGTCTTTCCTGGAGACTGAGCTCGCACCCCAGTTCCAGGGCAAAGCGGCCGCGGGCGCGCGGGACGATGCGGATATCCGGGCATTTCTGCTCGAGCCGGCGGCGCAGCAGCAGGAGCCGGCTTTCGAGGTTGTCCTTCCATTCGGGCAGATTCAATGATTTGTCCAGCCGCAGCTCGCGGTTGGTGAACTCCATCCGCCCCTCGGCCGCTCGCGTCGTCACGAGCTTCCAGAAAATGTTCGCCGGGAGGCTGCGAATCAGGTATTCGCCGTCCACCATGACGCATTCGTCGCCGCGGTAGTACACGACTTCGCGCTTCGCCGGGTGGTTCGCGGAGCGCGGTTCGGGGTTCGTTTGTCTGGTCGGTGGCGGCGCGTCGGCCGCTTCGACGCGCTCCTTCAGCATCATGTTCTGAATGGCGATTGCGACATAGCTGCCGAGCAGCTCGACCGTCGAGCGATCCTCTTCGTGAAAGCGGTACGGCGATTCGCTTTCGATGCAGAGCACACCAATCAGGTCGCTGCGCACGAGCAGCGGCACGCCAAGCTGGCTTTCAGGCTGCGCGAGTCCCGGCAGCGCGATTCGATGCTGAAGTGAGGTGACCCCTTGCTCCGTCGCGCGCGCGCGAATGGCCTGACCGTAGAGCATTGCGCGGATCAGACCCGAGATGCGTATCGGTTTCCGCGCTTCGGCCACCATGCCGACAATCCCTTCGCCGAACCGCGCTTCGGCGCCGACACCGTTGTTCGGATAGCCGCGCGTCGCAATCGTGACGAGCTCACCCTCGTTCCGTCCGGTCAAGAGAATCATCGAGTGATTGAACCCGAAGAACTCCTCGAGCGCCGCGAGGATCGATTCGAGCAGGCACTCGAGCGAATCGGCCTGATGGATGCGCTGCGCGAGGCTCTGCAGCGCTCTCATGGTGAACACCGGGTCGAGCGAGGTGCGACTGCCGGTAATCCACGACGTGCCTTCCGGCGCACCGGTTTCCTCCAGCGTTTTTTCAGCGGACACGACTTCATAGACATCGGCCGCCAGCAGCTTGAAGATCCCCTTCAGCCCGCAGTAGGAGGCAATCGCCTCGATGCGAAGCGCCATGGAATCAAACACCGGGCCCGACGTTTCCGAACGCTCGTAGCGGAGTCTCAACGTCCAGCCTTGACCCGTATCCGGATCCACGAGCCGGACCAGCGCGTTGGGGTTTTCGAGAATGTTCTGGTGGCTCTTGTTGAAAAACTGAAACGACAGCGCGACGTGCGTCGCGTCGTAGTACTCGACGTGGCTCAAATACGCCACGTTCGGGACCCCATCGTTCGAGCATGTGTAGAGCGTCGCGGGAATCAGCCCCTGAAAACACGAGGCCATGCGCTCGAGGCAGAACGTCACGGCAGGCGCGCTCCCGCATTCGGACCTGGCGTTTGGGTGAACAGCGCTTCGGCCCGAAACCTGACCGCGACGCACGGCCACATCTGCCACGCGGCGCTTCCCACGCGTGGGATACCAACGCGCTCGACCGACGCGAGCGCCCGTTCGAACTGCTCGCGCGCGAACACTTCTTCGTCCGCGGTTGGCGTCCACGACTCTACGAACGTGCCCTTCACTTGACACGACCGCTCGTCGATGGGTCGCGCGAGGACGACGGCAACCTGACCGTTGTCGCGCAGATCGGCGAGCAGCGGCGGCGCAGCAATCGCCGGCAGGAACACCGTCACATGCTCGCCATCCGCATCGACCTTGATGGCGGTAACGCGCGCGCCTGACGGTTCGAGCTGTGCGTTGCGGGTAGCGATATGGGTCGGCAGCCCTTCCTGGAGGAAGGCGGCCATCTGCGAATCGATCTTCACCAGGGTCGATCCGAGTATAGCCGCCGTTTAAGGAATTTTTAAGATGCCGGTAGGAATCGTTAAGGTCCTCGTAAGGAACGTTTAGCGTCGCGCTGTCGCCGACATCGGTAGATTTCATTTCGCGAATGGGAGGACAGCGAATGAAACGAAATCGATCGATGGTGATGTTCGCGGCGCTGAGCGCCGTTCTGGTCTCGGGTATCGCAGCGCGCGCGACGTCGACGCCCGAAACGCCGAAGGCGCAGGCGGCGCGAATCGAGCGCGGCGCGTACCTGGTGCGCCACATGGGATGCAACGACTGCCACACGCCGTGGAAGGTGGGACCGCGCGGGCCTGAGCCGGATATGTCGCGCGCCCTCACAGGTCATCCGGAGCAGATGCAGATGCCGCCGGCGCCGCAGCTGCCGCCGGGACCATGGCTCTGGACCGCCGCTGCAACCAACACCGCGTTCGCAGGCCCGTGGGGCGTCAGTTTTACTGCCAACCTCACGCCTGACAACGAAACCGGCCTCGGCTCGTGGACCGAGGAAATGTTCATCGCGACGATGAGGACGGGCCGTCATCAGGGGAAAGGCCGTGCCCTGCTGCCGCCGATGCCCTATCCGATCATCGGTGCGTTGACCGACAGCGACATCAAGGATCTGTTCGCCTACCTGCAGTCGCTCAAACCGGTGCACAACCGTGTGCCCGCGCCGATCGATCCGCCGGAGGCTCCAGCCGCACAGACGAACTGATCGAGCCATGAAGAACATCCTCTGGACCGGAAGCACGCTGTTTGCCGCCATCGTCCTCGTCGTGCTCGCCACCGCGCGCGCGACGGGGACGGCCTCGAATGCGGTCGCGGCAGGAAGGTCGAGTACACCTGCGGCGCCGGCGAGGCTCTCTGACACGGGGCTGTTCGCGCGCGGTTCCCTGAATATCGACCCACGCAATCGCTTCTTCTCGCCGCAGTATCCGTTGTGGAGCGACGGCGCGCAGAAGACGCGATGGATTTACGTGCCGCAGGGTGCACAGATCGATGCGACCGATCTCGACGCGTGGGTCTTTCCGGTCGGGACGAGATTCTGGAAGGAGTTCTCGTTCAACGGTCGCCGCGTGGAGACGCGCTTCCTCTGGCGCGCCAGCGAGCGCGGATGGGTGTTCGCCAGCTACAAGTGGAATGACGAACAAACCGAAGCGACGCTCGCCTCGGCCGACGGCGATCCCGGCGTGGCGGAGCTCGCGCCGGGCAAGCGCCACAGCATTCCGTCGGTCGATGATTGCCACGCGTGCCACGACTCAGCGAGCGCGGAGGTTCTCGGATTCAACGCGCTGCAGCTCTCAACCGATCGAGATCCAAATGCCATTCACGGTGAACCGCTGACGCCCGCCATGTTGACGCTGAAGACGCTGGTCGATCAGGACATGCTCAAGACCACGCGCACCGATCTTGTCAGCAATCCTCCACGCATTGACGCGCCGACGCCGCGGACGCGCGCGGTGCTGGGCTACCTGTCGACCAACTGCGGTGTGTGCCACAACGGCAAGACATCGCTCGCCGAGCTCGGCATGCTGCTCAAGCAGCCGTCGCACTCGAAGGCACCGAATCGCGCGCTCGAGACAACGATCGGGCAGCCGGGGGTCTTCAAGATTGCGGGCAAGGAATCGGCGAGCATGCGGCTGGCGCCCGGCGCTCCAGATCTGAGCGCGCTCCTCTATCGCATGAAGTCGCGCCGCCCCTCGTCACAAATGCCGCCGCTCGGGACGGTGCTTCCGGATCAGGAGGCAATCGCGGCGGTGACCAGGTGGATTGAGGAGGACCTGGCGGAACGGTAACCGTAGAGGCGGAGCTTTGAGGTCCGCCTCGCCGAAAGGCGGGTTTGAAGACCCGCCCCTACACTACGGGGTCTTGCTGATAGTGACTTTCTTCAACTCCACCCGGTTCACGGGCGTCTCCCCATTCACCGGCACCTGTTCGATCTTCTCCACGACGTCGATCCCTTCCACGACTTTTGCAAACGCCGTGTACTTCCCGTCGAGCACGGGTGTGCGCGCGAGCACGACAAAAAACGACGTGTCGCCGCTGGCGGGATCGTCGCCATGCGCGAGCGAGACGACGCCCTTGTCGTGCTGGATATCGTTGAACTCCGGCGTCATCTTCCGGATATAGCGATCCTGCGAGATATCGAGCGGTTCGGTCCGGGTGGGCAGGAACCCGCCCTGAATGACGAACCCTTTGACCACGCGGTGAAAGGCGGTGCCATCGTAAAAGCCAACGGATGCAAGACGAAGGAAGTTGCGCACGTGATTCGGTGCCTTGTCCGGAAAGAACTGGAACGTGACGTTTCCCATCGACGTCTCGAGCACCGCCCGGTACTTCGATAACTCCTCCGTCGTCTCCGTGCTGAACGGCTCAGGCGCAGCGGCCGGCTTGTCGCGGATTGTCACCCTTCTGATCACGACCCGCTCGTTCGGCACGGTGTTCTCCGCCGGCACCTGAGAGACCTTTGCCGCGACGTTGAGCCCCTCCGCCACGCGGGCGAACACCGTGTACTGGCCCGTAATAGCAGGCTGATCGAAGATGCAGATAAAGAACTGCGTGCCGCCGCTATCCGGCATTCCCGGCGCCAGCACGGCGGCAACGGCGCCGCGCGTCATCTGCTCGTTGTTGTGTTCGAAGCGCAGCTCACGCATCCCGCCCGTGCCGTAGCGCGCGCTCTGCGCCGCATCCTTCGAGAGCGGATCGCCACCCTGAATGATCCCGTTCGGGATCACGCGATGGAATATCGTTCCGTCGTAAACGCCCTCACGTGCGCGAGTGATGAAATGCGCCACATGGTTGGGTGCCGCGTCGGGCAGCAGGTCCATCACGATCGTTCCCATCGTCGTGTCGAGGACCGCCTGCTTGTTCTGAATGTCTGCCGCGGGCAGCGTGTTGACGAAGTAGGAGTCCGCTGGCGGACGCGCGGGCTGCGGCCGCGGCGCCTGCCCTCGTGACGGCGGTGCCTGCCCTCTCGCCTGCGCCATGATCGTGTGCGGAAACGCGATGAGCGAGAGGAGAATCAGGAGCGCCATCATGCGGCGATTATAGGCATTCCTGTTATATTGGCGTCGCGTGAGTTCCCACGCCGCCACGCAGACCCAAACCCGCGACGCGCCGATGTACGAACAGTATTACGGTTTCGTACAGCCGCCGTTCACGCTGACCCCGGATCCGCGGTTCCTCTATCGCAGCGAATCGCACGAAGAAGCGATCTCGCAGCTGCAGCAGGCGATCCGACGCAAGGAAGGCTTCATCGTCCTGACGGGCGATATCGGAACCGGCAAGACGACCATCTGCCGTGCGCTGCTCGAGCAGCTGGATGCGAGCGTCTTCACCTCGCTCATCCTCAACCCGTTTCTTTCGGTCGAAGAGCTGCTGCGCGAGGTGCTGCTCGACTTCGGCGTCGTGTCGCGCGAAGGTGTGCGCAGCGGACGCATCGCCACGGCGAGCAAGCATCAGTTGATCAGCGCGCTGCACGATTTCCTGCTCTCGCTGATGGCGATTCATGGCAGCGCGGTGCTGGTCATCGACGAGGCACAGCACCTCTCGCCGCAGGTGCTCGAGCAGATTCGCATCGTCTCGAATCTGGAGACGAACGAATCGAAGCTCCTGCAGATCGTACTCGTCGGTCAGTTGAATCTGCTGGACGTGCTTGCCGATGCGGAGATGCGGCAGCTCGATCAGCGCATCTCGATTCGGGCACAGCTCAAGCCGCTCAATCGCCAGGAGGTGGAAGCGTACATCGCGCATCGATTGTGGGTAGCGCGCGGGTCGACGGCGGTCACGTTCGAACCGGCTGCACTGGATCTCGTGCATGCGTACACGGGCGGCGTACCGCGCATCATCAACCTGCTCTGCGACCGGGCGCTGATGCAGGCGGCGCAGATGCGCGTCAACAGGGTGACGCAGTCAATGATCGAGGAAGCCGCAGCGAGCCTCGGTTTGCGACTGCCCCCGCCAACCAAGTCGAAACGGCGAGTCGCCGCGGATCTCCGGGCCGCCCCCGGCGGACGTCGGGTCGCTGGAATCGCTCTCGCCCTGCTGATGATTTTCGCGGTCACCGGCTTTTGGTTCATGCCGCGCAATCAGGTGGCCGAAGCAAACACGCCTCCGCTGCCACGGCCGCCCGCCTATCGCCCGCGCTATCCGTACGGGCCGAAGCCGATTCCACAAGCAGATTTACTACTTCCTCCAGCGCCCGCTCCGCCGCCTAGCGCCTCGTCCTCCGCTCCTTCTCCAACTGTTGACGGGCAAGCTCCGCAAGTTCGCTTTGCACCTTGAGGTAGCTGTCGAGCCGTTCCGCTGAGATTTTTCCCTCAGCGACTGCAGTCTTCACCGCGCAGCGTGGCTCGTCCCGGTGACGACAGTCGGCAAAATGACACTCCGGTGCAAGCGCCTCGATCTCATCGAACGTTTGCCGAACCGCTGCGGACGCATCCCAGAGCTGCAATTCCCGCATACCCGGAGTGTCGATGATCAATCCGCCATCGGGCAACGCGACCAGTTCTCGATGTGTCGTCGTGTGACGGCCGCGCGAGTCGGCGCCGCGAACTTCGCGCGTACGACGGATGTCGGTACCCACTAGACGATTGATGATCGTGGTCTTGCCGACACCTGAAGATCCGAGCAGCGCCGCAGTCCGCCCGGGAGCGAAATGCCGGCGCAGATGCTCGACCCCTTCGCCCGTTTTCGGATTGGCGACATGCACCACGACGTCTCCCGCGAGCGCAGTGACTTCGTTCAGCTGTGCGGCGAGATCCAAGCAGAGATCCGGTTTGGTCAGGACGATCGCCGGCGACGCGCTGCTTTCGCGCGCCATCACGAGGTAGCGCTCGAGACGACGCAGGTTGTAGTCGCGGTCGAGGCCCATGACGATGAACACGACGTCCACGTTTGCAGCGACGATCTGCTCACCGGTCGGCTCGCCGGCGGCTCGCCGTGTAAAGGCGCTGCGTCGCGGCAGCACTTCCATGATGACGCCGCGATCTTCTTCCGCGCGCTTGCGAACGACGACCCAGTCGCCGACCGCTGGCAGCTCGGCGCGGCCGCGCGCGCGGTGCTTCAACCGTCCGGCGGTGATGGCGTCGATTTCGTCCTGGTCAAGGTAGATGCGAAATATCTGGTTGAACTCGATGCCGACGCGCCCCGGCCGTACGTTGGCTTTCGATTGCCACGGTTCGTACGCGGCCGCGAAGGTCTCGTCCCACCCGAGTTCCGCGAGCGTCATTGATTCATAACTACGAAAAACACGGCAGGTTGCGGTAGGTGCCAGTCGGCGTCAGGTCCGTGCGCACCAGGACGCGAAAGCGAAAGCCGCGGCCGAAATCGATAGTGCCCGCATCACGATAACGGTCGGAGAGCAGCCGCGTCATCCCAGGAAAGCTGGGCACATAGTCGGTCGAGTACTCGGGATCGGGTACGGTGATCGCAATCGGCACCCTGTAGCGAACCGTGCGCTCAATCATCAATCTCTCATGCGGCTCGGTATTGAAAAATCCAGGAAGAATCCAGACTTGGCCCGCAGCAAAGCGCCGGTGCGACATGAAAAACAGCTCCGGGATGTAACCGAGCGCGAGAACGCGATCCTCAGGAACGGTGCACCGCCGCACATACCGCGCCAACGCCTCCATTCCCTGCGCATCTTCGGGCCACGCATCCACCGCGGGAGTCGCGCTCAGCAGTGCACGGACATCATGCGCGTGTTCGCGCACGTTTCCATCGGTGACACCGGCCGCGGCAATCTGGCCCGAGACGTTTTCAATCGCTTCGACGCTGAGGCAGGTGAGCACAAACACGATTAGCAGGGCACATGCGGCGCCGATCCGTGCGGCACGGGACGAACCCGCGACGGCGGCCGCTGCCACCCATGCGGCGAGGACCCCTACCGACTCGGTTACATCCGCGAGGCGCGACGTTATATTGCCGCGCAGAAACGCTGAATCGATGATCAATGTAAGAACAGCGACCACGACAATTTTGCTCTCGGCGAATTTCCACGTACTGGGTTTGGGTTCGCGCGAACGGGCCAACAGCAGACACGCAATCACCGGCACGGCGTACATCAGGTAGTACAGGAATGCCACGGCGTTGCCTCGGTGAAGCACGCCGGGCAGCACCCGGAGATTCCGAACTGACGCGACCATCCGCTCCCACCCTGTGGGGACGTGTGTGTAGTAGGGATCGTTGAGCACGAACGTTCGGCGGTCGATGCCGTCGGTATCGGCGACGAGCGGATCCTGCACGATCGCCCGAAGGTGAGGCGGCGAAGGGTCGGACACCGCGTAGTCCA
Organism: Vicinamibacterales bacterium; assembly: GCA_035492455.1. Classification (GTDB taxonomy): domain Bacteria; phylum Acidobacteriota; class Vicinamibacteria; order Vicinamibacterales; family UBA2999; genus Gp6-AA40. The sequence continues at coordinate 85,930 of DATJJE010000020.1, read as the reverse complement.
CCACATCGCCACTGATCGGCAGCGGCTCGGCCAGACCCAGGGCCTGTTCCCGATCCGCCCGCTGCTGAGCGGCCGCGCCCTCACGCCAGCGAACGTGAATATGCGGTTGCAGACGCGGCGATGCGAGGTGCAGCACGAGCGGCTGTTTCGAGTCGAACGACATCCGCAGCTCTTCGCCGCTCGTACGCTCCGCCGTCTGCCTCGCGTACCGCACAAACGAGTCGAAGTACAACACCAGCCCGTAGTGCAACTGCACGTACAAGAGATACGGGACGACAAGCGTGAGGGCCATAACGCCAAGCAGCGCCACTTCCCTTGCAACGCGCCGCAGGTCCGCGTGCCAGACGAGGGCAACCGTCAGGATGGCGGTCAGCCCGACATACACACCGTGATCGTGTCGAAGCAGAAACGCGACGACGCCTGCAACGGCCATGAGAAACAGTCGACGACGATCGGGCGTGTCGATGTAGGCCCAGAAGGCGGGGATCGCTATCGCATAGGCGAGAAGCTTCGAGAAATTGTAGAAGCGCGGCGCCATTGCAATCTGCACGAGTGCCACCGCCAAAGCGATCGGAATCGACCCGGACGCGCGCCACGCAAGCAGGAACATGATCGCGCCGCAGACGCCGATGATGGCGGTGGTCAGCAACGCCTCTGAAAACAACGTCGGGCCGAGGGCGACCTGGCCAAGCGCTGACAGCAGAATGGTCAGCGGCTTGCCCAGACTGACGAAATCGCGCACCGGCCAGTCGCCCATCGCCATTTGCTGCGCCTGCGACAACGTGACGAACTGATCGTTTTCGAATCCACCGAGCGATCCGCCCATCGCCAGCACGCGGTAGGCCATCGTCAGCGCGACCAGCGCAACGGCAACGAATGCGACGACGGCTTTGTTCATGTTCGCAGCGTGCGGCGGAGGAAGTCGGCGGCTGCGTGGCGGAACGTGTCGGTCCATTCATGCCCGCCGTCGAAGACGCACGCGTCCACGTGCACACCGAGCCGTGCGAGGACAGCGCGATCAGCCGCGTGGCTGGCGTCGGAATACCACTCGTCCTTCGTTCCACGACCGAGCAGCACCGGCGGTAACGCCACAGCGTGATGCTGGGCGACATCCGGCGGTACGTCGGCGGCCAGCACGATCAGTCCGCTCGCGCGATAGTTCGCAGCAGCGCGGTAGGCCATTGCCCCACCCTGCGAAAACCCTGAGAACACGAGCCTGTCGTTGGCGTCGTGATCGGCCCTGATACGGGTGAGCACACGGCCCACGTAGTCGATGTTGTCGGCAATCGCGAGCTCGCGGTCCTCGCGTGTCATCCAGCTCGCGACGACGCGCTCCTGCCGCGTGTAGAACGGATGGAGCGCCTGCACGCAGACGAGCAGCCATTCCTCGTGCCCGGGAATCGTCTGCAGCGCGTCCATGTGATCGCTGGCGGTCTCGGCGTAGCCATGGAATCCGACGAGGACCGGGCACGACGCGCGGGTGCGGGGCTCGCGCACGAAATAGCGGCCGTGCGTACGGGCTTCAATCGTCGCCGGGGTGGGACGTGCGGCGGTCATTCGTCGGGCAGGCTGCGACGCAGCTGCACTGCCTGTGCCTTCGACCGCACCCGCAGATTAATCATCTCCACGAACACCGAGAAGCCCATTGCGAAGTAAATGTAGCCCTTCGGCACGTGCTGGCCGAGGCCCTCGGCGATGAGCGACAACCCGATCAGCAGCAGGAACGCGAGCGCCAGCATCTTGACCGTCGGGTGGCGCTCGACGAAATCGGCGATTGCGGTAGAGGCGAATAGCATCGTAAAGACCGCGATGATGATCGCCGCAATCATGATCGATACGAACTCGGCCATGCCGACGGCGGTGATCACCGAGTCGAGGGAGAACACGATATCCAGCAGCAGTATCTGGATGATGACACCGGCGAACGACACTGCCTGACGCGCCCGTCCATGATGCGGCGCTTCACCCTCGAGGTTCTCGTGAATCTCACGCGTGCTCTTGAAGATCAGGAACAGGCCGCCGCCAGCGAGGATCAGCGACCGGCCGGACAGTTCCACGCCGAAGATGGTGGCGAGCGGCCGCGTCAGGCTCATCACCCAGACGATCGAGAGCAGCAGGGCGATGCGGATGAACATCGCGAGAAACAGGCCGGTGCGGCGTGCGCGTTCCCGCTGCCCCGGCGGAAGTTTTCCCGCGACGATGGCAATGAAGATGATGTTGTCGATGCCGAGGACGATCTCCAGGACGGTGAGCGTCAGGAGAGCGGCCCACCCCTCGGCCGTCGTCATCCATTCCACGTGTTTACGCTGCCGTTACCTTCGATTCCGGAAAATCGGCGAGTGCGCCCCAGGTATCGGGGTCCTGCCACACAAGAGTAGAAAGGTATAAAGACACGTCTTCGGCAGGATAGGACGCTGCGATGGCTTTCGCGGCCTTCTGCAGCGCTTCGCGCGACGGCGGCTGCACCTCATCCTCGGCGATGATGCCGTCCTCGTGTTTGATACCCACGGCGTCGAGGAAGGCGCCCATCATCGACCGCTGATGCGCCAGGTGATAGGCGACGAGCAATCGCGCGGCCATGACCTCGGATACTGAGGGCGTCGACAGGACGTAATGCGTCTTCTTGTCGATGGGCATCGCGAGGACGCTCTTCAGCCGAAACTTGATCCGCTGCGCGATCATCGCTATCGCTTCTGCCTGCTCGTTAGCCGCGTGTTCATCACGCCAGAATGCATCCGCAGCGAGACGCTTCTTTTCAGGAGCGAGTTGTTTCCAGAGCTGGGACGGTCGCGGGATGTCGGGCAGGTCGGGCGCGTCGGACATGATCAATTCGATACGTTAACATAGCGCTTCTATGCCACGGCTGAGTGTTGAAGGCTTCCCCGCCGTTGATGTGCAGGACGGCAAGCGTCTTGTGCTTGCGATCGAGCAGGACGCGCAAGTCGACATCCTGCACGCGTGCGGCGGAAACGCGCGGTGCACGACGTGCCGTATCGAATTCATCGCCGGCGAACCCCAGCGGATGACGAAGGCGGAGAAGATGCGACTCGAGGAGCGCGGCCTGACGGGCGTCCGGCTGTCGTGTCAGATCGTCTGCGATCACGACATGAGCGTTCGCGCGATTAGCCGGTTGGCCGGAAGCGGGCGGCCGGATCCGGGCAGAACGCCGGAGCCGACGATTCAACCGCCGCCCGAATGGATTTAGCTTCTATTCGATCGAGATCTTCCGCAACAGGTTGAAGTCGGACAGCATCTTGCCGGCGCCGAGGACGACCGATGAGAGCGGATCCTCCGCTACCTGCACGGGAAGTCCGGTTTCCATGCGCAGCCGCTCGTCCATCTTCTGCAGTAGCGCGCCGCCGCCGGTGAGGACGATGCCACGATCGCAGATGTCGGCGGCCAGCTCGGGGGGCGTCCGTTCGAGACCATCACGCACCGCCTGCACGATCAGGCGAATCGGCTCCGCCAGCGCCTCGCGGATCTCGCCGTCACTGATCATGATCGTCGTCGGCTTGCCTTCGAGCTGGTGACGGCCTTTCACCTCGATCTTCTTCGACGCGTCGAGGGGAGCGGCCGATCCGATTTCCATCTTGATGCGCTCGGCGGTGCGCTCGCCGATCAGCAAGTTGTGCTCCTTGCGCACCCACTGCGTGATGGCTTCGTCCATCGCGTTGCCGGCGACGCGAACTGACTTGCTGTAGACCGTGCCGGCAAGCGAGAGCACGGCGATGTCGGTGGTGCCGCCGCCGATGTCAACGACCATGTTGCCCGAAGCTTCGGTAATCGGCATGCCGGCGCCAATAGCCGCGGCCATGCCCTCTTCAATCAGGTGAACCTCGCTGGCCTTCGCGCGGTAGGCGCTGTCCTTCACCGCGCGGCGCTCGACCTGTGTGATCTCCGACGGCACTCCGATGATGACGCGCGGGCGAACCAGGCGCTTGCCCTTGTGGGCCTTGCGAATGAAATAGCCGAGCATGCGCTCGGCGGCCTCGAAGTCCGCGATGACGCCGTCGCGCATCGGTTTGATGGCCGTGATGTTGCCCGGCGTGCGGCCGAGCATTTCCTTTGCGTCGTTGCCGACCGCCTCGATTTGCGCGTTGACCGTGTTGAACGCGACGATGGAAGGTTCGCTGAGGACAATGCCGCGACCGCGCGCGAACACGCAGGTGTTGGCGGTGCCAAGGTCAATCGCGAGATCGTTTGAAAAGACTGCCAGCGCTCCGAGCAGCACAGAGGCCTCCGTGTGTGAAAGGTTCGATCGGGTTTATCGGCTGATTAAGGCCGGGCTGTACGGCGATCGGATGGCCGAAGTCCAATTTCAGCTGACAATTAGCGGCAGTTCACTTACGGATCTGCACGAGGTGGCACCTCGCTTGCCTCTTCAAGACGAGGGAGGCATCTCATGAAGAAGGACAAGCTGCCGCTGGACGACCCGCTCGGTATCGCGGACGCGCCAGTGCCGCAGGCTCCAGACGACATCAAGGCCACCAACGACCCCGATGAGGTTGCGACTCGCCGCGCTCGTGCACTCGGCGAAAAAGACGGCGAGCTGCGCCGTCCCGCGGCCGACATCAACGATGACGGATTTGGCGCGACCTCCATCGACATGGGGTATGGCGGAGAGGGTAATGCGGTGAAGAGACGACCTTAACTTCCAAGTTCCAAATTCCAAGCTGCAAAAATCTTCGTTGGAGCTTGGATCTTGGAGCTTTATTCAGGTCTTGGCCGCTGATTGGCGGCCAAGATCTTTTTCCTCAGTCGAATGTTCTTCGGCGTCACTTCCACCAGTTCATCGTCGTTGATGAACTCGATCGACTGCTCGAGGCTCAGAACGCGCGGCGGGATCAGGCGGATCGCCTCGTCGGCCGTCGACGCGCGCATGTTCGTCTGCTTCTTCTCTTTCGTGACGTTCACATCCATGTCGCGCTGGCGGGCGTTCTCGCCGATGATCATCCCTTCGTATACGGCCGTTCCAGGCTCGATGAAAATTTCGCCGCGCTCCTGCAGGTTGTAGATTGCATACGCGGTCGCGACGCCGATGCGATCGGCAACGAGCGCGCCGGTGGTGCGCGCCGGGATGGCGCCATGCCACGGCTCCCACCCCGCGAAGAGGTGATTCATGATGCCGGTGCCCTTGGTATCGGTGAGGAACTGGGATCGGAATCCGATCAGCCCGCGCGCGGGAATGCGGAACTCGAGCCGCACGCGTCCACTCCCGTGATTCACCATTTTCGTCGGCACACCTCGCCGCGTTCCCGCCTGCGCGATCACCACGCCTTGGAATTCTTCAGGCACATCGATGACGAGATCTTCGACCGGCTCCATCTTCACGCCGTCGATCTCCTTGGTGACGATCTCCGGCCGCGACACCTGCACCTCGTAGCCTTCGCGCCGCATCATCTCAATCAGAATCGACAGCTGCAGCTCACCGCGCCCGATCACCTTCATCTGCTCGGGTGAATCGGTGTCCTCCACGCGCAGGGACACGTTGCCGAGCAGCTCCTTGGCGAGCCGCTCGCGGAGATTGCGCGAGGTGACGTATTGACCATCGCGCCCCGCCATCGGCGAGGTATTCACGCCGAAGATCATCGACACCGTTGGCTCGTCTACCGCGATGGGTGGAATGGCGATCGGATTGTCGACCGATGCGATCGTCTCGCCGATGGTGATGTCGTCGATACCGGCGAGACAGACGATGTCGCCGGCAATCGCGCGCTCGACCTCAACGCGTTTGAGCCCGTCAAACGCATACAGTTTGGTGATGCGCGTCTGCTGGGTCGCGCCGCCAAGTTTCAGCACCGCCACGGGATCGTTCAGATTGACTGTGCCGTTGAAGATCCGGCCAATCGCGATGCGGCCCAGGTAGTCGCTCGAATCGAGATTCGCGACGAGGATTTGCAGCGGCGCATCGGGATTACCCCGCGGCGGCGGCACGTGCTCCACGATCGCTTCGAACAACGGCTGCAGATTCTCGCCGCGACCGTCCACCGCCGTAGAGGCGGAGCCGTCGCGCGCGTTCGTATACAGCACCGGAAATTCGATTTGCTCCTCGGTCGCATCGAGATCGATGAACAGATCGTAGACCTCGTTCAACACCTCTTTCGGGCGTGCATCGGCGCGATCAATCTTATTGAGCACGACGATCGGCGGCAGGCCGCGCTCGAGCGCCTTACGAAGGACAAACCGCGTCTGCGGCAATGGACCTTCTGACGCATCGACAAGCAGCATGACGCCGTCAACCATCGACAGCGTTCGTTCGACCTCGCCGCCGAAATCAGCATGGCCAGGAGTGTCGACGATATTGATGAGCAAGTCCCGGTAGTGAACCGCGGTGTTCTTCGCCAGAATCGTAATTCCGCGTTCGCGCTCGAGGTCGGTGTTGTCCATGACGCGGTCGGCGACCTGCTGATTCGCGCGGAACGCGCCGCTCTGTTTCAACAGCGCATCCACGAGCGTCGTCTTGCCGTGATCGACATGCGCGATGATCGCCACGTTGCGCCGCAGCGGGTTCGCGATCTGTCGCGCTTTATGGTGAACCGACATCTCATCAGTATAGGTCGCCGACCTCATCGATACGTCACTTCCCCGTTGATCACTGCACGCATGGTCTCTACCATCAACGATACGGTGGAGCGTTTCGAGCCGTCGCCCCTGCATTCGGTACTGGTCGTCGATGATGACGTCTCGTTGAGGCCGATTCTGTCGGCGTGGGTGAGCCGTTTCGGCTTCTGCTCGCATGAAGCCGCCTCGGCGGAGGCGGCGCTCGAACACCTCGAGCACGCGCCAGTTGATATCGCGCTCTGCGATGTCAACATGCCCGGACAGAACGGCGTCTGGCTCGCCGAGCGGATCCGCGACCGATACCCGACGACAGCCGTCATCATGGCCACCTCTGTCGACGATGCAGACGTTGCGGTGGCCACCCTCAGCAACGACGTCGTCGACTACCTGCTCAAGCCGTTCGACAGCACACGGCTGCGCGAGGCGCTGGCACTTGGTCTGGACTGGCATCGTTCGAGTGTCGGCGACAGCGAGCTGCACAACGCGCTGCAGTCGCGCATGCGTACGCGGCGGGCGACCGTCGCGGCCACACTCGCCCGCGCACAGACCACGGCGCAGCAGGCAGCGGACAGCCTGATCTCGATGCTGCAGCTGCACGAGAAGGACGGGCGCGGGCATTCGATGCGCGTGACGCGGCTCGCCGTCGCACTGGCGGACGAACTTGGGTGCTCAGAGACCGAAGTGGAACGGCTGGAATACGGCGCGATGCTCCATGACGTCGGCAAGATCGATATGCCGACGGAAATCCTCTGCAAGCCGGCACCGCTCACCGAGGCGGAGTGGGACGTGATGCGCACGCATCCGAAGGTCGGCTACGACCTGGTGCGCAAACTGCCTCACCTCGAACACGCGGCGGAGATCGTCCTCGCCCATCATGAGGCGTTTGACGGAAGCGGTTATCCCAATCGGCTCAAGGGCGCGGACATCCCGCTGTGCGCGCGGATCCTCTCGATTGCGGACTCCTACGACTCGATGACACACCCACACACGCAACGACCCGCGATGCCGCGCTCGATGGCCGTTCGCGAAATCGAGCGGTGCAGCGGATCCCAGTTCGATCCCGACGTGGCCGCGGCGCTCGGGCGCGTGCTGGCACACGCCGTCGAAGAAGAGCGCGTCTAGCGGATCCGCGTGCGCAGCCCCTGCCGTAGCGACATCGCGAACGAGATGATCGTCAACGCGATCGCGGCAATCCAGCACGCATTGGCCGTCGCAATGCTCATCGGTCCGACGCCGAGAAACCCGGACATCCCGGCCAACGGCGCCACGGCGAGGACGAGCGCAATCAGCGCTATGAGCCAAGCCCAGGCACGAGATCTCACTGTTACCCTCCCGTCCGGCTGAAGCCGGACACTACATGTGATTCACGACCCGAGCCATCGGACATAGCGTCCTGCTTAGGCTGGACGTACAATTGCGCATGCGCTCGACCATAGCTCTTGCGGCCATTCTCGCTGCCGGTATTGCTGTCGCCGCTCAGGCGCCGCAGCCATGGACTCTCAAGGTCGAACCGGTTCAGCTCGCCTCCTCTCGAGGTAGCAACGGCGTGCAGCTCACCTCGTCGAAGAAAGGCGTGCTCGCCAGCTGGCTCGAGACCGATAGCGATCAGCCGACGCTGAAGTTCGCGGAGCGCACGGCCACGGGTTGGACACAACCGGCCAAGGTCGCGTCTGGTGAAGATTGGTTCATCACCGAGGCGGACACGCCGTCGGTACTGCGCCTGTCGAACGGCACGCTTGTCGCCGACTGGATGCAGAGCAGCAGCGACGAATTCGAAGCGTCGAATCTGCGCCTTATCTACTCGAAGGACGACGGCAAGACCTGGTCGAAGTCATTTCTGCCACATCACGATGGCACCATTACACAGCATGCGTTCGCGACGTTGTTCGAGCGGCCGGACGGCTCCCTCGGCCTCGTGTATCTGGATGGACGGTTGACGGTCAAGGATCGGGAGCACGGCCCGATGACGCTCCGCTACGCTGCCTACAACGGAATGTGGGCCGAAGTTTCGGATCGTCAAATGGACGCGAAGGTCTGCGACTGCTGCACGACCAGCGTCGCCATGACGGCGGCCGGACCGATCGCCGTCTACCGCAATCGCACGGACGATGAGATCCGCGATATCTACGTCACACGCTACGAAAAGGGGGTGTGGACCGCCGGCGCGCCCGTGCATAACGACGGCTGGATGATTCACGCGTGCCCAATCAATGGCCCCTCGGTCGCCGCCCGCGGCAACGATGTCGCCGTCGGCTGGTTCACCGCGAAGAACGATCAGGGCCAGGCATGGATTTCGTTCTCCAAAGACGGCGGACGTACCTTCGGCCAGGCTATCCGTCTGGACGACGCCGCATCGCTCGGCAAAGTGAATATCGTGATGCTCGACGACGGCAGCGCAGTAGCCGCGTACCTGGAGTTCGCGAATCAGCGGGCGCAGTTCCGCGCGCGCCATATCGACGTGTCGGGCGCCAAGTCGGCGGCAATCACGATAGCGGGCGCGGCCGGCACCGGACGCGTTGGCGGCGTGCCGCGCATGACGCGGGCGGGCAACGAGTTGGTCTTTGCGTGGGTGGATACGCCGGACAGCGGCGGTATTGGCGGCGTGAAGACGGCGGTTGCCCCGCTACCGCATTGAGGCGGCGATCGACCACTTCCATCCGTCCTTCGGACGGACGATCGACTGCGCGCGCAGCCAGTGGTCGGCCGGGTTCTTGCCCGGGTTGCCGGTGATGACGACGCGGTCGCCAGGCTTGAGCGTCATGCTCGTCACGCCCTGGTGATCGAGCTGCCCGCGCGCCTCCCATTCCACCGTCCACCGCTGCAACTGCCGGTTCGCGTCCGGCGCCTGAATCTGCAGCAGCGCGTGCGGATTGCGATAGACGAACTGCAGCACCTCGCCCTCGAGCGACATCTGCGACTTGTCGTAGGTCGCCGCAAACGAGTGATGCGCGTACGCCGTCCCGCCGCACAGTAATGCGCCTGTCAGCAGCACGGTCGGTACGATGCGCTTCATCGGCCCCTTAATAGTACTCAGAGGCACTCCGACCGCGGTCTGAAGAGATCCTGAACATTTTGTCAGTGTAGGGACGGGCGTTCAGACCCGCCCGCAACACGCGCCATCCCACAATCACGGAGGTCAAACTGAGAAGCAGTCCGCCGACGCACAGCGTAATCATCACCGCATCCCAGACCCAGCCGGCTTGATAGAGGCCGGGGAAATCCAGGCTGTGGAGACCGTGATAGAGCCATCTGACACGACGCCCCGCACCGGTCTCGCGCAAGACGAGGCCTCCGTCGCGCGCTGAGAAGTACAACCAGCTCTCATCCGCGTCCGCGTACTTGACGCGCAGTACGGGCAGCGGCCGCTCACCCGCGCGATCGTAGTAATACCCGTCGTAGCGCGTCAGCCAGGCGGCATCCTGCACACGCACATCAGGCATTGCGGCGCTCGCCGCTGTCCGCAGTTCCGCCTCGGTGAAGCCGTTCTTGATGCTCGGTCCGCTGTCCGCTGTCAGCAGCAGCGTGCGTCCATCCTGATCCTGCACGCGGTAGAACGGCGCATCCATGAACTGAATGAGCTCGATCTCTTTGACCGACCCGAATGAACCCTGCCGCTGCGCTTCCGGTGCTTCTCGATCGAGCGCGTGGGCGCGGCGCGTCAATTCCGCTCGCGCCTCGACGTTCGGTTCGTGGCGTACGGTTTCGAGCACCTGCTGCACCGTCATCGTAAAACGCCCGGCATCAACGCCGTCGCCGCGAATGGCGACGACCTGATCGCGTCGCGGCGCAGCGTCGGCGCTGATTCCCCACGGTTCCATCGAGAGCAGGCCACTGAAGAGCCACGTGAACGTAATCACGCCGAAGATCAGCCCTGCGTAGTGATGCCAGCGCAGCCAGCCGACATACGGCGTCCCCGAAACGCCCGCCCGGATACGAGACAACGAGTAGCGATAGATGCCGATGACCAGACCGATGACGCATAGGACGCAGCCGACGACCGAGCTGTACACGACGAGGTCGTACCAGAGCTCGCCTTTGACGCGCAGCGGCCGGAAGTAGAACCAGTGCATGACCGGACCGGCGTAGCCCCAGAATCGGCTGCTGCGATCGGTCTTCAAGACGATCTCGCCCGTATCGGAGGCGACGTACACGTTCGTGTCCGCGGCATCGCCGAGCGAGACCACGTGCAGGGGACCACCCGCGCGCATGCCGATAGTCCACTGATCGGGCTCGCGCAGCGTGTCGACGAATCGAGCCGTGCTCCGCGCCGATGGAAACGTGTCGCGCACAACGGCAACCGCGTCGTTGCCAGACAGCTGCTCCAGCACGCTGCCTTCGTCGGCGAAGACGGTGACCCACTCGCCCTGGACGAAAAAGCGGTAGACAGGGCGAGAGCGGAAGGTGGAGATGCGAATGCGCGCTGGTGCGTCGGCCAGCGTCGCCTGCTCGAGCGCCTGAGCGGGCGTCAGCTTGATCGATGCTGAATCGAGGGGCGCAAGACGAGCCAGCCGTTCGGCGGCGCCATACTCGGGCATCCGCGCGTAGATCATCACCAGGCCCGAGGCGAACCAGATGACGAAAATCAGGCAGAACGCGAGACCTAGATACCGGTGTATCCAGGTCAGCAGAGCAATGGCGCGCTTCATATAGGTGCGGCGGAAGCCGGACGCCACCGATTCTAGCGCCGGTAGGGTCCGCCTTCAGGCGGACCTTATCGCAGGCCTGCCGCAGTTACAAACCGGGGCTCGATGTCCACCGGGACGCTGTTCAGGCGGTCGAACACCCGCTTCACCTCCGGCCGGACGACCGCCATGGTGGCGATCATCTGCCTGGAGGCCGCATAATCCCCCACCGCCTCCATCGTCATCAGATCGTGCGTCAGGTCGATGACGTTCTGCTTGATGCGCGCAAGATTGACCGCAAACGTGCCGTCGGGAGACACCGTGACGCCCCCCTTGTCGAGGAAGTAATTGAGCTGCATGGCGACGCCGCGACCGTGCGCCTCGTTCAGGCCGAATCTAATCGAGCGGAACATCGACGCCAGATAGGTGGTGTACATCGTCTGCTCGTATCGCTTATCGAGCTTGCCGCGATCGACGAGGAACTGCAGAGCGAATAGGCCAGAGATGTCCGCCTTTGCCTCCTCGATCGTGCTGTAGGTCTCCTTCAGCTCCTGCCGCACCGTTGATGGCCGTTCCCCCGCCGTGATGTTGTGCGGGCCGAGGCCGTGCATCAGCTCGTGCATCAGGATGTGCGTGAAGAAGGCGTCAAATTCGACGTTGCCCTGGTCCTTCGGCGCGAGCGCGATCTTGGAGATCGGCACGAGCACCTTCGCGAACTTCGCGTCCTGCGTGTTCTTCAGCATCACGCGCTTGGCGCCCTTCTCGGCGGTGATGCGCTCGTCGTTAGGCAGATTGTACGCCGCGGTCTGAATGCCGCGATTGCCGTCACCCGCTGAAAAGACGACGTCGACGACGCGTATCGGTGAGAGAGCACCGAGCTTCGGGTTGCGGAACTTCGGATCGATCGGCAGGTTGTTCTCGATCTCCTGCAGCTCGGCGCTGAAGCGCGTCAGCTTATTGGTCTCTGCTTCGTCGCGGACGGTGATGAACGCCTCGAATGCGGCTTTGTAGTTGAACCACTCGTCTTCGTACACCTCGTACGGACCGATGGTCGGCTCGATGCTGGCGTCGAGCTCCATCCACGCGACGTCGCTGTCGTAGTAATCGTTGGTGATGAACGCCTGCGCGCGCTTCTCGAGGAAGTTTTTCAGCGTCGGCTGTGTCGTCAGGGCTGCGGCCTCGCGCAGCAGCGCGGCGGCGTGCGCGAGCTCGCCCTGATACTCGTAGCTGTAAGGAACGGCGATGAACTTCCCCTCGGCATTGCGCCGGATCGTCGAATAGAAACCGGTGGCAACCGTTCGCTGACCGGCAGGAAGGGTCGAGATCCACTCCTCGACCTGTTCCTTGGTCGCATCCGGCGGATAGAAGTTCGCCTGCTCGGGTTTCTTCGGCGCGCCAGGAATGAACGCGTCGTTCTGATCGAGGCGCGACCATGGCCCTTTGTTCACCACGAAGTAGTGCAGCCGCTCGCCCCCCAGTGGTGAGCTGTCCTGCAACAGATCGAGCAGCATCGTCTCGTTGCCTGCCCACACCTGCCGGAGGAATAAGGTGTCCATCACCTTCGCCGCTTCCACCAGCTTGGCGAGCGCCTGACGTTCGCTTGCCGGCAGCTTGGAGAGGTCTGCGGAGAGATCGACCGGCGCGAAACGCGCCGCCATGCTTTTCAGCTGCTCAGCGTTGGGCGCGGGAGCCTGCGCGCCGACCGCGACACTGCCTGCGACGATCGCCATAAGTACTTTTCTCATTGTTCTGCCGGGTCCAAAAGGACCCGGCCTACCGCTGTCGAGGGCGTGTAGGGCGGGTTCTTTGGGGCCCGCCTCAATGAATGCCTCCGCTCGTGCTTTGCAGGGCCGACGGGTCCGCACCAAGGCGGCGAAGGGCCGTTTCCCACATCTGATCCGGTGGCGTATTGAAGATCAGCGACGCATCGACGTCCATCGTCAGCCATGCGGATGCCGCGATTTCGCGATCGAGTTGCCCGCGCTCCCACCCGGCGTAGCCGACGAGCACGCGCGCGCGTGGCGAGGGCGGCGATTGCAGGAGCTGCAGGGTCAGTTCTTTCGAAACCGACAGCAAGACGCCGGGGCAAATCTCGCGCTGCTCCTCGTCGGGTCCCTGCGCCTCGGACATCAGTACCCACGTGCGCTGCGGGTCGACAGGACCTCCGACCCAGAGCTTCAGATCCGGATCCACGCGAACCGGCGGCTCGGTCTTGACAAGCGTCCACGCCGGTTCTTCCATCTGACGATTGACGACCAATCCGAACGCGCCTTCATCGGTGTAGTCGGTCAGCAGGACCACCGTCTTCGCGAAGTTGGGGTCCATCATTTGCGGCATCGACAGAAGAAGAATCGGAGCGGAACCCGCCATGTACTGATCTTAAGGCCTGCCGCGCCGAAGCGCTCACCGCGAATGCGAGCGCTGGCGCGCCCAAGCGATGTGTTCGGCGACCATCGGATCAGCTGTTGACGGCTGGTCGTCCCTCTGCTCCTCGAGTGCGGCGAGTGCTTCGGCGTCGCCGCTGTTGCCGATGGCCACGGAGATGTTGCGTCGCAAACCAGTCAATTTGGCGCGCGTCATCGCACTTCCCTTCAGGAGCGTGCGGAGATCGGCATCTGGACGTCGCCACAAATCGACAAGTCGTGGCAGATCGAGACCCTGGCGAGGCTGCCACTGCGGATCCGATGAGACGAATCCCGGATCGTTGTGCGGACACACGTCCTGACAGATATCGCAGCCGTACACGTGATTGCCGATCGCCGGACGCAGCGGTTCAGGAATACTGCCGCGGAGTTCGATCGTCAGATAGGAAATACAGCGCGTCGAGTCGAGGACGCCGGCCTCAACGAGCGCTCCTGTCGGGCACGCGTCGAGGCAGCGGCGGCACGAGCCGCACTGCTCGAGGCCCTGCGCATCCGTCTCGATGTCCAGCGTCGTGATGATTTCAGCAAGAAACAGGAACGAGCCGTGTTCGGCATTAATCAGGCACGTATTCTTGCCGATCCAGCCGAGCCCCGCGTATTGCGCATATACCCGTTCCTGTACGGGTCCGGTATCGACGTATGCCCGCGCATGGAAAGGCTCGGACGATTCCACTCGCATCCATGCGAGCAGCGCGTTGAGGCGGTGCTTCAGGACGTCGTGGTAGTCGTCGCCCAACGCGTAGCGCGCGATGACAGCATCCGCGGCGCGAGCCTTGTGCGGCGCGCGAGTCGCGTAAATCGAACCGGTGACGATGACGCTGCGCGCGCCAGGAACGACATTGCGGACGTCGGCGCGCCGATCGGCATTGCGCGACATCCACGCCATCTCGCCCGCGTATCCGCGCGCGAGCCAATCCGGCAGGAAATCCAGCTCTGGAAACTTGTCAGCGGGAGCAACGCCGCACAGATCAAAGCCAATTTGTTGCGCTTTGACTTTGATCCGTTCGGCAGTGAGCATCAGGTCCGCGAGACCAGTTGCCTGACGACGTAGGGAAGAATGCCGCCGTGACGGTAGGCGATCAGCTCCTCAGGCGTGTCGACGCGCACCATGGCCGTGAACTCGCGAACCGTCCCATCCGACAAGCTTGCTCGCACAGTGACATCGCCGCGCGGTTTGACTGTGGCGCCGGCGCCGATGAGGCTGTACTGCTCGGTGCCTGTCAGCTTCAGCGACATGGCGGTGTCACCGCCTTTGAACTGCAAGGGCAGCACGCCCATATTGACCAGATTGCTGCGGTGAATGCGCTCGAACGACTCCGCGATGACGACCTTGACCCCCAGCAGATAGGTTCCCTTCGCCGCCCAGTCGCGCGACGAGCCCGATCCGTACTCCTTGCCCGCTATCACCATCAATGGCACGCCGGCCGCGCGGTACTTCACCGATGCGTCGTAAATCGACATCACCTCGCCGCCCGGCTGATACGTCGTCCACCCGCCCTCGGTGCCCGGCGCAAGCTGATTGCGCAGCCGCGTGTTCGCAAACGTGCCGCGCACCATCACCTCGTGATTCCCGCGCCGCGCGCCATACGAGTTGAAGTCGGCCGGCTTCACGCCGTGCTCGATCAGATACTTGCCCGCTGGACTGTCCGCCTTGATGGAGCCTGCCGGCGAAATATGATCTGTCGTAATGCTGTCGCCGAGGAGCGCCAACACACGCACGCCGCTCAAATCGCCGAGGGACGGCGGCGTCATCGTCATCCCTTCGAGGAACGTCGGCTTGCGGATGTAGGTCGATCCGCTGTCCCAGGCGTAGCGGTTCCCCTCGGGGACCGGCAGCTTCTGCCAGCGTTCATCGCCCTTGAAGACGTCGCTGTAGCTGCGCTTAAACATCTCCGCGCTGACGGCGCGCTGCATCGTTTCCTGGATCTCCGCCTCGGTCGGCCAGATGTCTTTCAGATAAACAGGATTGCCCTGGCGATCCTCTCCGAGCGGCTCCGTCGTGAGATCCTTCGTAATCCATCCGGCGAGCGCGTAGGCGACGACCAGCGGCGGCGAGGCCAGATAGTTGGCGCGCACATCCTGCTGGATGCGCCCTTCGAAGTTGCGGTTGCCGCTCAGCACCGAGCAGACGACAAGGTTCTTCTCCCGTACGACTGCGGAGACCTCGTCGGGCAGGGGGCCGCTGTTGCCGATGCATGTCGTGCAGCCGTAGCCAACCAGATCGAATCCGAGCTGATCGAGATACGTGTCGAGGCCGGCCGAATGCAGATATTCGGTGACGACCTTTGACCCAGGCGCCAGGCTGCTCTTCACCCACGGCTTCCGGGTTAGGCCGCGCTCTACCGCTTTCTTGGCGACGAGACCGGCGCCAATCATGACGCTCGGGTTCGATGTATTCGTGCAGCTCGTGATTGCAGCGATCACCACGGCGCCGTGATCGATTTGCTCGATGACCGGATCGGCAACCGCGACGCCTGACTGTGCGACTGCGCCGGTCGCGGTCGCGACGCCCTGACGCGCACCGCCGTCAGCTGCGCTCGCCCCCTTCGGTTTCGCCACCTGCATGGTTGGCAGGGCAACCTGGAATGCGGCTTTGGCATGCATCAGCGATACGCGATCCTGCGGACGCTTGGGGCCCGCAAGACTCGGCTCGACGGTGCCGAGCTGCAGTTCCACGGTGTCCGAGTAAACCGCGTCGGGCGCGCCCTCGACGCGGAACAAGCCCTGCGCCCGCGCGTAGGCCTCAACCAGCTCGACCTGTGCTTCGTCGCGACCGGTCAAACGCAGGTAGTCGAGCGTCATGTCGTCGATCGGGAAAATAGCGACGGTGGCGCCGTATTCGGGGCACATGTTGCCCAGGGTTGCGCGGTCGGCAATCGTCAGATGCTTCAGTCCTTCGCCGTAGAACTCGACGAACTTGCCGACGACGCCCTGCTTGCGCAGAAGCTCGGTGATCGTCAATACCAGGTCCGTCGCCGTCGCACCCTTCGGCAGCGCGCCGGCGAGCCGCACGCCGAGGACCTGCGGAATGAGCATCGAGCTCGGCTGGCCAAGCATGGCGGCCTCTGCTTCGATGCCGCCCACCCCCCATCCGACCACGCCCAGTCCGTTGACCATCGTCGTATGCGAGTCGGTGCCGAACACGGTATCGGGATACGCAATCGTCTTCCCGTTCACCGTCTCCGCGAAGATAACGCGAGCCAGGTGCTCGATGTTCACCTGGTGGACGATGCCGGTGTCCGGCGGGACCACCTTGAAACTGCGGAACGCACGCTGGCCCCAGCGGAGGAATGCGTAGCGCTCCCGATTGCGCGTGAATTCGAGGTCGGCGTTGAGCGAAAACGCGTCGGACCGTCCGAAGTAATCGACCTGCACGGAATGATCGATCACGAGCTCGACCGGCTGCAGCGGGTTGATGCGATCGGGGTCGCCACCGAGATCCACCATCGCGTCGCGCATCGCGGCGAGGTCCACCACGCAAGGCACGCCGGTGAAATCCTGCAGCAGCACGCGCGATGGCATGAAGGAGATTTCTTTTTCGACGTTCGCGGTCGCGTTCCACTCGGCGACGGCGCGAATATCGCTCGCCTTCACGAACGCACCGTCCTCGCGACGCAGCAGGTTCTCCAGAAGAATCTTCATCGAGTACGGGAGGCGCGAGACGCCGGTGAAACCTGACTTCTCGAGCAAGGGGAGGCTGCAGATCTCGACGGTCTGTCCGCCAGCGCGAATATCAGTGCGGGTGTTGAACGTGTCTCGTGTGGTCATACCAATCCTGAATGATACTTCGCTGAAGAGGTGTCAGCCATCGGGTACCTGGTTTGCGACCGCTTGCGTTGGAGGTGTGCTCATGGACCAGAACAAAAACCCCCAGGCTCAGCCAACGCAGGGTCATCAGGGTCAGCAGCGTACGGACCGCGACCAGAACAAGAGCGGCCGCGCGCCGGACAATCACCGCGATCAGGCGGAGGGCGAACGCGAACAGACTCGCGGTGGCTCGAGCAACATGGGCAGCCAGGAGCGCGGCACCGGCAGCAAAGGTGAACGCAACTCCAGCATGAGCGAGTCGCGCAGCTCGAGCGGCATCTCGAATCGCGGGATGAGCAGCCGCGACGAGCAATCGGATCTGCCGAGTCGCGGCTCGAGCAGCGACTCAAACGATCAGTCGGAGCGATGATGGCTGAGCAAGGTCGAGACGAGCGCCGCACCAGTGGCGGCGCCACCCTCGGGCACGACGAAACCGCAGACGTTTCCGAACAGACCGACGTGCGACATGAACCTGAGATGCGTCCGGACTCATCCGCGACGCGTAGACAGGCTGGCAGATTGCCGTCGGACCCGTGATGCCCGAAGACGACTCTACGCTGAAGACGAAGATCTAACCGCAACAGCGAGCACGGCGTCGGCAGCACGACCGCTGGCGCCGGGTTCGCCGAGCCTCTCACGGACGAGCCGCAGCTCGTCCTGTGTCCTTCGATACAAGCCTTGGTCACTGAGAAGCCGAACGGTTTCCTGTGCGACTCGCTGCGGCGTGAAATCTTCCTGAATCAGCTCCGGCACGACACGCTTCGCGGCAACAAGATTCGGCATCGCGTACGTGTCGACTCGCACGAACGGCTTACCGATGCGATACGTCAGCGGCGACAGCTTGTAGACGACGACCATCGGACGCTGGTGCAGCGCCGCTTGAACCGTCGCCGTGCCCGACGCGGTGATCACGACGTCTGATGCGGCGAGCACATCATCGGTCGCGTTGCGAATGACGACGGGCGGGCTGAAGCCGGCCCCTCGTGTCAATAAGGGAGCGAAAAGCGCATCGTCCAGATTCGGCGCGGCGGCGACAATGAACTGCACGTTCGGCACGCGACTGCGAATGAGGGGAAGCGACGCAGCGATGCCGGGAACGATGCGGTGCAGTTCGTTGGCGCGACTGCCAGGCAGCAGCGCGACGGTGGGCGCGGACGGATCCAACCCGTGCTCGCGCAGCAGCGCGGCGCGCGGCTGCCGCACTCCTACGAGGTCGACAAGCGGATGCCCGACAAAGTCGACCGGTATGCCTTCCCGCCGATACAGCTCCTCTTCGAACGGAAAGATCACGAGGACGCGACTCACGTACCGCTTCATTGTCCGCATCCGTCCGCTGCGCCAAGCCCAGAGTTGAGGGCTGATGTAGTAGACGATTGGGATGCCGAGGCGGTGCAGCGCGGCCATCAAGCGGAAGTTGAAGTCGGGAAAGTCGATGGCGACGAAGACGTCTGGGCGCTGCTCGCGGGCCGCGGCGGTCAGCAGACGAAGCATCGCAAACGATCGTGGCAGCACGCGGACAGCCTCGGTGAGACCCGTGACCGAAAGGCCCTTGAAATCGCCGATGAGACGCGCACCGGCACCCGCCAGATGCTGGCCGCCAAAACCGAAGACTTCCGCTGACGGCTGCCGTCGAAGGATCTCCGAGACGAGCGCGCCGGCGTACAGATCACCGGAGGGCTCGCCGCACGAGACCATGATGCGCATTGGCTGTGGAATTACCGGAGCGGCTGTTGGAAGAGCATCGGGTCGATCGTGGTGTTGAATGTGACGCTCTTCAGCGTGCGCTCGAGAATCTGCTGTCCGTTGCGGAGGACCGTTGCCTTGAACGGTACATCGATGCCGCTCACCTTCCGGTAGTCGGAGAACAGCTCCTCAGCCTGCGCGGGCCGACCGTCCGGACCTGGCGTCGAATACGTCTGCCGAACGATGCGGTAGTCGCGGTCGAGGTAGAGCCGCACCGCGCTCAGGCCGTTGCCGCTCACTTCGACGACTTTCAAGGTCGGGTCCTTCGCCTCGTCAGCGACCAGGCGCACCATCAATCGCCCCTCGGCCGCGGCGATGAGAAGTGGAAACGTGTCGCGCCTCACGGTGGCGGCAAAGTCGTCGCGCATCGCCGGCGGCGCAGCGGACACGCCCGCCGGATCTTTTACCCACGCCGCACCGCTGTTATAGGCCTGAATACTTTGCTGTCCGGCGAATGTGGCATCGACGCGGAACTTGTCGGGATAGACCACGTAGGTCTTCGTCGGAATGATCGTGGGCCCACGCACCGTGTTCACCGACATATCGGCATCGACTACCACGGTGCGAATAGCTTTGAGCGCTTCCAGTCCGCCTTTGGCCTGGACCAGGCGACGGATCAGGTCGTTCGGATCGTTCGGATCGTTCGAGACGTTCGAACCGTTCGGAACGTTCTGGTTCTGCGTGTTCTGCGTCGCCGATGACTCGCCGTAGGCAACGCGCGAACGTCCGAACGGCTCGAACGATCCGAACGGTTCGAACGCCCCTCGACGCTGTGCTGGCTGCGGACGTTCGCGTTTCAACGACGGCGACATCACATCGAGCTGATTCGCCGAGATCACCTCGTAGCCGTTGAAGCCCATTTCAATCAACTGCGAAACGAAGGCGCGTGCGTTGCCGACCAGGACGATCGACAGACGATCGGGCTTGACGTACTGCCGCGCCACTCGCTGGATATCATCCGGGTTGACGGCGAGCACACGCTCACGGAACGTACCGATTTCGGAGATCGGCAGGTCGTAGAACAGCACATTAAGGACCTGCGTGGCGATCTGATCGGGCGTCTCGATCGTCAGCGGGAAGCTGCCGGCCAGATAGGCCTGCGCATCCGCAAGCTCGCGCTCGCCGACGCGTTCGCGCACCAGCCGTGACACCTCATCGATCATCAGGCGCAGCGCCTGGCCCGTCGTGTCCGTCCGTGTCTCGGTTTCGGCGACGAAATCGCCGCCCTCTTTGCGCGCTTCGCTGTTCGCCTCGGCGCCGTAGGTCAGGCCGTACTGCGACCGCAGCACCTGGTGCAGCCGGTTGGCGCCTTCACCGCCGAGGATCTTCATCGCCAGGTCCCAGGCCATGTAGTCGGGATGTTTGCGCGGGATGGCGATCTGACCGACGCGAATGCTCGTTTGCACCGCGTCGGGCTTATCGACGATGACGATGCGGCGCGCCGGTGCTGGCGGATCGACGGCAGTCGCTGGCGGCAGGGTGCCACGCGCCCAGGCCCCGAATACTCGTTCGGCCGCGGCAAACGCCTCGTCGCTTGTGATGTCGCCGACGATCGCCAGCACCATGTTGTTGGGAATGAAGTACTGGTGGTGGAACGCAACCAGATCGTCACGCGTCAATGATTCGAGCGAATCCTCGGTGCCCACGCCCGGCAGCCCGTACGGATGAAATCCGTAGACGAGGCGGTCGAACACCGTGTCCGCGATGTAACCGGTGTCGCCGGCGTTCACACGCAGCGACGACAGCACCTGATCTTTCTGCCGCGCGATTTCCTCGGGCGCAAACGCGGGGTTGTGCGCCACGTCGGCAACGAGGTCCATTCCGGTCTGGAACGAATCCTTCATCACGATGGCGTTGACGAACGAGAGATCCGTCGCCGCGCCAGTTCCCAGGTCCCCGCCGATGAAGTCGATCTGGTCGGCAATGTCCTTGGCGCTGCGCGTCGTCGTTCCCTGATCGAGCAGCAACGCCATCAGATTTGCGACGCCGCTCTTGCCTTTCGAGTCCTGCGCCGAACCGGCACCGACGAGCAGCCGGATGCTGACCGCGGGCTGCTCGTGGTGCAGCACAGCGACGACACGCATGCCGTTGCCAAGCGTGCGGATTTCGTACGGCGGGAATGACACTTCATGCGCCGCCAACGGGCGCGGCGGCTGCTCTGCTGGCCAGTCTCGCGCTTGCGCTCGAGCCTGGCCCGAAAATCCAAAAACCCAAATTCCAAGCCCCAACAGACAAACGATTGGCACCTGGAGCCTGGAATTTGCAGCTTGGAATTTCATCGCCGACTCCCGTTTGCCTTCGGCGTGATGTAGAGCACGGTGCGGTTCTTATCGGTGAAGTAGGTTTTCGCCACGCGCTGAATGTCGCTCGTCTGCAGCTTCAGAAAGATGTCGATCTCATCATCGGCGGTCGTGATGTCGTTGTGGATCACGGCGGCGTGCGCCAGGTGCAGCGCCTTCTGCTCGTCGCTCTCGCGGCCGATGATGTAGTCGCGCATGAACTGGTTCTTCGCGCGCTCGAGCTCGTGCGCGGTGACACCGTCTGTCTTGACGCTTTCGAACTGCGCGAGCATCTCGCGCTCGACATCCTGGAGCGACTGCCCCGCCGGGACGATGGCGACGGCATAAAACAGATTGGGGTCCTGCAGGATGTTCGCGCTGCCGAACGCCGCCACGGCGATTCGCCTGTCGTATACGAGATCCCGCGTCATTCGCGCGCTCTCACCGTCGAAGAGAATCTTCGACGCAAGGTGCAGCGGATACGAGTCGGGATGCCCGTCGTACGTGACGTGATACGCGATGACCACCGCCGGCAGCGGCCATTCCTCCTGCACCGTCGCCCGACGCTCCTGAGTCTGCTCCGGCTCCTTTGGAATGTCGCGCGGCACGGGCTTCGCCGCCTTCGGCACGCGGCCGAAGTACTGACGCACCAGCTGCATCGCCCCCGCGGAGTCGAAGTCGCCGACCACGGTGACGACGGCGTTTTCCGGAACGTAGTACGTATCGTGGAAGTCGCGCACATCCTGCAGCGAGGCCGACTCGAGATCCTTCATGCTCCCGATCGTCGGATGCTTGTACGGATGCACGGTGAACGCGTGATCAAACAGAATCTCGTTCAACCGTCCGTAGGGCTGATTGTCGACGCGCAGGCGGCGCTCCTCCTTCACCACCTCGCGCTCTTTCTCGAACGCGTCGCGATCCACCCGCAACGTCGCCATCCGATCCGCCTCGAGCCACAGCGCAAGCGGCAGGTAGTGCGACGGCAATGTTTCCCAGAAAACGGTCTCGTCTTCCTGGGTATACGCGTTGCTGCGTCCGCCGATGCTCGCGATGATCGAGGTGTGCGACTCGGGCTGCACGTTCTTCGACCCCTTGAACATCATGTGCTCGAACAGGTGTGCGAAGCCTGTACGGCCGGGACGCTCATCACGCGAGCCGACGTGATACCAGACGGACACGTGGACAATCGGGGTTGAATGATCCTCGGACAGGATCACGCGCAATCCGTTCGGTAATGTCGCGGTGTCGTATTGCAGCTTGGGCGGGTGAACGAAGGCCGACAGCCTTACGCCGAGCGCGGCCGTCAGGAGCAGCAGCCATGCGATGCGAGCGCGACTCACCATATCCATCATAGGGGGTCGGGAGTCATTTCGTTTTCGGAAATGAGTCCCGACCCCTTTCTAGCGGCTGACAAAGCGGAAACCGGCGCTCACCCAGCTCAGCGAAGAAACATCGAGCGGATAGGCGTCGATGCGGCGTTCCGCGGCCACCACCAGCTCGATCGCGCCGCGCTCCCCTTCGAGACGGAGGCCGCTTTCCACGCGACCGCCTTGCTGCGTGCCGCGGCCGCCGGTGCCATCGACGCCCACGAACCGGGCGTTGCCGCCATAGATGATGCTGATGTGCGGTCGCAGCTCGACGCGCGCATCCGCGCCGGCATTCGCCTCCCAGTTGTAGTCAACATTCGATTTCGCCAGCACACCGAGCATGTCCCCACGCGCCCGCATCGTCAGCCGACCGTGCTTGACGTCGTGAGCGGCCGTGACGCCGAACATGTTCCAGGCGACCGGAATCCGTTTGAACCGATCGCCCAGGTGACGTGAGGTGTGATGCAGGAGCGCGGCGAACTCGTAGCCGTGCACCCGTCCCGATAACGACGTATCGAGAAGATAGTCGCCCTGATTCGGATCGAACGCTCGGAACTCCTTGCCGAGCACCGCTTCATAGTTGGCGGCAAACGTTGCCCGCCCGCGGCCGTAATCAACGAAGTCCATATCGCCGCCGAAGTTCGTGTCCCACACGAATCGCGGATCGGACTGCGATAGTCGTTCAGCACCGAGATGGAAGTCGTATCGAGGAAAGAACTGAATAGTGCCCTGCGCGTACGCCGGGTGGGCGCATGCGAAGAGGGCGACGAGCGTGAGTGAGCGGCGGATCAATCGGATTCCTTCGACGGGTCTCGGGCAAGGTCGCCGGGTCCGGCGAGCTGCGCGAGACGGGCCTCCAGCTGTTGGATGCGCTTCTTCAATTCGGGGAGACGGCGGAAGACGGCCGACGCGCGACGCCATTCGCGCGCGTCGATTGCGGGATACCCGGCGACCATCGCGCCGGCCTCAACGGAGTTGGTAATGCCGGACTGTCCGACGGCGACCACCCCACGTCCGATGGTGAGATGGCCGCCGACGCCCACCTGACCGCCGAACATCACGTCGTCACCGACGTCTGTGCTCCCCGCGATACCGACCTGCGCCGCCATCAGGACATTGCGGCCAACGGTCACTCCGTGCGCGATCTGTACGAGATTGTCGATCTTCGTCCCCGCTTTGATGCGTGTCTCGCCCACTGCGGGACGATCGACCGTCGCATTGGCACCCAGCTCCACGTCGTCTTCGATGACCACGGTAGCGACCTGAGGAATCTTCTCGTGCGTGCCGTCGCCGCGGCGGACAAAGCCGTAGCCGTCGCCACCGATGACGACGCCGTTCTGCAGGATGACGCGATCGCCGAGCGTCACGCGCTCGCGGATGGCGACGTTCGAATGAATGACGCAGTCCGCACCAATACGGGCGCCGGGGCCGATGGTCACGTTGGGGAACACGATCGTCCGCTCGCCGATGGTAGCGCCCTCGCCGACGGCAACGAAGGCACCGATTGATACGTCCGAGCCAAGCTGTGCGTCGTGTGCGATGGCGGCCATCGCGTGCACGCCAGGCTGCGGCCTCCACTGGGGGGCGAAGATGCCGACGGCGCGCGCGAACGCCAGATACGGATCCGCCGTGCGCAGCACCGCAGGCGCTGATTTTGGCTTGTCCGCGGCGACATCGAGGGTTGCGTCGTCGCGCAGCAACACGGCGGACGCGCGTGTCGTCGATAGCGCAGACAGATACTTCGGATTGGCGACGAAGGTGAGGTCGCCGGGTTCGGCGGCATCGATCCCCGACACGCGCACGATGTCGATCTCGCCGTCGCCTTCAAGGCGGCAGGCAAGCCGTTCGGCCAGCTCACGCAGCTTCATTACGGGGTGGCCGCAGCATATCAGAGGCGCCGCCCTGCGCGGGGTGGATGCGTCAGGAGGCGTGCCGGACGGCAACGCGTTCGAAGAAGGTCGAGAGGTGCTGCAGCCGCAGCTGCTCCGCGATCGCATGCACGTGACGATTGCGCGCCTCACCGTTCAGGGCGACCGCCTCGCGCAGCTTCGTCAACGGTTCGCACGGCTGTCCATTCCACTGCACGGCTTTGAGACCCTGCATCGCGCCGCGAATGGAGAGCCAGTGGCCCATCACGCGGAAGGCGAAGTAGTAGCCGATGATGTTCGGTCCGGGCAACAGGATGAGCGCGAGGGAGCCGAGCAGCAGCACGCTATCCACAGCAAGCCACAACCGATGACGTTCCCAGTCGCGCTGCAGCGTTCGACGGATGAGCGTGTGTGCCTGATCAAAGGTAAGGTCGGGGGGATAGTAAGTCGTCACCTCAGTTTCACGCCTGAGATTCCAGAGAAGTCGCTGCTCGGCGATTCGCTCGGCAACCCACGCCATGATCCACTCCTGCAGACGACCCAGCTTCGTCGTCTGACTTGGAGCGAGTGAACCGCTGCGCCGGCGCTCCTCCGCCTGGTGAAGCATCACCGCGAATTGATAACGGATGCGTCCGATGACGCCTTTCGATCCCTCAGCGGGCTGCGGTGGCGCTTCCACCGCAGCCTCGCAGTAGAGCTCATACCGGTCGGGACCGACTGGAATCACGAAGACATCCACGTCCCGACGATAGCAGAGTTAAATGGCCGTCCGGCGTCCTGAGATCAGGTTGACGAGGAACAGCACGACCGCAATCACGAGCAGGATGTGAATGAGACCGCCTGCCACGTGGAACGCAAAGCCGAGCACCCAGAACAGCAGCAGCAGGACGATAAGCGTCCAAAGCATGATGAGCCTCCTCCTTCACCGGAAGAAGGGGGCAAGTCGTGTACCGACATTACTGCCGACGTCGTCGCTGCGGCTGGGGCGTCAGGGTGAGCGAAATCGGCGGCTTGCCGGCCGCCTCCCATGCGCCGGCGATCATCGCGGCGACGGCGGCAATCGCATCGTTGAGCCGCTGCTCCATGATCGCTTTGTTCGCCGCGAAAAACGTCTGGTAATACGCATCGTCGAACATGTCGCGATTGCCGATGGCGTCGCGGTCGGCCTTGAGCACGGTCTGCGCGAGCTGATAATCCTGCAGCAGCGCGTTGAAGATGAAGCCGCGCGGATCTTTGATGGGCGGAATGGCCTTTGGCGCAATCGTGAGCTGGTTGCGGTAGCGCTCGAACAGCGTCGCCTCCCATCTGGAATGCACGCCCCACTGCTGCGTCAGCTGCCCATCGTAGTTAGCGACACCATGCAACGGCACGTGTGCGTCAGCGACGTAATGCGCGAGCCACGCAGAAAACAGAATCACGTCGAGGTGCGCGCTGGCGCCAAAGTTCGCGCGTCGTGGGTACGCTTCGAACGCGCGGCGCAGCGACCCGTAGACTTCCTCCGTCGTCCACGGGACGGTTCCCGCGTCGCGCATCTTCGCCTCGCCGAACTTCGCAAGCGCAGCGGTGTAGTCGCGAGGCAGTTCATTGAATGGGTACTGCCCGAATCCTGGCGAATCCATATCGACGAAATGGTGCGGACGCTCTTCTTCCCAGCCGGCGATGATCCATGTGTCTGGATCGATCGCGCGCTCGACCACCTCCGCGCGGTGCCGCTCGAACAGCGGTCGTATTTCCGCCGGCAGCAGCGCAATCGCGCCGTCCATGATGAACTTGTGCGCCTCGAAGCCCCACGCATGGGCGGGGCGCGGAATGAGCAGCACGAGCGCGAGAAGAATCGCAGCTTTCATTCGGCCATTATGACCGAACGTACAACCGGTAAAGTCCGCCTGTAGGCGAACCAGACCCATATAGTGAATCATGCGAATCGGCGCACACATGTCGATTGCGGGCGGCGTCTCCAAAGCCGTCGATCGCGCGGTCCTGCATGGCTGCGAAGCGCTGCAGATCTTCACGAAGAACGCCAGCCAGTGGCGAGGCAAGCCGCTCGATCCCGCTGAAATCAGGCTGTTCCGGCAGCGCGTCGAGCAGACGGGCATCCGGCCGGTGGTCTCGCACGCCAGCTATCTCATTAACCTGGCGACGACATTTCCCGTTCTGCGGGAACAGTCACTTATCGCGTTCATCGACGAACTCGATCGCGCGGAAGCTCTCGGATTGCTGGGCGTGGTCATCCATCCAGGTACGTGCACAGCCGGACCGGACGAGGAGGCACTTCGCCTGATCGCCGAGGCCATCCGAGTAGCCTTCAAAGCGCGCCCCCGTTACAAGACGATGGTGCTGCTCGAGCACACGGCGGGACAAGGGCGAACGCTCGGCCACCGATTCGAGCATCTTGCAGCGGTGATCAAGCATCTGCGCGGATCCAAGCGTGTCGGCGTGTGCCTCGACACCTGTCATCTCGTGGCTTCGGGCTACAACATCACGACCGATGCCGGCTATGGCGATACGTTCGAGCTCTTCGATCGCCTGGTCGGCCTCGAGCGTCTGAAGGCGTTTCACGGCAACGATTCGAAGCGGCCGTGCGGCAGCCGCGTCGATCGACACGAACACATCGGTCAGGGGTGCCTTGGACTCGAACCGTTCCGGCGCCTCCTGCACGACGAGCGGTTTACAGACCTGCCGATCTTGATCGAGACGGAGAAGACACATGGCGCCGAAAAGCGGGGCGCCATGATGACCGATCCGCTGGATGTCAGGAATCTGGAGACGCTGCGCCGATTAAGGTCCGGCTGAACGATCCGCGACCACCGTGCTCTGGGTGAAGTTGCGAACGGCGACGCCAAGGCCGCCGTTGAATCGCATGTCGCCCACGGTGACACGCATCCCACCCTCCGCTGGCTCGAATGTCCAGAATGGAAAGCGTGACCAGAGGAGAAACGCGCGGATGTTCGGTGCGTCGCGCGCCTCGGCGACGCTTGGATCGCGGTCGTTCTTCGGCACGATCCGCTGATCGAAGCGAATGCTGCGCGGTCCCCAGGTGAACGTGCCGGACTCGTAGCGGTCCCCTTCGTCGATGATGACTTGACGCCGGAGCGGAGTGATCGGCATCGGTCCCACCATCACGCCCTGCGGCGGCCGCCCGGAAACCTGCTGCCAGCGGTCGATCATCTCGGCGCGCGCAAGTCGCGCGGACACAAGCATCGCCGCCACATACGCGGTGGCGACAAGTAACGAGATTCGTGCCGGCTTCACCGATCGCCCGCGACGGGCCAGCCAGAGGCCCGCGCCGAGCGTGACCCACAGCCACGGATCGATGATGAACAGAACGTCGCCGTAGAACCACCGCTGACTGAATGGCATCAGCAGCCGCACGCCGTAGGTGTTCAGCAGGTCCATCGCCACGTGCAGGAGCACTCCGACGTAGGAGAGCAGCAGGATAGAACCGGCCCGAACATCGGTTCGCCCGCGGCGCCGCGCGATCGCCACCATAACGGCGGTGAGTGCGACTGGCAGCACGACATCCGCGAGCACGCCGTGCGTCCAGCCGCGCCGGAAGGCAACCGACGGCGTGCTGGTGGCGAAGACCAGCACGTCGATGTCCGGCAGGTTCGACGCGATCATCAGCGTGGCGGTGCCGTATGCAGTTTTCCGATTGAGTCCCGCTTCACCGAGCGTAGCTCCGACGAGCGTGTGACAAAGGTTATCCACCGAAGACGTGCGCCTCGAAAATATGGATGCGCGCGCCGGTCTTCCACGCGTTGCGCGGAAGCCCCGCCTTCATGCATGCGTGCTCGAGGAACGTCGGGCGATCCCACTGGTGGTCCGTCGCCACCTGCGGCAACAGCAGCCCCTGCGCGTAGCCGTGCTCCACGATCAAGCCGTGCCGGCCGATTTCGATCTCCTCGAGCGACGAGATCGGACGATCGGGTGTCAACAGCGAGATCTCGATCTGCAGCAGCGGCAGCTCCGACACCGTCACCGGCGGGAAACGTGGATCGCGATCGGCGACGGCGCCGCCAAGATGTGCGAGCGTCCGCCCGAGCGCCCAGTCCGTTGAGACGCGACCGAGGCAGCCGCGCAGGTCGGACCCCTTGTGAATGGAGACGAACGCACCGCACCGGAGGGCGAGCGGGCCGACGCACTGCACCTCGGGCGTGCCGAGCCCGGCGACACGCGCTTCGAGCGCCTGCCGCGCGACTGAGAGCAGAAGCGGCTGATCGTCTTCGTTGACCATCACCAGATCGCAGCGGCCATGTATCCGACCACCGACTGCTTGTCGCCACTGACATCGCCCGAATCGCCGTATTTCAATACGCGGGCGTGCTTTGCTCCGAGCTGTTTCGCCGCATGCAGCACGGACACGATGGGACCACCGCCGCACGCGTGCTGCGGCTCCTCCTCGAGCACCTGCATCAGGCCGTCGGCGTCGAGCCGCTCGACACGCTGCAGCACGACGCTATCCATCTGCGCAGCCGTGCGCGCATCGTGAAAATGCGAGAGATCCGAGCTCGCGACCAGGAGAACACGTTCGGCACGCGTGTCCGCCGTGGCCGGGGCGAAGGCTGAAGCAATGGCATCGCCGAGGGCGAACGCAGTCTCGCGCGATTGAAAACCCATCACCATCGGCACGATCGGCATGCCCGGCAGCAAATGCGCGATGAACGGCAGCTGCATCTCCAGCGAATGTTCACGGCCGTGTGCATCGCGATGTTCGGCAACCTCGGAAGTGACCTCGACGATGCGCGCGGCCAGATCTTCGGCGACCCGCACGGGCCCGAACGGCGTCTGCCATGCGCCGCGCGGCCAGATCGACACACCGTTGAAAGCGACGAAATGCGACGGTCCCACCAGTAGCGCCGCGCTGTAACGTCTCGCGCTCGCGGCTTTATAGGCAAACGCAGCGACCGGCCCTGAATACTTGAGGCCCGCATGCGGCGCCACAATCGCTAGCGCCGGAGGCATCTCGGCGATGGACACGCCCGACAGGCAGCGCTCGACCTCGACTTCGAGATCGTCAGCCGCGGCCGGGTACCACGTGCCTGCAACCGACATCGGGCGCAGATCGCGCATGCGATAGGATCGCATGAATGCCGACCACGCTGACGATCGCCGATGTCGAGCGCATCGCTGCGCTCGCGCAGCTGGAGCTGACCGCTGAGGAGAAGCAGCTGTTCACGAATCAGCTCGCCGACATCCTTCATTACGCGGAGCAGGTGCAGGCGATCGACACGAGCGGCGTCCCGCCGACCGATCACGTCAACGCGAATCAGCGCACCGAGCGCGAGGACGAGCCGCGCCCTTCGCTGCCGACCGAGGAGGCCATCGCCAACGCGCCGGATGCTGCACTCGATGCGGGCCTGTTCCGTGTTCCCCGGGTCATTGGCGGATGAACGTGCTCGACACCACCGCGACATCGCTGCGCGATGCCATCGCGTCCGGCCAGGTGTCCGCGAAGGAGGCGACGCGTGCAGTCCTCGATCGCATTTCGTCTGTTAACGGCGCCCTGAACGCATTCAATCTGGTGGATGCGGATCGTGCGCTCGATCGCGCGACGCAGATCGATCGCCGGCGCGCCGTCGGCGCGGCGCTCGGCCCGTTGGCGGGCGTGCCGCTCGCGCTGAAGGACAACATCGACGTCCGCGGGATGAAAACGACGGCATCCTCGCGCATTCTGAAAGACTTCATCCCGCCGTTTGACGCCACCGTGGTGCGCCGGCTCGAGGCCGCGGACGCCATCATCGTCGGCAAGACGAACTGCGACGAGTTCGCTATGGGATCGTCGAACGAGAACTCCGCCTTCGGGCCGGTGAAAAATCCGTGGGCGCTCGATAGGATTCCCGGCGGATCGAGCGGCGGATCTGCGGCATCGGTGGCGGCGCGCTGCGTACCACTGGCGCTCGGCTCGGACACCGGCGGATCGATCCGTCAGCCGGCCGCCTGCTGCGGCATCGTCGGCCTGAAACCGTCGTACGGCCGCGTTTCACGCTACGGTCTGCTTGCCTTTGCGTCGTCGCTCGACCAGATCGGCCCATTTGCCCGCACGGTCGCAGACACCGCACTTGCCCTCAGCGTGCTCGCCGGCGCCGACGACTGCGATGCAACCACAGCGAACGAGCCGGTACCGGATTTCACTGGCGCACTCACTGGCGACGTCAAACGGATTCGTATTGGCGTTCCCCGCGCGTTTGTCACGGAAGGCGTCGAGGAGCAGGTACGCCGCGCGTATGAAGGCGCGCTCGAGGTGCTGCGCAGCGCGGGCGCGACGATCGTCGACATCGAGCTGCCGCACGCGAAGTACGCGGTTCCCGTGTACTACCTGGTATGCACGGCGGAGGCGAGCTCGAATCTCGCGCGCTACGACGGTGTCAAGTACGGCTATCGCACACCGGCGGTGAACGATAGTTTGAAAGAAATGTACAGCCGGACGCGTGATGACGGATTCGGCCCCGAAGTGAAACGCCGCATCATGCTCGGCACGTACGTGCTGAGCGCCGGCTACTACGACGCGTTCTACCTGAAGGCGCTGCAGGTGCGAACGCTGTTGCGGCGAGACTACGAGGTGGCGTTCGAGCGCGTCGATGTCGTTGCCATGCCCACGATGCCGACTCCGCCGTTCAAGCTCGGGGAAAAGTCGTCGGATCCGCTGCAGATGTATCTGGGGGACATCTTCACCGTCAGCGCGAATCTCGCCGGACTCCCGGGCATCAGCGTGCCGTGCGGCTTCTCATCTGACGGTCTGCCGATTGGATTTCAGTTGATGGGTCGCATGTTCGACGAGGTGACGATGCTTCGCGTCGCTGACGCCTACGAGCGCGCGACCGAATGGCACGCGCGGACACCTGCTATTTGAACCAGCCCTTCAGCGTCGAGGCGAGCTTCTCGTCATACTCGCCGATGCGCATCGGCGTGATCGAGACGTAGCCGTTGTTCACCGCCGAGATGTCGGTCCCGTCGGGCGCGCTAGCGCCTTCCTTGTAAACGCTCCAGTAAATGGTGCGATTCGTGCCGGGGCGCTTGCCCTCCTCGAACGTTTCGACGCCCGCCCGCACCGTCGCCTGCGCGGTTACCTGGTATCCCTTGTAGCCGCCCGCCGGCATCGGCGGAATGTTCACGTTCAGAAATGTCTGCGCCGGCAGCCGGTGCTCGCGCACCTGACGCACGACACCCGCGACCTGCTGTGCGGCGGCGCCCATATCACGCGCGACGGCTGCGGTCGCCATCGACGTCGCAATCGCCGGCACGCCTTCAATCACCGCCTGTCGTGCTGCCCCGACGGTGCCGCTCAGATATGCGGATGCGCCGAGGTTGTAAGCGGTATTGATACCTGTGACCACCAGGTCCGGCCGCGGCATCACGATGTTCTTGATTGCAATCTGCATCGTCGTCGCCGGCGTGGCGCTGAGGCCGACCGCCTGCAATCCTCCCGGCAGCGTCACGTCTTCGCGCAGGATCGGCGTCGCGCTTGTCAGCGCCTGACTGATGCCGCTTTGATCATCCGATGGCGCGACGATGATCACGTCACCAGCCGATTTGAGCGCGCTGGCGAGTACAGGCAAGCCCGGCGCGCGCACGCCGTCATCGTTGCTGATCAAAATGCGAAACGGCCGCTGCTGCTGCGCAGCGGCGGCCGTCATCAGACACACGGCGGCGATCGCCGTGCACAGGACCCGATACCTGTTAAACGCTTTTCTGTGGGGATGCGGGGACATCGTAGAGCACGAGGCAGCGCTTCACTTCTTCCATGGCGACGCGCTCTGCCTTGTGCGGATGCGGCCGATGCACTTCCCCCTCGTCGTCGTCGTCGAGACGCGGCAGCGCACCACGGCGAAGCTGTTTCGCGCGCATGGCGGCGACGTCAACGAAGAGGAATCGGCTTTCGATGGGAGGCGCCTTCGGACGTGGTGCCGGAGGCGCCTCCGGTTCTGCCGCCGCTGTCTGATCAGTGAGTGGCTCGGTGCCTTCCATCAAGATCAGAGACTAGCACGAACCCGCGAACGGCGAACCGACGGACCCGCTCAGTAATCCATGCCGTGGTCAGGCATGGCCGGTGCCGGGGTCTTCTCTTCCGGCAGCTCGGAGACCAGAGCTTCCGTCGTCAGGAGCAGGCCGGCGATGGATGCCGCGTGCTGCAGCGCGGACCGGACGACCTTTGTAGGATCGATGACGCCGGCCTTGACCATATCCTCATAGGTCTCGGTCGCGGCGTTGTAGCCGAAGTCCTTGTCCTTCGCTTCACGCACCCTGGCGGCGACGATCGACCCTTCGACGCCCGCGTTCTGCGCGATCCAGCGGATCGGCTCCTCGCACGCGCGCCGGATGATCTCAACGCCGAGGCGCTCGTCTCCGTCGAGGCTGGTGTCCTTGACCAGCTTGTCGAGCGCCGCGGCTCCACGCAGCAGCGCCACGCCACCGCCCGGCACGATGCCCTCTTCTACCGCCGCCTTCGTTGCATGCATCGCGTCCTCGACGCGCGCCTTCTTCTCCTTCATCTCGGATTCGGTGGCCGCACCGACCTTGATCACCGCGACGCCGCCAACCAGCTTCGCGAGACGTTCCTGCAGCTTCTCGCGGTCGTAATCCGACGTCGTGTCTTCGATCTGCGTGCGGATCTGCTTCACACGGCCCTCGATGGCCTTCTTCGTGCCGTTGCCCTCGATGATCGTCGTGTTGTCCTTATCGACGACGACGCGCTTGGCGCGACCGAGATCCTCGAGCTTGATGTTCTCCAGCTTGATGCCGAGGTCCTCGGTGATGGCGCGGCCGCCGGTGAGCACCGCAATGTCCTCCAGCATCGCCTTGCGGCGATCGCCGAAGCCTGGCGCCTTCACGCCCGCGACCTTCAACGTGCCGCGCAGCTTGTTGACGACCAGCGTCGCCAGTGCTTCACCCTCGAGATCCTCGGCGATGACGAGCAGCGGCTGGCCGCTCTGCGCCACTTTCTCGAGCACCGGCAGCAGGTCCTTCAGGTTGGAGATCTTCTTCTCGTGGATCAGGATGACGGCGTTTTCGAGCACCGCTTCCATGCGCTCCGGATCCGTGACGAAGTAGGGCGAGAGGTATCCGCGATCGAACTGCATACCCTCGACGACGTCGAGCGACGTTTCCATCGTCTTCGCCTCTTCGACCGTGATGACGCCGTCCTTGCCGACTTTCACCATCGCTTCCGCGATGATGTTGCCAATTGCCTGATCGCTGTTGGCCGAGATGATGCCAATCTGCGCGACCATGTTGCCGCTGACCGGACGGCTCAACGCCTTGATTTCGGCGACGATCGTCTCCACCGCCTTATCGATGCCCCGCTTCAGCGACATCGGGTTCGCGCCCGCCGCCACGTTCTTCGAGCCTTCGCGGATGATTGCCTGCGCGAGGACCGTTGCCGTCGTCGTGCCGTCGCCGGCGATGTCCGACGTCTTGCTCGCGACCTCGCGCACCATGCGCGCCCCAAGATTCTCGACGGGATCTTTCAGGTCGATTTCCTTGGCGACAGACACGCCGTCCTTGGTGATCGTCGGCGAGCCGAACTTCTTGTCAAGAACGACGTTGCGTCCCTTCGGACCAAGCGTCACCTTGACCGCGTCTGCCAGCTGATTGACGCCGCGCAGCAGCGCGTGCCTTGCGCCTTCGCTGTAAATAATCTGCTTTGCCATTTCTACTTGTTCCTCAAACCTTGTGATTTGGGACCTGGAATTTGAGATGTCGGATTTCCGCGGTCGTCAGACCACGGCCAGCTCGCGCTCAGGCTTGCCTTCCAGCACGCCGAGCACGTCGTCTTCGCGAAGAATGAGATATTCCCTGCCGTCGATCTTGATCTCCGAGCCGGCATACTTGCCGAAGAGCACCGTCTCTCCTTCTTTCACGTCGAGCGGAAACACCTGGCCTTTGTCGTTGATGCGCCCCTTGCCCACGGCGATGACGCGGCCGGACTGCGGCTTCTCTTTCGCCGTGTCCGGGATGATGATGCCGCCGACACGCTGCTCGGCTTCCTCGATCCGTTCGACAAGAATGCGATCACGCAACGGACGCATTTTCATACCTGCACTTCCTCCGATTTGTATTTGTAGAGGCCGGCTTGAGCGAGCCTGGCCGGACAAAAAAACAGGCGGGCCGGAACGGCCCGCCCACATTACTTACGCGGCCACTTCGACGTTGATCGTCCGCGGCTTCGCTTCCTCGCGGAACGGCAGCTTCACGGTGAGAATGCCGTTCTTGTAGTCAGCGGCGACCTTCGATGCATCGACCGTATTCGGCAGCGTGAACGAACGGTAGAACTGTCCGTAGCTGCGCTCGATGCGGCGATAGTGCTCTTGCTTGACGGTCTCGTCGAATTTCTTCTGGCCCTTCAGAACAAGGGTCCCGTTCTCGACGACGACCTCGATCTCGTCACGAGTCATGCCCGGCAGCTCCGCCTTCAGCACGAGGTCGTGATTGTCGGTTTCGAAGATATCGACCGCGGGAGTCCAGTTTCCGCGGAAGCCGGTGTCCTCATCGCGGAGGTACACATCGCCGAAGAGCCGCGCCATGCGGTCCTGCATCGCGGCCAGTTCACGGAACGGATCGACCTTGACGATTGCCATTTTCATTTCTCCTTTTTACGCGTCGACGACTTCTCCTTCCTTGATGTCGTCGTCCTTCTTTGTCGAAGCCGCGGCGTTCGCCGCGTTGGCTTCGGACTGCTTGTAAAGCTGCTCTGCCATCGCGTGCGACGCCTTCTGCAGGTCGTCGGTGGCGCGACGGATTGTGTCGAGGTTGTCGCCCTTCGCAGCGTCCCGCACCGCGTTGATCGCGATTTCGATGCGCTGCACGTCGCCCGCCGGCAGTCGATCGCGGTTCTCGTTGACCGTCTTCTCCACCGAGTAGGCGAGGGAATCGGCCATGTTCCGCGCGTCGATCAATTCACGCCGCGTCTTGTCTTCCGCCGCGTGTGATTCCGCGTCCTTCACGAGGCGGCTCACGTCATCCTTGCTCAGACCCGAAGACCCGGCGATGGTGATCTTCTGTTCCTTGCTCGTCGCCACGTCCTTCGCTGAGACGTTGACGATGCCGTTGGCATCGATGTCGAATGCGACCTCGATCTGCGGCACGCCACGCGGCGCTGGCGGCAGGCCGACGAGCTGGAAGCGCCCGAGCGTGCGGTTATCGCGCGCCATCTGGCGCTCGCCCTGCAGCACGTGCACTTCGACATTGGTCTGGTTGTCGGTCGCGGTCGAGAAGATCTCGCTCTTCCGCGTCGGGATCGTCGTGTTGCGCGGGATGAGCACCGTCGTCACGCCACCGAGCGTCTCGATGCCGAGCGACAGCGGCGTCACGTCGAGCAGCAGCACGTCCTTGACTTCACCTTTCAGCACGCCGCCCTGGATGGCTGCGCCAACGGCCACCACTTCGTCAGGATTCACGCCCTTGTGCGGTTCCTTGCCGAAGTACTCCTTCACCAGCTGCTGAATCTTCGGCACGCGCGTCGAGCCGCCGACGAGCACGATCTCGTCGATGTCCGACGGCTTGAGGCCCGCATCGGCGAGCGCCTGCTTCACCGGTTCCATCGAGCGCTGCAGCAGATCAGCGACCAGCGCTTCGAACTTCGCGCGCGTCAGCTTCGTCTGCAGGTGCTTGGGACCGTTCTGATCCGCCGTGATGAACGGCAGGTTGATGTCGGTCTCCATCACGGTGGAGAGCTCGATCTTCGCTTTCTCCGCCGCTTCCTTCAGCCGCTGCACGGCCATCCGGTCCTTGCCCAAGTCGACGCCTTCGCTCTTCTTGAACTCGTCGACGATCCAGTCGATGACGCGCTGGTCGAGATCGTCGCCACCGAGGTGCGTATCGCCGTTGGTGGCCTTCACCTCGACGACGCCCTCACCGACTTCCAGAATTGAGATATCGAACGTGCCGCCGCCGAAGTCGTAGACGGCGATGGTTTCGTCCTTCTTCTTGTCGAGACCATAGGCGAGCGCCGCCGCGGTCGGCTCGTTGACGATGCGAAGGACGTTGAGCCCGGCGATCTTGCCGGCGTCCTTGGTGGCCTGACGCTGCGCGTCGTTGAAGTACGCGGGAACGGTGATGACCGCCTCGGTGACCTTCTCGCCGAGATAGTCCTCAGCCGCGGTCTTCAGCTTCTGAAGAATCATTGCGGAGATCTCGGGCGGCGAATATTTCTTGCCGCGAACCTCCATCCACGCATCGCCGTTGTCAGCCTTCACGACCGTGTACGGCACACGGGAGATCTCCTGCGCGACCTCGGCGTACTTGCGGCCCATAAACCGCTTGATTGAAAAGATCGTGTTCTCGGGGTTGGTGACGGCCTGTCGCTTCGCGACCTGCCCGACCAGCCGTTCGCCTTCCTTCGTGAAGCCGACGACAGACGGCGTGGTGCGTCCACCTTCCTGATTCACGACGACAGCGGGCTCCCCGCCTTCCATGACCGCGACAACCGAGTTCGTGGTGCCGAGGTCGATACCGATGATTTTGCTCATAGCGTTTGTTTGCTCCGGGAGCCGTTGCTCCGAGAGCTATTTTAGCAATATATGAGCGCATGTCAAGCATGTAATCTGCGTGAATAATTATCATATCTAAATTGTTGGGCTGCAAGGCCGTAAAATGGCTGTGGTTGCGATCGTGAGAACATAGGGCACGTTCGATGGCGTTCTCCCTTATCCCTTCCGTTGAAGTCAGCGAGCTGACGGAGGACGTGCGCGACATCTTCGAGGAGCTCGCCGCCACGTTGCAGCCGGAGCAACGGGCCCTGACCGGCGAATGCCACCCCGCCCTGGACGTTTTCGAGACTGATGAAGCGCTAGAAATCGTGATGGACGCGGCCGGCATCGCGCGCGATGCCATCCGCGTGGTGTTCCGCGCCGGGGTGGTGCTCGTTGCCGGCGAGAAAGCGCCGCAGGTGGCGCGCGAGCCGCAGACCTTTCATCTCGTCGAACGTGAGTTCGGGCGGTTCGCGCGTGCCGTGCGCGTCAGCGGCGCGTTCGATGTGCAGGCAGGGCGGGCATCAATCGTCGACGGCGAGCTGACAATCGTGCTGCCGAAGCGCGCCGATCGGCGCGGTCGCGCGCATCGTATCGAGATCGGATCCCAGCGCTAGCGATACGTGATGAATCTGCTCTTTATCGGCGATATCGTGGGGCGGCCTGGCCGCGAGCTGGTGCAGAAGGGACTGCGTGCACTCGTGGAGCACTACGACGTTGATTGCACCATCGCCAACGCTGAGAACTCAGCGGCGGGATTCGGCATCACACGAGATATCGGCGACGCGCTGCTCGACTGGGGCATCGATGTGATGACGAGCGGCAACCACATCTGGGACAAGAAGGAAGCGCTCGAGTACATCGGCGGCGAACCGCGGCTGCTGCGACCCGCGAACTACCCGGCCGGCGTGCCTGGACGCGGCTCATACGTGGCGCAGACACGCGATGGTCGATCGGTCGGCGTGATCAATGTCATGGGTCGCGTCTTCATGACGCCAATCGATGACCCCTTTGCTGTGGTGCTCCGCGAGATCGAAGCGATCCGCCATCGGACGCGCATCATCTTCGT
This sequence comes from Vicinamibacterales bacterium, assembly GCA_035492455.1. Taxonomy (GTDB): domain Bacteria; phylum Acidobacteriota; class Vicinamibacteria; order Vicinamibacterales; family UBA2999; genus Gp6-AA40. Next base: position 47,727 of record DATJJE010000020.1, on the reverse strand, counting down.
GGACATGCACGCCGAGGCAACAAGCGAGAAGGTCGCGATGGGGTGGTATCTCGACGGCAAGGTGACGGCGGTCATCGGCACGCACACGCATGTGCAGAGTGCGGACGAACGGCTGCTGCCGAATGGCACTGCCTACATGACCGACGCGGGCATGACTGGACCGCACGATTCGATCATCGGGATGGAACGCGGGCCCTCGCTCGCGCGGTTCCTCAACGGCATGCCGACGAAGTTCGAGCCCGCCTCCGGCAATCCCCGTCTCAACGGCGCGATCGTCGAGGCTGACGACAAGACCGGACGCGCCCGGAAGATTACTCGTATCAGCTATTCAGCAGAGGACCTTGAGCAACTCGCTCTTCGACCTGCCGTTCGAGGAACCACAGGAGTCTGACCCAGGCCGGGATCCGGGATCCGCGATCCGGGATTCGGTCGCGGCCGAGCCGCGACGCGTTTATTCCGTCTCGCAGTTGACGCAACGCATCCGCGAGATGCTCGAGGAGCGCTTCTTCGAGATCTGGGTCGAAGGCGAGATCTCCAACTGTTTCGTGGCCAAGACCGGCCACGTCTATTTCACACTGAAGGATGCGGGCGCGCAGATCAAAGCGGTGATGTTCCGCTCGGACGTTCGCTATCTGCGCTTCAAGATCAAAGACGGCCTCAGCGTCGTCGCGCGCGGACGTCTTACCGTCTACGACCCCAAAGGCGAATATCAGATCATCTGCCAGCATCTCGAGCCCGAGGGGCTGGGCGCGCGGCAGCTCGCCTTCGATCAGCTCAAGGAGCGGCTCGCCAAGGAGGGCCTGTTTGACGCACGCCGCAAGCGTCCGCTGCCGGCGCTGCCGCGCAAGATCGGCGTCGTAACGTCGCTCGACGGCGCCGCCGTGCGCGACATCGTCAAAGTGCTCCGTCGGCGCTACGCCAACGCGCACATCGTGATCCGTCCCGCGCGCGTGCAGGGCGAAGGCGCGGCGCTCGATATCGCGCGCGGCATGGCGGCAATCGGCAAGGTCAAAGGCGTCGATGTCGTCATCGTCGGCCGCGGTGGCGGCTCCATCGAAGATCTGTGGGCCTTCAACGAGGAGGTCGTGGCGCGGGCGATCGCCGGCTGCCCCGTGCCCACGATCTCCGCCGTGGGACACGAGACCGACGTCACCATCGCCGACTTCGTGGCGGATCTCCGCGCTCCAACGCCCTCCGCGGCTGCCGAGATGGTCGTCGCGCACAAGGATGATTTCTGCGCGCGCATCGATCGACTGGGTCAGCGGCTGCAGGCGACGTTTCAGATGCGGGTCGCGATGCGTGGCCGGCGCGCCGACGACCTCGCGCATCAATTGCTGCGCGCGCTGCGCGGGCGAATCGCACGCCGTGAGCGTGCCTATCAGGCATTGCTGCTCAAGCTCGAGCGATTCGACGTCAGGCGACGGTTCGACGTCATTCGCGCACGGCTGGCAGCGGTGGACGGACGTCTGCGCACCGGGATCGATCGCCGCGTGCACGGCGCCGATGCGCGTTTCCGTGCGACCGCCGCACGCCTCGACAGCCTGAGCCCGCTCGCCGTGCTCGGCCGCGGCTATGCCGTGTGCTGGAATGCAGACCGGACCGCGATCATCCGCGACGCGTCGACTGTCGACAGCGGCGACAAGGTGCATGTGAAACTCGAGCGCGGTGAATTAGACTGCATCGTCACAAACCACGAAGGCGCGGAGGCACGTGGATTCGACCATTAAGGATTTCGAAGGGGCGATCGCGGAGCTCGAGTCGATCGTCAAGAAGCTCGAGGAAGGCGATCTGCCGCTGGAAACATCACTGCAGCTCTACGAGCGCGGCGTGCAGCTCTCGCGCTTCTGCCATGCCCAGCTCGAACAGGCCGAGAAGCGGATCGAAATCCTGAACGAGCGCGGGCAGCTCACACCCGCGGCGTCAAACCTCGGCACGGATGAATGATCTGAAGGAGTACCTCGCGGCGCGGCGGTCGGAAATCGAGGCCGCCTTGCTCGCCGCGCTTCCCTCTCCTCCCGCCTGTCCGGCCAACGTTGCGGATGCGATGCGCTACAGCGTTACCGCGGGCGGCAAGCGACTGCGCCCTATTCTCTGTCTTGCGAGCGCGGAAGCGGTCGGCGGCGATCGGCGGCTTGCCACGCCGGCCGCCTGCGCTCTTGAATTCATCCACACCTACTCGCTTATTCATGACGATCTGCCAGCGATGGACAACGACACGCTGCGCCGCGGTCAGCCGACGCTGCACGTCGTCGCCGGCGAAGGAATGGCGATCCTTGCTGGCGATGGGCTGTTGACCGAGGCGTTCGCATTGATGGCGCGCGAGCCGCAGGGAGGCGATCCCGGTCTCGTCGAACGCAAGCTGCGCGTGATCCGGCTCGTCGCCGCCGCGGCCGGCGCCGCCGGGATGGTTGGCGGCCAGGCAATCGACCTGGCGTGTGTCACGCCTGATCGGAGCGGCTCCCTCCCCGCGCCGCTCGATGCAGACGGTCTGCGCGCCATGCATAGGCGAAAGACGGGCGCACTGATCCGCGCCGCAGCGAACGCCGGCGCGGTGATGGGCGGCGGCAGCGACGCGCAAATCGAGGCTGTCGATGGCGCGGCGTCGGAGCTCGGTCTCGCGTTTCAGATCGTGGACGACATTCTTGACGTCGAGGGCGCGTCCAAGGACCTGGGCAAGACAGCTGGAAAGGATGCCGCCGTCGGCAAGCCGACGTATCCGGCGTTATATGGCCTCGACAGGTCAAAACGGATGGCGGCCGAATGCCTGGAGCGCGCGCAGGCGACGCTCGAATCAGTGCCCCTCGCCGAGTCGCGCCTCCTCGAGATCGGCCGCTGGATCGTGGAGCGATCCAACTAGGAGTCAGAGTCGAGTGACGCGCCGTACGCGAGTCAGAGTCGGGTGATCACTCGTACCGTACTCCGACTCGGGTGATGGGTTGTGCCGTACTCCGACTCGGGTGATGGGGCGACTCAAGGTTGCAGAAATTGCGCGTACGGCTGGACCAACTGATCGTCGACAAAGGGCTCGCCCCTTCGCGCGAGCGGGCACGCGCCCTGATTCTCGCCGGGCAGGTCAGCGTCGATGGGCAGCCGCAGACGAAAGCCGGCACGCAGGTCGACACCACCGCTGATGTCGCGCTCGTCGCGCCGGACCATCCCTACGTCGGCCGCGGCGGCGTGAAACTCGCGCACGCGCTGGATACCTTCGCCATCGACGTCAAGGGCCGCGAGGCGCTGGATATCGGCGCCTCCACCGGTGGCTTCACAGACGTCCTCCTCAAGCGCGGTGCCACGCGCGTGATCGCGCTCGACGTTGGCCACGGACAGATCGACTGGACGCTCCGCAACGATCCGCGCGTGCTCGTCATCGAGCACTTCAACGCGCGCCACCTGCAGCTTTCCGATCTCCCCGGTCCTGTCGACATCGTCACCATCGATGTCTCATTCATCTCGCTGCGACAGATCTTGCCGGTCGTTCCACCGCTGGTTCGTCCCGGCGCGGATGTGATCGCCCTCGTTAAGCCGCAGTTCGAAGCCGGCCGCAGCGAGATCCGCAAGGGCGTGATTCGCGACGCCACGGTGCAGGCGCGCGTCATAGAGGAAGTGGCTGCCGCAGCGCGTGAGGTAGGATTGACTCCCGCAGCCTCGACGCCTTCGCCGATTACGGGCGCGAAAGGCAACGTCGAGTTCCTGCTCCACCTTCATCCATGACGCCGCGCATCGCACGCATCGGCATCGTCGCCAAGCAGGGGCTTGCTGCGGCCTCGGAGCATCTCGCCCGGCTCGAGACCTGGCTGCGCGAGCGGGGCATCGATGTCGTCTACGAAACATCGACCGCTCTGCTGATGCCGAGCGCCGGCGTCCAGGCAAACCGTTCGCGTGACGACCTGCCGAATCACGTCGATCTGATCATCGTGCTCGGCGGCGACGGCACGTTGCTCTCTGTAGCCGACCGCATCGCACAGGCGGGGCGCAACATTCCGATTCTCGGCGTCAACTTCGGCAGTCTCGGCTTTCTCACCGAAATCCGCATCGACGAGCTCTATCCCTCACTCGAAGCCCTCGTCGACGGCACTGCCACCTACGACGAACGCCTGATGCTGTCCTCCACGGCCACGCTGCGTGGCAAAGCCGACGAGAGGCGCGTCGTGCTGAACGACGTCGTCTTCACCAAGGGCGCACTGTCCAGAATGATCGAACTGTCGGTCTCCGTGAGCGGCCGTTTTGTCACGTGTGTGAAGGCCGACGGCCTCATCATCGCAAGCGCGACGGGATCAACCGCCTACAACCTGGCCGCCGGTGGACCGATCGTCCACCCGTCGGTTGACGCGCTCGTGCTGACGCCGATTGCGCCGCATACGCTGACGAACCGTCCGGTTGTGATCCCTGCCGATGCCGAAGTGGAAGTGCGGCCCGAATCACCGAGCGGCAGCGAAGACGTGTTCGTCACCTACGACGGCCAGTACGGCTACGCCGTCCACCAGGGAGACGTCATTCGCGTAGGCAGAGCGCAGCAGGTGCTTCGTCTAGTCAAGGCGCCGTCGCGCGGTTATTTCGAGCTGCTCCGCGAGAAGTTGAAGTGGGGCGAGCGTTAGAGAGCTGCGCCCGCCTCTGTTGTCTGAAGAATTCGACCTGAAATTTCCTGACGTTGTTCTCGTGCTCGGCAAGTGTGGACGCGAACACGTGTGAGCCATCGTTGCGGCTGACGAAGTAGAGATACGACACCTTCGCCGGCGACAGCGCGGCCTCGAGGGAGGCTTTGCCAGGCGATGCGATCGGTCCGGGCGGCAGCCCTGGATATTTGTAGGTGTTGTACGGCGAGTCCATCGACAGATCGATCTTCCGTATGTTCCCGTCGTAGCGATGCGCCTTCTCCAGCGCATAGACAATTGTCGGGTCGGCCTGCATCGGCATACCAATCTTTATCCGGTTGCGGAACACCGCCGCCACAAGCGGTCGTTCCTCCGCCTTGCCCGTTTCCTTTTCGACCAGCGACGCGAGCGCCACAACCTGACGCGTCGTCATACCCTCGGCGCTCGCCTGCGCGCGCATCTGTTCGTCGTACACCGATCGGAATCGATCGACCATGAGATCGATGAGGCGTGCCGCGCCGCCATTCCTCGGCAGCGCGTATGTTTCGGGAAACAGATAACCCTCCAGGTCCCTGGCGTCCGGATCGAGATCGGCGATGCGCTCGACATGGCGCGACGCCTCCACGAAGTCGCGGGCAGGCCCGAAGCCGTGCGATTCGTACAATTTCGACATTTCCTCGATCGTCAGGCCTTCGGGAAACGTGACCTTCTGCGTGTAGACGTCGCCGCGCACGAGCACGTTAACGACGTCGAGCGGCGTCACTGCGCGATCGAAACGGTACTCACCCGCTTTCAGATTCCGGCCGTTGCCCGTCCACCACAGCGCCACGCGAAACGACCTCGGGTCGCGCACCACATGCGCATCAGCCAGCGTTCGGCCGATCTCGACGCTCGAGGCGCCCTGCCTCACGGTGACGTATTGTTCCGTCGAGTTGTAACCCTTGTACGGTTCGTGGATGTCGTTCCACCCGAGCCAGACCGCCACAGCCGCCGCACCTACGGCGACAACCACGACAAGAAGGAAAATCGAGAGAACTCTACGCGCGGCCATCGAGATAGTCCTGCAGGATGACAGCCGCCGCCGCCGCGTCGAGCCGCGCCTTCCGGGAACGCCAGTCTTTGTCGCGCAACGCGAGGCGGCTCTCGGCCTCGCGGCTCGACAGCCGCTCGTCCTGAAGCGTCACAGGCAGCGAGGTCTTTGCGTGCAACTGCTGCGCAAATTTCTCCACTCGCGTAGTCATATCGGTTGGTGTGCCGTCAAGGCGACGTGGCAGGCCGACCACTACGGCGCCCACGCCGTCCTCTTCTTCCGCGAGACGCGCGATCTCCCGGCCGACGATCTCCAACGCGTCCACGTCGAGGCCCGCAGGTCGCAGCACCGACAGCGGCCTGGCCAGCGTGCCGGTGAGGTCGCTGATGGCAACGCCGATCCGCTTTTCCCCGATATCGAGCCCCACCACTCGCATGCGTGACTCTATACTAGCCGTGTGATGAGGTTCGGCCCGCTTGTCCTGCTGCCGGTGATCGTGATCACCACGGCCGCTGCGGCGCAGACACCGGACGCTACGGCGCGACGTGTGAACGAACGCGTACGTGCCCTGCAGGCGGAAGCCGACAAGCTCGCGGGGCAATCGCGAACGCTCCTCGGCGATCTGCGCCAGCTCGAGATTCGTCGCGACATCGCCGCCGAGCAGCTGAAGGCGGCCGACGCGGCGGTGACATCGGCGCAGACGGCTCTGCAGCAGACCACGCAACAACTGACCGCGCTCGAACGGCAGCGCGAATCGCAGCTGCCGGATCTCAGGGTGAGGCTTGTTGATATTTACAAGCGCGGCCGCGGCGGCTATGCGCGGATGCTGTTTGATGTGCGTGGACTTCGCGACTTCGGGCGCGCGATGCGCGGCGTTGCAGCCCTCACCACTATCAACGACCAGAGGATCGCCGCGCATCGCCGCACGCTCATGGAGCTGCGACAGCAGCGCGACGAGATGGAGCGGCGCACGCACGAGCTCGAGGCGGCGGCAAAGCAAGCTGACGGCGCACGCGTCGACGCTCAGCGCGCGGTCGCCGCGCGGGAAGCTCTCATTGCGCAAATCGATCAACGCCGCGACCTGACCGCGCAGCTTGCCGGCGAGCTCGACGTCGCGTATCAGCGGCTGCGCGAACAGCTGGCGAATGCCGCAGCGGGACGCCCGGTCGAACCGGTGTCCCTGCCACTCGCCTCATTTCGGGGCGCCCTCGACTGGCCGGTCGCCGGCCGTTTCACGCGTGCACGAAACGGCATCGAAATAGCCGCGCCTGAAGGGGCCCCGGTCGTCGCGGTTCATCCCGGCGCCGTCGACTACGCCGACGCGTTCACCGGCTTCGGCAACCTGGTCATCCTCGACCACGGCGGCAATTACTATTCGCTGTATGGCTATATGGCGTCGATTTCCGTGTCCCGCGGTCAGCAGGTCGACGCCGGCACAGAGCTGGGCCGCGTCGGAGCGGCTCCTGCCGGCCCTGCCGCCCTCTATTTCGAGTTGCGCGTCGACGGCCGTTCGGTCGATCCCATACAATGGCTTAAGCCACGGTAAACGCGCAACTTCCAACTACCAACTGCCAAGAGGCTGGGGTTGGATATGGGAGTTGGCAGTTGGGAGTTTCGTTAGATGACATCCCGTACGCGCCTCTGGGTGCTTCTCATCTCGACGCCGGTCATCGTCTTCGCGATCATCGGTGGTTACCTCGGCCAGGTGATGGCCAAGGACGACACCTACCAGCACCTCCGCGTGTTCGAAGACGTCGTCTCGCTCGTGCTCAATAACTACGTCGAGGAAGTGGACGTGAAGAAGGCCATGCGCGGCGCGATGAACGGCCTGGCCGACAATCTCGATGCGGACAGCGGATTTCTTCCCGCGAACGTCGCATCTGCGTACGAAACGAATGCGCCGGTCGCCCCCGCCGACATCGGCGTCGAATTGAGCCGTCAATACTACTTGCGCGTGATCTCCGTCCGTGACGGATCGCCGGCCGCGAAGGCGGGGCTGCGCAGCGGCGACTTCATCCGCGCAATCGACAAGCGGTCCACCAAAGACATCTCGATTTTCGAAGGCGATCGTCTGCTGCATGGTCAGCCGGGCAGCAAGGTCTCGCTGCTCATCATCAGGGGGAACGCGGCGGACCCTCACGAAATTGATCTCAACCGCGAACGCATACCCGCCACCGAGCTGACGTCGAAGATGGCGGACGCCACGACGGGGTATATCCACATCGTCGAGTTCAGCAGACGCGCGCCCGTGCAGGTGAAGCAAGCTGTCGATGCGCTCGCCAAGACCGGTGCCGCGCGCTACATCATTGATCTGCGCGGCGCCACGCGCGGCGATCTGGACGATGGCGTTGCGGCGGCGCGGCTGTTCGTAAAGACGGGAACGCTGGTTGTCCGCGAGACAAAGACGAACAAGGAAACGGTGGCTGCGCAGAACGGTGACGGGGCCATCACCGCACCCGTCGTGCTGCTGGTCGATCAGAGCACCGCGCGTGCGGGCGAAGTGTTTGCCGCCGCACTCGATGGCAACAAGCGTGCGGAAATGATCGGCGAGCACACCATCGGCAGCGCGGCCAAGCAGAAGCTGGTGAAACTGCCGGATGGCAGCGCCATGCTGCTTTCCTACATGCGATATGCCGCGCCCAACGGCAACGCAATCCACGAAAAGGGTCTGCAGCCCGAAGTGCCAGTCGACGAGCCTGACGTCGAGTTCGGTACGCCAGCACCGACGACCGATCCAACCCTGCAAAAGGCGTTGGAGTACTTCTCACAAAAGAAGGCCGCCTAGAGCGAAGCGAACGGTTCGAACGTTCCGAACGACTGGATCGCTGATGTATACTGGCCGTTCGGGTTAAAGCCTGAATTCGCAACAGATAGGCGCGTAGCTCAGTTGGTTAGAGCGCCTCCCTGACACGGAGGAGGTCAGTGGTTCGAGTCCACCCGCGCCTACCAGCCTTCGCTCACGCGTGGCTGCCGAAGCGGCGAAGCCGCGAAGGCGGACTGCGAAAAGGTCCCCGTAAGATTCAATGAGTCAGGTCACGATCACGCTACCGGACGGATCCAGTCGCGCTGTATCCGCGGGCACGCCTGTCCGCGACGTCGCGGCAGAGATCTCTCCTGGTCTCGCCAAGGCGGCGTACGCCGCAGTGGTCGATGGCAAGCTCGTGGACCTGTCCTATCCGCTCGCAAAGGATTCCGCGGTCCGCATCGTCACGGACAAGAACGCCGAAGCGTTGCCGCTGTTGCGACACAGCACCGCGCACCTGATGGCCGCCGCAGTCACGAACCTGTTTCCCGGCGCACAGTGCGGCATCGGTCCTGCGACCGACGAAGGCTTCTTCTACGACTTCATTGTCGATCGACCGTTCGTGCCTGAGGATCTCGATCGCATCGAAGCGAAGATGCGCGAGCTCGCCCAGCAGGACCTGCCGTACGAGCGGCAGATGTGGCCGCGCGAAGAAGCAAAGAAGTTTTTCGCCAGCCGCGGCGAGCCGCTGAAGGTGCAGCTGATCGAAGAGAAGACCGAGGGTCAGACGGAAGTCTCCTGCTACACCATCAAGGACAGGGAGACGTTCGTCGACTTCTGCGTCGGGCCGCACGTCCCAAGCACGAGCAAGCTCAAGGCGTTCAAGCTCCTCTCGACGTCAAACGCGTACTGGAAAGGAGATGCGCGCAACGCACCGATGCAGCGCATCTACGGGACGGCGTTTGCATCGGATAAGGAGCTGAAGGCGTATCTCACGCAGATCGAGGAAGCGAAGAAGCGCGACCACCGAAAGCTCGGAAAAGAGCTCGGCCTGTTCATGTTCCACCCGTGGGCGCCTGGCTCGGCGTTCTGGTTCCACAACGGCACGACGCTCTACAACACGCTCGCGAACTACATGCGCGAGGTGCTGTTCCCGGCCGGCTATGTCGAGGTGAAGGCGCCGCTGATGTTCAACAAGGCGCTGTGGGAGCAGTCGGGGCACTGGAAGCACTACCGGCAGAACATGTTCCTCATCGAATCGGAAGGCGAGACGATGAGTCTGAAGCCGATGAACTGCCCGGGACACTTCCTCATGTACGCGAGCATGACGCACAGTTATCGCGATCTGCCCGTGCGCTTTCATGAGCAGACGCCGCTGCATCGCAATGAAGCGTCCGGCGTGCTCTCCGGCCTGACGCGTGTCCGCCAGTTCTCGCAGGACGATGCGCATTGCTTCGTCACGCAGGAGCAGATCGGCGAGGAGATCGAGCGGCTCATTCGACTCGTGCAGCGGGTGTACGGCGACTTCGGGCTGGCGTTCACGGCCAAGCTATCCACGCGGCCGGAGGAGTTCCTCGGGGAGATTGCGACGTGGAATGACGCCGAAGCGCAGCTCAAGGCGGCCCTGCAGCGCGCCGGCCTCGAATACACGTTGAACGAGGGCGACGGCGCGTTCTATGGCCCGAAAATCGACTTCGACATCACGGATGCGATTGGCCGGAAGTGGCAGTGCGCGACGATTCAGCTGGATTATCAGCAGCCCGAGAACTTCGACCTGAAATACATCGGCGCCGACAACGCCGAGCACCGGCCGATCGTCATTCACCGCGCAATCGTCGGTAGTTTCGAGCGGTTCATCGCGCTCCTGATCGAGCATTACGCGGGCGCATTTCCGCTCTGGCTGGCGCCCGTTCAGGCCATCGTGCTCCCGATTTCGGACCGTCACCGGGCGTATGCGGCATCGGTGCGCGACAGGCTTGTCGCCGCCGGGCTTCGCGTCGAGCTCGACGATCGGCAGGAGAAGATTGGCTATAAGATCCGTGAGGCGCAGCTGCAGAAGATTCCCTACATGCTGGTGACTGGGGATCGGGAGGCGGCGGAAGCGACGGTGTCGGTGCGCAGTCGATCCGGGGGCGACCTCGGGGCGCGCGCCGTCGACGCGTTCATCGCGAGCGCGAAGGAAGAAATCGCGGCGAAGAACCTGGGCTCAGGACTCAAGGCTCAGGGCGCAAGCCGCGAGGAAGTTGCTTGAGCCCTAAGGCTGAAGCTTAAGCCAGAGGAGGCAGTATCGCTTTCGATCGTTCGCCCCGACGTGATGATCGCGTTCGCACCAACGAACGCATTCGTGTTCGAGAAATCCGCGTGATCGACGAGAACGGACAGCAGCTCGGGATCATGCCGCCGCCGTCCGCGCTGGCTATCGCCAAGCAGAAGGGGCTCGACCTCGTCGAGATTTCGCCGACTGCTGTCCCGCCGGTCTGCCGAATCATGGACTTCGGCAAGTACCAGTATCAGGAGCAGAAGCGCAGCCGTGAGGCGAAGAAACACCAGCGGGTGATCGAGGTCAAGGAGATCAAGTTCCGCCCGAAGGTCGACGAGCACGACTACGATTTCAAGAAGAAGCACATCGAGCGCTTCCTCGCCCAGGGCGACAAGGTGAAGGCGACGATCTTCTTCCGCGGCCGCGAGATGGCGCATCCGGACATCGGCCGCCGCATTCTGGAGCGTCTCATCGGGGAACTCTCCGAGGTGGCGATGCCCGAAACCTCGCCGCGCATGGAAGGCAACCAGATGCACGTGATTCTGAGCGCGCGCGCAGGACGCAAGTCGGCGCCGAAACGCGCGGCACAGGAAGCCGTCGCAGAACCAGTAGAAGAGTAGCGGGAGGGCGCGTCCTGTCGGATGCGCCAGATGGACAAATGCCGAAACTGAAAACACATCGTGGCGCAGCGAAGCGCTTCAAGAAGACCGGCACCGGCAAGATCATGCGGGCCAAGGCGTTCAAGCGCCACATTCTGACGAGCAAGACGACCAAGTCGAAGCGCCGCATGCGCGGCACCGAGCAGGTGTCCGACGCTGACGCGCCGAAGCTTGAGCTCATGCTTCCGTACAAATAGGAACGAACATGCCACGAGTGAAACGAGGAACAGTTCGCCGGGCGAAGCGGAAGAAGCTGCTGTCGCGTGCGAAAGGCTTTTACCAGACGAAGAGCAAGCTGTATCGCGCGGCAAAGGAAGCCGTCGACACCGCGGGCAAGTACGCGTTCGTCGGCCGCAAGAACAAGAAGCGCGAGTACCGCCGGTTGTGGGTCGTGCGCATCAACGCCGCGGCGCGCGAGAACGGCCTCACCTATTCGCAGTTGATGCGCGGCCTCAAGGCCGCCGGCGTCACGCTCGACCGCAAGATGCTCGCGGACATGGCCGCGACGCAATCCGCCGCATTTGCCAAGGTGGCGGCGCAGGCCAAGGCCGCGCTTCCCGCCGAAGCACGTGCCTGATCACTCCGCTATCCAGGGAGTGCGCGAGGCGTTTCTCGCGCAGCTCCCTTCGGCCGCCACCGAACAGGCGCTCAAAGCCCTTCACGACGCCTTCCTGAGCCGCAAGTCCGGCCAGGTCACCGCCCTGATGAAGACGCTGTCGACGCTCGCGCCCGACGAGCGCCGCGATTTCGGCCAGGCGGTGAACACGCTGAAGTCGGAGATCGAAACGGCGATCGACGAGAAGCGCGTCGCACTCGAGTCCACGCGTCAGCCTGCCGGCGCCGTCGACGTGACGCTGCCGGGACGCACGCTGCCGATGGGGCGTATACATCCCCTGATGCGCGTGCGCCGCGACGTCGAGGACATCTTCACGCACATGGGCTACGAGATTCTCGAGGGCCCGGAGGTCGAAGACGACTTCCACAACTTCGAGGCGCTTAACATGCCGCCCGATCATCCTGCGCGCGACATGCAGGACACGCTCTACCTCGATGCGCCGATCGTCGGCGGCGCGTGGGGCGCACACCGCTTTTCAGGGGAACCGGGCAGTCTGCCGGAAGCGCAGGTGCGCGCGGCCACACTGCTACGCACGCACACTTCGGCGATGCAGATCCGCTACATGCGGACGTTTCCGCCGCCGATCCGCATCATCGTCCCTGGCCGCGTGTATCGTCGCGACAACCTCGATCTCAGCCACACGCCGATGTTCCAGCAGTTCGAAGGGCTCGTCGTCGGCGAGGGGATTACGCTCGCGGACTTGAAGGGGACGCTCGAGGCGATGATGCGGGCGCTCTTCGGCGGCGACGTAAAGGTGCGCCTGCGCCCAAGCTTCTTCCCGTACACCGAGCCGTCGGCCGAAGTGGACGTGAGCTGCCGCGCGTGCGGCGGGGCCGGCTGCGGCACCTGCAAGCAGACCGGCTGGCTCGAAATTCTCGGCAGCGGGATGGTGCATCCAGCGGTGTTCGAAGCCGTCGGCTACGACCCTGACAAGGTAACCGGCTTCGCGTTCGGCATGGGCATGGAACGGGTCGCGATGCTGCGCTACGGCGTGGATGACATCCGTCTGTTCTACGAAAACGACCTCCGGTTCCTCGAACAGTTCCCGATATGAAAGTCCTGGTGTCCTGGGTACGTGACTTCGTGGACGTGATCGCGTCGGCCGACGAGATCGCGAAGACGATGTCCGTGCGCGGTTTCGCCGTGGAAGGGTTGGACGTGCTTCGGGGCGGCGATGCGGTCATCGATTTCGAGGTAACCGGCAATCGTCCCGACTGCATGTGCGTGATGGGGATGGCGCGCGAGATCGCGACTGCCTTCAACCTTCCCATGCGCCGGCCCGCGATTCGCGGACCCGAAACGTCCTCGCCTCTGAATGCTGACGGTAAGGCCACTGGTCCGAATCTCCGTCTCGCATCCTTGAAGGTCGTCGAGAAGTCCGACATCGACGTCGTCATCGAAAACGCCGACCTCTGCCCGCGATATGCAGGCGCCGTCGCTGACGTGACCGTCGGCAGTTCACCTGCCTGGATGCAGGCGCGCCTGCAGGCTGCAGGCGTCCGTCCGATCAGCAACATCGTCGACGTCACCAATTACGTGCTGCTCGAGATGGGACAGCCGATGCACGCGTTCGACTTTACGAAGCTGGCGGGTGCGCAGATACGAGTGCGCACGGCGAATTCAGGTGAGCGCCTCAAGACCCTCGACGGTCAGATGCGCGACCTGTCGCCCGACATGCTTGCCATCGCAGACGCAGAGCGGGCCGTTGCCATCGCGGGCGTGATGGGCGGCGCAGAGTCCGAGGTCGGCGATGCGACGACGGTCATCGTGCTGGAGAGCGCGTACTTCAACCCGTTGTCGGTGCGCCGGACGAGCAAGAAGCTGGCGCTCAAGACCGAGGCGAGCATGCGGTTCGAGCGCGGGCTCGACCCGCGGTTGCCCGTCACCGCCATGGAGCGCGCCTGCGCGCTGCTCGAAACAATCGGCGCTGGTAAGGCGCGCGGCACGGTCGTCGACCGCTACCCGACGCGGATCGAGCCACGAACCGTGCGGCTGCGGCGCGCCAGAATCCAGGGTCTGCTCGGCACCGCCGTTCCCGACGCCGACGTGAAGCGTATTCTCGAAGGCCTCGGTTTCACCCTGCGTGAAGTCGCCGACGATGGCGGATGGGACGTGACGGTGCCGACGCGGCGTATCGACGCAACACGTGAAGTCGATCTCATCGAGGAAGTGGCGCGCCATTACGGGTTCGACAAGCTGCCGTCGACGTTCCCGGCGTTGACGTCTGCCCCACCTGCAGTCGATCCGCGTATTGGACGCGCGCGGCATTTGCGCACGGTCATGACCGCCGCCGGGTTCTTCGAAGCGATGACCTTCGGCTTCGTTGCGTCCGCCGCCGCTGCGCCGTTCGCGCCGCAAGGCGAGCTGGTTCCGATTGCGAATCCGCTGTCGGAGAACTTCGCTGTCCTGCGTCCCTCCGCGCTGCCCAGCCTCGTCGATGCGGTCGCCCACAACCGCCGCCGCGAACAGCGCGACGTCCGCCTGTTTGAGATCGGTGCCCGTTTTTCCCGCGGAACCGGCGAACGGCGTTCGATTGCGTGTGCGTGGACGGGGGCGGCATCGGACGAGCACTGGAGTGGGGGGGCGCGAGACGTCGACTTCTTCGACATGAAAGGCATCGTCGAGCGGATTGGCGAGGCGCTGCGGCTGAACGTCACGACCGGCGAACACCGTGAGCCATGGCTGGCGCCAGGCCGTTCGGCCTCCGTCATGGCGAACGGCACACGCATTGGCGTCATGGGTCAGCTGTCGCCGAATATCGCGGAAGCGCACGGTTTGCCCGCCCCCGATGCGGTGTACGTGGCAGAAATCGATCTCGATGCCGCGGAAGGGATTGCACCAAGAGATGAACCACGGGTCGAGCCGCTGCCGCGCTATCCGTCGGTCACGCGCGATATCTCCATCCTGATTGATACGGCGCTCGCCTCTGAATCCGTGCGCGCAACGATCCGCGAGGCAGCGCCCGCGATGCTGACGCACATCCGCGAGTTCGATCGCTATCAGGGCAAGGGCGTGCCCGAAGGCAAAGTCAGTCTGTCATTGCGCCTGACGTTCAGGGCATCCGACAGAACGCTTACCGATGCCGAGGTGCAGTCCGCGATGGAAAACGTGCTCGCGGCTCTCAAGGAGAAGCACGCCGCCATTCAGCGATAGTGTTACCATCATCGCGTTCAAATTTCCCAATCAGAGGATCGAAGCGGATGGCTAAGCAGGCG
Organism: Vicinamibacterales bacterium; assembly: GCA_035492455.1. Lineage (GTDB taxonomy): Bacteria > Acidobacteriota > Vicinamibacteria > Vicinamibacterales > UBA2999 > Gp6-AA40. The sequence goes on along the minus strand of DATJJE010000020.1, from coordinate 32,612 downwards.
GCGGTGCGCGCGGTTGATCTCGAACCGATTGATCGTCTCGAAGAAAAAATCAAACTGCTCGTGGGTATGGTGACGCGTCTTCGCGCCGAGCAAGCGAGGGCGGCCGATGAAAATGCGCGACTGATGCAGGAGATCGCGGCGCTGCGTGAACGGCTCGACGAATCCGAAGGCACCGCCAGCGAGATCACGTTGTTGCGTGACGAGCGTGAAGCGATCCGCACGCGCGTCAGCGACATGCTCGATCAGCTCGAACATCTCAACATCTGAGAGCGAAGATGGCAGTAGTCACCGTCGAAATCGCCGGACAACGCTACCCAATCCGCAGCGGTCTCGACGAGCGCTACGTCGCCGAGCTTGCCGCGTATGTCGATCAGAAGATGCGCGCGGCCGCCAACGCCGCGCCCGAGAGCGACATGCTCGGCCTGGCGATTCTGACCGCGCTCAACATCGCCGACGATTACTTCCGTGCTCGCCAGCAGCAATCGAACGTCAACGGCGATTTGAACGAGCGCGCGCTGCGTCTGGAGCGGATCGTCGACGACGTTCTCGCGCAAATGGCCGTTAAGCAAGCGGTTAGCGCGTCTTGACCGTCCCCTGAGCGCACGTTAAGATCGGCAGGTCCTGCTTTGCTCGTGATGGTTTTCGGAGGCTCGTCTGAGCCAACGTTAAACCCAAGCGAGCCGCGAGGTCGCGCGTTGTGCATGCCTCTGTTCCGAGGAAGCCTGAAGCGCGGCTGATAACAGTGGCTCCACCTGCTTTTGCAGGTTCATTCGACCTCCCCACACGGCAAAGCGGGCACCCTACGCTCCCCCCACCCGGGTGCGATTCACTGTGAGTTATCGCACCGTCTCTGACATCGGCGAGCACGCGCTTATTTCTCGCATCACTCAGCGCCTCGCCAGGCCGTCCTGGGTTCTTGTTGGCCCGGGTGACGACGCAGCGGTCGTTCAGCCGGAACGGGGCACATTCGACGTGCTGACGACCGACGCGATCGTTGAAGGTGTTCATTTCGATCGCCGGTTCGTCCCGCCGGATGCTATTGGCCATCGGGCGCTGGCCGTCAACCTGAGCGATCTCGCCGCGATGGGGGCGCGTCCCCGTGCGGCGCTGCTGTCGTTCGTGCTGCCAGACGAGTTGGAGATCGCTCAAATCGATCGAATCCTCGACGGAATGATCGCGCTGGCGGATCGATATCGCGTCGCGGTGGTAGGCGGCAACATCAGTCGCACGCCGGGACCGTTGGTGATCGATGTGACGGCCATCGGATCGGTAAAGCCGCGGCGGGTGCTCATGCGCAGCGGCGCGCGCCCCGGCGACGAGCTGTACGTGACGGGCACGATTGGCGCCGCGGCCGCGGGGCTGCATGCGCTGCAAACCCTGGATCCCGGATCCCCGATCCCGGAGGCCGAGGACAAATATCTTTGGCCCGAACCACGGGTTCGCGTCGGGATGCTGCTCGGGCGCAACCGTGCCGCATCCGCGTGCATTGATTTGAGTGACGGACTTGCCGACGGCCTCCATCAGATCGCCGCAGCGTCCGCTGTCGGCATGATTGTGGAGGAGGCGTTGATTCCCAAGGCGTCAGGGAATCTGGAGCTGAATAGCGACGACTACGAACTGCTGTTCACGGTTCGGCCGTCGTCTCGCGGCCGTCTTCGGGCAGTAAAGAGCCAGGCGGGTGATCTGCCGATAACCCGGATCGGCGTCGTGACAAAGGAAGCTGGTGTTGTTCTCCGCACCACTGCCGGCGATCGCGAGCTGCCGGCTGGCTACGAGCATTGGGCCGGGTGAAGCTCGTTCCTACGCGATGAAAAGAATTCTTTCGACGTCGAACACGCCGCGCCTCCTCGTGATGCTCGTTGTCATCGGCGGGTTGCTGCTGTACTACGAAGCGACGACGTTCGATCTGCTTCCCTGGGGCGGCCTGCCGGGCGCCGCTGACCCGAGTGCGCCCGTAGCCGGGGCGCGGCTCGATTTCTCCGCCACCGCCTACTGCAAAGGAAAGACAACGGCATCCGGCGCCGAGGTCCGCACCGGCATCGCCGCGGCCGACGATTCGATCCTTCCTGTCGGCAGCGTTGTAAACGTTTCGACGGATAACGTTCGTTACAACGGCGTGTACACCATCATGGACACCGGTCCGCGTGTCCAGGGTCGCGTGCTCGATCTGTACATGTGGAACTGCAACGAGGCGCTGCGCTTCGGACGCAAGGCTGTCCAGGTAACGGTTCTTCGGCTTGGGTGGAACCCGCAAGCAAGTACACCAAGCCTGATCGCGCGCCTGTTCCATCGCCGCGAGCGGGCGCGTGTGGATGTGCCGCAGCCGGCGGATCCGCCGCCGGCAGCCGTTGAAGCGCCGGTCGAGGAAACGTCCTCGACCGACGACGAGTCGACTAGCCTTTCGGGTTCTGCTGCTGACCCTGTTTCTTCTCCGACCCTTCCTTGATTTCGACGCGGCGTCCACGCCGGACGTCGAATGACGGGGCCTGCACCACGACTTCAAGCACGCCGTTGTTGAAGTTCGCCTTCGCGCTGTCCGCGATTGCGCCCTGCGGCAGAGGAACAACGCGGCAGAAGCTGCCGTAGCTGCGTTCGCTGCGGAACACACCGTCGCGCTCTTCCTCGTGGTCGTAGCGGCGTTCGCCGCGGATCGTCACCTGATCGTCCGCAATGTCGACGGTGATGTCATCCTTCGACAACCCGGGAACATCGGCGCGGATGACGAGATCGTTGCCGCGCTGGAACATGTCGATCGCCGGCGCCCAGTCCGACGGACCGAACACGTTGTCAGGCGACCACGACGACGTCGTCCCACTCCCGCTCCAGATGCTGCTGAATGCCCGATCGAGCTGATCCTGCATCTGCCGCATCCACGCGAACGGTCCGAAGCCGCTCGTGTCCCAGCGGTTCATCTGACTGCTGGGCGATGAACGCCGCGTCGGAACGGATTGATCCGTTGAACGGTCCTGCCGGGCAGAACCTTGATTGGCCATAATGCGCCTCCTCTGCTACCTCACATTCACCGGCTGATCCAAGCGGATACGAATGATCGAACCCGCCGGCAATTCGATGTCCTTTCCTTCAGTTGCCGCAATGGCGCCGCCCGCGCCGATCACCGCGCCGAGAATGGCGCCCTTCACGCCGCCGAGAATGCCGCCGACGACCGCACCGGCGCCAGCGCCGATGCCCGCCGTCCCCGTTTCCTCGCGAATGCCCCCGCTCTCGAATACGTTGGTGGCCATCGCGCGCATCGGTGTCGAGCGGCCACGCACGTTGATTTCATCGAAGGACAGCGTCAGGCTGCCCGCGCGATGAATGCGGTCGGCTGGATCGACGGCCGAAACAACGCCGCGAACAGTCGATCCTGCCGGAATCAGTACGCGGCCGTTCTGCATCAAATCGGCGACCGTCGTCGCTTCGAACCGCTGCTCGACTTTCGCGGTACCGGAGTTCAACGTGGTACCTAAACGGACGTCGAGTTCCTGTCCTGCGGGCACGACGCCGTAGGCGCTGTTGTTGACCTCCGTCGGTGTTGTATTCGCGGTCGTCGATGGTGTGTTCGACGTCGGAGGTACGTACACAGGCGCACTGGTGCTTCCCGAGCTTCCGTTGGTGGTGGCGCCGCAGCCGACGGTCCCGAGCACCGCCGCGACAGCGACAAGCTTCTTCACCAAAACAGGTGACATGGTTCCTCTCTTTCCTACTTTGCAGAGGCCGACCGGCCTCTACGCTACACAGACGCGCAGTATGGGAAAGCGAAGCAACGAAGGTGCCCGTTACTGAAGCAGCTGGACCTTATTGAGGAGCTCGCGGACTTCGGCGTCTTCGGTCTGCGTGAAATCGAGGTACCACTGGCCGACCGCTGAGAACGGTTCAGGCGTACGCGCGCAGATAACTTCGTCAGCGACTGCGGACAGTTCCGCGCACGTTTGTCGCGCGCCGACGGGAACGGCGACAACGACCGCCGCCGGATGCTGCACCCGCACCGCCTGAGCCGCCGCGCGCATCGTCGATCCCGTGGCGAGCCCGTCGTCGACGAGAATTGCGATGCGATTCGTCAGAACAGGTGCCGGCCTCTCGTCGCGATACGCGCGCTCCCGCCGCGCAAGTTCGTCGGCTTCTTCACGCGTAACGCTTTCGATGGCGGCGTCGGGAATGCCATACCAATGCACGACGTCCTCGTTCAACACGCGCACCCCACCGGAGGCAATTGCGCCCATCGCGAGTTCGCGATGTCCTGGTGTTCCGAGCTTTCGCACGAGAAACACGTCGAGCGACGCGCCAAGTGCGGCTGCGACCTCGTAGCCGACCGGCACTCCACCGCGCGGCAACGCCAGGACGACCACGTCGTCGCGGCCCGCGTACTTCTGCAGCCGCGAGGCGAGGACGCGCCCTGCATCGCGGCGATCGGCAAATGGCTCGTAATCGTTCATACGTGCCGGTTGAACCAGTCTAGCGCCAGACGCTCCACCTCCTCGAGCGTACCTGGCTCTTCGAACAGATGTGTTGCACGCGGGACGATCGCCAACTCTACTGGTGCGATCATCTGCCGCATCGCCGACTCATTCATTTCGATCACGGGGTGATCGTCGCCGCCAACGATCAACAACGTTGGCGCGCGCACGAGCGGCAACGCGTTGCCCGCCAGATCTGGACGCCCGCCCCGCGAGACAACGGCCATTGCATGCGGCCTCTGCGCTGCCGCGATCAGAGCAGCTGCGGCGCCGGTACTCGCACCGAAGTAGCCGATCGGCAGCTCGCGAAGAAGTGAGTGCGCAGCGGCCCAGTCCGCGGCGGTCACGACACGGCGGCCAAGCAGCGGAATGTCGAAGCGGAACTCAGCGGTGCGCACGTCGATGCGCTCCTCGGCCTGAGTCAACAGATCGAGCAGGAGGGTCGCGAAGTGCCCTTTGTTGAGAAACTCGGCGACCTGACGGTTGCGGCTGCTGAAACGGCTGCTGCCGCTGCCGTGCGCAAAGACGATGAGTCCGCGCGCATCCTCGGGGAGATGCAGGTCCGCGTCCAAGGTGTCAGCGCCGTCCTTGATTTGCACCGCATCGACAACGACCCCGCTCCGCATGTTCACACTCCTGACGGATAGGTCTCGGGCAAATCCGCATCCTCACGCGACGATCGCTCAAGGGGAGTCAGCGCGCTCGTGGTATCGACGTGAATCACCGCGTCGAACTGTTGACCAAGTTTCGCGCGGAAATAGTGGCTTGCGCGTTCTGTTTCCGGTTTGTAGACGACCCCGATGGCACGCTCGAGCCGGGACACTCCGAGCGCTTCGCGTGCGTGCAACGTCGGCAAAACGAAGCGGTCAAGGCCGGCGTCGTGAAACAGGTGCTCGTAGCTGCCCTGCAGTGATGGCGTGACGCCACGCCGCTCCGCCGGCTCATCCCACTCGCGCGCGGCGGTCACAGTTCCAGTGTGCGTCGTGAAGCCGATGAGAAACGTTCGGTCGCCGTGGCGCTCGCGGGCAAGTTGACCCAGGTTCAACTCGCCCCAGTCGGCCATCTGCGTCGCTCGCGCGTCGCCCAGGTGCGAGTTGTGCGCCCACACGACGGCGCGCGCGTAGCCGGCGCGTTTGGCGGTCCACGCGAGCAGCGCATCAAGCGTTTCCATCATGTGCGTGTCGCGCAGGTTCCACGACTCCACATGGCCGCCGAACATCGTCCGATAGTAGCGCTCCGCGTTGCGCACGAGCCGTGCGTTCTGCTCGGCAAAGAAGTAGTCGTCCTCGGCGACGCGGCCGTCCCGGCTCGCGTACGCCGCCGCGGCCTTGCGCAGCTCAAGCAACTGGGCGACCACATCGTTCTCGCACGACCGGGATAAGCCCAGCGTTGCTGCGTAGCCATATGCCTGCGCGGGATCCGTGCCGAATTCCTCGAAGCAGCTGTAACGGCGCCGTGCTCGAGCGGCGCCCTCCGGATCGACTTTCGCCAGGTATTTCAGCACGGCGTCCATCGAGGCGTGGAGACTGTACAGGTCGAGGCCATAGAGCCCCGCGCGATCGGTCGCCATTCGCTTCGCGTTGTAGCTGCGCAGCCAGTCGATGAAGTCGACGACGACTGTGTTGCGCCACATCCATCGCGGGAATCGGACAAAGTCGTCCAGCGCCGCTTCCGGCCCGTTTTCATGCGTCGCGTGTGTCACCCAGCGGTTCACGCGATACGCATCCGGCCAGTCGGCCTCGACGGCGACGACATTGAATTGTTTGGAGCGGATCAACGCGCGCGTCAGCTCCGCCCGGATGCGGTAGAACTCGTCGGTTCCGTGTGTCGCCTCGCCGACGAGCACGATGCTCGCATCGCCGATGAGGTCGAGGAGGGGGCCAAGGCCGTCTTCGGACGGTGTGAACCAGAGCGCCGCGTGACGAACGGCGTCGAGCGCTTCGTGAGCGTTCATGGACGCGATGGAGTGTGCAAACCAGAAGCCCGTCTCGCGTGCTCGAAGGTCGGTCTACCGGCTGTTGACGAGCTCTCTATCTTTGAATTGCAGCTGGTACAGACGATGGTAAATGCCGCGGTGTGCGAGCAGTTCCTGATGCGTTCCCGACTCGCGCAGCTCACCCTTGTGCAGCACGAGGATGCGATCCATGTCCTGAATGGTCGAAAGCCGATGGGCGATGGCGATGGTCGTGCGGCCGCGCATTACCACTGTCAAGGCGTCGCGAATCAGCAGCTCGGTCTCCGTGTCGACGCTCGACGTCGCCTCGTCGAGCACGAGCACTGGTGGGTCGAACGCGAGCGCCCGCGCAAATGACAGCAGTTGCTTCTGGCCGACGGACAGCGTCGCGCCACGCTCGGCGACAGCGGTATCGAGGCCGTGTGGCAGTTTGTCGATGAACCCCGCCGCATGCACCGCTTCCACCGCCCGTCTCACCGTCGCATCGTCTATGGCATCGTTGCCGAGGCGTACGTTGCCGCCGATGGTTCCGGAAAAGAGATGCACGTCCTGCAGCACGAGGCCAAACAGCGCTCGCAGCTCGGTGAGATCCATCTCGCGAATGTCAACGCCGCCAATCGTGATGCGCCCTTCCTGAACGTCATAGAAACGAAGGAGGAGGCTGACGATAGTCGTCTTGCCGGATCCAGTGGCGCCGACAATCGCCACCCGCTGTCCAGGTTCGACGCTGAACGAGACATTCCGGAGAACCGGCTCACCGGGCACGTATGAGAACGTCACATTCTCGAAAGCAATCGTGCCGTGTTCGTCGAATCCCGAACGCCGACTCCCGAATCCCGGATTGATTTCTACCGGGGTATCGAGCAACTGAAAGATCCGTTCAGACGATGCCATCGCGCCTTGCAGCACGTTGAACTTCTCTGACATGTCGCTGATCGGTCGGAAGAACCGTGACGAGTATTGCAGCGAGGCGACGAGCGAGCCCAGCGTCAGAACACCAGCCAACACCCAGCCGCCGCCGATCCAGATGATCAGTGCCGCCGCCAACGCGCTGATCAACTCGATGGCGGGATAGAACACCGCGTAATAAAAGATCGACTGGACGTTCGCATCGCGATAGGTGCGGTCGATGCGGTCGAACTCCTCGAAATCGCGTGCCTCGCGCCGGAACAGCTGCACGGTTGCCATCCCGGTAATGCGCTCCTGCAGATAGGCGTTGATGCGTGCGATCCAGATGCGCACCGTCCGATACGAGTCGCGCACGTTCCGGCGGAACCATTGCGTAACAACCCAGATGAGCGGCAGGACCGAGAAGGCGACGATGGCCAGACGCCAGTCGATCCAGACCATCATCACCATGATGCCGACCAGCGTGAAGAGGTCGCCGAAGATCGAGACGACGCCCGACGTGAAGAGATCGTTCAGCACGTCCACGTCGGTCGTCACGCGCGTCATCAGCCGGCCGACGGGATTGCGATCGTAGAACTTCAGATCGAGACGCTGCAGATGCTCGTAGATCTGCATCCGCATGTCGAACATGATGCGCTGCCCTGTCAGCTGCAGCAGCCACGTCTGCGCGTAATCGAGCGCAAAGGACCCCAGGAGCGTCGCCAGGTAGAGGACGGCGATGAGCGTCAGGCCGTTCACGTCCCGCGCCGGAATGTACCGGTCGATGACGAGCTTGACGAGGTACGGCGGCACGAGCTCCAGCGCGGAGTGGCCGATGATCGCCGCGGTCGCGAGCACCACGTGCGTTTTGTACGGCCGCAGGTACGTGATCAGCCGCCGCATCAACCGTGCGTCGTACGCCTTGCCGAGTACTTCTTCTTCGTGCACAGACATGATCAGTCGTAGGGGCGGACCTCGAGGTCCGCGTCTACGAGGCTGCCAACTCCTCTTCGAGCAGCTGCTTGCGATAGAGCTCCGCGTACAATCCGTTTCGCGCCACGAGCTGGTCGTGCGTGCCGCGCTCCACGATCGCGCCGTCGTCCAATACGAGGATCTGATCGGCGGTTCTGACGGTGGAGATCCGGTGCGACACGATGATGGTGGTGCGCGAACGCATCACGCCCGAAAGCCGCGACAGAATCTCCTCTTCCGTATAGGTGTCGACGGCCGATAAGGCATCGTCGAGCACGAGGATCTTCGGATCCATCATCACCGCGCGCGCGATGGCCGTCCGCTGCTTCTGTCCTCCCGACAGAGTGATGCCGCGCTCGCCGACAACGGTGTCATACCCCTTCGGAAAGTCTGAAAGGTCCTTGTCAAGCCTCGACACGTGCGCCGCGTGCTCAATCCGCTCGCGTGCTGCACTCGCAACGCCGAACGCGATGTTCTCCGCGATCGTGGCGCTGAAGAGAAAAGGCTCCTGCGGGACAAAGCCGATGGCGCCGCGCAGCGCCGCGAGTGTCAGCTCGCGCACATCGATTCCGTCGACGAACACGGTGCCGGGTGGCGGATCGTTCAGCCGCGGCAGCAGGTTCAACAGCGTCGACTTCCCCGATCCGGTTGCGCCGACAATCGCCGTCGTCGTCCCGGCCGGCAGCGTCGCGGAGACGCGCCTCAGGACCATGACATCACCATATGAAAAAGTCAGATCGCGGAATTCGATGTCTCCGCGAATCTCGTCGCGCGTCGTTATCCGCGCGCTTGCACCTTCATCGGTTATCGCCGGCTCCGCTGTCAGCACCTCGAGCATTCGCTTCCACGATGCGCTGCCGCGCTGCAGCAGGTTCGTTACCCAGCCGAAAGCGATCATCGGCCAGGCAAGCATCATCAGATACGAGTTGAACGCAACCAGCTCGCCGACGGTCATCCGCCCGTTGATTACATCGCGCGCGCCGAGCCACAGGATGAGCAGTGAGCCGACCCCCATCAGCAGACCCATGATCGGGAAGAACGCGCCTTGAACGCGAATCAGCTTCCGATTTCGCCGCACGTATTCGTCGTTGGCGGAGCGGAACCGGCCGGTCTCGAACTGTTCCTGCCGGTAGGCGCGCACCACACGGACGCCCGAGAGCGCCTCCTGCACGACCGCGCTGATCGTCGCCAGCTGCTCCTGAATCTCGTCGAACCGCCGGTGAATTTCAGCCCCGAACAGATACACCGCGACCGAGAGGATCGGCAGCGGTATCAGCGACAGCAGCGTCAAGCGCACGTTCAACGACAGCATCACGACGATAACGGCAACAAATGTCAGGATCGTGTTCGACAGGTACATGAACGCAGGCCCGATCATCATGCGCACCGCGTTCAGATCGTTGGTGGCGCGCGACATCAGATCACCGGTCCGGTTCCGGTGGAAGTACGCGGGCTCGAACAGCTGCAGCCGCGCGAAGAAGTCGTTGCGGAGGTCGAACTCGATGTCGCGCGAGGCGCCGATGATGATACGCCGCTGCAGGAACCGGAAGACGCCTCCGACCATCGTTAGGGCCAGGATGGCGCCCGCATAGAACCTCAGCTTGGCCGGCGTCACCCCGGTCCGTGTCAGGTCATCGATGGCGTACCGGAGCACCCACGGCCCGGCGAGCGTCAGGGCGGTCGTCGCGACGATGCAAACGAAGCCGGCAAGGAAGGCGCCGCGGTACCGGCCGACATACCCGAGCAGCCGGCGTGAAGGGCTCATCTGCCGAGTATAATTCCCGCCATGCAGGCGCTTTACATTGTGATTCCCGTTGTGGCGATCTTCATGATCGCCTACCGGTATTACAGCGCGTTCATTGCCGCCAAAGTCATGGCGCTCGACGACGCGCGCGTAACTCCCGCGCACACGAAGTACGACGGGTCCAACTTCCACCCGATGAGCCGTTGGGTGCTGTTCGGGCACCACTTCGCCGCAATCGCCGGCGCTGGCCCGCTCGTCGGCCCAGTGCTGGCGGCGCAGTTCGGCTTCGCGCCCGGACTATTGTGGCTCGTCGGCGGCTGCACGCTGGCCGGCGCGGTCCACGATTCGATGAGTCTGTGGATGTCCACACGCCGCGGCGGACGATCGCTTGCCGACATCGCGCGTGCGGAGATCGGTACGGTCGCGGGTACGGTTGGCGCGCTGTCGATTCTTTTCATTCTCATCGTCGCGCTCGCCGGCCTCGGTATCGCCGTCGTCAACGCGCTCGCGGAAAGCGCGTGGAGCACCTTCACCATCGGCGTCACGATTCCGATCGGCATGCTCATGGGCTTCCACATGTTCGTGTTCCGCAAGGGGAAGATCCGCGAGGCGACGATTATCGGCATCCTCTTGCTGATCGGGGCGGTCATCTTCGGCCGCACCTTTGCCGATTCGTCCCTAGGTCATTACCTGGTGCTTACGCGTCATCAGGTGACCGCGGCCATGGCGATCTACGCGCTGGCCGCGTCGATCCTGCCGATGTGGATGCTGCTCACGCCCCGCGGCTACCTGAGCACGTTCATGAAGATCGGCACGATTGCCTTCCTCGCGGTTGGCGTGATCGTTGTCAACCCGACGTTGCACGCACCGGCGTTCTCGCAGTTCATTCATGGCGGCGGACCGGTAATTCCGGGACCGCTTTACCCGTTCGTGTTCATCACCATCGCGTGTGGCGCCATCTCGGGCTTCCACTCGCTGATTGCAACCGGCACGACGCCGAAGATGGTGGACAAGGAAAGCGACATCCGGCCGATCGGCTACGCGGGGATGCTGTGTGAAGGGTTCGTCGGGGTGATGGCCCTCATCGCCGCCACGGCGCTCTATCCAGGCGACTACTTCGCAATCAACACGTCATCAACTGTGTTCGCGAACCTGCATATTCCGATGGTGAATCTGGCTGCGCTGCAGGCCGCCGTCGGTGAGAACGTCACCGCGCGACCCGGCGGCGCGGTCTCGCTGGCCGTCGGCATGGCGCAGATCTTCTCTTCGCTGCCGGGCATGCGTGGGCTGATGGCGTACTGGTATCACTTCGCCATCATGTTCGAGGCGCTGTTCATCCTCACGACCGTCGACTCGGGCACGCGCGTCGGCCGCTTCCTCGTGCAGGAGTTCGGTGGCCGCGTGTGGAAGAAGCTCGGCGACGCTGAGTGGCTACCAGGCTCCATTGGCGCGACGGCATTCATGGTGCTGTCGTGGGGCTATTTCATCTGGACCGGCAACATCAACACCATCTGGCCGCTCTTCGGCATCGCCAACCAGTTGCTCGGAGCGGTGGCGCTGGCTGTGGCGACGACGGTGCTCATCAACATGGGACGCACGAAATACGCCTGGGTGACGTTCGTGCCGCTCGCATTCCTGTCCGTCACGACGATGACCGCCGGGTACATGAGCATCAGGGACAACTTCTGGCCGCTCGCGATCAACGCGAATCCCGACCTGCACGTGCAGGGCTATGTGCTGTCGCTCAGCACCGGCCTGATGATGGTGTGCTGCCTGATCATCATGGCGGCCGCGACGTGGCGCTGGGTCAAAGTGCTGACCGGCCGCGTACCGCAGCTCGAGCTGGCGGAAGCGTAACGAATTGCGACGCGCCGCGTTGGTCCTCGCACTCGTCTGCATGGCGAGCCCTGCCTTCGCACAGGACGCCCCCGAAGTCTTCCACGTCGAGGCGGGCGCCATGCTCTGGAGGCCGTCGCCGGACATCATCATCACCAGCGGCACCCTCGGCACGCCGGTCGACTTCGTCAACAGCTTTGCCGTGGGCGACAAGTGGCTCGCGGACCTGCGTGTCATTCTCAAAGCCGCCCGCAAGCACAAGCTGCGCTTCAGTCTGGATCCGATCAAGTACGAAGGAACCGAGACGCTGACGCAGACGATCCGTTTCCGCGGGCAGAGCTATTCTGTCGGTCTGCCGACGACGGCGAGCCTCGATTGGACGCTGATTCGCGTTGGCTACGAGTGGGATCCGATCGTCACGGAACGCGGGTTTGCGGGTCTCATCTTCGACTTGAAATACAACAAGCTGAAGGCGAATCTGTCGTCTGCCGTCATCGCGCAGACCTACGAGCGCACCATTCCTGTGCCCACGATCGGCGGCGTTTGGCGCGGATACTTCAGTCCGAATGTCGCCGTCACGGCGGAGTTCACTGGATTGAAATTTGACCGCAGCGATATCAACGGCACCTTTTACGATCTGGACATCTACGGCACAGGCAATTTCAGCCGCAACGTCGGCGTGCAGTTCGGGTACCGCTCGATGAAAGTCGATTACACGAGCGATACGGATACCGGCAATCTGAAGCTGAAAGGCCCGTACATCGGCGCGTTCGCCCGGTTTTAGGGCTTTCTCGCAACCACCAGCACAGAGCTTCCTGCGGGCATCGGAATGCGACGTGAGACTGCCGCTTCCGCGCCGAGCATCATCGTCAACACAGTGTTAATGGGAGCAGGCGGAACACGCATCTCCCAGTCTCCAGGCGGCGAGCCTGAAGACTCGCCCCTACATCGTCCGGTGTCGCGATTGAGTGCGCGCACAACGAGCATCATCGGGAACAACGTCGCAAACAGATAGGTAAGCTGGCTCACCTCCAGCCCCGCGCCGTCGACAATCGAGCGCATCCGCCCGGTCGTGTAGCGGCGTACTTCGGGCCACGTGCCAGCGTGTCCGCCCCGCAACACGTCAAGCGCGGCCGCGGTCACCACGAGGCCGCCGCCGGGCTTCAGCAGGCGCGCCATCTCCCTCATTACCGCGAGGTCGTCGTCCACGTACTGCATCACGTCGAAGCAAGTCACGATATCGAAGCGGCCGGATTGAAATGGGATGGCGGACATGCTGGCGCGCGCCAGCGGGAAACCGGCGGCGCGTGCGTGCATCAGACCCGCCGGTGTCAGATCGAATCCAAACGCATGCCCGTATGGACGAAGCAGCGTTGCGAGGTTGTAGCCCGTCCCACAGCCGCAATCGAGCAGGTGCAGGTCGCGGCGTGTGCCGGCGATCCCGGCAATTGCTGGCGCGACGAACCGACGGAATCCTCGAAACCAGAAATGCGTCGCTTCGACGCGGCTGGTCAGGTCGAGGAGGTCGTCCACTAGCGTGTCTTGTTCGTCCCGCTGCTGGTCTTCTTCCTGGTTGCGGAGGCTTTGCGGACAGGCGCTTTCTTCGCGGGCTTTGCCTTGGGCGTGACGCGAAGCTTCTTCACAGGGGGCGCGTTCTTCAGGCTGCCGGGCACGAGCAGGCCACCGCCGTAGAGGCGCCGATAGTCTTCGGCGGTGCCGAGGATCCGCTTCACATAATTCTGCGTTTCGGGATACGGAATGTCATCGATGAACTCGTCCTGCGGCAGACCGGGCCGCTCGGCCGCCCACTGCACCACCTTGTTCGGCCCCGCGTTGTAGCTGGCCAGCGCGAAGTGCGCGCCTCCGAGGTGATCCGACAGCTCTTTGAAGTAGCGCATCCCCATGCGGATGTTCGCCTCGGGCTGCGTCAGCAGCCCGCTCGAATAGCGGCCAAGTCCAACCTTGCGCGAGTAGGCGCGGCCTGTAGCCGGCAGCAGCTGCATCAAGCCGTACGCGTTCGCAGCGGAGCGCACATCGGCGGTGAAGGTCGATTCCTGCGCGATGAGCGCGGCCATCAAATAGGGATCGAGATCGTTCGCCTGCGAATGCTTTTCGATGAGCGGCCAATAGTCGAGCGGGAAGATCACCTCGAGCACCGCCGGCGGCAGGTCCTCGCCGCCCGCGGCGAGATACTGCGGGTAGGCGCGCTTCATAATGTTGATGGCACCGCGCAGGTGGTCGAACCGATCGGGCGCGGTTTCGTTCTGCGCCTGCTCGTGACGGATGTACGCGATCGTCGCTTCAATTGCGGGTGTGTCGCCCCACTGACGCTGCGCGTACTGCAGCTCTCTCAGAGCCGCATCGTACATGTCTACGGCGACCAGCTGACGGATCACCGCCGCCGTCGGAATCTGCACGCGGCCCGACGCGGGCACGATGCGGACGTTGTCGTCCACGTCAGGCTCGCTGCGCGCGCCGAGGATTTTTTCGGCAAGCCGGCCGTAGTACGAGTTCTGATAATCGGAGATTTCGAGACGATAACGCGCGTTGGCGACCGCCGGCTCCCCCATCTGATCGTGCGCACGTCCCGACCAGTAGAGCCATGCGGGGCGCATGTCGGCGCGCGGGAACGCCGCCGCCCCCGCATCAAACGCCTGCGCGGCATCGGCAAAGCGGCCGTTCTTGTACGCCCACCAGCCAATCTTCCATGCCGCGCGCTCTGAGTAGCGGCTGTCGGGGAATCGTCGCCACAGCTCGCGGAAGACCTCGTCGGCTTTCGCATCGTCGTCGAGCTTGACGTAGTACGAGGCTAGGTTGTTCAGCGTTTCCGCCGCCCACGTGCTGTCGGGAAAATCGTCGATGAGCGCGCGCGCTTCGGGCAGATACGCATCGTCATCACCGAGGGCTGACGTCGCCGTCAGATAAAAGAAGCGTGCTTCGGCCTTACGCGAGGCGTCGTGCAGGTACGGCGACAGCGCATCGCGTGAAGCACGGAACCGATCCAGATAGTAGTCACACTCCGCGAGTCGCAGCGCGACGAGCTCCTTGTCGTCGCCCGATGCAAGCGCGGCGAGCGGCGCGAAGCCCGCGCGGGCCTGCGCCCAGCGCCGGGCAGCGAAGATGCGCTCGGCGCGGGCGAGCTCGAGCTTGAAACGATCGCTGAGCGAAGACGTGTCGAGCCGCGCCAGCAGATTCTGCGCGTCGTTCGCCTGCTGGCTGAGAGCGAACTCGTAGTACACCTTGCGATAGGCGTCGATCGCTTTGTCGCGATCGCCGGAGGCTTCGGCCGCGCGTCCGAGTCGAAGCCATACCTCTTCGGGTGCCGTCAGCGCACGCGACTTCGATAGATCCTCGAGAACGTGCACCGCGTCGCTGGCGTGCTGAGTCGCGATCTCGAGATCGGCGCGGCGCATCGGCACGCCTTCACCGAAGAGATACCCTGCAGCACCGGTGCTGGTTTCCGCGTCGAGGCCATCAAGGATCGTCAGCGCTTCCGTCACGCGACTGAGACCGGTCAATGCGATCGCGCGGTAGTACCGTGCGTAGTATGCGAGAGGGGTTCCCGCGAGATCTGCGCCGTTCATGACGGCAAGACCTCCCGCGTAATCTCCGCCGTCAATCAGCTTCGCACCGCGTGCGAATTTCTGGGCTGCCGTTTCGGCGCGTCCGTTGGTCGGGGATGCAAAGCTGTCGGGGACGTACCAGAAGTCGGCGGGACGATCGGGCAGCGCCGGATGCGCGGTCGGCGCGAGCGCGATCGGCGGCGGCGCAACCGCCGGAAGGCTGCCTTCGACCTCCTGGGCACGCACGTCGAGCGCGACGATCCCTGCGAGGACGAGCGGCGCCAGCGACGCAACCCACTTCATTCCGAACATCTAGGCATGCTCCACAGCGGCGGGAACCGCTGCGTGCGAACCACGTGCCATTGACTCAGGCATCGGCAGCCCCGCAGCCTGCAGCACGGTTATCGTCTCGAGGACACGGCTGCCATAACGAGTGATCACTTCGAGTGTCAGCCGCCATCGCGCGTCTGCGCCGGAACTGTCCGCGCGTAACGCGTCGGCGTACAGCACCGCGACAACCTCGCCGCCAACGAGAATCGGGAGTGCCATTGCGTCGCGGTCGGCAGCGTCGCCGGCGAATAACGGTAACGCCGGACCGTCACCACCGTCAGCCGTTCGCGATGCCGCAACACCGCTTTCCAGGACGACCCCGGCGAGTCCTGCCTGTTCGACGTCGAGATCGATCGACCTGGCCGGCGGCGCGGCTTCGGCGAAACCGGCCAGCCGCCATCCTCTCAACCGGTCGCCGTTCACGACGAGCATCGCTGCGCGATCCACTTCGTCTGCGGCGCACTGCACGAGGCGGTCGAGAACGTCCGAAACACCTCGCGCCTGGTCGAGCATGCGGATTGTTTCCGCCAGCCGCGCGGCTCGGGCGAGTTCGGATTGTTGCGTCTGGGTGTACGCCTGCTCGATCGCATCGACCCGAGCCCTTTGCGCCTCTGCATGAGCGGTTTGCGCCTCGGCACGAGCGGTTTGCACCTCGGCATGGGCAGCTTCGGCGTCGGCGCGGACCGCTTCGGCGTGCGCGCGTGCCGCGTCGGCCTGGACACGGGCCGCTTCCAGTTCAGCGCGCGCTGCCTCAGCTTCGGCACGTGCCGCTCCGAGTTCGGCGCGTGCCGCTTCAGCTTCGGTTTGCGCAGCCGCCGTGTCCGTTCGCGCAGCGGTGGCGTCGGCTCGGGCTGCATCAGCTTCCGCGCGCGCAGCAGCTGCTTCCACGCGAGCAGCCTTGATTTCAGCACGAGCCGCATCTGCCTCCGCCCTCGCGGCGGTCGCATCGGTCCGAACGGCTTCGGCTTCGGTCCGCAGCTGATTCGTTTCGACCCGGGCTCGATCGACCTCTGCCTGGGCGCTCTCGACCTCCCCCTGTGCGACGGCCCAGGCTGCATCGAGTTGCTGCTGCGCGTGCGTGCGCAAGTCCTCAAGGGCTTTGCGGAGCTCGGCGATTTGCACTTCCGCCGCTCGTCGCACCTCATCCGCATGCTTCTGCGCGACCGCGCGAATATGGGCAACCTGCCCTTCAGCCTGCGATCGGATACCTGCGACGAGAGCCTCCGCCTGCGAACGAGCCTCGGCTCTCGCGGTATCGACCGCCGCATGGACGGCCTGTTGACGCTCTTCCGCTGCAGCGCGGACCGCCTGCTGCGAAAAAGCGCGCAAGTGCGCTTCGAGGTGCTCACGCAGGCTGCCGGCCGTGCTCTCGAGCGCCGCGCGGATCTGATCGTCGAATGTCACAGAGTTGGGTTGATGTGATTATACGGCGCGTTTCGCTAAATTGCTGGAACTGTGGCGCTTCCGCCGCAGCAGTTCACACGCGACGCCGCATCCACGTTCTCCTTCGATCACACGTATCGTCAAAACCCCGGACGGACTGTGGCCGAGGTTCCGTGGCTTCACCGACAGCTATACTCCGTCTGAGTCCGCGGCAACTGCTGCGAAGGAGTCATGCGCATGAAGCGACTGCTTGCCCTCAGCGTCTGCTTTGTCCTTGCGTATTCGTCCTGGCTGCTCGCGCAAGGCGTCCAGACAGGCACCATCAGCGGCATCGTCCAATCATCAGACGGTCTTTCGCTGCCAGGCGTCACCGTTACCGCAACATCACCATCCCTCCAGGGACAGCGCACCGCCGTGACAGACGTCAACGGTGTGTACTTCATTAAAGGACTGCCTGCAGGAACGTATTCGGTCAAGTTCGAAATCGCGAACTTCCAAACCGCAACCTCCGACAGCGTCGTGCTGCCGCTCGGCGATGTCGCCGAAGTGAACCAAATGCTCCTTGTCGCCGCACGCACCGAAGCGGTGAACGTCGTCGGCGAGGCGCCTTCGCCGCTCGTCAGCGTCACAAGCAGCAGAGCGGTCACCAAACAGGAGGTCGATGCGTTACCTATTGGACGACGACCGCAGGACATCGCGGAGTTGACCCCAGGGCTGACGAACAACACTCCGAACGCGAGTCAGGTGAGCATCGCCGGATCGACCGCCTATGACAACGTGTTCATGCTGAACGGTGTGGACATCAACGACAACATCTTCGGCACGCCGAACGGCCTCTACACCGAAGATGCCATTCAGGAAGTCAACGTGTTGACCGGCGGCATCTCCGCTGAGTGGGGCCGGTTCGCCGGCGGTGTCATCAACATCGTCACCAAGAGCGGCGGCAACAAATTCTCGGGAAGCTTCCGCGAGAACTTCAGCAATCCGAAATGGATCGACGAGACGCCACGCGAGCGGGCGAACAACGTCGTTCACCAGGACGTCTTGAGCAAGTATCACGAAGGCACGTTCGGCGGCCCGCTCAAACTCGATCGTCTGTGGTTCTTCAGCGCCGGACGATATCAGAGCGATCCGACGCCGGGTACCTTTGTCCAGACCGGCGGATCGTACACGCGCACCGATACCACGAAGCGCGGGGAGATCAAGCTGACTGGAACGCTGGCGCCGAACCAGACGCTGTCCGGCGATTTCACGACCAACAGCGTCCGGCAGAAAGATCGACCGAGTCTGAATGCAGCCTCGTCACTCGATCCGTCCGTACTTGTCACCGGCAATTTTCCCAACACCCTGTTTGTGACGACTTACAACGGACTGCTGGCGCGCAAATTCTTCGCGACCCTGCAGTACTCACAAAAGAAGCAGCAGCTGCAGTCAGGCGGAAGCAGTACGGAGATTACGGCGTCGCCGTTCCGCACGCGCGGCGTGGCGGCTGGCGTGCCGCCCTCGCTGCACTACGCGGCGCCGTTTTTCAGTGCTCTGGATCCTGAGGACCGCAACAACAAGCAGTTCACCGGCAGCGTGTCGTACTCGTTGGCAAAGCGGAGGACGGGCACGCACGATGTAAAAGGTGGTGGCGAGTTCTATCGCGCTACCAATCGGGGCGGGAATTCACAGAGCGCGACCGACTACGTCTTCCAGAGCGACTACCTCGTTGTCAACGGAAAACCCGCGCTGGATGCGTCAAACATCCCCATTCCGGTCTTTACGCCCGGTGTATCACGCGTTCAGAACTGGATGCCGACCAAAGGCGCGACGATCAACATCGACACGACGTCGTTGTACGTCCAGGACCACTGGGTGGCCACGCGACGCTTAAGCGTCGAGCTCGGTGCCCGCTTCGAGAACGTGCATGGCAAGGCCACGGGCGATCTTCTGACGGTCGACAATATGCGCAAGCTGATGCCGCGGCTCGGCATTGCGTACGACGTCGTGGGCGACGGCAGCACCACACTGCAGGCCACGTACGGGCACTACTCGGGGAAGTACAGCGAAAACCAGTACGGCCACAACACCGACGTGGCAAATCCGAGCCGCGTGACGTACGGCTACACCGGACCGGCCGGACAGGGTCGTGATTTCGCACCAGGATTCGATCTGCGGAACTACGCGACGATCATCAGCGCGTCGTTCCCGACCGCGAACATCTTCGTCGCTCCTGACGTGCACTCGCCGACGGTACGCGAATTCACACTCGGCCTCGGCCGCGAATTCGGCGGCAAGGGATACGCGAAGGCGACGTATCAGTTCCGCAAGTGGTACGGCTTCCTCGAGGACTTCATCCAGCTGTCAAACGGGATCATCAACGTCAATCGCAATGGCGCGAGTGTCGGCGACCTGACGAAAGTCATTTACGGTAACGCGACCGCCGATGAGGTCGACCGCCAGTACCAGGGGATGATTCTCCAGACGAACTACCGCGTGCGGTCGAACATCAGGCTGAATGGCGAATACACCCTTCAGATCAAGAACAATGGCAATTTCGACGGCGAGGCGGCGAATCAGCCGGGGATCGCCTCGCTCTTTGGCGATTATCCCGAGGTTCTCGGTCCGGCGCTCAACCGGTATCTGCCGGAAGGACGATTGGCCGACTACCAGCGCCACAAAGTGCGCGTCTATGGCACCTATACGCTCGGCGACGGCATGGCGCGATTCGGGTCGCTGGACGTATCACCGATCTGGCGGGTGAATTCGGGACAGGTCTACAGCATCTACGCCGACGGTGTTCCCTTGAGCGCCGTCGAACTCGCGCGCAATCCGGGCTACCCCGCGAACGATATCAACTCGAGCACGTCCGAGCGACTCTACTTCGGCCCACGCGGCGTCGGCCGCTTCAAGGGCTTTGGCCTGCTCGATCTGGCGCTGACGTACGGCGTGCCCGTGTGGAAGAGTGCGAAGCCATTTCTAAAAGTGGAGTTCTACAACGTCTTGAACAACCAGAAACAGATCGCCTGGGACAAGACGGTGACGCCCGACAACAACGGACCAAAGGATGCCAACGGACTGCCGCTGAACTACATCGAGGGTCCGCGGTTTGGCCAGGCGACGGCCGACAACCAGTTCCCGCAGCCGATTCCCGGCCAGAACGGCGGCCGGTTGTTCCGGATGGCTCTGGGCATCAGGTTCTGATCAGGCCGTACAATAGAGAGGTGTGCCGGAGGAGCGTCCGGCACACCAATCGATCTCACCTGGAGGGGGCGAATTTGGCTTCGACGGGGGTGCGGGATCGCGGGATGCATGCCGAGCACCGTTAACTCGCTAATCTGACGGAACATCCGTTAACTGCGGATTCTCAGTACGCTCTCGCTGCTTAATTAAGCAGTGACGTTCGCCTCGGCCTCGCCTGGTGGTTGAGGGTCGAACGCCATTAAACAGGCTGGTGGGCCCGTGGCGCCTCGGCGCGTGCCCGCGAGATTTTTCCGAGGCTAAGGCCTGGCGGTACTTAGCCGTTTCCACACGCCGGGCATGAAAATCACGAAGCGGACACGCATGTAGAGTCCTACGACGACGTGCTTTCGGACGCGGGTTCGACTCCCGCCGCCTCCACCAACTTTCGTTGATACGCCTGCGAGCGTTTGGCCCCGGCTCCGGCCGCCTCCCCGCGGCTCACTCTCGTAACGGACCGAAAAACGGAGGCCCCTCAAACACCCGAGGACCTCTTATCCGTGTAGATTTTCGGCGCAGGTCACCAAGCGTCCGCGCATCCGCAAGGCTCCGCAGGATGGGCCGCCGCGGCGATCGGGTCGGCATCCCGCTCGCCAGCGACAAGGCGAAGACACTCGAAACGGCAGCGGCACTGGTGCGCGATGCGTATTGGATCCCGTCCTCGTCGGCTCGCTTGCTTGTCGGAAGGAGTTGGAGCCTGACACGAAGCCTTACACCGGAATGAGTGGTGAGGCACTGCGGGGCTCCGCAATCGGCACCTTATTCCGCAATCGGCACCTTATAGTGTGCGACGGCTCTCGCCACCTTTCGATCGGCGTCAAAGTGAAAGACTTCTGCAGCCAATCGACCACCAGCGCTCTCGTAATAGAGCGTGATCGACATGACACCGGCCAGAACGGAGATCAGTTCAAAGTGCAGGTCGGGGATCCGCTCCAATGCCCGCGTCCAGTATGCCCGGACGGCTGCTTTACCGCGAAGGACCCCCGACGGCTCGTGAACCATCTGGATGATGAACGGCGACGACATTTCGAAGTCGTCCGCATAGTGCGCCAGCACTCTGTCGAGATCGTGGGCATTCCACGAGTCGATCCAGTCCGCGGCGAAGTGTTTGGCAAACGTTTCGTCCATTTGCTGCCAGGGCGATCCTAACGCGTGAGAGTACCGACCATCTCGGGATGGATGCTGCAGTGATAGCCGCCGACCGTACCAAGCGACATCGGCGAGCTGAATGAACCGGGGTCGAGGTTTCCAGTATCCACTGATCGATCGTTGAGTACCACGCGATGAGTGACCGAGTCGATGTTGTGCCATACCACCGTCCGGCCGGCGGGAATGCTGGACGGATTGGGCGAAAAGGATTGCGCGCCGTTGATCGACCGGATATCGATGACGATCGCATCTGCTGGTGCAGTCTGAATAGCGGAGGGCACGATTGAATTGCCCGAGTTCCCGGTGTACCCGCCGCACCCCGATAGACATAAGCCGAGGGCCACAATCCCCGAAACTGACATGAGTATTTTCATGGTCGTGTCCTTTCACTCCACCACGATCTGGCCCGTCATCCTCGGATGGAGCGAGCAGAAGTATTTGTAGGTGCCCCGCGCCGGAAAGGCGTAGGAGAACTGCTGGTCGGTGTCGAGCACCGGCGACTTGAATTTCTTTTCGTTGCTCATGATGACGTGCGGCACATCGTCGTGATTCGTCCACTTCACCGTGGCGCCGGCCGGGACGGTTGCAGTAGCCGGGCTGAAGCTGAAGTTGTCTATGCTCACGTCGTGCAGGCCTGCCGATGGCGGCAATCCTTCGTCGAGCGGTACGTCAGTAATCGCGATCGGATGACGCACATCGTGAAACGACATCCGTGACAGGCCGAGAATCTTCTTCAGTCGGTCGGCTTCCACGTTCATGGGTCCCGGCGAGGGAGCGGCGCCGGGTGCCGGTTGTGGGAAGGCGGTCGACATGGCCGTATGGAACGAGACGTGACCCTCCACCTTCTGCATCACCTGATGGATGTGGCCGTTGAGCACCGATACCGATCCGAATCGCTTCAGATATGAGAGCGCACGGGCGCTGTCGTCGGTGCCCCACCCCCATTCCGGATACACGGACCAGAGCGGGATATGGGCGAAGACGACGATGGGAGTGCTGGTCGTGAGATGCTTGACGTCGCTCTTCAGCCACTCGAGCTGCTCGTCGCCGAGCGTACCGAGCCCGCCGGCTTTCAGATTCACGACGTTCACGAGACCGATGAAATGAACGCCGCCTTGATCGAAGCTGTACCATCCCGCCCCTTGCGTGCCCTTGCCGAATCGCTCCAGGTAACTCCTGCCGTCATCTTCGAGCACGTCGTGTTCGCCGGGCACGTAGAACACCGGCACCGACAGCTCGGCTAACACCTGTTGAAGCGTGTCGAACTCGGACGGCTTCGACAGATGCGTCAGATCGCCCGTGTGTAATACGAACGAGGGCCGCTCGGGCGCTGCGTTGATCTTCGCGACCGCGGCGCGCAGCGTGGCGGTCACATCCGTGTTCGCGGGCTTGTCGAAACCGATATGGCTGTCGCTGATCTGGACGAATCGAAGGCCGCCGCCCATGCCGGCGTCGTGACCCATCGCGTCGTGCGTCGCGCGCTCGAGAGGCATGCCCTTGAGAACACCGCTCGTGAGCGTCCACATAGCTCCGGTACCGACCCAGGCCATGCACTGCAGAAACCCCCGGCGATCGAGGTCCAATCCGTCGTCCTTCTTCGTCATCGCATCCAACTCCTTGTGATCGGGCCCGCGCGGCGCGGCTTGCGGTAGAACGCCCTTCTCGCCTCCAAAGACCTCGCAGGCCGCAGATCTATTCCCAAGACGCGACGATCGGATGGCGGGAATAACGACGGCCTCAACGGAGTCTCTTAGGAGATGGCTCACCCTCGGTTTGAGGACGTCGTCTTGCCGCATCTCGATTCGGCGTTCAACTACGCACGTTGGCTGACGAGAAATGAGGCGGAGGCAGAGGACGTCGTCCAGGACGCATTCGTGCGGGCACTACGCTTTTTTCCATCATTCCGCGGGGAAAATGCGCGCGCCTGGCTGCTGACCATCATTCGCCACACGTGGTACGGACGCGTGGCACCGCGTGCAGGCGGCGGTCGGATGGCGGTCGCCGACGAGATAAGCAACGAACCCCGCGCTGCGGGTCTGGACCCCGAAGCGCTGCTGCTTCAACGCCAGACCGTCGATGCGGTGCGGATGGCGGTCGAGCAATTGCCTTTCGAGTTTCGGGAAGCCATCGTGCTTCGCGAGCTCGAAGGTCTGTCCTACAGAGACATTGCTGAAGTGATGAGCATTCCAATCGGAACAGTTATGTCGCGGTTGGCGCGCGGACGGGAGAGGCTTTTGAGCATCCTGCAGTCCGCTTCCGGCCACAGGAGGCTATCGTGAATTGTCGCGAAGTCGGTCAGTTGCTCGACGCCTACATCGACAACGAGCTGAACCTCCACGAGTCCGCACAGCTCAACGAGCACGTCGAGGAGTGTCCGCCATGCGCGCAGCGACTCTCGGAGTTGGAATCGCTCGGTCGTCTGGTCCGACTCCTGCCCCGCCACACCGCACCCAAGCGGCTGCGCGACGCCGTTGCGGCGAGGTCGGCACGCCGGCGCATCTCCCCACGCGTGTTCGCTCTCGCCGCGGTGGTTGCAATCGCCATTTCTGTCGGCGTCGGGCTCGGCATACGCGTGGCGCGCTCACAGCAGACAGCCGAAGCCACCGCGCTGGTCGCGGACGCGGTCGTCGACAGTCACGTTCGCGCCCTCATGGGCGAACATCTGATCGATGTTCATTCGTCGGACCAACACACGGTGAAGCCGTGGTTTCTCGGCAAGCTTGACTTCTCACCAACAGTGGTGGACCTCGGCTCAGTCGGTTTCCCGTTGGTGGGCGGCAGGCTCGATTACATCGCCGGCCGGCCGGTAGCGGCCATCATTTATGAGCGGCGCAAACACACCATCAATCTATTCGTCGGGCCTGCTTCGGACGCACGTGCGGCGACCGACTCTCGCTCGGTTCGAGGATTTCAGGTACGCCACTGGATTCGCGGTGGCATGTCGTTCTGGGCGGTATCGGATCTGAACGATCAGGAGCTCGACGAATTTGTGCGGGATCTCCAGCAGTGAAACCGGAGCCTCTCCGAATGCCACACCGCCCCGATCGGCGTTCGAACGCGATGCGGAAAGCCTGGCGCGCGCGTGAAAGCCTGGACATCACCGTTCCTACGGGAATGCCCGTGACGTCAGCCAGCTCCCTGTACGAGAGCCCTTCCAGCTCTCGGAGCACGAGCACCTCGCGAAAACGATCCGGCAGATCGTGCATCGCCTCATCGATCAAGGCGACGTCATGAGTTTGAAGCAACAGCGTCTCAGGATCGGATGTGGGCTGAGCTGTCTGGTGTTGCTCTTCGTCGAACGGATCGGTGGTCGTTTGAACGCGGCCGCCGCGCCGGCCACAGCAGGTGTTGCGAACGATTCTGAGGAACCAGGCGCGCCCATTGCCGCCGGAAAATGTCCGGAAGTATCGAAAGGCACGCAACGACGCGTCCTGCACGGCATCTTCCGCGTCGGCCTCATTCCGTATCAGCCAGCGCGCCAACCGGTAACCTGCGTCAAGATGGGGCAGAACAACTTGGTCGAAGCCTTCCGCGAACGCAATCCCCCCTCCGTCAATTCCCATATGACCAGTGTGAAGTGCGAACGCCGCGACGAACAGCACCAGCACTCCCACAGGTCCCGTACATCGCTCGTACGATTGCCGCAGAAGGAGATCAGCCGATGATTCCCGTCCAGAACCTGTTTGAAACGCACCTGCCGGTAACCGACCTCGATCGAGCGGTCAGGTTCTATCGGGACGCCGTGGGACTTCAGCTGGCCCACATCGCGTCCGCCCGACAGGCCGCCTTCTTCTGGATCGGGCCCGCCGGGAACGCGATGCTTGGACTGTGGGGAAGCGGCTCGGGCCCGCAGAGGATGGCGCTGCACACGGCCTTTCGCGCAAGCCTTGCAGATGTCATTGCAGCTCCGGCCGCATTGCGATCTGCGGGCATCACACCGCTCGACTTTGACGGAAACCCGACAGACGAGCCTGTCGTGTTTGCGTGGATGGCCGCCGCATCAGTCTTCTTTCATGATCCCGATGGTCATTTGCTGGAGTACATCGCCATGCTGCCAGACGCGCCGCGCCCTGAACAGGGCGTCGTTCCCTGGCATGCGTGGGAACTCACGCATCGCGCCGCACCGACTTCCGCGTCGTCGCAAACGCGATGATGAAGAGGATGCCCAACACCAGGTCCGGGACCGCGGCTTGGGCGTCCTGCGCCGAGATACGCGCCTGGCCGTACAGCAATGCCAGCGTCACAACGTGTCCGAACTTCTCGAGCACGGCCGGAATCATGATCGGGCGAAACCGCAGCGGCTCCGACCCGATAACCAGAAACGCAATCTGCCAAGCCATGGCAACTGAAATGAAGCCATAGAAGAAGTGCGGATTATCGGCGGGCGGACTGTAACCACGGCCCGTCACGTCGACGAGCCAGTACAACGGCGTCAGCACCGCGATGCCCCAGAGGCCGGCGATGACAAACACGATACGGGCAAATCTCATGTTGTTGTCCTCAGGTCCGGGGATGCTCATCGACGAGTGGGTACTTGGCGAGATAGTGCGAAAGGGCGCGAGGACTGATGCCCATCAATCGCGCGGCCTGCCGTTTGAGCGGCGATACCTCGAGCGCCCGGCGAATCGTCTC
This sequence comes from Vicinamibacterales bacterium, assembly GCA_035492455.1. GTDB lineage: Bacteria > Acidobacteriota > Vicinamibacteria > Vicinamibacterales > UBA2999 > Gp6-AA40. The sequence goes on along the minus strand of DATJJE010000020.1, from coordinate 6,485 downwards.
GCGTTCGATCCATTCGACGTTCTGGCGCAGTTTGAATGAGGGAACGCCGCCCGACCGGGCGGTCGTCCCGGTATCAGTCGTCACGACGCTGCGAGTGATCGTCGAACCGGTTGATAACACGACCGCGCGCTCGATCGTATTTTCGAGCTCGCGCACATTCCCCGGCCAGTGATGCTGCTGGAGCAGCTCGATCACTCCATTCTCCAGGGCATCGATCGACTTGCCGTTCCGCGTCGAGTGCTTGTCGATGAAGTAGGCCACCAGCATCGGAATATCCTCCACCCGTTCGCGAAGCGGAGGCACGACGATTGGGACCACATACAGCCGATAGAACAGATCGTCCATGAACCGGCCTTCGTGGACGAGTTGACGCAGGTCGCGGTTGGTGGCGGCGATCACCCGAATGTCAACGTGTTCCGCCCGCTCCGCTCCGAGCGGCTCGATTTCTCGCTCCTGCAGAACGCGCAGAAGTCTGGCCTGCAGGCCCACGTTCATCGTTCCGATCTCGTCGAGAAAGATTGAACCGCCGTTGGCGAGCGAGAACTTGCCCCTCTTCGGGCCCGTGGCGCCAGTGAAGGCGCCGCGGACGTGGCCGAAGAGTTCCGATTCGATCAACGTTTCGGGGATTGCCGCACAGTTGACCTTGATAAATGGAGCGTCGGGTCGCCGGCCGCGGGCGTGCACGGCGTGGGCAACCAGTTCCTTGCCCGTACCCGTTTCGCCCGTAATTAACACCGTGCTGCGAGTCGCCGATACCAACTCGATCTGACGGATCACCTCGCCGATGGCATGGCTCTGGCCAATGATGGTGTACGGATTCACTCTTCACTCCCCAATCCCGCAAGTCGTCCGCCAAGTCAATGATTGAAGTTCACGGTCTGGGCCGTGCCGCATCCCACGCCCTGCACCCAGATATTTGCTCCCGGAAAATTGGAGGAAATATCGCCATCGGACACGATCATCTTCGCGGTGAACGACTCGTCGTCGCCGTCGCCCGCCCGATAGAAGTCCGCCTGCAGTACGACCGTGTTATCGCTGGTCACCGCCGTCTCCTCGCGAGCGGAGGCGGTGCACTTGAATGGCGTGCTGTCCAGCAACGCCGCCGTATCCCAGCGGATGCCCTGATCGGTAAGGCACGGGCCCGGGTCGTTCGGATTGATGCTCATGCTCAACGGTCCCTGCAGAACTGCGTCGACGCACCTGAAGCCGCCCGCCGCATCGACGAAATTCGACTCGCGGTCGTATGAGCCGCCCCCGGTCAGAAACACGATGCCCTTCGGGAAGCCGCTGACGGTACCGTTGAAGCCGAATCCCGCTCGCCGTTGTCCTTGTGAACGGAGCGGCGACCCGTATGGCGTGGATACCGTGTTTCCTGCGTCGCCAGACGTCGATGACCCGACCGGTGGGATCAATGACGGACTCGAGGGAGGCGACGTTTGACCACAAGCGACAACGACTAACGTTCCGAACACCATCACGATTGCCTTTTTCATCATCTCTGCACCTTGCTCCTTGACGTGGGACCTGACGGTCGCGCTGCGGGAATCGCAGACGATCGACGCCTATCCCGTTCTTTCCTGCATCGCCGCGAGAACTTGCTGGACTCCCTGTTCGAGCGTGGGGTACACGAACCGAAATCCGGTCGCGCGTAGGCGGACGTTCGAGAACACCGCGTTCGACTGGATGTAGTCGGCCTGCCCGCGACCGAGAAGGTATTGGGCCGCGGCACCGGGCAGTGGCCATACACGGAGCCGGCGCTTCGCGGCCCGAGCGAACAGGTCGGCAAATTCGCTCAGAAAGACTGGATCGCTGTTCACGACGAAATAACGCCGGCCCGTTTCGCCGTGCGCCGCCAGATGCACCAACGCACGAGCACAGTCGTGGATGTGAACGGGCGACACTAACGGGCCGGTTTTCCCGAACTGGAAGACAGGCCGGCCCTTCATGACCGGTTCGATGACGTAGTCAAGAAACCACGAACCGTCTCCGTAGACCCATCCCGGCAGCGCCGTGACGATCGGCAGCCCGCAGACGAGATATCCCTCGACGCGCTCGAGCGCCGGAATCAGGCATCGTCCCCACTCGGACGGCTGCAGCGGTTCGTCTTCGGTAATGCGACGCGAACCCCGACTGCCATAGCAGCTCGCGTCGGTGACGTACACGATTCGTCGCGTTGTCCCTGTCGCCACCGCGTCGAGCAAGTGCGCATCCATCGACAATCGTGCGCGGGTGGCGGCCGCGTCGCGTTTACGAGTCACTCGCGGTCCAGGTTGCGGATGCGGCGGGATGTGGAAGACCCAATCCGCCGCCGTCGCTTCGTCCTGCCAGGCGCCGGGCTCGAGCAGGTCGCCGATGACGGGTATCCCTCCGGCGCGGCGAACGGAATCGGCCGCCCGTGCGGATTGCGCCAGGCCGAACACCGGATGGCCGCGGCTGACCAGGATCTTCACCAGCTCGATGCCGATGAATCCCGCCGCTCCGGTGACAAATGTGGTTGCGGCCGTGCCGCTCGTCATGGGGTTCAGTGTGGAGGCCGGGCGATTCGGTAACCACACACAACACCCGCACGTAACGCGTACGAAACCCGCACGGGCGTCAAGAGTAATAAGATGGGCGTTTATGAAATCCGGCGCTCCGGGGTCATTTGGGGCGCAATTGAAAGCGCTCCGGGAAGCCGCAGGCTTCACGCAGGAGGAGCTCGCGACAGTTGCGGGGCTGTCGGTGCACGCCGTCAGCGCGCTGGAGCGCGGGGAACGCCGGCGGCCGCACGGCGATACCGTGCGAGCACTGTCGGCAGCCCTTGACCTGACCGAGGCGTCGCGCGATGCGCTCCTCGCGAGCGGGCGGGCGGCGCCTCACACGGCGGTCGTTGATGAATTGAGCGACGGTTCCCTGCCGCTCGCTCTGACCGCGCTGCTCGGTCGCGACGAAGACCTGAAGACGCTTCGTGCCTGGCTGGCCGACCGCGCAGTCCGGCTCGTCACACTTACCGGGCCTGGAGGCGCCGGGAAGACGCGTCTCGCGCAGGAGGTTGCGCGGAGGATCGCCGTCGAAGGCGCCGCCCGTGCGGTGTTCGTCCCATTGGCGGCTATTCGCGATCCGGCGTTCGTCGCGGCAGAGATCGCCGAGGCTCTCGGTCTGCTTGACATCAGCGCGCTGAACTTATCGAAGCATGTCCGCGCCTGGTGCGACGGGCGCCCCACTCTGCTGGTACTCGACAATTTTGAGCAGATCCTCGACGCGGCGCCGCTCGTGGCGGAGCTCCTGTCATCGGTGGCGGCGCTCAGTGTGCTCGTCACGAGCCGCGCTCCGCTGCGCGTACGCGGCGAGCGCGAATATGGCGTCGGGCCGCTTCCATTGACCCTGGAAGCAGATGACCTGTCGCCGGCCGATCTTGCGCGTTCGCCCGCAGTAAGGCTGTTTGTGGAGCGTGTTCGCGATGCCCAGCCCGACTTTCGCTTGACGTCGGCGAACGGCGCAACCGTTGCCTCGATCTGTCGTCGGCTCGATGCGTTGCCGCTCGCCCTCGAATTGGCAGCCCCGTGGCTGAAGGTACTGACACCGGAGGATCTGCTCCGACGCCTCGCGCAGAACGTGCTGTTCTCGGCCATCGGGCCGCGCGATCTCCCGGAACGCCAGCAAACGATGAATGCGACGGTCGCTTGGAGCTATCAACTGCTCGCCCCCACCGAGCAGCGGGTATTCCGGCGGCTCGGTGTACTCTCCGGTGACTTTCCGATCGAAGCTGCGGCTGCGGTGGTGAGCGGACAGGAGGGTGCGGTCACCGTGAGCGATGAAGCGCTCGCGGCGACGGCCGGCTTGGTCGATAAGAGTCTTCTGCTGCGGGCACCGATCTCGGTGCCGACGCGTCCGCTCTACCGCATGCTCGAAACCGTGCGGGCGTATGCCGCGCTCGAGCTCGGCGCGGCGAGCGAGCGCGACGACGCAATGGAAGGCCTCGTACGCTACTGCATCGCTGAAGCGTCCCTGGCTGCGGAAGGACTTGTGGGTCCGGCGCAAGGCGAATGGTTGGACCGGGTGAGAGACGATCTCGAGAACTACCGCTGCGCCCTCACATGGCTCCTCGAGCGCGGTCGTTCGGCCGAAGCGTCCGCCATCATTTACCGGCTGTTCTTCTTCTGGGTGATCCGCGGCCACGCCAACGAAGGCCTCGAATGGTACGAACGGATGCTCGCGTTGCCGTCGCTGCCGCCAGCCGTGGAATCTGCGGCGCTGGTTGGAGCGGGGGTGATGAGGTACACGCAGGCCGAATTCGAAAAGTCGCGCGCTGCCGCAACCCGCGCTCTCGCGCTTGCATCGAGCAGCATCAATCGAGATTGGGTCCCGGTCGCCGAACTTCTGCTGGGTCACCTCGAACATATCAGCGGAAATGAGGAGGCCGCGCTCCACTGTTACGACCGCAGTCTCAGAGAATCCGGAAGCAACCCGACTCCGTGGCGTGTGGGGAATGCCCTGACGGGAATGGCGCGGGTCGCGCTGGCGACCGGAGATTTCGACCAGGCGGAGCGCCTGCTCCGTGAAGCCGATGAGAGACTACGAGGCAGCGGGCCGTGGTTCATGTTGCTGCCGCTCTATCTTCGAGCCACGCTGGCCGCCCGGCGAGGCAACTCCGGCGAAGCGATTGCGCTGGTCCGTGACAGCCTCGTCCAGATCCGTGAGCTCCATGACAAATTCGCCTTCGTCCACACATTGATCCCTCTCGCCGCAGCGGCGGCGCTGAAGGGCGACGATGCGTGGGCGGCCCAGATCCTCGGCACACGGCACGCTGTCACTGAGTCGACGGGTGCAATGATTGTCGATCGGTCCGTCAACGAGCTTCGGGAAGACACTGAGCGAGCGGTCAGTGCGCGTCTCGGCCCGGAACGATGGGCCCGCGCCCACGCGGCCGGAAGGAAGACGTCGATCGATTCGTTGATGAACGAAATCGACACCAGACGGGGTTGATCGGTTTCTCAGTGCTATTCCACCCTCGCGAACAGTTCATCCCACTGGAAGTGATGCGCGTGCGCCGCGCGGCGGCTGCCCGCGAACGTCTCGTCGAAGCTCGAGCTGGCCGGTCTTCGAGACGTCGAGCATCCGCCAGCCGCGTGAGAACGGCATCGCGCGACGCTGGTAGACAAGCAGCCGCACGAACCCGTGCTGGATGCCGTAGTCGTGCGGTTCAGCGACGCGAATCGTCGAACCATACTTGAACCGAATCAGCTGCCGGCGCGCAATGGCCATCTGGATCTGCCGGTCGAGCAGCACAACGACACGATCGGACCCGCCGGCCGACATGGCCACAGTAGAGATCGCCGCGCGTAGACCTTCAACGACATGAGCGGTCATAAGCGCGGCGTGATCGGAATTCTTGCAGGGGACACGGCATCGCCCGTTGGCTCTATACTCCACCCACTATGCGCCGCGCACACCTGATGCTCGTGTGTTTCGGCCTCTCCGCAGCCGTATCGGCACAGACGCCGAAATCTCCGTTTACCCGTGAGGACGCCGAGGCGGGCAGGAAACTCGTGGCAACGTCGCTCGAACTGCGTGCGCAGATCAAAGACACCGCGGCGCCCGCAGATCCGTTCAAGATTCTCGGGAACCTGTACTTCGTCGGGTCCGCGAACGGCGAGAGCTACTTGCTGACATCGCCGCAGGGGCACATCCTCATGGGTGCCGGTTTCGAGGCCGCGGTCGATCGCACGCAGAAGAACATCGAGTCGCTCGGCTTCAAGATGTCCGACATCAAGGCCATTCTGCTCAATCACAGCCACGTCGATCAGTCGGGCGCGGCGGCCGAATTGAAGAAGCGCACGGGCGCGCAGGTGATGGCGGGCTTCGCGGAAGTGCCATACCTGCAACGTGGCATCCACGCGCAAAGCCCGTTCGCCGCGCCTGATCCCAGCGGCCGCGGCGGACCACGCTACCCTGCTGTGATCGTCGATCGCGCGCTCTATGACGGCGAGGTCGTGCAAGTCGGCCCGCTGAAGGTCACGGCGTACCTCTCGCCCGGACACAGCCCCTCGTCAACAAGCTTCCTCTATAGCGTGCGCGAAGGCGGACGCGACTACCGCGTGCTCGAATTCTGCTGCTGGGAGTATCCGGATGATCTCAGTCGCCAGGGATTCATCGCTGAAGCAACCACGCGCCGAACGATTGATCTCTGGCGCAAACTGCTGCCGATTGACGTGTACCTCGAGGTAGGCGCCTACGCGTGGTCGGGAACGCTGAACCAGCCGTCAGGCACCATCACCGAGCGGATGGCACGACTGAAAGCCAACAACAAGTTGTTCGTCAATCGCGACATTTTCCGCCAGTTCTCGGCCGCGCGCGAAGTGGAGTTCGAAGCAAAGCTGTCGACTCTGCGCTAGCAGCACCGCGGAGCAAGGCCCTTCAATGTCCGGCCGCTCCGCCCTTCCACGTTGGACGCGGCGCTCCACCTGACACGTCGTACAAGCGCAGGTCGCCCTTGAACATCTTCG
>DATJJE010000019.1:0-24944 GCA_035492455.1 Vicinamibacterales bacterium | reverse complement strand
CCCGCTACCGCAAGTCGCAGTGGCGGAATCCCAGATCCGAGAATCGAGGCAGTGCCTAAGCTGACGGGAAATTTAGCCGACCGAAAGTTGTATCGGCCCCCGCGTGACGCTTAGGCGCTGAGGGTGCGTTGATGACGAAAGCCGCAACGAGAAGGCGAAGCGGCGACTAGAACACGCCCTCGGCACGTTCGGTCCCTCCTCGCTTTCCCAACGACACTAGCAGATTTCGGGTTGCAGTTCCGCCGTGTGCGGAGCCGTGCCGGATGGCGTCTCGTCACCAACAGAAAGGACTGTCTATTCACTGTTAGAAAAAGAAAGGACTCGAAATGTTGACTCTAGACGAAATGAATAAGCATCTGGCAGAAACCAATCAGGCGCAGGTCGCCAAGCGGTTCAAGCTGCTGTCGATCAAGGATCTTGAAGATCTCCCACCACCGACGTGGTTAATCGACGGCATCATCGAGGACAACGTGCTGGGCGTGCTCTACGGTGCGTCCGGTGACGGAAAGAGCTTCGTCGCCCTCGACTGGGCCTTGTGCATCGCCACCAACCAGAAGTGGCTCAACCGAGCGGTCAACGGAGGTCAGGTCATCTACGTGGTCGCAGAGGGTGGCCGCAGCTTCAAGAAACGCATCGATGCGTGGGTGCTCGAAAGCCGGGTGCCTGCGCCCACGAACATGTTCGCCATACTCGATGCGGTTCAATTCACTGATCCCACCCATGTGGATGCGCTGATGTCGCAGATCGATGAAGCCGCCGTCGTACCGCGCTTAATCATCATCGATACGCTGGCCCGATGCTTCCTTGGCGGAGACGAGAACTCGTCTAAGGAGATGGGCCTTTTCATCGCGGCTTGTGCCGAAGTTCAGCAGCGAAGTGGTGCAACCGTCCTCGCCGTTCATCACACGGCCAAGCAGCGTGGCAACCGCCCAACTGCCGAGCGTGGCAGCAATGCCCTTCGCGGGGCTGCGGATGTGATGATCCGTGTGTCCAAGAAGGACAGCATCATCACGGTTGATGTGGACAAGCAGAAGGACGACGAGGAGGCGAAAAACATACGCCTGCGAATGAAGACCGTAGTCGTCGGCAACGATCCCACCACACAAAAGGCTGTTACGTCATGCGTGCTCATTCCGGCTGGAGGCGCTCCGCCCATTCCTCCTAGAGTGGGATCAGCCCCGTTGAAGACACTCCGGGCACTCGTCTCATTTCCCGATGCTATCGCTCATTCAACCGATTGGCGTGAGGCCGTCCCTCCAGATGGCGACGAACGTATCCCAACGAGAACATTTCAAAACCATCGTGCGGACCTGATCGATGGCGGTTTCGTGGTTTCCCTCGAAGGTCGGGACAAGTGGTATCAAGCAACTCAGGAGGGAATTGCCATTGCCAATGAAGTGCCATTTGAACGCCAGCGGCAGTTGCCCAGTGTGAGTGCTGCCAGTGCCACACCCCCTATGGGGGTGGCAGGCGGCACAGGGGCGGCAGAGTCGTCGTCAGTCCCAAGGGACGATGGTGGGACTGCCGCCGACAACACGTCTGCTCCCGTGGACGATGAGGGCGGCGATGAAGGGCAATGAAACGGATGAAAGGGTAGACGTTCATCCTGCCGAGGAACGTGCATTACGAAGCCGACGACCAGCCTCGAACGGCCATGCTGACCACCCGCGTTGCCGTCGATGCGGTGGGCCTGTCAGAGGGCGACGGCGGAACGGTTTCTGTTCCAACCGATGCAGGCTCGCAGAACGGCGGGAAGCACGCCGCCGTAACCAACTGGAGTTGCTCGCCACCATCAACACGGCGGTCGAGCAGCTTCGGGCGACAGTAGAAGTGAAAGTGCAAGGCACGACCCTCGATGGGTCCGTCCCGAAGGCGCTGGGGGACGATGACAATCCGGCGCACCAACAAGGAGCATATGGAGAATCAGAATGAGTTGATCAAGGATCACCCGCAGCACGCACCAGCCATGAACGAAGTCGCCGCTGCACGCCTGCTCGACCTCTCCGTCGCCACCCTTCGGGCGTGGCGGCATCGCAAGCAAGGGCCACGGTTCGTTAAGTTCGGGCGCTCGGTCCGCTACCTCGCTGCCGACCTGAAGACGTTCATCGAAGGGAGTCGTCGGTGACGATTCGGAGGCGTGGAGGCCGATACTGGCTAGACGTTACGGTCAACGGCGAACGGACTCGTGAATCGCTAGAAACATCCGACTGGCGTGAAGCGAAACAGCGCCAAAACGAGCGGATTGCGGAGCTATCGAAGAGGCCATCGGATCCCGCGAAACGCCGACGTACCTACGCTCAACTTGATGTTGCCAAAGCCATCGGGGCGTATTCAGACGAACGACGGGCGCAGGTGTCACCTAGGATGGTTGCTTACTGGAAGGAGAACGCCAAACCCTTGGCAGCGTTTTTTGGCGACAAGCGACTCCGGGCTATCACGTCAGCGGACATTGCCGCTTATCAAAATGCTCGTATCGATAGCGAACGAGCGCCCAAAACCGTGAACGGCGAGATCTCAGTGTTGAGACAGGTTCTCCGCCATGCTCGGCTCTGGTATCGCCTTCAAGACGACTACAGGGCACTGAAGAACACGAGACCACCTGCTGGGCAGGCGCTCACCGATGAGCAGCAGCAGAAGCTCTTTGAGGTTGCGAGATCCCAACCGCGCTGGATGTTCGCATACGTTGCCGCAGCACTCGCCTTCTACTGCGGCTTGCGGGCGTGTGAGATTCGTGGCCTGCGGTGGAAACACATCGATTGGGATCGGAAACGACTTTCTGTTCGCCGGTCGAAGACGCCAGCAGGCTGGCGGGACCCGAGCCTGAATCACGCCTGTGTCACGGCGCTATCCGAGCTTCACCAGAAAGCAAAAACTCTCGGCTACGCGGAACCAGACCAGTTCGTGTTCCCATGGCATGGACGTGACAAGCAGATCGATGCAACGCGGTCGATGACCTCATGGCGTAGCGCATGGCGGTCGTTGCGCCGTGCTGCGGGTCTCCCTGATGTCCGCTTTCATGACGGGAGGCACACGGCTCTGACACGTCTGGCGGAAGCAGGCCAACCGGACTGGGTGATTCAAGCGCAGATCGGCCACGTCTCACCCCAGATGATGAAAACCTACAGTCACATCCGCCGAGTGGCGCTGGACGAAGCTGCTGCCGTCTTGGAACCGACTTTCGAGTTCAACAATGCCTCACCTGCTCATGATGCCGTCGAAGGTGGCGCAACCGACGAAACCGCTACGTCACAGTCCACGTCACAATCGGGCGATTTGCCGTCCGACATCGCTGAAATTCTTAAGGAAAGTGGCTCCTCAGGCTGGATTCGAACCAGCAACCCTCCGGTTAACAGCCGGATGCTCTGCCGTTGAGCTACTGAGGAATTTGGTGGAGTGAGGGCATGGGCCCAGATGCGACCACCGATCGTATCGGATGAGAGGCGGGTCCGCAACCCGCCCTCTCACCACCAAACGCTCAACGGGATTCGATGAATGTGCCGTTCCGCAGATCGCGGAGCGCCTGCTGAAGCTCCGCGGACGTATTCATCACGATCGGTCCGTACCACGCGACCGGCTCCTCGATCGGACGTCCGGACACCAGCAGGAAGCGGATGCCTTCGTCGCCCGCCTGCACGACCACCTCGTCGCCGCGATCGAAGAGCACGAGCGACCGGTTCTCCGCCTCCTGCGGAACACTGCGCCGCGTCACGCCATCGGTCTCCTCGGTCAACACACCCTGCGGCGAGGAGGCGTCGCGAAACGTTCCCGATCCGCCGAACACATAGGCGAACGCGTGGTTCGCGCGATCGACCGCGAGACGCTTCCGGATACCAGGCGGCACTGATATATCCAGATACCGCGGATCCGCGGCGACACCTTCGACGGGCCCCTTCTTCCCCCAGAACTCGCCGCAGACAATCCGTACGCGCGTCCCGTCATCGTCGGTTACTTCGGGCACGTCGGCGGCCGCGATGTCCTGATACCGCGGCGCGGTCATCTTCAACGACGAAGGCAGATTCGCCCACAGCTGGAAGCCATGCATGCGGCCGCTCGAATCGCCGCGCGGCATCTCCTGATGCATGATGCCGCGGCCGGCGGTCATCCACTGCACATCGCCAGCTCCAAGGTTGCCGCGATTACCGAGGCTGTCGCCATGTTCCACCGAGCCGGCGAGCACATAAGTAATCGTCTCGATGCCGCGATGCGGGTGCCACGGAAACCCGGCGAGATAATCGCCCGGACTGTCGTTGCGGAAGTCGTCGAGCAGCAGGAACGGATCGAAGTCTGTGGTGTTGCCAAAGCCGAACGCGCGCTGCAGCTTGACGCCTGCGCCTTCCACGGTCGGTGTGGTATGCAGCAGCTTCTTGATAGGGCGCACTGACACGGTGTTCTCCTCGTGTTGACCCCAGTATGACGCCGCGGCAACGCGGTGGGTTGCACGGCGCGCCGCGGCCTGGTGGATACTACGCATCCCCGGAGGTGCCGATGAGACGGCGTGAGTTCATCAAGACGAGCGCGGCGGGTCTTGCCGCCTCGACGATTTCAACAGTCGGCTGTAGAACGTCCACCGATCTCGTCGGCGACGGACGCAAGCGCCGCATTCTGCTCCGCGGCGGCAGCGTCCTCAGCCTCGATCCGAGGGTCGGTGACTTCGTAAAGGCGGACGTGCTGATCGACGGCACGCGGATCGCTCAAGTCGCACCGACGGTGTCCGCGGGCGACGCGGAAGTCGTCGACTGCACGGGCACGATCGTCATGCCCGGTTTCATCACGACCCACCACCACCAGTACGAAACGCTGCAGCGCAGCATGATCCCCGACGGTCTCCTCAACGGCGCCTGGCCGCAGGAGAGCTACAACTCCGTCGTGCAGAACATCTGGACCGCCGGACGCATCGCGGATGCAGCGGACCCCAACAAGATCGTCTGGGATCTCGGCCGTCACCCGTACGACCCGGAGGACTGCTATATCTCGGAGCTCGTCGCCTGCCTGAGCGAAATCAGCGAGGGCATCACGACGGGCACCGACACGTCGCAGTCGTCGCATACGCCCGAACACACCGACGCGATGATCAAGGGCCTGATGGACTCGGGCCGCCGGATGGTCTACGCCTACTCCGCTGGCATCGACCGCACGGCCGACGGCCGCGCGTACGAATTCCCCGGCGCCATGAACGACACAACGAAGGGGATTGGCCGCATCGCGAAGAAGTATTTCGCGTCGAAAGATCAACTCGTGACGCTCGGCTTCGGCGGCGGTCCCGGACCTGCCGCGCCCGGCGCGGACTACACCGGCTGGCAGCTGGCGCGCGCGTTCGGCGCGTCGATCCACAACCACAACGTCGGCGGGCAGAACGTCGTACTCAGCGCGGCGGCGGATCCCAGGAACGGAACCGACTGGTCGGATGTCACCTTCATTCATTGCACCCGCTGGCAGAAGCCGGCATGGGACATCTGGCGCGACCGGGGCGCGCACGTATCCATCGCGGTTCTCATCGAGATGCAGATGCGTCACGGAATGCCGCCGTTGCAGCAGGCGCTCGACCACGGCATCCTGCCGAGCCTCAGCCCCGACGTCGACACCAACATGACGACCGATCCGTTCTCGCTGATGCGCGGCGCGTTCTGCCTGCAGCGCGCGTTGGCGAACGATCTCGCGTTCCCCGAGACCAATCCCGGTGGCGTTCCTGTACCGCAGGCGGTCACCTGCCGCCAGGTGATAGAGATGGGAACCATCGCCGGCGCCGCCTCCAATCGTGTGCTCGACAAGGTCGGCACGCTCACGCCCGGCAAGGAAGCGGACATCGTCGTCCTCGACGCGCGCAGCATCAACACGTGGCCGATGAACAACGTGCCCGGCACGGTTGTGACGATGATGAATCCGCGGCACGTGCGGGACGTAGTGATCGCGGGAAAGGTCGTCTACTGGAATGGAAAGCACGTCGGCTGGGACATCGACAAGCTGCTCGGGCAGATCGAGCAGGCGCGCGACCGCGTGCTCGCGCGCATCAACGGCAAGACAAAGGTCGGGCAGCTGCCGCGCGGCAACAACAGCGTGACCAGTCCGTATGGACCGAGCGTTCTCGGAAGCTGCTGCGAGAAGGGGCAGAGCGCCACGCCCGAGTACGTGCTCCGCCCGTAAGGTTCGAAACGTTCGGAACGTTCGGATCGTTCGGATCGTTCCGTTCGAACGAGTCGAACGAGTCGAACGAGTCGAACGAACCGAACGAACCGAACGAACCGAACGACTCGAACGCTTAAACGTTCGCGGTCAATCGCGCCTGCGTCGGCCGGCCCATCTCGAGCGCCGTGACGACGTGATCGAGCGTCACGGGCGCGCGCACGAATACTTCGTCGCCGACCGCGGCGGAAATCGCATTCAGCACGGCGCAGCAACCGGCCGCCACGGGCGGCTCGCCGATGCCGCGCGCGCCGACGGGCGTCTCCGGATCCGGCAGTTCAACCGCCGCCCATTCCATGTGCGCCGGCACGTCGAGAATCGTCGGCGGCTTGTTCTGATAGAACCTGCGCGCCAGCGGCACGCCGTACGCCTGGTCGTACACCCACCGCTGACCGAGCGCGTGCCCGATGCCGAGAATCGATCGCCCGAGCACCTGGCCGCCGAGCGACGCGGGATGAATCACGGTGCCCACGTCAGCGACGCACAGGTAGTCGAGGATGCGATAGACGCCGGTCTCGACATCCGCCTCGACTTCGGCGAACGCGGCGACGAACGACAACGTCGTGCCGTCGCGCGGGTACTTGTCTTTGGCCACGGCCATCAGCCCCTGACCGGTCAGCGCCGCCGCCGCTCTCTTCGTAAACGCGTTCACGTCATCGGGAACTTCGTGGCCGTCGTACGTCCCTCCCAGCTCGATGGCGCGCTGCGCCGCATGCGCGAACGTCATCCCCGGCCCCCCACCACGGCGCGCGACACGCTCGTTGGCGACGACATAGTCCTCGGGCCGGCCGCCGAAATCCTGCGCCGCGATCTGCTGCAGTTTCCTGATGCCGTCGCTCGCCACCGCGTGCGCCGCGCGCGTCATCGCGTGCGTCGTCTGGCTGCCGCCCGAGACGCAGCTCCACGGCAGGTTTCTCGACGTGTCGCCCCACGTGAGAACAACTTTCTCCCACGGCACGCTCATCATCTCGGCGGCGACACGCTGGCAGTCGGAGAACGATTCGGTGCCAAGGTTGCCGATACCAGTCTGGACGTACATCTTGCCGTCCGGTTTGATGATGAAGAGACCGTCGAAGCCGACCGAGCCCGCGTTGTACGCGCTGATGGCGACGCCGCTGCCGCGCACCTTATTGCCTTCGCGAACCCCGCTGCGCGCCTTGCGTTCGTCCCACCTGAACATCTGCGCGCCCTTGTCGAGCGCTTCCTTGACGAAGCAGCTGGTCGAGTACGTGCGGTTGCCGCGCGCATCGGCAGGACCGAACTTCGCCTTCCCCGCGGGCGCGTTGATCTTGCGGATCTCGACCTGATCGACGCCAAGCTTGCGCGCGCACCTGGCAATCAGCGGCTCCATCAGCACGATGCCCTGCATGCCGCCGGGCTGGCTTTGTGCGCGACGCGGCGGCGTATTCGTAATCGCCGTGACACCGCGCCAGCGCATCGCCTCTGGTTGAAACAGCAATGATGCAAAACGGCTGGCAGTGTTCCCATCGTTGCCCGGACCGTACGGGCCACCTTCGACGACCGTGAACATGTCGAGCGCGGTGATGCGGCCGTCTTTCGTGAGGCCGATCTTCATCCTTCCGTGCACGGCAGGACGCGCGCCACCGATGCCGTGCTCTTCCTCGCGGCTGACGCGCATCTGCACCGGCTGGCCCGTCTTCTTCGCGAGGAGCGCCGGGATGATGTCGGTCACCGATCCCGTACCCTTGCTCCCGTAACCGCCGCCGCAGTACTCGCTCACAAGCACGATATCTTCAGGCTTGATATCCAACCACCGGCTCACCGACATCACCGTCTGCACCGTGCTTTGCGTCGAGAGATGGATGAACAGCTTCCCGTTCTGCCAGTACGCCATCGAGGTGCGGCTCTCGAGGCACTGATGGCTCGTGTTCGGCGTGACGAACGTCTCGTCGAGTACCACATCCGCTTTCTTGAAGCCCGCATCGAGGTCGCCGTACGACCAGCTGGGGTCGGTGTCCTTCCCCATCGGCAGACGGCCGGCGTTGTATTCCTCGACTTCCGCTTGCGTCCACTTCAAATCGATCACTTCGGGGATCGGCGCGGGCTGTCCTGGAGGCGCTGTCGGTCGAATCCAGACATTGCCTTCGACACGCGGATTCGACGCACCCGGCAGCAGCGAGGCGACGGGATCGACACTGTGAGGCAAGCGCTCCCACTTGATCTTGAGCCGTTCGATCGCTTCGGCGGCCGTGAGCTCGTCGACGGCGGCCACCGCGAGCACCGGCTCGCCCTGATACATCGGCTCGTTGGTGAGCGCCTTCTCGCTGCGCGGGTTCGCTTTGATGAGCACGCCCGCGTCGCTCACCTGATCGCGAGGGCCGGGCACCTCGTCGGCGGTAAGGATGGCTCGCACGCCGGGCATGGCGAGCGCGGCGCTGCTGTCGATGCTCTTCACGCGCGCATGAGGAAACGGGCTGAGCAGGAGCTTGGTAAACAGCATCCCCTCGGCGCGAAAGTCCTCCGCGTACTTGGAGCGGCCGGTGACCTTCGCCCGCAGGTCCGGCGTCGTGTAGTCGCGTCCGACGAGTTTGCTGTCAGCCATTGCTCACCTCGTGGCTGTCGACGATCCAGCGCTCCGGATCGTGATGTCGGAGAAATTCCTCACGGCTGATGTCGCCGAAGATCATGCCCTTCGTAATCCACTGCTTCTCGGGACGGATGGCGAAGTAGATGTGCGCGATCGTCAGCCCCACGAGCGCGATGCCGGACAGTCCGTGGAGCACGTACATCACGCCCCATGTCGTGTCGCCGAACAGGTACGGGTTGCGCGTGAAGAACGGCGTCTGCACGCGATTCATCATCAGCAATCCGGTCGGCACCGTCGCAAGCGCCGACAGCACGATCGCTGTGTGATACATCTTGTTATCCCACGGGTACTTCGCGGCCTTGCGCGGCGCCGGCGCGCGCTGACCCACGGCGCGCTTGAACCGGGTGATCGCCTCCCGCGCATCTTCCCTGTTCAACCAGATCGACCAGAAGTCCAGCCAGAAGCTGGCGTGGATGATGTGGTAGACGATCGACAGCGTCAGCACAAGCCCCGCGATCCAATGGATCTCCACCCAGTTGAATCTGAAGCCGAGGACGGGCGCCGACGCGGTGCCGAGCAGCGTCAGCATCGAGGCGGCCATAATCCAGTGGAACGTTCGTGCGGCGAGCGAATGACGTCCCACGCGAGCGGGAACGCGCGCCGCCGCGACTTCGTTCACCGGCGCGTTCGCCTCTTCCGGCTTCGGCCAGAACTTCACGAACAGCGTGTGCGCCAGCATGAAGCCGACGCCGAACGCGAAGGCGATGTAGACGAGCGCCCACTGCGCGTGGATCGGCGTATCCTCGCCCCAGGGGTTGATGCCCCACTGCACAAGGAAGTTCGTCATGCCTGTGCCTCTCCCCGGATGGCGCGTTTCACCAGATTTCTGACCAGCGGAATCTTGTAGCCGTTATGCGTCAGCGGCCGCGCCCCCTGCACGGCGAGCGCTCCGGCCATCGCCGCGGTCTCCTCGTTGCGCGGCTTGCCGGCCACGGCGTCTTCGACCGCGCCGAGGCGCACCGGGTGCGCGGCGACGGCATTGACAACGAACCGCGAGCTGCGGATCGTGCCGCCCTCGACCTTCAGCGCGGCGGCGATGTTGACCAGCGGGAAGTCCCACACCTGACGCTCGCGAATCTTCTCGAAGTAGAACTCCGCGTTTGCCCATGTCGCGGGAATCCGGATGGCGGTCAGCAGGTCGCCCGCCTGCAGCACGGTCATCCGCGTGATGTCCGTCGATGGTCCGATGAAGTAGTCCTGCGCGTTTACGACCCGCTCACCATCGGACGAGCGAATCACCATCTGCGCGTCGAGTGCGACGAGGGCCGGCGCGGTATCCGACGGATTCACCGCGACGCAGCGATTCGCATCGAAGATGGCGTGCTCGCGATTGATTGCGGTCGGCGTGTCCGCGTAGCAGATGTTGCCGCCGGCGCGATAGCAGGTCCATCCCGAGCGGTAGTACCAGCAGCGCGTGTCCTGCGAGACATTGCCGCCGAGTGTCCCCTGATTGCGAATCTGCGGCGAGGCGACGAGCGCGGCCGCCTGCGACAGCAGGCGGTAGTTCTGCTTGACGAGTGGTTCGCTGGCCACGTCCGTGAGCGTCGTCGACGCTCCGATCTCGAGCCCGCCATCCGCGGTCTTCTTCACGCCGCGCAGGGTCTGCACACCACTGAGATCGACCACGACCTTACGGCGCTTGTTGCGATCCTTGAACCAGTCGAACGTGTCGAGACCGCCGGCGAGGACCCACGCATCGGCGCCGTAGGTGTCGAGCAGCGCGAGCGTGTCGTCGACGGTCGTCGGCTGGAACAGCTCGAAGACGGGCATTACGTCATGAACAATGGCCATGTCCCATCTCCTCTACGTTGTCGTCTTCTGCATGTAGGCTGCGCCGCGCATCATGGCGCGCAGGATCTTGTCGTAGTCGGCGCAGCGGCACAGGTTGCCGGAGATGCCGTGCGCCAGCTCTTCACGCGTGGGGTTCGGGTTCGTCTTGAGGAAACCGACCGCCGACATGACGAACCCCGACATGCAGAACGCGCACTGGAAGCCCTGCTCGTCGAGGATCGCCTGCTGCACCGGATGCAACGTGCCGTCCGGCTGCTCGAGTCCTTCGATCGTCTGGATCTTTCTGCCGCGCACGGTATGCGTCAGCACCGAGCATGAGTAGTGCGGGATATCGTCGATGAGGACGGTGCAGGCGCCGCACTCCGATCGGTCGCACCCGAGCTTGGTGCCGGTGAGTCCCAGCTTGTAGCGCAGCGTCGTCGCGAGCGTTTCCTGCTTCATCACGTCCACGCGCCGCAGCTGGCCGTTGACGTTCAACGACATCAGGCGCTCCACCGCGCCGGGCAGCGATCCCTGCCCGACCAGCGTCGAACCGCGGAAGAGGTACGCAGAGGCGGAAACGGCAGCGCTGCTGGCAATCACCATCTTGATGAACGCGCGGCGTGTAACGCTGGAGGACGGCTGGGGCGTTTGCTCCTGGGTACTCATAGCGATCACCTCGTCGAGAAGACCCGCACGCGGCCCGCAGAACAGGAACAAAAAAAGGAGGATCGTCTTGTGGCGCGCATCCTACTGCAGGCGCCGCTCCGCGTAAACACATTTTGAACATGCTGTAGCATTGCACCGCTTCAGGGGTAGCAAAGGTCATCACGATGCTTCCAAGCGAACGGTTTACGTATTCACCAATCACTCAGAGGCCAAGGCTTGTTCTGCCCGAAGGAGGGCGCCTCGTCGTCTGGGTCATCGTCAATGTCGAGGAGTGGAACCCCCTCGAACCGATGCCGCGCACGGTGCTCACGCCTCCTGCCGGCGGGTCCCCGATGCCCGATATCCCCAACTGGGCGTGGCACGAATACGGAAATCGCGTCGGCTTCTGGCGAATGCTGAAGGTGATCGATCGGCTGCAGATTCCCGCGGTCCTCGCCATCAACGGCGGCGCCATCGCCGCCTACGAGCCGATTGCGCGCGCCGCGCTCGAGCGCCGGTGGGAGTTCATCGGCCACGGCTTCGGCCAGAAGAACATGCAGAAGGTGCCCGACGAGCGCGTCGACATTCAGAAGACGACCGACGCCATCACCTCGTTCACCGGACGGCGGCCGCGGGGATGGCTGGGCCCGGGTCTGACCGAGACGTGGGACACACCGGACATTCTCGCGGAGGAAGGCTACGAGTACGTCTGCGACTGGGTGCTCGACGATCAACCGGTGCCCATGAAGACACGGACGGCCTCACTGATCAGCGTGCCGTATACGCAGGAGTGCAACGACGTGGCGATGATGCTGATTCAGCATCACAAGGCGTCGGAATATCGCGACCGTGCGATCGACCAGTTCGAGCAGTTCTACTCCGACGCCGAGGATTCGGCGCGGGTCATGGCGCTCGTGGTGCATCCGTACATCATGGGCGTTGGTCATCGACTCCGGTATTTTCGCGAGGCCCTTGAACACATTCATGCGCGGCCCGGCGTCGTCTTCTGGACCGGCGAACAGATCCTCGACTGGTATCGACGAGCCGCCGCGAACTGAACGCGGCGTTCTCGGCGTCACCATGTTCGGCGTGCTGCTCGCGTCGTACGTCGTCAACGCGATGGACCGGCAACTGTTCCCGCTGGTCGCACCCGACGTGCGCCGCGAGTACGGCTTCTCGCTGGGGGGCGTCGGGTTGCTGTCGACCGTCTTTACGCTCGGCATGGCGGTCGCGGGAGCGCCGACCGGCATTCTTCTGGCGCGGGTTTCACGCAGAGCAGCGCTGCTCGCCGGAATCGCGCTCTTCTCTGCTGGCACCGGCCTGACGGTCTTATCACGCGGCTTCGCGGACATGCTCGTCTACCGAACGCTCACGGGCGTGGGCGAAGCGATGCAGCTGACCGTGCTCCTCGCCATCGCCGCCAACGCGTTCGTGCGATATCGCGCCGCGGCGCTTGGCGCCGTGAACTTTTCGTTTGCGCTCGGCGCGATCGTCAGCCCCGTTCTCGGCGGTGCGCTGCTCGGGATGTACGGCACGTGGCGAGCGCCGATGATTGTGTTCGCGCTGCTTGGTTTGGCGGCAATGGCGCTGATTGCCATCGTCGTCGAACCTTCACTGACCGAGGGCGACAACACGACCGTGATGCGCAGCCGCGATGACGGCGCCGCGGCACTCGTCAACCGAAACACCATCCTGTTGACGGCGATGAGCCTGTTGGGCGGGCTCGTGATCTACGGTTACCTCGGTCTCTATCCGACGTTCCTTCGCGAAGGACTCGGTTACTCACCTGCGAGCGCCGGTTTCGTGATGAGTCTTTACGGGTTGGGAGCGCTCGCATCGATCGCCGGGGGATGGATCGGCGATCGCGGATCGCCGCGCATCGTGCTGAGCGCAACGTTCTGTGCGGCTGCGATCCTCGGGTATCTGCTCTTCAACGGATCGAGCGCAACGTACTGGCAGGCGTCGCTCTCGTTCGCGTGGGGTGTTGTCGTCAGCGGTGTCGTCTACGTGAATCTTGCCGGTTATCACGTCAAAGCCGTGCGAGCGGAGCTCGCCGGCCGCGCATCGGGCGTGTTCGTCACCAGTCTGTATCTATCCGCGGCCGTCGCAGGCTACTCCATGGGATGGATGGCGAACCGCTCGGGATGGGCCACCGCGGGCACGATTCAGTTGTCGCTCTGCTCGCTTGCCGCCGCGGGCCTCGCGCTCGCACTGCGTAATCCGCCTTATACTCCCGGTCACCGACGATAACGGGAGGACGTGATGCGGACTTTTCTCGTGTGGCTTCTGTTACCCGTTTCGCTCCTTGCGCAACAGGCGGCCGCTCCCGCTGCGGCTCCGGCGCCGGTCTACAAGAACCTGAAATTGCTGGCGCCAAACTCCGACGTGCCGTTCATCATGCAGTTCTTCAACGAGGCGCTTGGTGTCCAGTGCGTCTACTGTCATGTGGAGGGGGACTTCGCTGCGGAGGGCCATCCGAAGAAGGACATGGCGCGCAAGATGATCGGCATGGTCCGCATGATCGATACGAGCTTTCCGAGCACGCAAGGCGTGTTTCCGGTCGGCTATCACGAAGTGGATTGCCTCACCTGCCATCGCGGCAAAGTGAAGCCGGAGACGGCCGCGCCGCAGAAGTACTACAACCGCGCCAACTCGCTCGGTGACGGACCGTTTCCGCAGAGGGCCACGATCAACTTGAAGCTCCTTCCGCCGGGCACGCCAGTCCACGGCTACGATTCGCTCATGGGTGATTTCCGCGATGCGCTTCACGTGGATTGTCCCTACTGTCACGGCGGCGACAAGCCGCAGGAGATCGACGTCAACCCGCGCAAGGACATCGCGCGCAAGATGATCATGATGGTCCGTCAGATCAACGCGACCTTCCCGAACACGGGTGTCTTCCCTGCGGGAACGCAGGTCGTGACCTGCTACACGTGCCACCGCGGCGACCCGCACCCGGAGAATCTGTCGAACAGGGGGTACCCGCCGCCAGCGGTGAAACGATGACAGCGTCTTACGACTGATTGCGCAGGAATTGAGTGAGGAGAGTCGTCACCTGCGCTGGTTGTTCCTGCTGAACCCAGTGGCCGGCACCATCGACGAGATGGAAGCCGGTCATGTGCGTGCAGGCGGTGCTCTGCATTCGATCCACGGCGCCGGGCGTCTGATAAACGCCCCAGTCGCTCTTCCCGCCGATGAACTGCGAGGGAACGTCGATGGCGCTGCCTGAGAACGTGCGCAGCTCGGCCTGGCTCTTCGGATCTGATCCGCGGCGCACGCGGTAGCCCTGAAGCGCGCCTGTGAATTGCGTGCGAGAGTACTCGGACACGTAGACGTCCACTTCAGCATCGGTGAGCCACTTGCACGCGGCGATCTCCGCCGCCGATGGCATGAACGGCGCCACCGTTTCGGCCATTCCCTTGTCGCGCTCCATCACGTAGTAGGTTGGGATTTGCGCCATCTCTGACGCCGTCCGCGCCTTCAACGCATGCGGCTTGTTCCCTTTCCAGTCCGCGCTCTTGTAGTGGTAGTAGGCGCGGAAGA
The DNA here is from genome assembly GCA_035492455.1 of Vicinamibacterales bacterium. Taxonomy (GTDB): domain Bacteria; phylum Acidobacteriota; class Vicinamibacteria; order Vicinamibacterales; family UBA2999; genus Gp6-AA40. The sequence goes on along the minus strand of DATJJE010000019.1, from coordinate 10,195 downwards.
ACGCATGCAGCCCCTGCGGTGCGTGGAGCATGTTGTCGTTCGCTCCGCGCGTGCGCTGATAGTTCTGGTAATACTTCCGCGGCGGATTCAGCTTCGCCAGCTCCGCGTCCAGTTCGTCGTCAGTGAGCGCGGGACGTGGCGGCGCGGCGCCGTTGGCGATGTCGAACGGAATTGCGGGTGGACCTTCGAAGGGTGAGCTCATGATCGTCACCGAACGAAACACATCGGGACGGATGAGCGCTGCCCACGAAGCGACGGGGGCGCCGGCGTCGTGCCCGACGACCATCGCAACGGAGCGATAGCCAAGCGCATACACCAGCCCCATCGCATCGCGCACCATGTTCAGGATGCGGAAGGGATCGGGATCCGCGTCGTAGGAACCATCCCATCCCGTCGTGCGCCCATAGCCGCGCTGGTCTGGAGCGATTACGTGATATCCCGCGGACGCGAGCGGCACCATCACCTTGCGCCAGCTGTACGCCAGCTCCGGAAAGCCATGAAGCAGGAGCACCGCCCGGCGCCCAGGCGTTTCGTAGCCGGCTTCAAGCATGTGCACCGTGAGCCCGTTGACGTTGGCGATGCTGCGCGATCGTACGCCCGCAGGCAAGGTGGAGTTCCCGTAGGGAGGAAGGCTCGCGATGCCGCTCGCCTGACCGCCCGCGGCTCGTTGGGCGACCGTCATCCCGCCAACCACAGCCGATGCCGTCGCCAGGAAATCGCGTCGGGAAAGCATGATGGGCGCGTATGGTAGCATCCGCCCACACCGCGAGGGCCGTATGAACAAAGTCGCCACGTTCGTTCTCGTCGGCTGGCTCGTCCTGGCGCTTGCCCCGCAGACGTTCGCGCACCACAGCGCTGCCGCATTCGACACTCAGAAAGAGGTAAGGGCGACCGGCACCGTCACCACGTTTGCGTTCAGGAACCCGCACGTCTACCTTGTCCTGCAGGTGAAGAAACCCGACGGCTCGACGGGGTCGCTGGAAGTTGAAGCGGGTGCGGCGTCCGTACTGAATCCGCTCGGCTTCACCAAGACCTCGCTGGCCGTCGGCGACACCGTCACCATCGTCGGCAACCCCGCGCGCGCGAAGCCGGATGCGTTGATGCTCGGCAAGGATCTCTACAAACAGGACGGCGCGTATTACCCGCTGTTTATCGGTTCGCGCAGCGTGTACTCCACGAGCAGCGCCAGCGCCACGACAATCGCCGGCACCTGGTTTTCCCCCTTCAGCGAGTTCAACGCCTACGGCGCGGCGGTCAGGACGTGGCCGCTGACCGAGGCCGGCAAAGCGGCGATGGCGAGCTTCGATCCGAAAGCCACTGCGCAGAAGGATTGCCTTCCCGTCGGCGTGCCCAACCTGATGTTCTACCCTGTCGCCGACACCATCACCGTCGAGCGCGATCGCGTGGTGATGAGCGTGGACTGGATGGATTCGCGGCGCACCATCTTCCTCGACGGGCGCAAGCATCCGCCGGCGACGGAGACCTTCCTCCACGGCCACTCGGTGGGCCACTGGGAAGGCGACACGCTGGTCGTCGAAACGACGAACTTCAAAGAGCATCCGCTGGGTCTTTCCACGGCCGGATTGCCCGGCAGCACGAGGAAGCGTGTCATCGAACGATTTCGTCTCGGCGACGGCGGAAAGGTTCTGCTCTATTCCGGGATCGTCGAAGATCCCGTTTATCTGACGCGCCCTGCCGAGTGGTCCGGACAGTGGCAGTACCGGCCGAACATGCCGCACTCAAACGAGAAGTGCGACCTGACGGTCGCGCATAAGTACCTCGGCGATTTCAAGTAACTTTCAGAAAGGGAAACGACGATGCGTGCATGCATGTTGTTTGTCACGGGGTTGCTCGTGGGTGTCGCCCTTACGTCGGCGGCAGCGCAGAGCTCGAAAAGTCCGAACAAGGGACTGGTCCAGGTCAATCACATCGGAATGAACGTGCCGAACCTCGACGAAGCGGTCGCGTTCTACACAAAGACCATGGGCTTCCCGGAGGCGTTCCGCGTCAACGACGACAAAGGCCAGGCGCGTCTCGTCTACGTGCAGATCAGCAAAAACACATTCTTCGAGATTCAGCCTGGCCCCGGACGGCCGGCGGCCATTAATCACGTCGGCATCCATGTCGAGAACATGAAGGCCGCGACGGAAATGTTCAAGGCGCGCGGCGTGAACATCGGCGACATTCGGACGAGCGACACAAAGGCAATCCTGAACAACATCACCGACCCGAACGGTATTCGCATCGAGCTCGCGGAGCTTCCGCCCGAGTCGATGCATCGGCAGGCAATGAATCGCTGGTAGCTCTATGAATCGCCGAAAATTCCTCAAGGACGCCGCCACCGCCGCAGCGGGTGCCGCAGCCCTGGTCACCCCCGCACCTGCGTCAGAAGCCGAAGCCGCGCAGCGCGCGGAGACGGGCGCCGCACCGGCACCCACGCCTGAACAGATCGCACGTGACGGCAGCGACGTACGCCCTCCGGCCGCGGCGCGTTCGGGCCAGCGCGCGGTGATCAGGCCTGGCTCGGATCTGATGGTGCAGGTCCTGAAAGATCTCGGCATCGAGTACATCGCCGGCAATCCAGGCTCGAGCTTCGAGGGCCTGCAGGAATCGGTGATCAACTACGGCATGCCGCCGAACCGGATGCCCGAGTTCATCACCGCGCTGCACGAAGAATCTGCAGTGACGATGGCGCACGGATATGCGAAGGCGACCGGCGTACCGATGGCCGCTTTTCTGCACGGCACCATCGGCGTGCAGCACGCCGCAATGTCCATCTATCAGGCCTACTACGACCGGACGCCCGCGCTGCTCATCGCGGGGCGCGACCTGGGCTTCATCGCGGCCCACAGCGCGAACGACATGGCGGGCATGGTGAGGAGCTTTACGAAGTGGGACGCGCAGCCGAAGACGCTGACGGAGACGCTCGTCGCCCTTCAACGTGCCTACGACGAGGCGATTACCCCGCCGATGGGTCCAACGCTGGTGGTGATCGACATCGAGCATCAGAAAGAAGAAGCGCGCGACATGAAGATCCCGGCACACACGCCGCCGCGGATCACTGGTATCGACGCATCGCAGGCGAAAGAGATCGCCAAGGGCCTGCTCGACGCGGGCAATCCGCGGATCGCGGTCGGTCGTCTCCGCACGCCTGAGGGCGTGAAGCAGGCCGTGCAGCTCGCGGAGCTGGTCGGCGCCTCGACGAGCACCGCGGCGACGCAGGGCCCAATGAGCTTCCCGCAGCGGCATCCGCTGTGCGGACCCGGCGCCAGCACGTCCTACGACTACATGCTTGGTCTAGAAGCTCAGGGCGCGGAGGCATCGATCGTCGGGCCCGGGCTGGCCACGCTGCTCGCGCGCGATCCGGGGAACATCGGCTTTGGCGGCATCGTGCCGGCGGCGGGCAGAGGCGGACGCGCGGCGAGCGGCCGCGTGCTTGAAGTCGACGCCGAAGCCAGCCTGCCGTCGATCATCGAGGAGGTGCGGCGTCAGACAACGCCGGACAGGCAACGGCTCGCGCAGGAGCGGGCCGCGAAGCATGCCGCCGCCAACCAGCAGGCGCGGCTCGAAGCGCTGCAGCAGGCGCTCGAGCAGAAGAAGGCCGGCTGGGATGCGAGCCCGATCAGCACCGCGCGCATCTACGCCGAGCTGTGGCCGCTCATCATGCACGAGGACTGGTGCCTGTCGTCGCCGAGCAACTTCTCCGGCGGGCATAACACCCAGTTGTGGGATCACGACAAACCGTACAGCTATCTGGGCGGACAGGGTGCGGGGGGCATGGGCTACGGCGCGCCTGCATCGGTCGGTGCCGCGCTCGCTGCCAAGGCTCGCGGCCGCATCGTCATCAATGTGCAGACCGATGGGGACTTGAACTACGCCCCCGGCGTGCTGTGGACCGCGACCCATCACCAGCTTCCGATGCTGACGATCATGCACAACAACCGTGCGTGGCACCAGGAGCTGATGTTCGTCGAGTACATGTGTGGCGTGCGCGGCCGCGGCGGCGATCGCGGCCATATCGGCACCACGCTGCGCGATCCGTCTATCGATTATCGGATGATGGCGGCCGGCTACGGGATGGCCGCCGAAGGGCCGATTACCGACCCATCGAAACTGTCGGCGGCGTTGAAGCGCGGCGTTGCGTCGGTCAAGCGCGGCGAGCCGTATCTGCTCGACGTGATCACCCAGCCACGATAAGAATTTACGGATTTACGAATTGACGAATTTACGAATTGTCACGGGTCTCATCGGAGTCGTCTCAGTGCTGGCGCTGTCTATCGCATCGGCCGGCGCGCAGGCGCCTTCAGGCACACAACGTCCGCGATCGCAACCGCCAACGAGTCCCGTGACCGGCAACGCATCCACCGGCAAGAAACTGTACGAGGCGTACTCGTGCTACGCCTGTCATGGGTACAACGGTGAGACCGGCCGGGCGTTTGTCGGCAACTGGAGCGGGAATCTTGCGACGGAGACGGCATTCCTCTCGTTCCTGCGCGGCCGCGCCAACGTCGCGCCTGCTCAGCCATCGACGAACATGCCGAACTTCTCGGCTGAGACGTTGAGCGATGCACAGGCGAAAGACATCTACGCGTACATCCGGACGTTCAGGAGCCACGCGCCAGACGCCGAAGACATTCCGGTGTTCAACCAGATCCTCGGCGCGGCGCGGCAACCCGCCAGGCCCTAGCCGTGATGACGGACGCCATCCGGATGGTTCTGCTGATCGCCGCGGTGACGATCACCGTGGCCGCACAGGAATCGAAGCCGAAGCAGCCGACAGCCGCCGACTGGGCCGCCGTCGCGAAGTTGCCTGACCTGACCGGCGTCTGGGAAGCGCCGACTGTTGGCCGTGGTGGACGAGGCCCCGCGATCGCGCCACCGCCGGTGCCGCAGCTCACGCCAGCGTATGCTGCAAAGAAGCGCGAGCTCGACGCGCGCAACTTCGATGACACCGATGCCGCCAACTGTCTGCCAACCGGCATGCCGGCCATCATGGGTCATCCCTATCCATACGAATTCCTGTTGACGCCGGGCAAGGTGACGATTGTCAGCGAAGCGTACCAGCAGGTGCGCCACATCTACACCGATGGCCGACCGCTGCCGACGGATCCTGATCCGACGTTCAACGGTACGTCGATCGGTCACTGGGATCGCGACACCCTCGTCGTCGAAACGATCGGATTCTCGCCGCTGACCACAATTACCCGGAATACGCCGCACAGCGACAAGATGCGCATCGTCGAACGTTTCCGTCTCACTGGACCGGACACGATGTCGGTGGAAACGACTGTGATCGATCCCGAGGCGCTGGCCAAGCCGTGGACGACGACGAGAACGCTGGCGAGGCATCGCGACTGGACGATTCGCGAGTACATTTGCGAAGAGAACAATCGCAACTTTCTCGACACGCAGGGAAAGGCCGGCGTGAAGCTCGACGCTCCGGCGAAGAAGGAGTAGGCGATGAAGCGCATCGCACACACAACCGCTCGCGCGTTGCTGGCGACCGCGATCATCTGCGGCGTGGCTGCACCTGCGTGGTCGCATCACTCCGCGGCGGCCGTCTTCGACATGGATGCGCAAAAGACCGTCACGGGCGTGGTCAAACAGGTCGACTGGACGAACCCGCATATCTGGATCTGGCTGGACGTACAGAACGCGTCGGGTCAGCTGGAGACGTTTGCATTCGAAGGGATGAGTCCCAACTTCCTCGCGCGCCGTGGCTGGACGCGAAGTTCGCTGCTGCCCGGCATGCGCATCGCGGTGACGTTCCGGCCGCTCCGCGACGGCAAGGCCGGCGGCATGTTCATGACCGGCAAACTCGAGGACGGCAAGGTCCTGACGAGCGCGGGCGCGGAATACAAATAAATCCGACGACGGAGGTGTAGTCATGTCTCGACGACGAACTGTGTTCACGTTCGCGGCCGGCCTGCTGATGCTTGCACTCGCGCATGACATCTCCGCTCAGGCCAATCCTTACCGCACCATCGAGAATTTCTTCAAGCTGCCTGACGGCCGAAAAATCGGATCGACCGCCGGCATCACCGTCGATCGCGACGGCTCCAGCATCTGGGTGTTCGAACGGTGCGGCGGAAACTACTGTACGGAATCGACCGTGGCTCCGATTCTGAAGTTCGATCAGTCGGGCAACGTCGTGAAGAGTTTCGGTGCGGGCATGTTCGTTCGCCCGCACGGAATCCATATCGATCGCGACGGGAACGTCTGGGTAAGCGACGGCGAGGGCCCTGACGGCAAGGATCCGAAGCGGAACGGCAAAGGGCATCAGGTGTTCAAGTTCAGCCCTGAGGGCAAGCTGCTGATGACGCTCGGCAAGGCTGGCGTGGCCGGCGACGGCCCTGACACGTTCAACATGCCGTCCGCCATCCTGGTCGCGCCGAACGGAGACATCTTCATCGGCGACGGCCACGGCGGCAACTCGAACGCACGCATCGTGAAGTTCTCCAAGGACGGCAAGTTCATCAAGACGTGGGGCAAAAAGGGAACCGCGCCGGGCGACTTCGAGACACCGCATGCGCTCGCGATGGATTCTCGCGGGCGGCTGTTTGTCGGCGACCGCGGCAACAACAGAATCGAGATCTTCGACCAGGACGGTCGATTCCTCGAGGAGTGGAAGCAGTTCGGGCGGCCGAGCGGCGTGGTCATCGATCGCAACGACACGCTTTACGTGGCCGATTCGCAATCGGACGAAAAAACGAATCCCGGCTTCACCAGGGGCATTCGCATCGGGAGCGCTCGCGACGGCAAGGTCACGACATTCATTCCTGACAATCCGGATGGATCGCAGGAGGGCGTTGCCGCCGACGCGCACGGGAACATCTACGGATCGCTGACCGGCGGAATGGCGCTGAAGAAATACGTCAGAGGCGGGACGAACTGACCGGTTCTCGCAGCGTAATGCGTCTCTTCACCCCGGTAGCGGCGGCGTGTGCGGTGCTTTGCGCGGCGTCGCCGACGGCCGCGCAGGCGCCGTTTCATCTTGAAGAGGCGACGATTGCCACTATTCGCGCTGCGTTCGCGAGCGGACAGCTCACCTGCACACACTTAACCAAGCTCTATCTCGATCGCATCGAGGCGTACAACCTGAAAGGCCCGGCGCTTCACGCCGTCATCACTGTCAATCCCGAGGCGATGGCGGACGCGGCCCGGATGGACCGCGAGTACCGGGCCAATGCCACGAGCGTCGGCGCGCTTCACTGCATTCCCCTCATGCTCAAGGACAATTTCAACACCGCCGACATGCCGACCACCGCCGGCAATGTGAGCATGAAGGATTCGCGCCCCTCTGCCGACGCGTTCACCGTCGCCAAGCTGCGACACGCTGGTGCGCTCGTCCTCGGCAAGGCGAACCTGCAGGAGTTCGCGCGCGGCGGCATGTCGAAGTCGAGCCTCGGCGGTCAGGTGCTCAATCCGTATGACCTCACGCGTACGCCGGGCGGATCGTCCGGTGGCACTGGCGCATCAGTCGCCGCCAATCTCGCGCTTGCGGGTACGGGCAGCGATACCGGCCAATCGATCCGCTCGCCCTCGTCCGCCAACAATCTCGTTGGCGTGCGCCCGACCCGCGGGCTTGTCAGCCGCAGCGGCCTGGTCCCGAACAGCCAGACGCAGGACGAAGTCGGCCCCATTGCGCGCACTGTGACCGATGCCGCGCTCATCCTCGACGTCATGGCCGGATACGACCCGGCTGATCCGATCACCGCCTTCGGGCGGGGACATCAGCCCGCAAGCTTCACGCATCTGTTGCGCGCGGACGCGCTCAAGGGTGCGCGCATCGGCGCGATGACGAATCTCTTTGGCAAGGAGGAGCGCCACCGCGAGGTCAACAAGGCGATGGCCGATGTCATCGCCAGGATGGAAGCACAGGGCGCCACCGTCGTTCGTTTCGAGCTGCCCGAATACGATCGACTTCTTCCCAACATCGCCACGGATGTCTACGAAGCGCGCACGGTTATGGAGCGGTACTTCGCCGCTCTTCCGCCTCACTCGCCGATCAGAAGTTTCAGCATGCTGTTGGCGGCAGGGACTTCCGCCGTGCAGAAAACACTGGAAGCCGAATATGCGATTGCCGACGGCATGAGCAGCGCAGAATACAAGAATCGGATGCTGAACCGCGACAAACTCCGCGTCGCGGTGGCGAACAAGATGGCGGAATTGAATCTGGATGCGATTCTCTATCCGCACCAGCGAATCCTGGTGGTGCCGGTGACCGCCGCCGACCAGCTGGAGCGAAACGGCACGCTATCGAACGGCACCGGCTTTCCGGCGGTTACCTTTCAGGCCGGATTCTCCTCCGCGACAGCGACGGCACCGCTGGGCGTTCCGATTGGGGCCGAGCTGCTCGGCCTCGACTTCACCGAAGACAAGCTGCTCTCCTACGCCTACGCTCTGGAACGGGCGTCCAATCCGCGCAGGTCTCCACGCAGCACGCCCGCTTTGCCGGGCGAACCGTGACAGGGTGACAGCCATGACAACATTCACGTCGAGACTGAGTGCAGGCGTCGTCATCGCGGCAGCCATCGGCGCCGCTGGCGTCGCACGTTATTCGACGATGCAGACGGCTGCGGGGGACGGCTGGTCGGCCAGCAACTACGATCAAAGCGCCAACCGCTTCAGTCCGCTGACGCAGATCACGCCGGCCAATGTCAGCACACTGCAACGCGTCTGGAGCATTCACCTCAAGCCCGCGGACTACGCGGGCAAGCTGCTCACCGACGAAGCGATTCCGCTCGTCATCGGCAGCACCATGTATGTCGGCTCGCCCTACGGCGCGGTGCTCGCGCTCGACGCCACGTCCGGCGCCGAGAAATGGCGATTCGCGCTGCCGAACAACGACGTGCCGGCCAAGCGTGGTATCGCGTACTGGCCCGGCGGGGACGGCCGCCCCGCGTCGATCGTCTTCGGATCGAACGCCGGAGGGCTCTACTCGCTCGACGCGGCAACCGGGCGACTCAACGAATGGTTCGGTGACAACGGCATCGTCGATACGAAAACGCCGGAGGTCATGCAGACGGGCATGAACGTGCCCTACTCGCACCTGTCGTCGCCGATGATCTTCAAGAATCTGATCATCACTGACGCGGGTACCGGCGAAGGGCCTGGAGGATCAAACGGCGGCACGGGTGCCGCCGGCGATACGCGGGCGTGGGACGCGACGACGGGCCGACTGGTGTGGACGTTCCACACGGTGCCGCGCCCGGGTGAATTCGGCTACGACTCCTGGGGCGAAGGGAGCGCCACGAACCGATCGGGTGTCAACGTGTGGGGCTACATGTCGCTCGACGCGGCGCGAGGGATTCTCTACATGCCGCTCGGCGCGCCGAACAACGATCGCGTCGGCATCGACCGTCCCGGCAACAACCTGTTCTCCTCGTCGATCGTCGCAGTCGATGCGAACACCGGCAAGTATCTCTGGCATTTCCAGCTCGTTCATCACGACATCTGGGATTACGACACGCAGTCGGCGCCGCTGCTCGTGGATCTGCAGCGGAACGGCCAGATCGTTCCCGCCGTCATCATCGTCAACAAGACGGGATTGGTGTTTACGCTCAATCGGGTGACCGGCACGCCGATCTTCGACATCGAGGAGCGCCCGGTGCCCAAGAGCGACGTACCCAAGGAACAGGCGTCGCCGACGCAGCCGTTCCCGGTCAAGCCGCCACCGCTGGCGCAGAATACGATCTCCCGCGACAATCTCTATAAGGGCGAGCCACAGCATCAGTCGTACTGCGAACATCTGGTCGACGACAACAACATGAAACTCGGCGGGCCCTTCATGCCGATCGCGTTCAATCGGTACAGCATTTCCCCGCCGGGACCTGCCGGCGGCATCAACTTCTGGGGTGGCTCGTACGATCCGAAACTGCACCTCTTCGTCTCGAACACGAACAACATCTTCCAGCCGATGCGGATCATCCTTCGGCCGGACGGCAGCTTCGTGAACTCCGGACCGCTCGCCGGTACGCGGCGCTTCGGCGACCCTGACAGGAAGCTTCTGTGCGGCCCGACGCCGTGGGGCGAGCTCGTCGCCGTCAACATGGACACCGGCGACATCGTCTACCACAAGACGCTGGGCGTCTCCGACATGTTGCCGCCGGGCATGCAGGACACCGGTCGAGCAAGCTCCGGCGGCGTCGTGTTGACGGCCTCGGGCCTGACCTTCGTTGGCGGCACGGATGAT
>DATJJE010000018.1:0-8982 GCA_035492455.1 Vicinamibacterales bacterium | reverse complement strand
GAAAGCGCGTAATGAGTCCCGACCCCTTATCCACGCCGCCAACAGCGCGGCGACGTTGCGCGATTCACGCGTGTGGTACGACATGGTCCGGCCGGGACTGCTGCTCTACGGCATCGTCCCGCCGCCGCTCGCGTCGACGATTCCACTGACGCCCGTCATGTCGCTGAAGAGCCGCGTCGTCGCCGTAAAAGGTGTGCGGCCGGGCGAGGGCATCGGCTATGGATTCCGATTCAAGACGGGCACCCCCGTGACCACGGCTGTCATTCCCGCCGGGTACGCTGACGGCATCGACTTGCGCGTGTCGGGCCGCTGCCAGGTGTTGATCCGCGGCCGCCGCGTGCCGATCGTCGGAGCCGTATCGATGGACATGATGATGGTCGACGTCTCCGGCCTCGATGATGTGTCGCCGGGAGACGAGGTGGTGATCATCGGACGCCAGGGGAATGAATCGTGGCAGCAGATCGACGCGCGGGAGATGGCGGGCGCCATCGGTACGATCCCCTGGGAGATCGTTTGCCGCATCGGGTCGCGTATCGAACGACAGTACACGTGAGAATGTCTTTTGCTCCGTGCCTTCGTGCCTTCGTGGTTTGTGAGAGCCAATGAAGCCGCCTAAAGTTGTGTTCGTTTGCCAGGAATGCGGCGCGCAGGCGCCAAAGTGGGGTGGCCGGTGCAGCGACTGTGGCGCGTGGAACTCGATGGTCGAGGAGCGGGTGCCGCAGGAACCCGTCGCGGCCGCGGCGGCGGGTAATCGTTACGCACAACTGGGCGCGTCAGGCGCGGCGAAGCTGTACGCGGATGTCGAAATTACCAACGCCGCGCGCCTTTCGTCAGGGATCAACGAGTTCGATCGTGTGCTTGGCGGTGGCATTGTGCCCGGCTCGCTCGTGCTGCTTGGCGGCGAGCCCGGCATCGGCAAGTCGACGCTCCTTCTGCAGGCGGCCGCACATTTCGCCAACGCCGTCGGTCCGGTGCTCTATGCATCGGGCGAAGAGTCCGAGCATCAGATCAAGAGCCGCGGCGATCGGCTCGGCGTCGGCAATGCGCCGCTGTATCTGTTGTCGGAAACCTGCATCGAACGGATCCTTGAAGAGATCGCGCGTCTCAAGCCGGCGCTCGTCGTCGTCGATTCCATTCAGACCGTCTTCTCAATCAAGTTTCAGTCGGCGCCGGGAAGCATCGGCCAGGTGCGCGAAGCGGCGACGCAGTTCCTCTTCGCGGCGAAGGGACAGAACATCCCGACCGTCCTCGTCGGCCATGTGACGAAGGACGGCAACCTCGCGGGGCCGAAAGCTCTCGAGCACGTCGTCGACACGGTGCTCTATTTCGAAGGGGAGCGGCACCACTCGCACCGCGTCGTCCGCGCCATCAAGAACCGCTTCGGTGCGGTGAGCGAGCTTGGCGTGTTCGAGATGACCGGCACCGGTCTGCGCCCGGTGGCGAATCCGTCGCGTCTGTTTCTCTCCGAACGTGCATCGGGCACGCCCGGTTCGGCCGTGCTGTGCTGCGTCGAAGGATCAAGGCCTATCCTCGTCGAGGTTCAGGCGCTCGTCAGCACGAGCACATATGGCAACGCGCGGCGGATGGCGATCGGCATCGATCAGAACCGCCTCTCCCTGCTGCTTGCGGTTCTCGAAAAGCGGGCAGGCCTCAGCCTCGCCGGCGACGATGTGTATGTGAACATCGCAGGTGGCATGAACATCGAGGAACCGGCGGCCGACCTCAGTGTTGTTGCGGCGGTCGCCTCGAGCGTCCGCAATCGAGGACTATCACCCTCGACGGCCATGTTCGGTGAGGTCGGGTTGAGCGGTGAAATCCGCGGCATTCCGCAGGCTCCCCTCCGAATCCGCGAAGCTGTGCAAATGGGCTTCACGCGCGTGGTTCTGCCTGCGGCGAACCTGGACCCCTCGGAGTCGAAAGAATGTGAATTAATTGGGGTCAGGACCGTCGGGGAGGCGCTCGACACGCTGATTTAGCTCGTCGGAGGCGCGTCGCTTGATTTTGACCCCCGCACCAGCCTAAGGTTCCTTCCACTTATACCTGATACCTGTCGGTCATCCGTTCATAAACCCGGGGGAACGAATGGTCTGGTCCATCATTGCGCGGCTTCTGTTCATACTCGCGGTCGGATACTCCGCCTACCAGCTGCAGCCGCTTGGCGACGAGCCGATTCCCAGCTTTGGATTCGGGATGGGTCTCGGGGGACTCGTCATCCTGCTCGAACAGCGTCTCAAGCACATTGCGATGACGCACATGCTGGGGAGTCTACTCGGCGGTGCTGTCGGACTCGGCGCCGCGAAAACAATCGGCGCGGCGCTTTACTGGGCCGACGTCAACGATCATCGCGTCGTCTTCCTGCACAGCCTGATTCTGCTCGGTCTGCCGTACATCGGCCTGGTCATGGGTGCACGCAACTCCGAATGGCTCGAGCCGGAGCGCATCGTCAGTTTGTTCCGCAACACCGGCCCCAGGCGCCGCTACCGCATCCTCGATACGAGCGTCATCATCGACGGCCGCATCGCGGATATCTGCGAGACGGGCTTCATGGACGGCACGCTGGTCATCCCGCAGTTCGTGCTCAAGGAGCTGCAGTTCGTCGCCGACTCGTCGGACTCGATGAAGCGGAACCGCGGCCGCCGCGGTCTCGACATCCTGCAGAAGATTCAGAAGATGGCGAACGTCGACGTCATGATCTCGGACGTCGATTTTCCAGACGTGAAGGAAGTCGACCTGAAGCTGATAGAGCTCGCGCGCACGCTCGAAGGCAAAATCGTCACCAACGACTTCAACCTGAACAAGGTGGCGCAGCTTCGCGGCGTAGCGGTGTTGAACATCAACGAACTCGCCAACTCGCTGAAGCCCGTGGTGCTTCCCGGTGAGCTGATGAAGGTGTTCATCCTCAAGGAAGGGAAAGAATACAACCAGGGCGTCGCGTACCTCGATGACGGGACGATGGTCGTCGTGGACAACGCGCGCAAGATGATCGGCAAGACCATCGACGTTGTGGTTACGAGCGTGCTGCAAACGACGGCGGGGAAGATGATCTTCGGCCGATTCATCGATCCAGCAACGGCGGCGCAGGCCGGACCGATGGCGGCGGCACCGGCACCACCGACGGGCGAAGGCGAGCCGGTTCGACGCGCCAGGTCTCAGGTGCCGCCCTCAGCGGCGGCAGCGGGGAAGTAATATCCGAATTCCTCCATATCATTGGTGGCGGACCGTTTTGTTTCTGATTCCCGCCATCAGCGTCTACACAATCGTACTCGGCACGTGCTCGCTCACCTCGAGCCTGTTCGACAGCACGGGACGCTTCGCCCACTGGTGCGCGCGGACGTGGGCGCGCCTGATCCTGGTCACCACCGGCGTTCATGTGGAGGTGTCAGGTCTCGATCGGCTGGATGCCGATCGCGCGTATGTGTTCGTCTCCAATCATCAGAGCATCTACGACATTCCCATCATCTTCTGGTCGCTGCCGTATCAAATCCGAATCATCGCCAAGGACTCGCTCGGGAACTTTCCGTTCATCGGCTGGCACCTGCGACGAACCGGCCACATGCTGGTTGATCGCAGGAACCCGACGCGCGCGCTGAACATTTTCACGCGTGCCTCGACGTTGATGAAGCAGGGACTCTGCCTGATCGTGTTTCCCGAGGGAACGCGCAGCCGCGATGGACGCGTTGCGCCGTTCAAGGGCGGCAGCTTTTACCTGGCGCTGCGGACAGGCCTGCCCGTCGTGCCGCTGTCTGTTGTCGGCAGCCGTCACGTGATGCTGAAGGGGAGGCTTGCGACCTATCCGGGACACGTCAAGTTGATCGTTCACGAACCGATCGACACAGGTTCTCTCGTGGACGCGGATCCGCGCGCCGCGCGTGAATTCGCCGCGCGCGTGCGCGACGTCATCGCACCCGATGCCGAGTCCGACCTCGCGGCTCCCGCGGCATGACGTTCACGCTCGATCCCGCGCTGGCGACGATCGTTCGCCCCGGTGTGCTGTGGTTTGACGGCGCCACCGTAGTTGAGCGCGAGCATCGCATGGACGCGCCGCTTGCCGAGGCCGAATCAAACGTACGAATGAATCCGCCGGTGGAGACGACCGCCGTGCGGACGATGTACAAGCGCGTCGGCATCGATCCGACCAAGACGCGACCGTCGTCGGAAGCGCTGCTGCGGCGCGTACGCAAGGGCGACACGCTGCCGCGTATCAACTCGATGGTCGATGTCTGCAACTGGTGTTCGTTCGAATTCCAGCTGCCCTATGGCCTCTACGACGCTGCGCAGATTCAGGGCGACGTCACCCTGCGCATCGGGCGTGAAGGCGAGTCCTACCCAGGCATCCGCAAAGACGATGTGCATGTCGGCGGACGCATCGCGCTCGTCGATGCGATCGGCCCGTTCGGCAACCCGACATCAGATTCGGCGCGCACGATGGTCACGACGGCCACCACTGGCGCGCTGCTCGTCGTGTTTGCGCCACGGGAGGTTGATATCGCGCGGCTGACGCGTGTCATGGACGTTACTTCTGAGCGGATGCAGCGTTACACCGGTTGCCGTGAAATTGGGCGGCTGGTTTAACTACCAACCACCGCTACCAACGACCAACTACCAACCAGATAGAATTCGATAGTGCACGTATCCGCGATCATCGCTGCCGGAGGTCGTGGCGCGCGTTTCGGTGGCACACAGCCGAAGCAGCTGCAGCCGCTCGCCGGTGTTCCCATCCTCAAGCGGACGGTTGACGTGTTCCTGAACGGTTACGCGTTCGACGAGGTCGTCGTCGCGCTCCCATCGGATCTCGCGGCGAATCCGCCGGCCTATCTCGACGACGTCATCGTGGTCGAAGGCGGCGAGCGGCGACAGGATTCCGTAGCGAATGCGGTACGTGCAGTCGCGCCGAGCTCGCAGGTAATCGTCATCCACGATGCGGCGCGTCCGCTGGTCACGCCGGCGGTCATCGAACGGACAATAGCGGCGGCCATCAAGCATGGCGCGGCGATTGCCGCGCTGCCCGCGCGCGATACGGTGAAGCGCGGCGACGCGTCGCGCGTCATCCGCGGAACACTGCCGCGCGACGAGATCTTTCTCGCGCAGACACCGCAGGCGTTCCGCGTCGGCGTGTTGCGCGACGCGCTGGCGATCGCGTCGACGGCTACCGATGCAACGGATGAAGCGATGCTGGCCGAAGCAGCCGGCCACCACGTGCACCTCGTCGACGGCGATCCGCGCAATCTGAAGATCACGACACCCGACGACCTGATGCTGGCCGAGGCGCTGGCGCCGCGTGAAGCGCGGCCGGCGAGAACCGGACGTGCCGGCATCGGATACGACTTGCATCGATTAGTTGAGGGACGCCCCCTCATTCTTGGAGGCGTCACGATTCCTTCCGACCGCGGCGCACTTGGCCACTCCGACGCCGACGTCGTCTGCCACGCGATTACGGACGCCGTGCTTGGCGCCGCGAGCCTCGGCGACATCGGACGCCATTTTCCCGACGTCGACCCGCGTTGGAAGGATGCGTCGAGTCTGGATCTGCTTCGCCGCGCCATAGCGATGCTGGCCGACGAGGGACTGCAGGTCGGCAACGTGGATGTGACGGTGATCCTCGAGCGGCCGAAGATCAAAGATCACATCGCTGCGATGCGCGGGGCACTTGCGGACGCGCTTGGTGTCGACGTCACCCGCGTCAGCATCAAGGGGAAGACCAACGAAGGCATGGACGCGATCGGACGTGGTGAAGCGATTGCCGCGCACGCCATCGCCCTCGTACGCAGCCGATGAGAGTTCGTTTCGCTCCCAGCCCAACCGGTCAGCTGCACGTCGGCAATGCGCGCACCGCGCTGTTCAACTGGCTGATGGCTCGCAGTGCGGGCGCGACATTCGTCCTGCGTATCGAGGACACCGACTTCGCCCGCTCGACGAAAGAGGCGGAGGGTTCCGCGATCCACGATCTTCGCTGGCTTGGATTGAATTGGGATGAAGGGCCGGATGCGGGGGGCGAGCATGGCCCGTATCGTCAATCCGAGCGCCTGCACATTTACCGGGCGCATGCGGTCGAGCTGCTGTCGAAAGGGCAGGCCTATCACTGCTTCTGCTCAGAAGAACAGCTCGAGATGGATCGCTACTACGCGCTGCGCAACCTGCTTCCGCCGAAATACGTCGGCCGGTGCCGCAACATCTCCCGCGACGACGCGCGCACGCGCATCGAGGCAGGCGAAACGGCGACTATCCGCTTCCGCGTTCCCGACGAAAACCGCGAAATTGCCTGGGACGATCTCGTGCGCGGACGCGTCTCATTCATGACGGACGTCATCGGCGACTTCGTCATGGTCCGCTCGGACGGCATTCCCGCCTACAACTACGCGGTGGTCATCGACGATGCGCTGATGGAGATCAGCCATGTGATTCGCGGCGAGGATCACATTTCGAACACGCCGCGGCAGATGCTGCTCTACGAGGCGTTCGGGTGGAGCCCGCCGCTGTTCGGCCACGTGTCGATGGTTCTCGGGCCCGATCACGCAAAGCTGTCGAAGCGGCACGGCGCGACCTCCGTCGGAGAATTCAGGGAACGAGGCTATCTGCCCGAGGCGCTGGCGAATTACCTTGCGCTCATCGGGTGGTCGCCGGGCGAGAACCAGGAACTGCTGCCGCTCGACGAGCTGGCGAAGCGATTCCGCATTGAGGATGTCGGAAAAAGCGCGGGCGTCTTCGATCCGGAAAAGCTGGCGTGGGTGAATCGGCATTATCTGAAGCAGGCGGCGCCCGAGCGCCTGGCGGACCTGACGATGCCGTTCCTGCGCAGCCATGGATGGACCAGCGATCTGAACGCCGACGGCCGTGCGTTTATCGAACGCGCCGTGTCGATCGCTGCGTTGTCGGTCGACAGGCTCGATCAGGTGGCAGCGCGGCTGAATTTTCTCTTCGACTATTCGGCCGCAACGGCGCTTGGCGATCCCGAGCTTCGCGCGGAAGCAAGCGGAGCACGCGGTGTGATCGCGGCACTTGCGGATGAGCTGGCCACTTCCCGCCCGCTCCTCGATAAGGAAAGATTCCGCGCGCTCGCCACACGCGTTCGGGAGAAAACCGGTGCGAAAGGCAAAGCGCTCTTTCACCCGATCCGTCTCGCGTTGACGGGCGAGCAGGAAGGCCTCGAGCTCGATCTGGCGGTACCGCTGATCGAATCCGGCGCGGCGTTGAAGGGCGCTGGGCTGCGCGCCATCTTCAGCGCGTCCGATCGGGCGGCCGCGTTTCTTGCCGAGCTTGAGAAACCGGGCGTCAACGCGTGATCATCTATGGAATCAACCCAGTCCTCGAGGCCCTGCGCGCCGGACGCGTGACGGAGCTTCGCGTCGGTGACCGTGCCGACGATCGGCTGAAACAGCTGCTCGCGCTGGCGGCGGAGCGCGGCGTGCGCGTCAAGCGCGTGCCCGCAGACGTGCTCGAACGAGAGTCGCGTCGTGGCGTGCACCAGGGGGTACTTGCCGACGTCGAGAAGAGCGACGACTACAGCGTCGACCAGATCGTTGGCAGCGCATCGGGCGCACCGCTCGTCGTCGTGCTTGACGGCATCGAGGATCCGCACAATCTCGGCGCGATTCTGAGGACCGCGGATGCGGCGGGCGTGGACGGGGTCGTCATTCAAAGCCGCCGGTCGGCGGCGCGCGACGGAGTGGCGGCGAAGGCGTCGGCAGGGGCGCTGGCGCACGTGAAGATCGCCGAGGTGGTCAACATTGCGCGTGCGGTGGAGGAGTTGAAAGAAGCGGGCGTATGGACGGTCGGACTGGCCGGCGAGGGCCCCGAACCGTACAACGCGGTCGACTTCACGCTCCCGACAGCGGTCGTCCTCGGTGCGGAAGGCGCGGGATTGCGGCGTCTGGTTCGAGAACGGTGCGACCGGTTGGCGTCGATTCCGATGCGCGGCCACGTCTCGAGCCTGAACGTGTCCGTGGCGGCGGGAATCGTGCTGTTCGAGGCGCTGCGGCAGCGATCTGCGGCGGTTGGCGGCGGCCGAAAAAAATAGCGCTTGACAACGGTGGGGGTGGATAGGGTGGCACGGGAAGTGCTATAATTCGCTCTTTGTCTGGCTGGCGTAGCTCAGTCCGGTAGAGCAGCTGATTTGTAATCAGCCGGTCGGGGGTTCAAATCCCTCCGCCAGCTCCACCGAAGTGAGCCCCGCCTGCTGCCGAACCCCGAACTCATTACAGGCTAGAAGGATCTTCAGGAACGCGCCGAACGCACGGATTCCAAAAAGTATTAAACACGTTGAGATATCGGGGAGGTGGCGGAGCGGTCAATCGCAGCAGACTGTAAATCTGCCGCCCAACGGGCTACGGAGGTTCGAACCCTCCCCTCCCCACCAGCCTTCGCTCCCGCGCTCCGCGCGCGAGCTTCGGCTAGGCGAGTCGCGGCGGAGTCGGCGAGGGCGATTGAAAAGTTTGACGCGCGCGAGGCGGGGTTGCCCGCCGTACCGACGAAGAAGCGGCAGAGTGCGAGTCGCGGAGGCGGGAGTAACTCAGTGGTAGAGTCACAGCCTTCCAAGCTGTTGGTCGCGGGTTCGATCCCCGTCTCCCGCTCCAGCCTTCGCTCGCGTCTGGCAACGCAACGCGAGCTGCGGCTGGCAAGCCAAAACCGACTTGTCGGCCGTAGCGTTTACGGCGAAAGGTGAACGCGGAGGCCGATGTAGCTCAGTTGGCAGAGCGCGTCCTTGGTAAGGACGAGGTCACCAGTTCAATCCTGGTCATCGGCTCCACTACAGACGGCGAACTAACGGATTAATCGATTATGGCAAAAGAGAAATTCGATCGTTCAAAGCCACACGTCAACGTCGGGACCATCGGGCACATCGACCACGGCAAGACGACGCTGACGGCGGCGCTGACGAAGGTGGCGGCGGACAAGGGGTGGGCGAAGTTTGTGCCGTATGACGAGGTGGCGAAGGCCAGCGAATCGCAGGGGCGGCGCGACGAGACGAAGATTCTGACGATCGCG
>DATJJE010000017.1:0-5827 GCA_035492455.1 Vicinamibacterales bacterium | reverse complement strand
CACCCAGTGGCCCACCGAGTAGCCGTTGTAGCGCGGATCGGGATCGGCCGGCGGCTTGCGCCCGTCGGTCCAGACGACGCGATAGTTCCCGTAGAACGGGCTCAACATCACCACCTGCTTCGGCGTCTGCACGACATTGATGGTGCGGAACTCCCACGTGAACATGTAGGGGAAGCCGAGCGGATCGCACTTGCCCGCCGGGTCGTTGGTCAGCACCGAGTCCACCTGACGCACCCCCGGCCCGGACGGCTTGTTCTTCTTCAGCGCGGCCAGGCCCGCCGGCGTATACGGGAGCGGATGTTCGATGCCCGTCTCATCCTCGCGGCCCCCTTCCTGCCCGCGGCCTCCAGGAAAGAGCGCCGTGTGCTCGAGGATGCCGCTGACGCCCAGCGTCTGCACCGTGTCCCAGATGCCGGTCAGATCACGCTTCGGCGCGACGCCGCTCGGTTTCCAGTTCCTGTAAGCGGCGCGTGTCGGCGGAATGTTGTTCCATTTCTCGTCCTGTGCGCCGAGATGCGCAGAGAACACTGCCGCCACGATGAAGGCCGCCAACGATACGACTAAGCGTTTGCACATCGCCGAAACCTCTCTTTTCGCTTGAACCCTATCACCACAGATTTTCTGCCGTCAACGCCGCGCGAAGCGATCTGGCGGAATCGGGACGTTCGGGCGCACGTCCGTCAGTCGAAACACCGAGCGCCCATCGAGCCACGTGCGCGTCCATGTGAACGGGATGCGAACGCCGTCCACCGGACGATAGTCGCCGTAGTCATACTGGGTGACAATGCGTCCGATTGGCGAGTCGGTGTAGCGCATCAAGCGGGTGAGGAGAGCCGTCTCGGCGTCGAAGTACAGCGTCACCAGCGTTCCCGCCGCCGTTCTCCCCTGCACGACCTGCGCATCGCGATCGTTGATCGACACCGGATCGCCGACCCGCACGTCCCTCAGCGCCTGCTTGATGCGCGCCGGAAACGTCAGCTCGGCCTCGATGCGCATACCATCCAGCTCCTGACCCGACAGGAATTCCACCGGCACCGGGCGCTCGGATGGCGACGCGGTAATCCAACCATTCCGCCCGTCGTAGACCATTGACCGCTCGCCGAACGAGCTGCGCCATGACCACAGTCGCTGATTCGGCGCGCGCGCATACACCTGCAGCGGGTACGGCTGCTGGTCGTCCCAGCCTTGATAGGTGCCCGTTGCGGTGAAGCTCGTGAGCGCCGCCACACGCGCCGCGCCGCCGACGGCGTTCAGGTACTTGTCGAAAATACGATCCGCCTCGGAAGCACCGCCGGCCGCCGTGATGATGTCATCGGGCTCGTCTGGCGGGGCACCGTACAACGCGACGAGGCTGGGCGTAACTCGTGGACGCTGCAGGCCGCGATGACAGGAATAACAAGTGACCTCCTGGCGGCCGCCGAAGTTGCTGTCGTTGATCGTGCGCACCATCAGGATCATTCGGCGCGCGACCTGCTTCATCGGCGTGTCTTCGGCGTACAACGCCCAGTCGCTGCCGCTGTCCAGCAGGTGACATTCGCTGCAGCCGCGTCCGACCGACGCGGCGATGATGCCCATCGTCCCCATGAATTCGTCGACGGGAATGCCCTTGAGGACCTGGACGTTCTTGAACACGTCCTCGGCCATCGGCGGCCGCAGGGCGGCCTGGCCGCGTACCGTGGCCACCGATGTCAACGCGAGAACAATCGCGGCCACGCAAAGTTCCAAGCTCCAAGCTCCAAGCTCCAAGAGCCAAGATCGAGGCTTGGAATTTGGAATCTGGAATTTGGAACTTGGAGCTTCCTTCACTCAGAACCCGTACTTGATCCCGAACTGCAGGATGCGCGGATCGCCGCTCATCGACAGGATGCGTCCGAACGTGGATGACAACAGGTTCGAGTTCGGCTGACCCCAGTTGAAGTGGTTCGTGACGTTGAATGCCTCGAGCCGCAGCTCGACGTTCTGCGTGCTGGACAGCGGCACCAATCTCGTCAGGGCCACGTCAATCTTCCAGAACGCGGGACCCGTCAGGCTGTTGCGCACGAAGTTGCCGAAGGTCCCCGGATCGGGTTGACCGAACGCGGCACGATTCAGGTACGCGTTCAACGTCTTCGCGCCGTATGGGTCGCCGCTGATCTGGTTCACGCGCTGGTTGCTTTGACCGTTGAACGCATTGTCCTGCCCCGTCGTCACGTTGATTGGCGAGCCCGAACGCGCTGTCAGGATGCCCGACACGCGCCAGTTGGAGACGAGCACACCTGCGGCGCCGCCAACGTGTGGTGTCTGCGTCCCGAGCGTCGCATTGGCGATGTGGGTCCGGTTGGAATTGCAGTACCCACGATCGAAATCGGGATTCGCCGGGTTGGTGTAGCCGACGGCGAATACCGGACTCGACTGGTTCTCGAGCCCGAAGCAGCGGCCGAGCGTGTAGTTGCCGTTCAAATTCAGCAGCGTGCCGCGGCGGCGGAACGTCAGTTTCAGCCCGCGATAGCCCGACGAGCTGAGATCGTTGAACTGGTCGAGATTCGAGAAGTACGCGCCTTCCTTCGGGTTGACGAGCGACAGTGCGCGCCGGTCGTTGATGTTCGACAACGTGGAGCAGGTCGCGAGCGCGACGCCATTCAGCGTGCAGGGTCCCAGGCCGAGGAACACGCCCGGATTCAATGCGACGGTGTCCCAGAGGTGATCCGAGTAGCTGCCAAGGTAGCTCGCCGACACACCCCAGTTGGTCCCGAACTGCTGTTCGACCGTGACGTTCCACGACTGGATGCGTGGCGCATTGATGTCCGGATTGATCGAGCCGAACGTCCCGGCCGCCGGGAAGGTGACCGTCCTGCTCGCACCGATCGGGTGCGGATTGTTGCCGTTGTACGGATCGTCCATGCGGCCGGCGGGATCCTGCACGATGGTGCGGTTCCCGAACGGCGGCGAAGAGGCCTGCGTGAACCAGGTCTCACCCGGAGGCGTGTCGTAGGCGAGCGCGTAGGAAGACCGCACGGCCATGCGGCCGTCACCGAACACGTCCCACGCGACGCCGACGCGAGGCGAGACATTCAGCCACTGACGGTTGAATCCCGAGCGGCCCGCCGGAAAACCGTCGTCGCCCGGGTACTCGATGCCCGCGGGTGCGTTGACGAACTGCTGACTCTTGACGTTCTGTTTGAATTTGTTGGCGTCGAAGTTCGTGACGCCGCCAACCTCCACCTGCTGACCAAAGAACGGCTCCCAGCGCACGCCGCCGTTGACCGTCACGCGATCCGACGCACGCCACGCGTCCTGCACGTAGAGCGCCTGATACCACTGATGCATCGTCAGACCGCCGGCGCCGCCCTGCTCGAGCGAGGCGACCCGGCCGAGAAGGAGGTCGGCGAGACCGAGACCGGTCACGGTCCCCGAGAAGGTCCACGTGCCGCCGCCGCGCGCCCATGTGTTGTTGAGGGAATGCCACCGTCCGAGGGCGCCGCCGACCGCGATCTGATGGCGCCCACGGACGAGCGTCAGGTCGTCGCTGAACATGTAGGTGTTGGTGGCCGCAATGCCGCGAGTGGAGGTGGCCGCGCCGATGCTGAATCCGCCGGTCACCGTGACGAGCATCTCTTTCGTCGGCGAATAGTTGTAAGCGTTGATGCCGAGGTCCGAGGGCTGGAAGTAGTCCTTGTTCCGCCGGTTGATCGTCGTGCGATTGAACGCGAACCGCATGTTGTTGACGGTGCTGGCGCTGAGAATCCGGGTGTCGCCCACGGTCGCCGCTTGCGCGTAGTTGTGGGTGCCAGCGGTGGGCGACACGAGGATGTTCTCCGAAAAATCGAGCGCCGCCGGGCGCACGTCGCTCGACATCAGGTAGCGGCCGAAGATCGAGTCGTTTGCGTTGCGCTGGTAATCGACGCGTGCGACGTACTGGTTCTCGTCGCGGTCATTGACGCTCTGGAACGTCGTACGGCCGCAGGGATCCGATGTGGACGGGAGCCGCTTGGCGAGGTTCAGCGCCGCTGGACTGAAGGCCGTCGGACTGATCGTGTTGTTCACGAACGGCGCGCGCAACGCGATTTGACGCCCGTTGTTGCAGGCCGGCGACGTGATGGCGCTGAAGTCGCCGGCGAGCATCGCCGCCGTCGGCACGAACGCGATGTTGTCGGCGGGTCGCACACGCGTCGGCGTGAATTGAGCGCCGCCGAAGAAGAAGAGCTTGTCGTGCACGACCGGGCCGCCGATGGTGCCGCCGTACTGATTGCGCTTCAAACCGTCATTAAGCCGTTTGCCGTCGGCACCAATGGCCGCAAACGGGTTCGTCGCGTTGAATCGGCCATCGCGCAGGAATTCGAAGCCGTTGCCATGCAGCGTGTTCGTGCCCGACTTGGTCACCGCATTCACCGACGCGCCGGTGTTCATGCCGTACTGCGCCGGCGCCCCGCTCGTGACGACGCTGAACTCCTGCAGCGCGTCGGGGAACGGCAGCGGCAGACCATCCGTCGTCTGCGTGTCGTTGTGAATCGCGCCGTCGAGCGTGTATGCCACGCCCGACGACAGGCCGCCCGCCACGGAAATCTGCACGCCGCTCTGGTACGAGCGGTTCACGGGCGATCCCAGGTTCACCGCCGCGCCGGCCAGGACGATCAGATCCGTGACCTGACGTCCCTGCAGCGGCAGCTCCACGATGCGCTGCTGCTCGACGACCTCACGGATGCCGGCGCTCTTCACGTCGACGATGGGCGCCGCGCCCTGCACGGTGACCGCTTCTTCGAGCGCGCCCACCGCCAGCGAGACATTGATCGTCGGCTTGCCGCCTACCTGCAGAACGATGCCCGTCTGCACGTAGCTGCGGAAGCCCTGCAGCATCGCTTCTAACCGGTACGGACCGGTTGGCAGGTTAGAAAGCAGGTAGGCCCCATCCGAATCCGTCACGATGCTGCGCACCAAACCAGTGTCGGTCTGCGTCACGGTGATGCTGACCCCGGGCAGGACGGCGCCGCTCTGATCGGTGACGCGGCCGTTGAGCTCCGCGGTGGCCTGCGCCCACGCCCCACCGCTCATGAGAAGGAATATGACGAGCGCGATCGGGAACCGCGGCATAGTTTTCATCTCTCTATCCCAGTCCGGTGAGAGCCGGAACCTCCACACTCACGAGGATCGCGCCGAGCCAGAGGACGATGGAGACGAGCGCAGCGAGCCGTGCCGGCAAGGGCATGACCGGCGCGCGATCCCATTTCGGCACCATTCGTTCAATACACAGCGCAGATAGAACGGCGAGCACAACGACGAGCACCTTGAGTCGAAACGGCGTTGCCGCCGCATAGGAGCCGGCTAACACGGTGAACAGCAGGAAACCTGAGACGATGAGCGCGCCGCACGCGATCCACATCCAGCGACGAAGCTGTCCAGCAAGCGCAGACAGTGTGTGATGGCGAGCGGCGAGGCCCAGAATGCGGAGGTCCACCAGGACGATCGTCCCGACGGTCAGAAAGACCGCTGAATAATGGACAACCAGCACGAGGCCGAACAGCGGGCGCGAGGTTGCAAGCGTCTCCACCCACCCGGCGTGCTGGAGTGCGGCCCACATCCTCGCGTGCCCCTCTGTCGAACGGGTGCCTATTTCTTGGACTCGTCGCGCAGCACCGGACTCGCCACCTGGTTGTTGTACTCGGCGAACTCGCTCGGCGAGCAGAGCAGCTCCGGAATGTCGAAGTCGTCCGGCAGCTTGTGCAGAATCAGCTTGTTGGTCGCCTGCACGGGTTCCGTATACATCACCGGGTCGGTGAACTTCATCGAAAACTCGATCGCGTCGGCCGAGACCCGATGGAACGTCTCCTCCACTTTCAACTGCTCGCTGTGC
>DATJJE010000016.1:0-170354 GCA_035492455.1 Vicinamibacterales bacterium | reverse complement strand
GCAGCTCGTTGACGTCGCCCTTGGCCGACCACGACTCCCGTGTGATCCAGTCGGCGCGCTCGGGCTGGCTGGTGACGAAATAGACCTCGTCGCGACTGGCGGTGACGAAGTAGATGACGATGTGCCGGTCGGACCCCCACCACTTGGTGCGGGACGGGCCGGGATCGGCATCCTTGAGCAGCGCCGCCGGATAGGTCGTGCGGTAGGCGACGCGGCCGGTGAACCGCGGCCGGTCGGTGATGCCGACGTGCTCGCGCACCAGCGAGTGCACGCCGTCGGCGCCGATCACCGCATCCGCTTCCGCGCGGCGGCCGTCCTCGAACGTGAGCGTCACGCGGCCGCTGCGTTCGTCCAGGCCAACCAGCTTGCTGCCGGCATGAATGATGTCCTGCGGCAGCACCGAGGCGAGCGCCTCGTGCAAATCGCCGCGGTGCATGCAGAGATACGGCGCGCCGAAGAGCGATTCCGGCATCGGCAGCTCGCGCATCACCTCACCGCTGTCCCACTGCCGGTTCAAATGCGAGTACGGCTGGAACGACGTGGCGCGCACCCGATCTTCGACGCCGATCTTCCGCAGCACCTTCATGGAGTTGGGCATCATCTGAATGCCCGCGCCGATGCGCGCAAAGCGCGACGCCTGTTCGTAGACGTGGACGTCGAAGCCAAACAACCGCAGCGCGGATGCCGCGGTGAGGCCGCCCATTCCCGCGCCCACGATCGCCACTGAGAGGGGAGTATGGGTCACCCTGCCTCGAATCATACCAACTCGCTCTCGACTGGAATCGATTGCCTTCTTCCGATACGATTCGCTCACTTCACCTTGAAAACCGCGGGCAGCTGACGCGAGGGAGAGCTATGAGCATTCAGAAGAAGATGCGAGCCGGAGCGGTGATCGCCTCGATCGCTCTTGGTGTGTTCGTCGTCTATGTATCGTTAGGCGCGCAGGCGCCGTCGTCGGGTCCGCGCTACGTCTACGACCCGGGCTGGCCGAAGCCGCTGCCGAACAATTGGAAGATGGGCGGCGTGACCGGTCTTGCCGTCGATCCGAAGGACGACACCGTGTGGGCCTACGACCGTCCGAACGACCTGACGAACATCGAACTGGAGAAGGAGATCGGCATCGCGGACTGCTGCACGCTGCCGCCGTCGATGATCCACTTCGACAAGGAAGGGAACGTCATCGGCTCGTTCCAGGCGCCGCAGGGGCACGGCATGGACGTCGACAGCAAGGGCTTCGCGTACCTCGGACAGAACACCGTCCGCAAGTACGACGTGAAAACCGGCAAGCTGGTGGGCGCCATCGAGCACACGCCTGAACTGGAAAACGGTCAGAAGTTCCAGGAGGAGACGTCAATCCCGCCGCACACTCCAGGCCGGGGCGGCACGGGTCCGGTCGCCGGGTTCCTTCCTCCGCCAGCGGCGGGTGAAGGACGCGGCGGCGGCCGCGGCGGCCGCGGCAATGTCGATCCCGCAGCGCAGGCGGCCGCGCGCGCGGCGTTCCGAGCGAAGTACCCGCCGACCACGCCGATGATCGTCGGCGGCATCGAGGAGATCCGGCTCAATGAGGCGGACAACGAAATCTACGTCGCCGACAACTACCTCGGCGGCCGCGTCATGGTGTTCGACCTCACTTCCTTCAAATTCAAGCGCGGATGGGGCGCCTACGGCCACAAGCTGACCGACATCAGCACGAAGGAAGAGGACCACGAATACAAGCCGACCGGGCCGATGGCCAAGGAGTTCGTCGGCCACCTGACGTTCAACTTCTCGAACGATGGCCTGGTCTACGCCGCCGATCGCAACGGCAACCGCATCCATGTCACCGACAAGCAGGGGAATTTCAAGAAGGAGTTCAAGCTTGCCGAGTACACGGGCGTCGGTGGATCAACGGGCGGCGTCGGCTTCTCGCCGGACAAGGCGCAGAAGTACCTCTACATCTCCGACCTGACGAACAACCACATCTGGTTCCTCGAGCGCGAAACGGGCAAGGTGGTCGGTCAGCTCGGAAGCATGGGTGAAAACGGCGGACAGTTCTTCGGCCTGCACATGATCGCCGTCGATTCAAAGGGGAACATCTACACCGGCGAGGTGTTTGCCGGTGAGCGCGTGCAGCGGTTCGTGCCGGCGGACAGCCCGCGCGGCAAGCTGATGGAACAGCTGCTGCGCGCGCCGCTCAACTGAAAACGCTGGAACCTGGGAAATGCGGGGCGGGTGTGAACACCCGCCCTGCACTCCTCTCTATTTCTTCGCCGGCGCGCCCGGGACTCCTTCGGCGCCGCCTTCGGCATTCCCAAGGAATAAGGTACGGCCATCGGGCAGCGTCAGGTCGCGGCCGTTTGCGCGCAGCGACCCATCCTTGGACTGATAGCCGTCAACCTTCACGGTGGTACCCGGCTGCAGCGATGCCTTCGTGAAGCCGCGCCGCAGCAGCGTGTTCGGCGTGCCCGCCTCGACCATCCACTCTTCGGTCGTGCCGTCCGGCTTCTTCACATCCATGTAGATCCACGCATGCGGATTCACCCACATCATCTTGGTCACCGTGCCCGTGAAGACGACGTGCCTGTTGGCGTCGAACTCCGACGAGAACGCATGATGCGCCAGCACGGTGCTGTTACCAAGAACGAGCCCGAGGGTCACGATAGCCGCGCAGAGAATCGTTGTACGCATCGCATCTACCTCTGTGTCTGTGGCTTCGTCAGGTTCAACGCCGGGTTCTTTTCACGCGCACGCGCGCCGGTCAGCAGGTGCACGATGTCGAAGTTGTCCTCGTGGCACATGTACTCGTACATCTGCTCCTTCGGATCGATCTTCGTCCACGGGATCACCGCGGTCCACGGCTTCGTCCAGGTGGTTGGATCGTTGATCGTGAACTCGTAATTGATCGTGTCGTCGGCGACGCGCGTAAAGCGCTCGGTAATTTTGTAGGTCTCCGGGTTCGCGCCCTGATAGACCGTGCCGTCATCCGACCGGAAGTTCGTTGTATCGATGACCAGCGTGTTGCCCTCGAAGTGCCCGCGCGTGTCGCCCAGCCACTGCTTCAGCGTCGGGCCGATATGCGGCCGACCGTCGAGCGGAATGATGCGCGCGCTGTGAATCATCTCCGGCGCAATCACCACGAAGCCCGGGCTCTGGTAGATCTGGAAGTCGTTGTTGTAGATCGTCGGCAGGTACGGCGGGGAGTCGGTGCGGATGATGCAGCGGATCGGCAGCGACAGCTCGGTGGCGACGTTCGGCATCCCGGCATTGAAGCGCGCGGCCGCGGCCTGGCGCTCGGCGCGGATCTTCTGGCGCTCGGCGCTGATCGGCACCGCTGGAGGCAGACGACCGTCCGGCGGATCGACGACGAGCGACGTGCGGTGATCGTTGGTGATTTTCAACCGCCGCGCATCCATCCAATGCTCGTTGTAGGCGCGGTTGACGTCCACCTCCGGCCCGCCGTCACGCCGGTCGCGGCTCAGATCGTTCGCAAGCTGCTCCTCAAAGAGATTTACTTCGTCGCCGCTGACCGTTTCGCCCTTCCCGGCAGGACGCTGCAGCGGCGTGCTCGTCGCGTCGTTCCAGACACCCTGCAGATCGGGATCGCCCCACGGCGTCTTCTTCGCGTACGCCTTCTCCGCCGTGCTCGTCGCCTTGGCGACGGCCGCCTTCGGCGCGGCGGCCTTCGATGCGGCGGTCTTCGCAGTCTGTGCGACGAGCGCGGATGACATCACGATCGCCGCTACCGCGGCGAGGACGATTGATGAAAGCCATCGCCAGGTCATGACGCACCTTTCTTGAACTTTCCGTACAACAGTTCTTCCGTGAACGGAACGCACTTGTATTCGAGCAGTTGAACGTTCTTCTCCATGCGGCGGTAGAGCGGAAAGCTGATCTTCCACGGCCGCGTGTACACCTTCGGATCGTCGATCGTCGCCTCGTACATCATGTGATACGGGCTGAGGGGCGTGTAGCGCTCCACGACGTGCAGCTGATCGCTGTGATAGTTGCCCGCGCGATCGAACCACGTTTCCTCGCGCTGTCCTGTGACATCGACGACGAGCGTCTCGCCTTCCCAATGGCCGATAGACCATCCCATCCAGGTGTCGGTCGGCGCCTCCTGCTTCCAATCCATCCGGATTGTGCGCGTCGTCGTCGCGTATTCGTACGCGATCAGGATGTAGGGGCTGGTCCCCTGCACGATCTGGAACGGGTACGGCATGTAGGTCGCGCGCGGCACGCCGGGCATGTAGCACTTCATCTCGGGATCGCCGAGGTTGTGCCAGTTCTTATCGTTGCTGACGTCGGCCTTGATGCGGTTGGCCGCATTTTGCTTCTTTTTCGCCAGCGCCTCGGGCTTGTACGGGAGCACGCCGCCTTCGACGATGCTCTGTCCCGGAGGCCAGCCGCTGTACGCGCCGATCAGTTCCGTGTACGGCCCCGCCTGCGCCTCGTGATCCTCGAGGTCGATGTTGGAGGTGACGAACGACTGCCAAACACCGTTCAGATCCGGATGACCGTTCAGACGTGGAGCCCGATACGCAGGAAACGTGCTCGGCGGCAATGCCGCCGTACGCGGCGCCGGCGCCGGCTGCGGCGCGCCCTGTTGTCCGACGGCGGGTGAAAACCAAACGGCGGCGATCACGACGGCGAACCCCAGCGGTGTGATCACCTGCCAAGACCGGGTACGCATGTGGACCTGCCTTGTTGAGTGGCGGATTGTAGCATCATTGCGCATGCTCAAAAGAGTTCTCGCACCGCTGGCTGCATTTGCGGTGATCGCCGCGGCGGCGGCACCGCACAAGACCGCGTGGGGGGACCCTGATCTCCAGGGTATCTGGGCACAGAAATACCAAATCCCGCTGCAGCGTCCGGCACGCGACGCCGGCAAGACGACGCTGACGGCGGAAGAAGTGAAACAGCGCGAGTCGGCGCGCGCTCAGCAGGCGGCGAATGCGCCGAAACGCGGCGATCGCATCGCGGCGCGCGGCACGCTCGAAGACCTGACCGGCGCGTACGACATCACCTTCGAAGCTGATCCGATCGACACCTCACGCCCCATCGGCCCGCGAACTTCGCTCATCATCGATCCACCCGATGGCCGAATTCCGTCGCTGATGCCCGCAGTCCAGAAGCGGATGCGCGAGATGCGCGAGTTCATGCTCGCCCTGATGCAATCCGTCGAGGCCTGCAAGCATTCCCAGGACATTGCGTGTTTCGGTGTAACGCCGGGGCCGGTGTCGCCGCGTCGCAACGAGCCGCCGCCGTACTACCTGGCCGCAGAGATCATGGGCGACCGCGTGATCAACCGTGCCGATGGCCCGGAGGATTTCGGTCTCAGCGAGCGATGCCTCGCCGGCATGCTGCCGACATTTGGCGTGCAGCAGCTTATTCAGTCGCCGGACGCCGTCTCCATCCTCTACGAAGGCTTTCAGCGCGTCATTCCGATCACCAACGCGCCGCACATTCCTGCGAGCATCCGCCAATGGCACGGCGATTCGCGCGGGCACTGGGAGGGCGATACGCTCGTCGTCGACGTCACGAACTTCACGCCAAAAACCGACTATCAGGGCTCGCGCGAGAATCTGCACCTGACCGAGCGCTTCACGCGCATCGACGCCAACACCCTCGAGTACGTCGTCACGATGGACGACAAGACGACGTGGGAAAGGCCATGGACGGTGAAGGTCGAGATGGCGATGCAGGACGTGAAAGCGAACGCCATTTACGACGAGCCGCGGTGCCATGACGGCAACATTGCGCTGAAAGACATGCTGATCGGAGCGCGCGTGGACGACAAGGCGTTCGCGGAAAAGCGCGGCCCCGATCCAGCAACGATGTGTTACCTGCTGTGCGGCACGGGGAACCCCGAGTACGCGCGGCAGCGACAGGAAGGCCGCAGCGGCGGCGCAGGTCCGGCGCGATGAGCGCGGGAGTGTCGCGTTCGGTGCTCGCAGCAATCGTCGTGGTCGCGGTGGCGATCGTGATTGCCATCGTCGGCATACCACGCAGCAACGGCGAGGCGGCGTCATCGGGCCGGATGCCGGATGGCAAACCGAATTTCAATGGCGTGTGGCAGACGCTGAATGAGGCGAATTGGGATCTGCAGGCGCACGCGGCGCGCGCCGGAGCGGTCACGCAGCCCGGCGTCTACCCCTACGAGTACGCGCGCGTCCCCGCGGCACCGGTGCTTGCGCTTGGCGCGGCGGGCGGTGTTCCGGCCTCACTCGGAGTCGTGGAAGGCGACGGTGAGATTCCCTACACGGGGGAAGCTGCGGCGTTGAAGAAGGAAAACGCGGAGCACTGGATCGACCGCGACCCGGAGCTGAAGTGCTATATCCCGGGCACGCCGCGAGCGATGTATCTGCCCTACCCGTTCCATATCGTCCAGAGCACGGACAAGATTCAAATCGACTTCGCGTTCGCGAACGCGGCGCGTACGATTCATCTCGATCAGATCGCTGAGCCGCCGGCCGACACCGCCACGGGCTTCTCACGCGGGCGCTGGGACGGCAACACGCTGGTGGTCGATACGCGGCAGCTGCAGGGCACGTGGCTCGATCGCGCCGGCAACTTCTACAGCGACAACGCGCATATCGTCGAACGCTTCACGCCGATCACGAGCGATGCTATCCGCTACGAAGCGACGATCGACGACCCCCATGTGTTCACGCGTGCCTGGACAATTTCGATGCCGCTCTATCGGCGACTCGAGTCCAATGCGCAGGTTCTCGAGTATCCGTGCGTCGAGTTTGTGGAAGAATTCATCTACGGCGATGCCCGCAAAAAGCAGCTGGTGAAGCACTGGGAGGGCGACACGATGGTCATCGACATTACGCGGAAGATGCGTGCGCGCCCGGTCGGCCAGCGGTAACGTTTGACGGAGGATGACAGCGATGCGATGCACGCTTGCAGTGATTCTGGGTGGCATCGGGCTGGGGGTTACGCTCAGCGCGCCGCTGTCGGCGCATCACTCGTTCACCGCCGAATTCGATGCCAAGCAGCCGGTCCTCTTCAAAGGCACCGTGACGAAGATGGAGTGGATCAATCCCCACGTCTGGATCCACATGAACGTGGCGCAGCCGAACGGAAAGACCGAGGAATGGATGGTTGAAGGCGGCGCGCCGACAGTGCTCTTCCGGCGCGGCTTCAGCAAGACGTCGCTGCAGGCGGGCGCGCAGATTGTCGTCGACGGTTACCGCGCGAAGGACGGCACGAACAAGATGAACGCGCGCGAGATTACCTTCGCCG
This sequence comes from Vicinamibacterales bacterium, assembly GCA_035492455.1. Lineage (GTDB taxonomy): Bacteria > Acidobacteriota > Vicinamibacteria > Vicinamibacterales > UBA2999 > Gp6-AA40. The sequence continues at coordinate 163,127 of DATJJE010000016.1, read as the reverse complement.
ATGGCAAGAAGCTGTTCGCCGGCTCGGACGGCACCGGCGCCCCAAGATAAACTTCACCGCAGCTGCACGGACGGCCCGCGAATCGCGAGGTATTCCTTCGATGCCGCCGCCACCGCCGCCGTGTCGGTCTCCGGGGTCAGCGAGTCGTTGAATTCGGCGTAGAGCCGGACGACGCTGTTGACCGTCCGGATCGCCGCTGGATCGGTCCACGTGCTGTACTTCCCGAACTTGTCTTCGATCTCCGCGGCCGCTTTCCCCGCGCTCATCTTCATGTCGTAGCGGCGTTTCGCCTCGGCCTTGAGAATCGTCAGGTACTCGCGCGTCTCGGTTAGGTCTTTCTTGGTGCCGATGGGGCCGTGGCCGGGGACGATCACATCGACATCCATCTTGTTGATGCGATCGATCGATTCGATCCACTTGCTGATGTGACCGCTCTGCGCGGCAGGCGCAACGTAAAAGAACGCCACGTCGCCGGCCCAGAGAATCTTGTATTGCGGCAGATAGATGAGCGCGTCGCCCCAGGTGTGCGCCGGACTGCCGTTGTACATGATGTGCAGTTCGGTGTCTCCATAGCGATATGTGATGCGTGACCTGTCATCGAAGGTGGTGCTCGGCGGCGCCAGCTTCAACTCCTCCATCCCGACCTTCCACGACTCGGGACGGCCGGCGAGATTCGATATGCCGTTGCTGATCACCGCCGTGCGGCAGTACTCATGGCCGACGATCTCGGCGGGCAGAAAGAAGCAGTTGCCGGTGGTGTGATCCGCGTGATGATGCGTGTTGATCAGCCGATCGCACGTGCGGCTTCCCGCCAGATTCTTCGCTGCGGCAAGGAATGCTTTCGTATGCGGCGGCGCCGCGAAGGCATCAATCGCCAGCCAGTGATCCGGGCCAAGGATGCATGCCCCGTTGCTGATCGCCGAGCTCGGCACGCCTGGACCACCGGCCTGCGTGTACGCATACACGCCGGGCGCGAGCTGTCTGAATTCGGTTTTCCAGCTCGGATACGGCGGATTGCCGACGCGCGTCTGGCCGAGCGCCGCCGCCGCGCCAAGTCCCGCGCTCGCGACGGCGAGCATCGCGTCGCGTCGAGTGAGCAGCCTGTGCATAGCGCCGCAATACTAACAGAGCATGCGAATGATGTCGGAGCGCGTGATGATGAACGTCTTCTCTGTCTTGAAGTCGCGCACCAGCACCGCCGGATTCTCCGGCGTGATCATCGTCGACAACAGCTGCACGGGCGTCGAAATGTCGACGAAGGGGAACGCCGGCTGCATAATCTCCTCGACAGGTTTGTGCTTCACCTCCGGGTCGCGCATGAACTCGTTATAGAGGTGCGACTCGTTGAGCGATCCAATCACGCGGCCGCCGCGTGTGATGGAGATCTGCGAGAAATCGTTGTCGCTCATGATGCGAATGGCCTCCTCGACCGGCTTGGCGGCCTCGACCGAGTAGAGCTCGCCGGACACGCCGAGCGCGACCAGATCGCGCGCGGTCATGCCGGTCACCTCGAGGAATCCCTTCGCGCGCATCCACTCGTCGTTGAACATTTTCGCCAGGTAGCGAGAGCCGTGGTCGTGGAAGATGACGACAACCACGTCGCCTGTGCTGAAGTTGTCCTTCAGCTGCAGCAGCCCCGCCATCGCGGAACCAGCGGAGTTGCCTGCGAAGATGCCTTCCTCGCGGGTGATACGGCGCGTCATGATCGCCGCGTCCTTGTCAGTCACCTTCTCGAAGTGATCGATGACGTTGAAGTCTACGTTGCGCGGCAGGAAGTCCTCGCCGATCCCTTCGGTGATGTACGGGTAGATTTCGTTCTTGTCGAAGATGCCCGTCTCTTTGTACTTCTTGAACACCGAGCCATAGGTGTCGATGCCCCACACCTTGATGCGTGGATTCTTTTCCTTCAGGTAGCGGCCGACGCCGCTGATCGTCCCGCCGGTGCCGACGCCGCACACCAGATGCGTGATCCGTCCGTCTGTCTGATCCCAGATCTCCGGTCCGGTTTGCTCGTAATGCGCGGCGGTGTTCGACAGGTTGTCGTACTGATTCGCCTTCCAGGAGTTCGGCACCTCGCGCTCGAGGCGCGACGACACCGAGTAGTACGAACGCGGATCCTCGGGGTCGACATCCGTGGGACAGACGATCACCTCCGCGCCGAACGCCTTCAGCGCGTCCACCTTCTCCTTCGACTGCTTGTCCGTGGTCGTGAAGATGCACCTGTAGCCCTTGACCACGGCGGCAATGGCAAGGCCCATCCCGGTGTTGCCCGACGTTCCCTCGATGATTGTGCCGCCCGACTTCAACTTCCCGGCCCGTTCGGCGTCCTCGATCATGCGGACTGCCATGCGGTCCTTGATTGAGTTCCCTGGATTGAAGGTTTCCAGCTTGATGAGAACGTCGGCGTCGATGACACCACGCGTGATGTTGTGAACGCGGACCATTGGCGTGTTGCCGATGGCGTCCAGGATGGTGTCGCAGATTTTGTTGTTCGGCGGATTCGCCACCTAGCGATTCTACTTAGGTGCTGTTTCGGTCGGGCGCAGCTTTCGCCAGTGCCGCTATGGCGACGATTAACTCGACCGGATCGACCGGCTTCGCCAGATGCATCTGGAAACCCGCCTGCAGCGCTTTCACGCGATCCTCGGCGCGCGCGTAGGCCGTCAGCGCCGCCGCCGGCACGTCGCGGAGCCGCGCATTCTCTGACTGTCGGACCCGCCGAATCAGCTCGAAGCCATCGCTGTCGGTCATGCCGATGTCGAGGAGGAGTACGTCGGGCCGCGCTGCGGGCAGCATGTCCAGGGCCCGAGCGACGGAATCGGCCGTCGTCACGTGCGCGCCGGCCGGCTCCAGCGTCTCGGTTATCAGACTCCGCGCATCGGTGTCGTCATCGACGGCGAAGATGTGCAGGCCATCGAGCCGCGGCAGGCCGTCTGGGACGGCAGCTTTCGCGGTATGCGCCCGCCGTTCGGGCACCGCTTCGGCATGCACGATCATCAGCGGAAGGCGAACGCGAAACGTTGCACCCCGGTCCGTACCGCCGCTCGACGCGTGAATCGTTCCACCGTGCACCTCCACCAGGTGCCGCACGATGGCGAGCCCAAGCCCGATGCCGCCGTGGGAGCGAGTTGTGCCGCTGTCTGCCTGGCGGAACCGCTCGAAGATGTACGGCAGAAAGTCCTCTGCGATGCCGATGCCGGTATCGCTGACGACGATTTCGACGTGCGAATTGATCCGCTCGACGCGCACCTGCACGATGCCCTGCTTCGGAGTGAACTTCACCGCATTCGAGACGAGATTCCAGACCACCTGCTGCAGGCGGTCGGGATCGCCGGAGATGGGACCGGCGTGCGGATCGAACATCGTTTGGATGCGGATGTGTTTTGCGTCGGCGGCCGGTTTGACGGTGTCAACCGCATTCTTGACGACTTCGGTCAGATCGACCGGCTGTATGTTGAGACGAATCTTCCCGGAAACGATGCGAGAGACGTCGAGGAGGTCTTCGACGATCTGCGTCAGCGCTGCGGCGTTGCGTTCGACCGTTGCCAACGCCTGCGACCGCCGATCGGGCGCAACCATGCCCGCCTGCAGCAGCCGCGTGTAGCCGAGAATCGCGTTCAGCGGCGTGCGCAGTTCGTGCGACAGCGTCGCCAGGAATTCGTCTTTGAGCCGATTCGCGTCCTGAGCCGCGCCATAGGCGCGGGCGTTGTCGACGGCCAGCGCCGCGCGGAACGCGACGTCTTGACCGAAGCGAAAGTCGTCGTCGGTGTAGAGGCGAGCCGATTTATCGGTCGCAAGCGTCAGTGTTCCGAAGGTGCGACCGTGCGCCGTGAGCGGCAGCACCATATAGGAGCGCAGGCCGAGCGACTTGATCAGGCGGATGCGGTTCTCATCGCCGTGGGCCGAGGCGGCAATCATCTCGTCCGTGATCTCCTTCACCAGCGCCGGCGTTCCGGTGCGGACGACGGAAGCGGGACTGAACGGAGAGGTCGCATCCTCGTAGCGTTCACGAATCGTCCGCGCCAGCTCGATCTTCGCCGGATCGACATGTGCGACGGCTACGCGATCGAGTCGGTGATCGTCGTTCAGCACGTCGACGGCGCACCAGTCGGCGATAACGGGAACGGCGAGGTTGGCGACGGCGGTGAGCGTCGTCTGGTAGTCCAGCGAGCTCGCCAGGATAGCGCTGGCTTGGGTCAGAAAGGCGGTATGTTCCGACGCGCGCTTTCGGTCTGTGATGTCGCGCGCGATTTTCGAGACGCCGATCACCGAACCGTCGTCGTCGTAGACGGGCGAAATCGTCAGCGATACAGGAATGCACGCGCGATCCTTGCGGCAGCGCACGGTCTCGAATCCGACGATGCGCTCGCCGCGCCTGATGCGCTCCAGGAAGCCGGACTCCTCGGTCTGACGATCGCCCGGAAGTGTGATGGAGATTGACTGGCCAATCGCCTCGTCGGCCGTGTAGCCATACATCTGTTCCGCAGCGCGATTCCACGCTTGAATCGTGCCCGACGGATCGAGACCGATAATGGCATCGTCGGTCGACTCGACGATCGCCGCGAGCCGTCGCGCCGTCTGCGCGGCGCGGTGTTCATCGGAGACATCGCAGCTGATTTTTGAAATCCCGACGATGTCGCCCTGCTTGTTGCGCAGGGGAGACGCCGCCAGAGAAACATCGACGCGCGTGCCGTCCTTGCGAAGCCGGACCGTGTCGTAGCGACCGACCGGTTCACCAGCGAACACCTGTTTTCGAATCGCTTCTTCTTCTGCCCGTCGGTCGGGCGGAATGATCAGTTGGTTGGGCTGCCCGATCGCTTCGCGCGCTGAATAGCCATAGATCCGTTCGGCGGCTGGATTCCAGGAAGTGATGACGCCGTCGTGATCGATGCTGATGATGGCTTCGTCGGACGACTCAACGATGGCGGAAAGCCACGCCGCTTCATCAAACTCGCGCGTCGGCACCGGCTACGCTGTATTGCATAGCTGGTGCCCGCGAGCTATACGGATGAGGTCGTCAGGTTAGGCCGAGCGCCCACCTGATGGCCTCGAAGTACATCTGCGCGACGTCGCGGTTGTCCCACGTCGCAGCTGCATGGCCAAGCGACGAATAGAACACGCGCCCTTTGCCGTAGGTCTTTGTCCACGCCAAGGGGAACTGGGTGTTTCTCAATTGCGGGGTCGACGGCATCTTCGACACATCAAGCCGCAGCAGGACGTGCGCGTCGGGAGAAAACGACTTCGCCTGATAGAACTCGTCGGTGAGCGGAAAGCTTGCCGGAAAATGCTTCGTTGCCGGAAAGGACGGATCCTCGTTGATGATCGTGCCGCTCGCCGTGTTCCACGGATGATCGTCGTAGCGCCCGCCAAGCAGTTCGCCGAATTCCGGCCAGCCTTCGAACGCGGTGAGCGCCACGTGCGCGGCGACGAACCCTTTGCCCTGATCGTGCACGAACGCCGCGAGCTCGGACCGCTGTTGCGCGTCCAGCGGAACGTCGCGGTGACCCATGAAGAAGATCGCGTCAACGTTGCCGAGGCTCGGCCCGCCGCTTGCCGGCTGGCCGGTGGTCATCTGCGGCTTGTTGGCGATGACGTTCGAATCGGTGCGAATGTAGGTGTCGTAGGCACCGGATTCATACCCGAGACGCTCGATGATCGCCAGCGCATGCGACGTCGAGTCGTGCTGCGCGATGCCGTTGCGCGTGTCCGCCCACGCCAGGACCACCTTGCGCGTGCGCGGGCGCTGCGGTCCGCCTTGTCTTCCTTGGCCGCTTGCCGTGACGCCAAGCGCGAGCGCCAGCGCGACGACGACGCCAAGACCCTTCATTTGCGTGCGCTCCGTGTCTCCGCAGTTCGTTGTGGCAACGCAAATGCGACGATCTTCGTCCCCGTCGGGGAACCGAGGAAGCTGCCGCCGCCCGCGGCGACGACGACGTATTGCCGTCCGTCCTTGCCCATGAACGTCATCGGGATCGCGTGGGCGCTCGCCTCGAGCGTCGTCTCCCACAACTGCTTGCCCGACTCATCGAACGCGCGGAAGCGTTTGTCTGTCGTCGCGCCGATGAAGATGACGCCGCCTGCGGTCACGATGCTGCCGCCGATGTTCAACGCGCCGGTCTTGTCTAAGCCTCTGGCCTTGAGCTGGTCGACGAAGCCGACCGGCACCTTCCACGCGATCTCGCCCCTGTTGACGTCAACGGCGACGAGCTCGCCGAACGGCGGATTCGAGCATGGAATCTGCGTCATCGGATTCCAGAAGCGGCCCACTGCTCCACCCCACGGCGTGTTGCGCACCCACGTAGACGGACCTCCCTGACGGCCGACGCCCATCTTCATCTGTCCGACCTGACCCAGATCCATGATGTTGGTGAAGAGGAGACCGCGCTGTGGATCGTAGGAGAAGCCGTTCCAGTTTGCGCCGCCCAGCGTGCTCGGGAACGTCACCATGTAGTTGTCGACGTCTGCGGGTGTAAATGGACCTTTGGTGTACAGGTGGTTGTTGTCCCACAGGTCCTTGCAATACGCGGCGTGCTCCGGCGTCAGGCTGTACATGTCCCTGGCCGGATCGAAATCGATCTTCGCGAGTGGCGCTGGCTTCAGGGGGAATGGCTGCGTGGGTGACGAGGCCTCACCAGGCACGTTGCTCTTCGGGACCGGCCGCTCCTCCATCCCGTAGAGCGGCTCGCCTGTCTCACGGTTGAAGATGAACAACAGGCCCGCTTTGCTCATCGCGGCAACCGCGGGAATGCGACGGCCGTTGCGCGTGACCTCGATGAGCGTCGGCGCGGCCGGCACGTCGAAGTCCCACAGGTCGTGATGAATGAGCTGTCGCGCCCACTTCAGCTTTCCGGTGGTCGCGTCAAGCGCAATCACCGAATTCCCGTACAGGTTGTTGCCCCGTCGATCGCCGCCGTAATAGTCGGACGTCGGCGAGCCCGTCGGAACGAACACGAGGCCACGATCGACGTCGACCGTGAAGAACGACCACATGTTCGTGCCCGAGCGGCTCTTCCAGCTGTCCCCTTCCCACGTTTCGATGCCCGGCTCTCCTGGACGTGGAACGGTGTGAAAGGCCCACAGCAGCTTGCCCGTGACGGCATCCCAGCCGCGAATATCGCCGTACAGTCCGAGGCTCGGCGCCTGCTCGCCGTTATTGCCGCCCGTGATGATGATGTTCTTGTAAACGGCCGGCGGCGAGAGCAGCGCGATACGGCCGTCCACGTCACCTCTGATCTCCGTCTTCAGATCGACCGACCCGTTGTCGCCAAACGACGGAATGGCCGCGCCGGTCTTCGCGTCGATGGCGACGAGCCGATCGCCGGCACCGAAGAACAGTCGCGCCGGCGTCGAACCGCTGCCCGGCCAATATGCGAGGCCGCGTCTGGTGACCGCCGACGGGAACTGCGACTTCCAGAGGACCTTCGCGGTTTCGGGTTCGAGGGCGTAGACGCTCGAACCAGCGCCGAAATACATGACGCCGTTGACGACGACCGGCGTCAACTGCAGTGCTGGGCTTCCGGTGTCAAACGTCCAGGCCGTTGTCAGCTGCGAGACGTTGGTGGGCGTGATCTGCTTCAGCGTCGAGTAGCGGGTGCCCGCTGCATCGCCGTCGCGCGACGGCCAGTCCGCGCCACTCGCATGCGCCGCGAGCGGCACGCACGCTGCCAGCACGATTGCTGAAACGACGTTGCGCATGTCAGAAGTCAAACTTCAGCGCGAACTGCATGAGGCGCGGGTCCTGCGCGGTGATGATCTTGCCAAAATTCGCGCTGTTCAATGCCGTCACCGGTGCATTGAAATTCGTGTGGTTCAGCACGTTGAAGATCTCCCAGCGCAGTTGAATGCCTCGCGTGTCCGCGAAACGGATATTACGCGTCAGCGCGAGATCGTTGTTGAGCCGCGACGGATTGACGATCGTAAACGGCTTCAGCGTGCTGTAGGCGCCGGTGACAGGCGAAGCGAATGCCGCGCGGTTCAGATAGGCATTCGGCCCGCCGCTGCCGTACGGATCGTCGAGCACCTGTACCGCCCGTTGGCCGCCTACGCCGGTCAGCGCATTGTCGATTCCAGTCGTCACCGTCGACCGATCGCCTGTCTGCCAGCGGACGATTGGCGCTACCTGCCAGTCACCGAGAATAGCCCGCGCCACGCGGTTTGAGAACTCCGGCGTCCGCGCCACGATTGAGACATTGACCACGTGTCGGCGATCGGAGGCGCAGTAGGCGTAATCAAGGTCCGGGTTATTCGGGTCCACAATCGTCGGTCCCGTAATTTCAGTCGTTGCTGGATCGGACATACACTTCGAAATCGTCCAGTTCGACAACACGCTCAAGCCGCTCTTCAGCCGGCGCTGTGCCGACAGCAACAGGCCGCTGTAATTGCCGCGGCCCGTATCGTCGACCTGCCCAATGGTGCCGTAGTACTGACCCTGCGCCGGATTGGCGAGGTAGAGGACGCGTCGCTGATTCGTGTTGCCCGTCGTTGCGCCAGGCCCGAACACGGCCGGGTTCAACTCGGTCGCGCGCCACAGCTGTGCGGAGTGCGTTCCCAGATAGCTTGCCGCCAGCAGCCAGTCATTCAGCTGCTTCTGCACGCTGACGTTCCATTGCTGCAGCTGCGTCGGCCGCAAGTGCAGCGGCGTATTGACGTAGACACCGAATGCGGGAAACGCCGCGCTCTTCCAATCAGTATTCAACGCGGGGAACGGATTGCCCCCTGGATACCCTAGATACGGATCGGTGAATCCGCCCGCCGGGTTGGTGATCGTGATCTGTGCTCCCCACGGCGGATTGTTCGCAAAGCGCGTATTGAAGAACAGATGCGGCGTGTCATAGAACACGCCCCAGGAGCCTCGCACGCTCAACGAATCGTCACCCTTCGGCGTCCAAATCGTGCCCAGGCGCGGCGCGAAATTGGCGACTTTGCCGAACGTGGTCGCGTTGCCTGGGTAACCGCTGTCGCCGGGAAACAGCAGTCCCGCGGGCGCCTGCGGATAGACGGTGCTGCGAGTTCCGGCATCGAACGCTGCGCGTTCGAAATGGCTCACCCATCCATACGTATTCTTGATGGGCAGAAACGGCTCCCACCGGACGCCGACGTTCAGCGACAGGTTCGGCCGCACTTTCCAGTTGTCCTGAGCGTACGCGCCAACGTAGTCGTTATGGTCGTAGTCGTAGACCGGATTGCCCTGCACGAAGCTGCTGACCGCGCCGACCATGAAGTCCGCCAACGGCAACCCCGTCGTCTGGCCATTGAACGTGAACTGGCCGTTCGTCGGGCGGTTGTTCAACGTCTCGATGCGCGTTCTGATCCAGTTCGCTCCTACCGAGAACTGATGCGGTCCGCGGATCAAATCCATGTCGTCGGCGAGCTGCAGGCTCTTCGAATTGAAGTAGCCGGGATTAGTGCCGCCGGCGCCGATGGAAAAGCCACTGCCCTGGACAGACACGCCGACATAACCAGCAAGCGGGCTGAACACCCGGCTGCCGAGGTCGGTGGCCGTGAAGAACGACGGCAACGGCCGATCGTTGAGCGTGCGGTTGTAGGTGACGTGCACCGAGTTGAGGGTCGTCGGCGACATGATGTAGTTGTGGCCGTAGACGATCGAATGCACCTGATTCTCTTGACCCGTCCGGCTCAATGTCAGCACGTTCTGGCCGTCGTAGGTGGCGGGGTTCTCGTAGAACGCATACAGATACCGGATGAACATCGTCTGCTTCGCGTTCAAGTTGAAATCGGTCTTGCCGAGTGCCTCATGCTCGGTGCTGTTGTTCTGAATGCCATAGCGAATCTGGCCGCACGGGTCCGTCGGCGCCGGCACGTATTTGAGGAACGCGACCGACACTGGATTCAAACGCGAGGGGTCGATGGTGTTGTTCGCAAACGGCGCGGGCAGCGTCACCTGGCGGCCGTTGTTGCACGCGGTCGAGGCAAACGCGGTGAAGTCGCCGTTGCGCATCGCCTGCGTGGGGGCGAAGCTGAGGGTCTCGACAGGCTTGGTGTGCTCGATCTTCCCTTGATAGCTTCCGAAGAAGAACAACTTGTCCTTCACAATCGGGCCGCCGGCCGATCCGGCGAACTGATTGCGGCGCAGACTGTCGCGCGTCGGCGCGAAGAAGTTCCGTGCGTTGAAGTGGTAGTCGCGAAGGAACTCGGCTGCGTTGCCGTGAAACTGGTTCGTGCCGGACTTCGTGATCAGGTTCACTGCGGACGACGCGTGATGCCCGTAACGCGCCGGAAGTGCGCTCGTCTCCACTTTAAATTCCTGCAGCGCATCGGGCGCAGGCGTCGGCAGGTTCAGATTGTTGAACGGATCGTTATGCGTGCCGCCGTCCATGATGTAGGTGATGGCGTTGGCCTGCCCGCCAGCAATTGACAACGTCACCGTCGGGAAATTCTTATTCGTATTCAGGTCGCCGGCCGGCGCCGTGGTCGCGAGGCCCGAGAGGTAGATCAACTCGGTTGCCAACCTGCCGTTGAGTGGAATTTCAGCGAGCCGCTGCTGGTCGATGACCTGGCCGACTCCTGTGGAATGCGTCTCCACCATTGCGGCGTTCGCCGTGACCTCCACTTGTTCGCTGATCGCACCAAGCGCAAGCGTCACGTTGATCTGCGGGTTCGTGTTCACCTGCAGGACGATGCCGTCCTGCACGTAGGTCGTGAAGCCCTGCAGCGAGACCTTCAACTGATAGGGGCCGACAGGAAGATTCGGCAGCACGTAGCTGCCGTCGGAGCCGGTGACTGTCGATCGCACCAGCTGCGTGTCGGTCTTGGTAATCGTCACATCGGCGCCGGGCAGGGCGCCGCCGCTGGTGTCGCGAACGATCCCCGACACCTGGGAGCCTGCAACCGCCTGCGCGGCCGCGTTCGCAACATTCAACGCACACAGAACCACCGCAATGCAGATGGAGCTGATTGCTCTTGCCTTTCGCACCTTCTCCTCCAACGCTGATGAGGACAACCGGGACACCTGTCGCGAGACACGCACCGTACCATCCGGCTGCGCAAGCAACAAGAACGTAACGGTGTCCGTACGGTTACAACCATGCCGCGGCGGTCGAAAGGCGGCGATAATTCGTGCTTCATGGACCAGTGGCGAACGGCGATCGTGCGCTCAGAGGAGTCCGCGCTGTGGATTCACGGACATGAGGTAACCGACCTCATGCGTCGCGCAAGCTTCGCCGACGCGGTTTTTCTCCTGCATCGGGGGCGACTGCCGGACGATCGCGAGCGGAAGCTCATCGACGCGATCCTGATCGGTGTATGCGACCCCGGGCCGGCGGCACCTTCCTGCGCAGCGGCGCGGCTGGTCGCATCGGGCAACCGGCAATCGATGTCCGCTGCCGTCGCCGCTGGCGTTCTCGCCGTCGGCGATGAACATGGCGGCGCGGGCGAACTCTGCATGGCGATGATCGCCGACGGCATCGCGGACGCGGAGCGCAGATCAATCTCGTTCGAAGCCGCCGCCGCCGACGTCGTCGACAGGTTCAGCGAGCGTGGCGAGCGCGTCCCGGGTCTCGGACACCGTGTTCATCGCACCATCGACCACCGCGTAGACGTGCTTTTCTCGCTGGCGAAACAGGGCAACGAGGAGGGCGCCGGCGTGCGGTTCATGCGTACCGTCGGAGACGCCGCGAGCCGGCGTATCAAACCGCTGCCAATCAACATCGACGGCGGCCTTGCTGCCGTGCTTTACGACATGGGCTTCCCGCCGGAAGCCGGCAAATTGATCTTCATCATTGGACGTGTCGCAGGGCTGACGGCGGAAGTCGCGGAGGAATACGCCCGCGAAAAGCCGATGCGAGTGCGGATTCCCGTTCAGTACGACGGCAAGAGGTAGGGCGGGTCCCGTCGGACCGCCAAGGAATATGGCAACACGAACGATCACTCCCGAAGAACAGGCGCTGGCGCGGCAGATGCTGCAGCGTGCGCGCGCCGCCATGCGGACGGCCGAGCACTACGACCAGGCGCGGGTCGACCGCCTGTGCCAGGCGATCGGCTGGGCCGCCGGCAATCAAACCTCCGCCGCACGGCTGGCCAACATGAGCGTCGACGAAAGTGGTATGGGAAGCCGCGAGCCAGGACGCCGCTCGAAGGTGCTCGGCATCCTCCGCGATGCGCTCCGTCAGAAGAGCATGGGCGTCATCGAGGAGATCCCCGAAAAAGGCATCGTCAAGTACGCAAAACCGGCAGGGGTCATCGCATCCCTGATTCCGGTTACGAGCCCGTACATCACGCCGATCGGCATTGCGATCTACGCCATCAAGTGCAAGGACGCGGTGATCTTCTCGCCGCACCCGGCGAGCACGAAGACCACGAACGAAACGGTGCGGCTGATGCGGGCCGCGTTGCGCGCGCTCGATGCGCCCGACGATCTCCTGCAGTGCGTCGACAAGCCGAGCATACCGCTGGCGAACGAGCTGATGTCGATCTGCGATCTGACCATCGCAACCGGCGGACCCGCCATGGTGCGCGCTGCCTATGGCTCCGGCAAGCCGGCGTATGGAGTGGGGGCGGGCAACGCGACCATGGTGATCGACGAGACCGCTGACGTCGAGCAAGCCGCGCGCAACACGGCGATCAGCAAGACGAACGATTACGGGTCAGGCTGCTCCGCCGATGGCAACGTCCTCATCGACTCGCGCATCCATGATGCGTTCGTCGCACGCCTTGTCGCAGAAGGCGGCTACGTCGTCAACGGAGAGGAGAAGGCGAAACTGCAGGCGGCTTATTGGGACGCCGAAGGGCATCGGACCGCCGACACGATTGCCCGTCCTGCTGCCGCGGTCGCGAAGAAAGCCGGCATTTGGCTTCCCGCCGACCGTACGTTCTTCATCGTTCCGGAGCAGCACATCGGACGCGAGCATCTGTTTTCGACCGAGAAGCTTGGCGTTGTACTCGCGGTCTTCAAGTACAGCGGCTGGGAGATGGCACTCGACATGGTGCGTCGCATCTTCGAGACAGGCGGCAAGGGGCACTCCTGCGGAATCTACTCGTTCGACGACGAGCACATTCACCAGCTGGCGTTGACTGCGCCGGTCAGCCGAATGATGGTGCGGCAGGTGCAGTCGCGATCGAATGCCGGAACGTTCACCAACGGCATGCCGATGACCTCGAGCATGGGCTGCGGGACGTGGGGCGGCAACATCACCAACGAGAACATCTCGCTCAAGCACTACATGAACGTCACGTGGGTGAGCCGTCCGATTGCCGAAGACCGTCCGTCGGAAGCGGAATTGTTCGGTGAGTTCTACCAGAGCCCGATTTTTGACGAGACGGACCGCGGAGCGGTCACTCAAGCCAGCACTGATTCGTCCGGTCGCGAGCGACCGGACCTGGCGAAGGCGGAGGCAACACAATGACCACAGTCGCACAGCCGGATCTCGCGCGCGCCATGGGCGCCGCGACGCCGACACGCATCGCTTCGTATCTGCTGGCGGAGTATCTCGAACGCCTTGGCGTAGAGGTGATCTTCGGCCTGTGCGGTCACACCAACATCGCGTTTCTCGACGCGCTCGGCAAGAGCCGAATCCGTTTCGTCACCACACGCCATGAACAGGTGGCGGCCCAAGCCGCAGACGGCTATGCGCGCGCCTCGGGCAAGCCGGGCGTGCTGCTGACGCATCTCGGTCCCGGGCTGACGAATGCAACCACCGGCGTTGCCAACGCAGCACTCGATTCGATTCCGATGGTCGTGATCTCTGGTGACGTGCCGTCCCACTTCTATGGACGTCATCCGCACCAGGAGTTCAACCTGCATCAGGACGCGGACCAGTTTCAGATCTATCGCCCGTTCTGCAAGCGCGTGTATCGCGTTGACCGCGTCGACGATCTGCCGCGCATGATGGAGCGCGCATTCCATCTCGCGCAATCGGGGCGTCCGGGTCCGGTGCTCGTTTCGGTTCCGATGGATGTCTTCTCCGCCGATCTGCCGATCCATGCATTCTCGCAGGCGCCTGCGAAGATGACGCGCCCATCGATCGATCCTGACTCGGTTGCGACGATCATCGGCATCCTCGCGCAGGCCGAGCGTCCCGTGATCTACGCCGGCGGCGGGGTGATCTCCGCGCGCGCGACGGCTGAACTCGCGGCGCTCGCCGAAGCCATGGAGATTCCCGTCGCGCATTCGCTGATGGGCAAGGGCTGCCTTCGGGAAGACCACCCACTGCTGCTCGGCATGACGGGCTTCTGGGGTACGCCGATCGCCAACGACAGGTGCCGTACTGCAGACGTGATGCTCGCTGTGGGCACGCGCCTCGCGGAAGCGAGCTCGAGCTCGTGGGATCCGCGGTTCACGTTTGCCGCGCCGCCGACCCGCGTCATCCACATCGACGCCGACATCGCGGAAATCGGCCGCAACCTGCCGACTGAGATCGGTGTCGTCGCCGATGCGAAGCTCGCCCTTGCGGCGCTCGCCCACGGCGCCCGGGGACGCCAGCATCGCAGCCGCGGCCCGATTCGCCAGGACATTGCGCAGGCGCGCCGCGCGTTTTCGGCGAAATGGGCCAGGCAGTGGCAGTCCGATCAGTTCCCAATGCGGCCTGAACGCATCCTCAGCGAACTGCGAGATGCCGTGCCCGAAGACGGCTACATCGTCACCGATGTCGGTTGGAACAAAAACGGTGTCGCACAACAGTTCCCGATCACCGTGCCGGGCACGTTCATCACGCCAAGCGGCCTTGCCACCATGGGTTTCGGGCCGTCGGCAGTGCTCGGCGTGAAGATGGCGCAGCCGCACCGTGCGGCAGTCGCTCTCATTGGTGACGGCGGCTTCGGCTCGAACCCATCGGTCGTGGCCACGGCGATGGAAGCCGGCCTCAACGTGGTGTGGCTGGTCATGGACAATGCCGCATTCGGCACGATCGCGGGACTGGAGCAGCAGCACTATGGGTCGACCTTCGGCTGCGTGTTCGAATGCGATGGACATCCCTATCGCGTGGACTTCGCCGCGATGGCGCGTGCGTGCGGTGCGCGCGGCGTGATGATCGAGTCGCCTGATCAGCTCGGTGCCGCACTGAAGGAGGCGCTCGCAGCGAAGCTCCCGACCGTCATCCAGGCACCGATGGAGAACGCGCCCACCCCGACTCCGGGGCACTGGAACATCAACGACATTTACCGAAAGGGCGAGTGACGGCGGCGCGCACGCATGTCCGGTGGTTCCCGATCCTGGCGTTGATCGCCTTCGGGACCATGCTGAACTATCTCGACCGGACGGTACTCGGCATCGCGGCGCCGAGCCTAACCAAAGATCTTGGCCTCAGCGCCGCCGAAATGGGCATCGCATTTTCCGCCTTCTCCTGGAGCTATGCACTGCTGCAGATTCCAGGCGGCATTGCACTCGATCGATTCGGCACGCGCACCACCTATTTCGTCGCGCTCTTCTTCTGGTCGGCATTCACCGCGACCATGGGGGCCGTCCGATCGCTCGTCGGCCTGGTACTGACGCGCATCGGTGTCGGCACGTTCGAGGCACCGTGCTTTCCTGCCAACAGCCGCATTCTCGCGTCGTGGTTTCCGCAGCATGAGCGCGCGCGAGCCAATTCCATCTACTCGGTCGGTCAATACGCCGGCGTCGGCTTTTTGAGCGTACCGCTCTTCTGGATCACCCAGACCTTCGGCTGGCGCGGCCTCTTCCTGATCGTCGGCGCCGTCGGCATCGTGTTCGCCTTCCTCTGGTCCGTGGTGTACCGCGATCCATCGCAAAGCAGCACCGTCAACGACGCTGAAATGCGCTACATCGAAGCCGGCGGCGGCGGTGAATACCTCGGACAGCCGCTGCGGTTCGAGTGGCGTCAGGTTCGCGCGCTACTGCGCCATCGTCAGGTCATTGGCGCGTCCATCGGGCAGTTCGGTGGCAACTCGACGCAGGTGTTCTTCCTCACCTGGTTTCCGACCTACCTCGTCTCCGCGCGGGGCATGACGTTTCTGCAGGCGGGCGCTCTGGCCGCGCTCCCCTACATCGCCGCGTCAATCGGCGTGTTGTTCGGTGGTTTCGTCTCGGACTTCCTGCTGAAGCGCAGCGGATCCGCAAATTTCGCGCGCAAGCTGCCGATCGTCAGCGGGATGCTGCTGGCGTCTACGATCGTCGCCGCGAATTACGTGCCGGCCTCCGCAAACGGCATCGTCATCGCCATTCTGTGCGTGTCGTTTTTCGGTCAGGGGATGACGAATCTCGGGTGGACGGTCATCGCCGATATCGCGCCGAAGCCGCTCATCGGACTGACAGGCGGGATCTTCAATCTGAGCGCCAATCTCGCCGGCATCGTCACACCGATCGTCGTCGGCGTGTTCTTTCAGATGACTGGATCGTTTGTCGCGCCGCTCGTTTACATTGCCGTTGTCGCGCTCGTCGGTGCGTTCTCGTACAGCGTCATCCTCGGCGATATCCATCGCCTCGATGCGGCGGCACCTACTTCACAACTCTCGCCAACGTAAAGCCGTCGTACCCTTTCACGCCCACCGTCTGCAGCAGCGTTGCGTCGAGGCGCGGATGGCGCGCTACCAGTTCGTTGTAGCGCCGTACCCCGTGCACGCGTTCGTCGCTGCTGTCGGGATCGACGATGGCGCCCTTGCGGACGACGTTGTCTGCGATGATCAGCGTTCCCGGATGCGACAACTCGACGGCGAGCGGCAGGTAGAGCGGGTACGATGGTTTGTCCGCATCGATAAATATCAGATCGAACGCGTCGACTGCGGCTGCGACCATCCGCTCGAGCGTCTCAATGGCGCGACCCTCGTGGATATCGACGATATCCGCCAGCTGCGCGCGTCCGATGTTCTCCCGCGCAACGCGTGCGTGCTTCGCATCGACCTCCAATGTCACAAGCCGGCCGCCTGCCGGCAGCGCCCGTGCGAGCCAGATCGCGCTGTAACCGGCGAGCGTCCCGATCTCGAGGATGCGGCACGCGCCAATGGCCTGTGCCAGCAGCATCAGGAACTTGCCTTGCGGCGGTGAGACGCTGATTGGCGGCAGGCCGGCCGCATCGGCGGCGCGAAGTGCGGCGGCGAGCGTCTCGTCGGGTCTGACGAGCAGATCGGAGGCGTAGCGATCGACATCGTCCCAGCGGACATCGGTCATAGCCGCATCCTCCTATAATTCGATGGATGGCCGTCAAGACTGCCGCCGCACCGCCGACCAAAGTCTCTGAGAAGGCCATTCGACAGCAGCTCGACCGGGTGCTGGCGAGCACCACCTTTCAGCAGGTCGAGCGCTTGAAGCGGTTCATCGGCTTCATCGTCACCGAAGCAGCCGCCGGCCGCGGCGACGAGCTCAAGGAGTACGTCGTCGGGGTACAGGTATTCGGCAAGGAGCCGTCATTTGACCCGCGCACCGACCCGATTGTCCGCGTGCAGGCACGACGGCTGCGCGCGCGGCTGACGCGCTACTACCACGACGAAGGACAACACGACGAGCTGATTATCGAGCTGCCGAAGGGCGGCTACGCTCCGGTGTTCAAGCGGCGCGACGGTCGGGGCGTGCCGCGCGCGTCGCTCGCGGCCACGTTTGCGACGCGCAACACGATCTCCGTTACGCCGTTCGCAGATCACAGCGAGAACGGTGACCTCGAGTCCTTCGGCGCCGGCCTGACACAGGAACTGATCGTCAGGCTCACGCGTCTGCGCGGTCTTCGCGTGATCGCGGTCGATGGCGAACGTGAGCATGCGCATGCAGGCGCAGCCATGGTGCTGCGCGGCAGCGTGCGCCGGTCGCATGACATGGTCAGGGTGACGGCGCATCTCGTCGATACCGCGAGCGGCAGCTATGTGTGGTCCGAGTCGATGAACGCGCCGCTGGCGGATAACCTCAAGGCGCAGGACAGCATCGCCGACACGATCATCGACGGCCTGCAGCCGGATCGCCTGAACCGCGGCGGCGTCGCGTGGGGTCAGAAGCCAATCGAGAATCTCGCCGCGCACAACCTGTATCTGCAGGGCCGCTATCACCTGAATCAAAGAACTGAGGAAGAACTCGTCAAAGCCGTCGATTTCTTCCAGAAAGCGATCGTCGAAGATCCGCAGTACGCACCGGCGCACAGCGGCTTGTCGGATGCGTATGGACTGCTGGCGCATTATGGGGTGCTCGGGCCTGCCGATGTCTGGGCGAAAGCGGCGTCGAGCGCGGCCACGGCGGTGCTACTCGACGGTCATTCGGCCGAGGCGCGAACCTCGTTGGCGCACGTCAAGTCCACGCAGGACTGGGACTGGCGCGCCGCCGAGCACGAGTTCCAGCGGGCGATTGCGCTGGACCCGAAGTACGCTACCGCCCATCACTGGTACGGCATTTCGTGCCTCGTGCCGATGGGCCGGCTCGACGAGGCATGCGAACAGATGGCGATCGCGCAATCGCTCGATCCGGTCTCGTCGATCATCGCGCGCGACGTCGGCGTCATTCACTATTACCGTCGTGACTTCGGCGCGGCGCTCGAGCAGTGCGATCACACCATCGAGCTGAACCCGCATTTTGCGCCCGCGTATCTGACGCTCAGCCTGGTGCAGGAACAGCAGGGAGATCTGGAGGAGGCGCTGGCGGCGCTCGAGCGCGCGGTCTCGCTCTCCCCTCTCAGCCCGCGTATGCACGGCGCGCTCGGCCGGATGCAGGCGCTGGCGAACAAGCGCGACGCAGCGAATAAGACGTTGCGGAAGCTGGAAAGCCTCGCCGAGCAGCGCTATGTCTCGCCGTTCGAGTTCGCCTCGATCTTCGTCGGACTCGGTCAGCTCGACGTCGCATTCAAATGGCTGAACAAGGCGCGCGAGGAGCGCGTGTTCGAGCTGATTGCCATCCGTGTCGATCCGCGGTTCGACGCGCTGCGCACCGACCCGCGTTTCGATGCCACCGTCACGCAAATTGGGTTCGACTGAGAACGGTTGTCACTTCTTCCGAATGGAGCTCAGACTCTCGAGCTAGCGGAACATGAAGTAGACCGCGCCCATCAGGCAAAGCGCCGCCCACAAGAAATTCAGCGTAATCGGCTGGCGCATGTAGCCGACCGCGAACGGCACGAACACGCCGAGCGTGATCACCTCCTGCATGATCTTCAGCTGCGCGAGCGAGAGCGTCCTGAAGCCGAAACGATTGGCAGGCACCTGCAGCAGGTACTCGAACAGCGCGATCATCCAGCTGACGATAGCAGCGACATACCACGGCCGGTCCGCGAGGTTGCGCAGGTGCGCGTACCACGCGAACGTCATGAACACATTGGAACAGATCAATAGAAGAATCGTCGGCAGCGGGGCGGGCATGCCGCCGATTCTACCTGTGACCCGCGGTGCCTATGGCCCCGTTCGACTTCTTCAACCACGATGCCGTGCCCGCGTTGTCGCGGATCGCGACATGGTCGCGCACCTCGAGAACGCCCGGCGTGGTTTTGGCCAGCGTCAGCGCCTGGTCCTTCGCGACAGACGTCTCGACGGTACCGCTCAGCGACACGACGCGCTGCTCAGTTTTTACGTCGATGTGGTAGCCGTGAACAATCTGATCAGCGGCGAGTCGATCCTGCACGGCCTTCGTCAAGCGGTCATCGGCTTTGGTGCATGCCGCTGATGCGACGAGCGCCACGGCGGCGAGTAGCGTGGTCGTGAATCGTCCATGGTTGGGCATGCCGCAATACAAGGCATCATGCGCGCCAACGGCGAGCTCAACGTGCGTACTTCCAGTTCCGGGGTTTTCCCGCGGAGATCCACGCCATCGCCGTCGCCAGCCGTCGCCGGCGCGTCTCGGCCGTTTTCGCCGAATCGACCCAATCGACATACTCACGCCTGTGGCTCGGCGGAAAGGCAGCGAATGCGGCGCGCGCCTTGCTGTTCTTTCTCAACTCCGCTGCGAAGTAGGCCGGCACCCTGACAGGACGCGACGGTTTGCGTACAGCGGTCGTTCTCGCGGGCTTGTCGCGTGACGCTGCCTCTTCAACCGCCGTCACCATCGTCGCCTGCGCAGGAAGATCCTGGACCGATGTAATCCGCCGCATCTTGTTCGCATCGACACTCGACGGCTTGCGTCCTGCCCAGAACACCCACGCGCAATGCTGCTTGAATGCCGCCGTTATGCAGACGATGCCGCGGTCGTCGACGTAGGCCGGCACGCCCCACTTGATCGTTTCCGTCACGCCGCGATGACCTCGATGCACCGCCGAGCGGATCTTCGTCAGAATCGGCCTGGCAAACTCGTTGGCTTTGCTGATGTAGGCATCGACGCGCGGATCTTTTGTGGGCACACGGCGATTTTAGTATTCATCGGAGCCCTGGACCCAGATGAACCCTTGCAAATCGATCATGTCGCGCGGTCGCAGGTCGCGCTGGTCATGACGGATCTTCCCGGCGAATGCGAGCAGGCTCTGGTACGTTCCCCAGTTCGGCCGCGACGCGTACTCGAAATCGAAACCGTAGGCCTTCGCCGCCGCGCGAGTGACGTTCGGCTTCAGAAAGATGTGCCGATCCGGCTGCGCAATGAAACCGATGACGGTGACGACGGGCCACGTCAACACGCGCGTCTGCCGGCGCGGCAGGCCGCGCACGCAGTCAATCCAGCGCTCGAACCGCCCCTCGTCGCTGCGGCGCCCGTGAAGAAACTCCCACAACCCTGTCGCGAACGCGCGCGCGCCCGCCTCAGATTTGACCGCATCGCGCAGCGCCATCTTTTCGAACGAGAACAGCAGATTGGTTCGCGACTCGATGCTGGTCGCGCGGCGTGCGATTTCGACGTACTCGCCGTCGTCGAGCAGCGACCGCAGCTGCTCGCAGCTGAGAAGCTGCTCCCAGCGCTCATGCGCCGCCCACTTGTAGTTGCGCTCCCAGTCGAGGTACGTCTCATCGTCAAAACCGCCGGGAAAATACCGGAGGAATTTCTTTCTCGCCTTGAGCTCTGGAGATGCGCGACGCGCGCGCTGATGTGATGGTTGTGTCTGGCTGGTAGCGACCTGGGCAGTGGACATACAAGAGCGCTTTCAAACTTCACGCCCGTCTGCCTTGGAATTCCTAATGAGTCATCGCGTAGATGATGTAGTTCACGCCCAGCTGGTAGGCGCCGCTCGTCACGTCCACCGGGAAGCGCTCGTCGGCGGACCACTCCCAGTACTCGGCGATGTCGCAGTTGTGATTGGCGAGCGCCAGCATCCGGTCATTCGGATCGTCGTTGACGAACAGGGCGCGATAGTCCGGTTCCACGTCCACGGTTGGATGCGGCACGTCGAGCTTCTTCAGATCGAACAGCGAGTGGAAGATGGGATGGCGGATGTCGATCTTGATCCAGCGGCGCTCGGGCAGCGCCTTCGCCATCTGCGCTGCCATGTTGTCGAATTCGTCCTGGTGCTCGAAGTCGTCGAAGATCACCAGCCCGCCCTTCAACAGGTGCAGCCGCAGGTTCGCCGCGCCCTTGTCGCTGATGCTCCAGTAGCCCGGCTCGGAGATGTAAAGAATCGGATTGTCGAAAATCCGCGGGTCCTCGAGCTCCAGCACGTTGGTGGATGCGTCGTTCACGCGCATGCGCGTCAGCGTGTCCAGCGCGTCAGAAATGTAGAAATCGGCCGCGGGGTAGTCGTGCGACCAGGTGCCGCCGCCGCGGAAGAAGCCGCCGAAGCCACGTCCGCCGTAGCGGATGCGCGTGAAGACGAACCGGCCGTCATAGGACGGATTGCCGATCTTCCGCTCCTGACCGTCGGGCGTGCGGTAAATCGTCTGCGCGGCGGCGAATGACGCTAACGCGAAAAGAAAGACGACGGCGACGGCTGTGCGACGGTGCGAGCGTGCGGTGGTGCGAAGGTGCATCCGAACGTGCGGGGGTGCGACGGAGCGCGTGCCAGGGTGCGAACCATCGCACCTCGCACCCTCGGACGCACCCTCGCACCCTCGCACCTTCGGCACCATCGCACCTCACGTCCGGTTCAATGCGTCATGGCATACATGAGCACGTTCAAGCCGATAGCATACCCGTCCGGGGAGAACTCATAGAAGAAGCGCACGTCCTCGCCCTCGCGCTCCCACGAGTCGGCCACGTCGGTGTCGTGCATCATGATGACGATGAGGTTTCCGTGCTTGTCGTTGACACCCTTGAAGTCGGGGACAGCGCTCTCTTCGCCGCGCTCGGACGTATCGCCGCCGCTGCCACGCCAGAACTGAATCGACGGAATCTGCGGCAGCTTCTTCACGTCGAACAGCGTCCGGAAGACCGGATGGTCGGGCGTGATGTCGAAGATGGGATATTCCGTCGGCGGCAGCACCCGATCGAGCTCGTGCACCCACTGGTCGTAGGCTGCGTCGCCCCAGTAGTCATCCAGCCAGAGGAATCCTCCCTTCAGCAGGTAGGCGCGCAGGCCTTCGACCTCGGCGTCACTGAGCAGCGCGGTACCCGCGTCCTCCATGCTGATGTAGGCACACTGATAGAGATCGGGATCCGTGAGGCGGACGACGATGTGATTGGGTTCGCCGGTCGGGTCTTTGCTCACGCGCATCTTGGTGAGCTCGCCGAGCCTTTTTGAGAAGTTGCGTTCGGCGTCGGGATAATCGGTGGACCAGCCCTGTCCGCCGGCTTCGCGCCGGTTGCTGGTGTACATCACGCGGCAGTAGTTGAAGCCGTGGCCGAATGTGTTGGCGTCTGCAAATCGCGGACGAATGCGAAAGAATCCTCCGAAGCCGCGTCCGAACTGGGCATAAGCCGCGGCCGAAACGAGGAGCAGTGCGATTAGTGCGAGAGGTGCGATACGTGCGGCGGTGCGTCTGAACGTGCGAGGGTGCGAGGTTCGGATGCAGTGCGAACCATCGGACATCGCACCATCGCACCAGCTCGCACCATCGGACGCACTATCGCACCATCGCACCAGCTCGCACCATCGCACCTGACAACAAGGCTACCGGGGAGTCTTGCCGAGCGATCGGTAGTACTCCTGCACCATCTTCTTGAACTGGTCGGGCACTTCTTCCGACCCTGTAAGGACCACGGCTTCGTCGGCGGAATCAACCTGGCGCCGCAGGCCGAACTCGAGCCGCTTCAGGCCTTCGGTCGCGAACGTCTGCAGGCTCTGCAGCTCCTTCGCATCTTTGTAGACGCGTTCGTCCTCAAGGCGGCGCAGCGCTGCGAGGATCTGCTCCAGCTCCTTCGGATCGACGTTGAAGCCGCGCAGCATGCCGCGCAGATCCTGCGCTTCGTTCGCCCACTGGCGCGCCTCGGCGCGAAGCTGACGAATGTCCTCGTCCGACAGACGACCGAAGTCGGTGCCGTCGTAGTACGAGCCGTTCCACGGCAGGTTGCCGTAGCCGTATCCGCCGCCGTAGTTGTAGCCGCCGTTGTAACCGTACTGATTGCCGAAGCCGCCGCCGTTGGCAGCGCCACCAGCCTGTTGGCCGCCCTGCTGACCACCGCCTTGCTGTCCGCCCTGCTGACCCTGCTGGCCCTGGCCGCCTTGCTGGCCGTTCGCCTGCTGGGCGCTGTTTCCTTGTTGTCCCTGGCCCTGGCCGTTCTGCCCCTGCTGGCCCTGACCCTGTTGGCCCTGCTGGCCTTGCTGGCCTTGCTGGCCTTCGCGACCCTGCTGGTTGCCCGCCTGCTGGCCGCGCTGATTCGACTGGCCCTGCTGCTGCCCCTGCTGATTGCGCGCGTTCTGCTGGGCGCGCTCACGCGTCCGTTCCTGCAACGATTCGAGGCCGCGCGCCAGCCGCTGCGTGCGTCCGAGCGCCTGCTCGCCCTTCGAGCCGGCGTTCTGCTGGCCGCCCTGGCCAAGCGCAGCGGAGGCTTCGTCGAGTCGCTTCTTCAGCTGATCGATACCGCCGGCGATGTCGTTCTCCGTCGCACGCAGCGTCTCCTGGCCGTAGCCGCGATTGACGAGCGCCTCCGAGTAGCGAATTTTGTCGCGCAGACGGTTGTCGCGAATCGCACCTGCTGCTTCCGACAGCTTGCGTGACGCCTGACGCTCCTGCTGCGCCGCATCGCGCGCCGCCGCATCGAGATCGCTTTCAAGCTCACCGAGCTTGCGCTCGAGGTCGTCCTTCTTCTCATTGATGCGCTGCGCCTGGTCGCGCCGCTGCTGGCCGTTGGCCGACAGGCCGTTGACTCCGTTGGCGATCTCCTGCTGCTGACGCGCCAGCTCCTCGGCACGCTGCTGCGCATCCTGGATGTCGCGCTGCGCGCGATCGCTCAGCGAGCGTTCGAGCTTGCGCTGCGTTTCACGCAGGCGATCGAGCGCCTGCTGCGCCTGCGCCGCCGAGCTCGCGTTGCCGCCCGCCGCGGCACGCCGCATGGCGTCCGCCGCCTCCTGCATCTGACGTGCGGAATCGAGCAGGTCGGGCCGGTTCTCCTCGCGCGCCAGACGCTCGAGACGCCGCGCGGCTTCTTCCGCTTGCTCCGCCAGCGCACGCTGCTGCGCGCTTCCACTCGGCGTGGACGAAGCGCTGCCCTGCTGCAGTCGGCGCTCACGCTCGGCTTCCTGTTCCTGGCGGCGCGCCAGCTCCTTCAGCTTTTCAAGCAGCTCGTCGACCTGCCGGTCGCCGTTGGCCTGCATTTGCCGATCGGCGGTCTCGTAGCGGCTCGCCATCTTGTCGAGTTCCTGCTCGAAGATGTCGGCCAGCTCCCGCTGCTGCGACGATCCGCCGCCGCCACCGCCGCCGCCCTGCTGCACGCTGACCTGCATCTCGTACTCTTCTTCCGCCTTCTGCAGCAGCGTGAGCGCCTTGTTCTCTGGGCCGAGCGCCTGATCGGGTGCCGTCGCGCCCAATTTCGATTCCGCTTCCTTCATCGCCGTGACGGCCTGCGGCAGCAGATCGGCGATCTGCTTGAACTTCGGATCCTGCTGGATGAACTCGCTGTTCATGCGCGTGAGCAGACCCTCGACCTGCTCGCGCAGCTTCTGTTGCGACAGGCCGACGACCGTGGAGTTCTGCCGGAACTTGTCCGCCGAGGACGTGCGCTTGTCGCGCTGCACGTTGAACGTGGCGGAAATAATCTGCCGCTCCTGCTCAGAGAGCGCGTCGATCTGGCCCTGACCGCCGCCGCCACCGCCGCCGCCGCCGCCCATCGACTGCGCCTGACGGAACTTCTGATCGAAGGGACGCACGCGGATGAAATACAGATCGCTGCTCGCCTTCTGACCGTCGGCGGAATTGTCCGTGGCGCGCGCGTAGTACGACACCGAGTCGCCCGACTTCACGCCGAGCTCCTCGAGATAGAAGGTGTGCCCCGCGCTGACGGCGGGAAGGCGCTTGTTCGAGCCGCCGAAGAGCGGGACGGTCTTCTCCGGGCCGCCGTTCACGGAGTACACCAGTTCGAGATTCTTGACGCCGTAGTCATCGTCGGCCGAGGCCTCGGCGTACACCTCTTCAATGGCCGACGCGGACGTGTCGCGCCCGGGACGCGCGAACGAAATCGTCGGCGGCCGGTCCGTCAGCACGTCAATCGTGTACTGCGGCGAAGCGGCAACCCGCTCGCCGTTCGGCGCGTCGAGCTCGACGTGATATGAGCCGTCCTTGTCCGCCTTGAACGATGCGGTCAGTGTGCCGTCGGCTTCTGCGGTCAGCGGCACGCTTTCTTTATCGTTCAGCGCGATGCGGCCGCCTTTCGTCTTCATCGTCGGCGTGATGGTGACCTTCACCTCGGTGCCGCGCAGCACCGCGATGTCGCCGCCGTCTTCAACCTTTTCGGGATCGAGGCCGGTGTAGGCGGGGAACTTGTACTCGAGCGCGAGCTTGTCGACGTACGGAACGTCGACCACCTTCAACGTGTAGGTAGCGGAGCGTACGCCGTCGGCGTCGACGAAGTACTCGGTCGCGTTCTTCACGCCGAAGATGATTCCCTCGAAGACGCCCTTCTCGTTCAGCACGAGCGGCAGCTTCTCGAAGTTCTTCGACGTCGGATCGCGGCGCAGCATGATGACCGCGTTCTGCGCGCTGAACCCGGACAGCTTCGCGTTGATCGTCTGATCGGCGCCCTTCGGCACCGACGCATCACCCGGCGTGACTGCGATCTTGTACGGCGCCGCAGCCTCCACGCTTCTCGACACGACGAGCACTGCGGAAAGCGCATCACGGAAGAACGCCGGGCCAAGCAGAATGGCAAGCACGGCTGCGGTGACGACACCGGTGAAGACCGCACCGTTGACGCGCAGCGGGCCGTGTTCCGCGCGGCGTGGAGCATCGGCCTCGGAGCACTTGTCGATCGCCTGCTGCACCAGCTTCTCGACCAGCGCGCTCGATTCCCAGTGCCGTCCCTCGCGGCTCGACTCCACGGCGCTGATCAGCATCGTCTGCAGCGACGGTTCTTTCTCTTCGAGGTAGAGCGCTACCTGGTCGTCGGTGACGCGGCGGCGCAGCGGCTTGGCAAGGAAGAAGTACACCGACCCGACAATCGACGCGGCCAACACGAGGCGCGCAAACAGAATCGACGCCGGCGTGAAGCGCGACCACTGCATCAAGTAGGCGAGGGCGAAGAACACGGCGACGTTCACCACGAACGCGCGGACCGCGCCCTTCACCGCCAGCCGTGCGCGCCAGCGCGCCCGCACGTAGCGGATGATGCCGAGCAGATCCTTTGGCGGAGTGGCTGCGCTTCTTAGAAAGTCGAGCATGGTTGCTCCAGAATACGCCGTAAAGTGTTCGCTGGTTTACGTTTTCGACAGCCAGTTCGAGAACAGCGTGTCAACGCCGAGGAGCAGAATTCCCGTTGCCAGCAGGTACCACCACAGACGCTGTGAGCGTTCCTGGGCCTCTGGTGTAAGCGGCACATCCGCGGCCGCCTGCTGAGCGTTCTGCCCCGTGGTCCCCGTCGCAGCCGCGACGACCTCGGCTGGATCCAGTGCCGTCAAATCGGACTCGCCGGGATCGACGTTGCTTGCAACGACCGTCACGTCGGAGTTCGCCTTCTGCCCGCGAATCTCGTAGAACCCCTGCTCGGAGAGCTCGAGCACCTGAGCCGAGGACCCTTCATCTTCGAGCGGCAGCCGCTTGCCTGAGGGCGTCAGCGCCAGCCGGCCTGTCGCCTGCGCTTTCGCACTGGTCGCGTCCGGATCGAACACCTGCCCGATCGTCAGCCAGGGCATCGGTTCGGTGTAATTCGCGAGATGCACCATCGAGCGATGCAGGAAGGGCAGAAACACAGGCTTCAGCGGCAGATCGCTCCACGAGAGATCGAGCGTCGACGCCCAGAGCATCACGTGCCCGCTGCCCATCTTGCGTTCGACGAGAGCCGGCGTTCCGGCGTCGAAGCGCGCCAGCACCTGCGCGTTCGGCGCCGCCTGCACAGAGCGATACGCGTAGAATCGCGCCGTCGAAAAGTCGCCACTGCGCGGCGCGCGGAACACTTCGAACACCGGATGGCCGTACTCGAGCGCGCCGACGCGCGCCGATTCGCCGCGCGATTTGTCGATTGGCTGCGACAGCGATGCGGGAAGCAGGTCCGTGTCCTGCGGCCAGCTCGCGCGCGGCCCCGCCGCGAGGAACAAGCCGCCGCCGTCCTGCACGAATCGCGCGAGACGCCGCGCCAGTCCGGCGTTCACATCAACGTCGTTGAGCAGCACCACCGACGAGCGGCGCAGATCGTCATCCGTTACGGCGTTCGGCTGGCGATTCTGCACGTCGAACTTCGGCATGTCGCCAATCGCAAGCGCGCGCGTCAGATACAGATTGGCGCCGGTCCGCGCGCCGGTGTCGACGAGAAGGATGCGCACGGGCGCGGAGGGCGCGACGACGAAGTTGAAGACATTGTCGAACGGCAGCGCGTCGTTGCCGGCACGCACGTCGACACGCATATTGCGCGACGGCACCGTGAAGGGCTGGAACGCGATCGTCGCCGAACCTCCGGGTGCAATGGTGAGCGGCTCGGTCTGAATCGGGCGTCCTGCGATCTCGAGCGTCAGTGAGTCTCCATTCACCGGCGCGATCGTACGGTTCGCCACCGATGCGGTCACCGTCACGCGCTCCTGATCGGAGAAGGTCGAGCGCGAGAGCGACACTGTCGTCACCGTTGCGTTCGGCTTGTCGGCCGGACCGGTGATGGCGACCGGCGTCAGCGTGCTGCCCATGGGCAGCCGTGCGCCTTCTTCACCGCGCCAACCGTTGCGCTGGAAGTCGCTGATGAGGATCGCTTCCTTGCGCGGCAGCGGAGACTCCGCGAGGATGCTGCCCGCCACCTTCAACGCAGGGCCGAAACGGGTGGCGGCCGGCGATGGCGTCGCGGTATCGAATGATGCAATCAGGCGATCCTTCTCCGCCGTCGACCGCAGCGCGATGTCCGCGCCTGACGAGAAGAGCACGACCGACGCGCGATCCGACGCGCCCAGCCTGTTGATGGCATCGCGTGCCGCCGCCTTCGCGCGATCCCAGCGATCCCCGTACGCCATGCTGTAGCTCTGATCGAGCAGCACCACCACCTCACGCGCGCCCGGGCCGATCGCCGTGGCCGCATTCGGCCGCCACAGGAACGGCCGCGCGAACGCGCCGATGATGAGGAGCAGCGCCGCCAGACGGACGCACAGCAGCGCGAGGTCACGAATCTTTCGCCGCCTGACGGTCTGATACGGAATCCGCCGCACGAACATCAGCGACGGAAACTGCTGGACCATCTTCTTCTCGCGCTGGGTCAGATGGATCAGGACCGGAATCGCGAGAGCGGCCAAGCCGACGAAGAAGAGCGGTGCGAGGAATGCCATGTGTCTACCGAATCTTCATCATTCTCGCTCTTGCCGACAGGTAGCGGTAGAGAGCGTGATCAAGCGGCTTCGACGTATCGAGCACGCTGTAATCGATGCGATTGGCCGAGAAACGCTGCTGCAGCGCATCGAGGTGCGCCTTCACCAGCGACTGATATTCCTTCCGGAACGCGTCCGGTACGACCGGCATCTGCTCGCCCGACTCGATGTCCTCGAACGCCGAGGCGTCCGAGAAACCGAATTCCAGCTCGGACTTGTCGAGTACGTGGAACACGATGAGATCGTTGCCGCGGAAGCGCAGCGGCGAGATGGCCTCGAGCACCGCGTCGGGCTCGTCGTAAAAGTCCGAAATGATGACGAGTACGCCGCGCCGTCCGAAGTGCTCCGCCATCTTCTGGAACGGCACCTTCAGGTTGCTCGGCCGTCCGGGATTCACCTTCTCCAGCGTGTGCAGCACCACTTCCATGTGCTTGGCCGACGAGGGGACGAAATTGACGACGTCATCGTCGAAGGTGACCAGGCCGACCCGATCGCGCTGATGGTGCACGAGGTTCGTCAGGCAGGCAGTGAGGATGCGCGCGTAATCGAGCTTGGTCACGCCCGTCGTGCCGTAGTTCATCGACTTCGACACGTCGAGCAGCACGGAGAAGTTCGAATTCGACTCCGCTTCGTACTCCTTGACGTAGTAGCGATCGGTCCGCGCCCACAGCTTCCAGTCGACGCGGCGGATGTCGTCGCCCGGGACGTAGCCACGATGCTCGGCGAAGTCCACGGAGGCGCCGAAGTACGGCGCCTTGTGCATGCCGTTGATGAATCCGTCGACCACCGCGCGCGACACGAGCTCCAGGTTGCCGATCCGCGCCAGGACCGACGGGTCCATGAAGCGCGCACCGGGAATGGCGCCCTGCGAGTGGCCGGCAGCAACAGACATCTACATTCCCGATCGCGGCATGGGCACGGTTTCCAGCAGCCGATCGGTGATCTGATCGGTGGTGACGCCTTCCGACTGCGCGTGGAAGTTGGTGATGATGCGGTGACGCAGCACCGGATGCGCCAGCGCGCGGATGTCGTCGAAGCTGACGTGGTAGCGGCCGCTGGTGAGCGCGCGCGCCTTGCCGCCGAGCACGAGGTACTGCGCCGCGCGGACGCTGGCGCCGAACGCGACCCACTTGTTGATGAAATCGGGTGAGTCATTTGCCCGTGGACGCGTGGCGCGAACGATGTCGAGCGCATGACGCAGCACGGGCTCCGACACCGGCACCTTGCGCACCAGCTCCTTGAACTTGATCAGATCCTCGCCGCTCACCGGACGCTCCAGCCGCGGATTCTGGATCGCTGTCGTCGTGCGGACGACGTCGATCTCTTCGTCGTAGGGCGGATGCTCGATGATGATGTGGTACATGAACCGATCGAGCTGCGCTTCGGGCAGCGGATACGTGCCTTCGAGCTCGATCGGGTTCTGCGTCGCAAAGACGTAGAACGGCTCGTCGAGCTGATAGGTGCGTCCCTGAATAGTGACGCGATGCTCCTGCATCGCTTCGAGCAGCGCCGACTGCGTCTTCGGCGGCGTGCGGTTGATTTCGTCCGCGAGCACGATGTTGGCGAAGATTGGGCCGGGAGCGAACACCATCTGGCGCCGGCCGGTCGCCGCATCTTCCTGCACCAGGTCGGTGCCCGTGATGTCGGACGGCATCAGGTCTGGCGTGAACTGAATGCGCGAGAACTTCAGCTGTAGCACCTGCGCCATGGTGTGAATGAGCAGCGTCTTCGCCAGGCCCGGCGCGCCGACAATCAGGCTGTTGCCGCCGACAAACAACGTGTTCAGCACCTGATTGATGACTTCTTCCTGACCGATGATGACCTTGCGCAGCTCGCGGAGAATCTCCTCGCGGCCCGCCCGCATCCTGTCCGCAAGCTTGATGTCGTCCGGCGACTCGAGATCGACGACGTCGCTGGTTATGTACGGATTCATCGTCACGCGATCACTCATTTGGCACCTTCGAGGCTTCTAATCTCACGGGTCTTGAGCGCAAGATCGGTCACGAGCTTTTCGAGCTCACTCTGGTATTTCGCCGCATCCATGTTTTCCTTGAGCAGCCGCAGCGATTCGACGCGGTGCTGCAGGTCGCGCTGTTCGAGCACGAGCGCGCGCAGCTTCGGGTCGGTCGGCAGCGATGCCGCCTCGGCCGCCGATCCAATCGCGAGCAGTGCCGCGACCTTTCCATCCGCCTGACCATTGGTCGCCGGCTCCGGGCTGCCGGTCTTGTCGCCGTTGTCGTCGAGCACCGCGTGCTCGGTGGACAGCAGTCCTTCCTTTTCGTAGGCGCGCTGCACGGCCGCCTTCGCAAACTGGAACGCCTCGAGCATCGTCACGCGCCGGTTCTTGTCGGCGTCGGCCTCCTCGCCCGTCAACGCATCGACAAAGTAGCCGCCGAACAGCGTCGAGTAGTTCTCTGCGCCATTGCGCGTGGCGGTGATGATGACGCGCCCCGGCGCGGACAGCTCGGTGATCATCGGGCCGCTGGCGCTCGTCGTGTCCACGAACACGATTTGCTTGGTCGGCAGTTTCTTGAACTGGGTGTTGAAGTCGGCGCCGGAGATGTCGGGACCGGGCAGGTTGAACTTCGCGACTTTGCCATCGTAGCTGCCGTGCCCGATCAGCACGATGTACACCGCATCGTCAGCGGTCGCCTGCTTCGCCCATCGATCGAACGTCTTGCCGATCTCTTCAACCGTGGCCTTGCCGGTGACGCTCTTGTCCCCTTCCTGCGCCTGATCGACCAGATAGACGACGTGATCGGCAGGCACACCGAGCTTGCCAGCAGACTCCACGAGCTCGCCGCCCCACTTGTGAAACAGCTCGCCGTGCTCGGGATCGCCCGCCAGGCCGACGAGGACGAGAAGAAAGGCGTGCAGCATTACCGGCTCAAGCCTGTCATCAGGAGAGACCAACCGCGCGGCGGTAGCCCCATTCGGCGCAGACGAGTCCCACGAGCATGATGAGGATGATCGGCATGTTCCAGAGCTCGCGCTCCTCGACCGATGTGACGCCGCGACCCGCGTAGCTGACATCTTCCGCCAGCCCCGCCACGTTGGTTGTCGTATAAAACCGTCCACCCGTTTCATCCGCGATGCGGCGCAGCGGCGCTTCGTGCATCGTCGGATCGAAGTATTCGCTGTCGCCGGCGCCCGCGCGGACATACGCGGTCGCGGATGGCTTTAGCGGGTCAGTTGTGCCGATCGGCTTGCCGTTGCGATCGGCGAAGACCGCGATCTCGTACGCACCGGGAACCGTGCTGACGAATGTCCCTCGATACTGACCGTCGCGCTCCCCGGTCCACTGCAGCGGGACCTCCAGCGTCGAGCCACCGGGACGTGTAACGCGCGCCATCACATGTGCGTCGTTGACGTCGAGCCAGGTCGGATCCACGACTGATGATTCGATCGTCACCGCTTCACCCGGCTCGACGCGATCGACCGTCGTCCCCGCGTCAACCGGTGCCGGTGAATCCGCGACGAGCCACCGCAGCATCTGACGCCAGAGGTTCTCGTGCGTCATGTCCTCGAGCGGAATGCTGGCGTGCATCTGCCACTCCCACGAGTCCTGAGGCAGGAAGGCGATCCCTTTGCCGCGGCCGTACGGCTGCCACACAAGCATCGGCACCGTGCGATTGCGCTCGTCGGTGCCGTTCAGCAGGACCGTCGCGGCCGGCTTGATTGGTAGCGGCGCATTAATAGAGGTGATCTGCGGCAGCTCGGGCCAGCGCGCGGCGGACGCGTCCTCCGTCGCCGCAATCTGCGTGACCGCATGCGCGGCGCCGGCACGCGTCGGCAGCACCTTCAGGCGGGCGAAGGTCGTCGGCTCGGCTGGGCGCGTACGCGGATCGATGAGGACCGGCAGCGCATCGGCGACGGGCGTTCCGCCGTAGCCGCCTTCTCCGAAAGAACGTGCACCGCCGAGCATCAGCAGACCGCCGCCGCGGCGATCAACGAAGTCCGCAATCATCTGCAGCTGGTCCGCGCTGAAGGCGGCCGCCTCGATGCTGCCGAGAATCAGGCCCTTGAACGCGAACAGCTCGTCGCGCGTCTTCGGGAATCCGCCGAGCAGTTCATCCGGCGTGTCAACGTCGAGGCGCAGGAACTTGTTGTCTGCCGTCCGCTGCAGCGTGACGATCTGGAGGTTCTTGTCGTCCGCGACCGCGCGGCGGATGAATTTCATTTCCGAGCGCGGCTCGCCCTCGAAGTAGAGGATCTTCTCGCGCGTGTCGCGCACATCCACCAGCGAGTCGCGCTGGTTGTTCTGCGTGACGACCTCACCCTGCTGCGGCGCCACCTTGAAGGTAAAGACTCGCGGGCCGGGCTCGCTGGCGGTCGCGCGCACGCGCACGGTTGCGGGACTGCCGTCCGTGGGGAACTGCACTTTCTGCGATCCGACGATGCGGCCGTCGTCCTCGACGTCCAGCGTCACCGTCTGACCCGAGTATCCGGACTGTGTGATGACCGCGTCGACCAGGAGCGAGGCACCTTTAAGTACGGTGCGCGGCGTGCTGACGCGATCGATCTGGATGTCGCGCGGCAGCTTGGCGCTGCCAACGCCGACGGTAAAGACCGGGAGCTTTTCCGCTTTCAGATTGAGCAGCGTATTGGTGAGCGATCCTTCCGTGGTATCCGCCCCATCGGTGACGAGCACGATCCCTGCGACCGGCAGGCCGGCGAGTTCTTCGCGTACGCCGTCGAGCGCCGTGCCGATCTTCGTCTGCGATCCGCCGAAGCTCAGATCTTTGACGGAATTTACGCGTCCCGAGGTGGACGAGAAGCGGAACGTCCGGACTAGAAAGCGCTCCGCCAGCGACTTCAGCAGCGGACTCGTGTCGGACGCCAATTCCTGCCGCAGAAATTCGGCGCGCGGTTTGTTGTTCCAGTCGCCGATCTGCATGCTGCGCGAGTCGTCCATGAGGACGGCAACCACGTTCTGCTGCGGGATGGCGGCCTTGACGACGAGCGTCGGGCGGAAGAGGCAGAACACGACCAGCGCCAGCGCGGCCATTCGCAGCACCGTCAGCACGAACCGGTCGCGCGGACGGCCCTTCGCGCCGACCGTTCGATAGGTAAAGATCGCCGCCGCCATGATGAGCGCAGCGATGCCCGCCGCCACAAAGGACGCCGTCGTGATGTCGAAGCGAAAATCGCCCTGCTGGAAGACCACCGGGCGATACGAGAAGAGCGCCTGGAACACCTTTTCGAACACGGCCACTCCTAAAACGGGGCGATCATAGTGTTGAAAATCCCAAATCCCAAGCTCCAAATCCCAAGTCCCAACTCTCGCTTTGTTGGGATTTGGCCTTTGGGATCTGGGCTTTGTGATTTCTCATTGCGTCATCGCATACAACAAGACGTTGATTCCGAGCGCATAGCCGGGCGGCGAGAACAGGCGCGAATACTCCGTCGATTCCCGCTCCCGCTCGAACGAATCGCCGACATCTGTATTGTGAGTCATAAGGACCACGATGCGGCGATGTTGATCGCGGATCGCCCGGACGTGAACCTGGATGCTGTCCTCGCCGCGTTCCGACGTTTTCCCGTTGTTCTTGAGCCAGAACGTCACATTCGTGATTTGGGGAACCTTGTCCAGGTCGAACATTTCGCGCATGATCGGGTCGGCGGCGGAAATGTCCTCGATTGGGTACTGCTCCGGCGGGAGCACCTTGGCGATCTGGTCCTGCCATTGATCCCACGCCTCGGTCCCCCAGAAGTCATCCACCCAGAGAAACCCTCCCTTCAGGAGGTACTCCCGAAGAGCTGACACTTCTTCATCCTTGATGCCAATAGTCCCTACGTCCGAGGCAAGCAGGAACGGACAGTCGTAGAGCTTGGCATCCGTGAGCTTCACCACCCACGTATTGGGACGCTTCTGCGCGTCGTCATAGCTGACGCGCACGGCCGTCATCTCGCTGAAGCGAATCAGCAGATTAATCTCACTGTAGGGATAGTCGGTCTTCCACCCGCTGCCGTCACGCTCCGACCGCACGCTCGTGTACCAGAGACGGCAAATGGTGAAGTCGCGATCGGGCCAGTCGGCGGGTGGAAAGCGCGCGCGCGTGAACCCTTCAGGGTCGGTTCTGAAGAGATCCGTCTGTTGCGCGGGCTTTGCGCCCGCTTGCCCTCCGAAGCTCACCGAGCAAAGGAAGGCGGCCACGATCAGGGCGATGGACGTGCGCCAGAACACGGGCGGAAGCCGCAATTATCGCAGACGGAAGCCAGATCCAGACGGCTTCGCTCGCAAGCACGCGCAGGCCCCGCGGCGAGAAAAAGCCGGCGCCTATTGGCGAAACCTGAATCGGCCGCCAGGGAAAGAAGTAGCGCTCGCCGCTGAACGGAGCGAAAAACGCGATGCCGCGGCCGCCGTTAGTGAGGGCATCGAGGACGCCGTGCGACGCGGTCACCGCCGTAAACCAGAGGAATAGAGCCAGATGCGATGGGTGCGATGAGTGCGAGGGGTGCGATGCGTGCGTCCGAAGGTGCGAGGGGTGCGACAGGTGCCAGGAGGCCGCTGCGCCGACGATTAGGGCAAAGAACATCGAATGGGTGAAACCACGGTGGCCGAGCATCGCGTCGTACGGAACGCCGAATGAGAACGCAATGACGTCGATGTCCGGCAGCATCGCGCAGATGGCGGTCCACCACCAGAACGATGCGGGCATCCGGCGCCACCACTGTCCCACCGCCGTCGCAACGATGGCGTGGCTAAAGATCGTCGGCATAACGACTCGTCATCGCGGCGAGGTGCTAGATGCCCGGCGGGAGCGTCACTTCCGCGTCCTTGCCGATGACCGTCGTCCACTCGCGCACGCGCCATTTCGTGACCAGACCGTTGGTCACGTAGGGATCCGCTTTCGCAAACGCCTCGGCGGCGGCCGGTGAATCGCCTTTGAAGAGCAGCACCGTGCCGTCCACGGGATTGGCCAGCGCACCGGCGAGCACGAGCTCGCCGCGCGTGACGGCCGCCTTCGCGTGCGCGATGTGATCCTTGCGGAACGGCGTGCGCCGTTCCGCATAGTTGTCGACGACGTCGTAGAACAGCAGGTAGTGCATGCGGCTTACCCTCGAACCATCGCTTTCGCGATCGACCAGAACGACACCACGAACAACAGATCGCACAGTATGAGCGCGGCGGCCACGCCGCTCTGATGTGCCAGCGGAAAGAGAATCGCGCCCGCGGCAATCAGCGCCGCCATGCGCCGGGACACGGTCGACCCGATCAACGCGCCGGACATGACGAGGAGTCCAAGCGGCAGCAGCACCGCGGGCGGTCGGATCGGAGCGGCGAGAAACGACTGCCGGATGACGATGGCGAGCGCGCCGAGCACCGCCAGTCCAGCACCGCCGGCGGTCTGCCAACGCGCGCGTCCGCGCGAGAACGCCGCCACACCGACGAGTGCGGGGATGAAAAGCGTCAGCGCTACACGCTGAATGAGCAGACCCGGTTCCGAGACGAACAGCATGAGCAGCATGTCAGATACGAGCAGCAGCAATGGGGCGAGCAACGCCGCGGCCGCGGCGAGATAGACGATTGGTTTGCGCATGCGGTGAAGGGAATCGTATCGGATCTAAGCTAAGGGCATGAAACGCCTGATCACCTTCTTGCTCATTGCCTGCTTCGTCGTCGCCTGCGGCCGCACCTCCTCAGCGCCGGCAGCCACGACGAACAGCGACCCTCGAATCACGAACGGCGAACGTCGAACCACCGATCGCAAGTACCTCCTCGAGCGCGTCGACGACGCGGCGGTCGTGCAGTATTACGCGGACGGGTTCGAGGAACTGCCGCTGCGGGAGAAGACGCTGATCTGGCACCTGTATCAGGCCGCAATTGCCGGCCGCGACATCTTCATCGATCAGCGACACCGCAACGCGCTCGAGATGCGCAGCCTCCTCGATCAGATCGTCGCGCATCCGCAGGGCATCGACCCGGCGACCTTCGCCGAGATTCAGCGCTACACGAAGTACTTCTGGATCAACAACGGCCCGTACAACAACCTTACCGCGCGTAAGTTCGTGCTGAAGACGACGCCTGAAGCGTTTGCATCGGCGGCGAAGGCAGCCCAGGGCGCGGGCGCGACGTTCGCCCTGCAGAATGGCGAGACGCTCGACGCCATGTTGAAGCGGCTGCAGCCGATGTTCTTCGACCCCGACTTCGATGCCAGCGTCACGACGAAAGCCCCACCGCCGGGGAAGGACATCCTCACGGCCAGCGCCAACAACCTGTATGCCGGCGGCGTGTCGATGAACGACCTGAAGGGCTTCACGGAGAAATACGGCCTCAACTCGCGGCTGGTGAAAGCGAACGGGAAGCTGACCGAGGAGGTCTACAAGATAGATGGTCGATATGCGAAGCAGATCTCGGAGATCGTACGGCATCTGAACGACGCGATTCCTTTTGCCACCGAGCCGATGCAGAACGCGCTGCGCGCGCTCGTGCAGTTCTACCGCAGCGGCGAGCAGAGCGATCGTGAGAAGTACGACATCGCCTGGGTCGCGGACAAGGCGTCTCCGGTGGACACGATCAATGGCTTCATCGAGGTGTATCTCGATCCG
The DNA here is from genome assembly GCA_035492455.1 of Vicinamibacterales bacterium. Lineage (GTDB taxonomy): Bacteria > Acidobacteriota > Vicinamibacteria > Vicinamibacterales > UBA2999 > Gp6-AA40. Next base: position 125,916 of record DATJJE010000016.1, on the reverse strand, counting down.
CGCGGCATCAAGGGAAGCTGGGAGGCGCTGGTCTTCTCGATCAACCCGGAGAAGACGGCGATCATCAAGAAGCTCGGCGACAACGCGCAATGGTTCGAGGACAACTCACCCGCCGACCGCAAGTACCACAAGCCGAACGTGACGGGGATCGTCGCCAATGCCATCGACGTCATCGTCGAAACCGGCGACTCGGGTCCGGTGACTCCGATCGGCATCAACCTGCCGAACGACGAGCACATCCGCGCGCAGTACGGCAGCAAGTCGGTGTCGCTCGCGAACATCCTCGAGGCCTACGACAAGTCGACGCCAGGCACCATGCGCGGCGAGTTTTCATGGACGCCGGAAGAAGCGGCGCGCGGAATGAAGTACGGATCGATCGCCGACAACCTGGTGACCGATATGCACGAAGTGATCGGTCACGCCTCGGGGCAGCTGGCCGCTGGATTCAAAGGGACGCCGCAGCAGGCGCTCAAGGAACACTTCTCCGCACTCGAGGAAGGGCGCGCCGATCTCGTCGGCTTGTACTACCTGGCCGATCCGAAGCTCGTCGAGCTGGGAATCATCCCCGCCGCCGATCAGGAGAACATGGTGCGCGCGGAGTACGAAGGCTACACGCGCAACGCACTCGTGCAGCTGCGGCGTGTACGTGAGGGCACGACGATCGCGGAAGACCACATGCGCAACCGGCAGATGATCATCCGCTGGCTGATGGCGAACACGAAAGCGATCGAGCAGCGTACGCGCGACGGCAAGACATATCTCGTGATGGTGGATGCACAGGCTTTCAGAGAAGGCGCCGGCCGGCTGCTCGCGGAAGTGCAGCGCATCAAATCGGAAGGCGATTACGCTGCGGCGGCGAAGCTGTTCGACACCTACGGCGTACATTTCGATCCGAAGGTGCGGGACGAAGTGGTGGCGCGCGTGGACAAACTGAATCTGGCGTCCTACACGGGTTTCGTCCAGCCGAAGCTGGAGGCCGTCACGGATGCCAGCGGCAGGATCACTGACGTGAAGATCTCGTATCCGATGGACCTGACGACGCAGATGCTCGAGTACGACGGGGTCAAACGGTGAGACGCGAGGGTGCGATAGGTGCGAAGTGCGATAGGTGCAATGGTGCGTCCGAAGGTGCGACAGTGCGAAGGTTCACATAAAGAAGCTGCGAAGCTCCGCAGCCACTAATTCCGGAATCTCCTCAACAAGGTAGTGCGTGCCTGGCAGTGACTTGCCGGTGACGTTCGTCGCGCGCTCGCGCCATGTTGCCGCGACGTCGTACAGGCGGTGCATCGGCGCGTGCTCGCCCCAGAGCGCGAGCAGCGGACACTCGATCTTGCGATGCAGGTCCGCTTCGTCATGCGCCAGATCGATGGACGCCGCAGCGCGGTAGTCCTCGCAGCTTGCGTGAATCGTCTCCGGATGCCGATAGTGGCGCAGGTATTCGGCAAAGGCGGCGCTGGTGATGGCGCCGGGCGCCGCCTTTCCCAGCTTCTCGCTGATCCAGAACTCGACGCTGTTGCCGATGAGCGTCTCCGGCAACGGCGCGGGTTGAATGAGGAAGTACCACCAGAAGTAGGCCTCCGCGAACGCACGCGTCGCGTCGCGATACAACCGGTGCGTCGGCACGATGTCCAGCACCGCGACCTTCTGCACCCGCTGCGGGTGATCGAGCGCCATCCGGTGTGCGACGCGGCCGCCACGGTCGTGCCCGGCGACGAAGAACGTCTCGAAGCCGAGCTGCGACATCACTTCGACCTGGTCGTGCGCCATCGCACGCTTGGAATAGCCAGCGTGATCCGCACCGCCGTCCGGCTTGCTGCTGTCGCCGTAGCCTCGCAGATCGGTCGCGACGACGGTGAAGTCGCGCCTCAGCAGCGGCGCGGCTTTGTGCCACATCACATGCGACTGCGGATATCCGTGCAGCAGCAGGAGCGGCGGACCGTCACCAGCGTAGAGGGTCGTAATCGCCGCGCCGGCCGTGTAGATCCTCGCGCGCGTGAATCCGTCGAATAACAGTGCTATCTCCTCAGGAACGATTCGAACGATTCGAACGATCCGAACGATCCGAACGATTCGAACGATTCGAACGATTCGAACGATTCGAACGGCTCAATACGTCGTGCACCTCGCGATCGAAGGCGACGAGCAGAATGCGCTCGAAGTGCGCTTCCCGCTCGCGCGTTTCGCGAACAGCAATCGCCGCGGCTTCGTCGATCGGATAGCCGTAGACGCCGCAGCTGATCGCCGGGAACGCGAGCGCCCGCACCCGATGTCGGTGCGCCACATCGAGCGCCGTGCGGTAGCACGACGCCAGCAGCTGCGCTTCGCCGTGGCCGCCGCCGCGCCAGACTGGTCCGACGGTATGAATCACGTAGCGCGCCGCGAGATTGAATCCCGGCGTGATGCGGCTTTCCCCCGTGGGACACCGGACATCGGGGCGCACCTCGGGCAGCGCCAGGCACGCCTCGTACAACTCAATCCCCGCGGCGCGATGGATCGCGCCATCGACGCCCCCGCCGCCGAGCATCCGCTCGTTCGCGGCGTTGACGATCGCTTCGACGTCAAGAGTAGTGATATCGGCGTGAACGACTTCGATCACGGTCGCAGCAGCGGGCGCGCGATCGGCATGCCCGGCCACGGGACGAGGATGATGAAGATCACCAGCGCAATCCCGTAGAGCACCATGGCGACACGGTGTTTGCGCGCCGGTTCGGTGGATTTGCGAATCCTGACGCGCGCGACGTGCACCAGCGCGATGGCGACGAGCATGCCGATGCCGTGTTCGACGGTGAAGAACCGCACCGGCGGAATCTGCATGGCGGTCGCGAAATTGCGCAGGCCGATTTTCGTGATGGGACTGAGCACGAAGTACAGAATCAGGCCGACGAGCAACTGCAGATCGACGCTGATCGTCAGCATCAATCCCCAGAGATCGTCTTTCGACGTCCACGGCCGATTCGCCGTCTTGCCGCCAATCGCGCGGAACCATGCGACCAGGCCTGTCAACAGGACCGCCCAGCGAAGCAGCGAATGAAGCCAGAGCGCGGACGAGTACATGGCTACTTCGCCCTCGCCGTGAGAATCTGCGCGAGCAGATCGGGCTTGCTCGCATCCCGTTCGAGATGCGGCTCCCTCGTGCCGCCGTGATAGTCGACCGAAACCGTCTTCACCACATCGTCATTCTGGAACTCGATCGTCATCGGCCCTGACGCGCTCTTCGATTCCTTGATGGCGTTGCGCAGCACGTCGGCCGAGAACCGCAGGCCGTTGACGGCCAGGATCTGCATGCCCGGTCCGATGCCCGCTTTGCCGGCAGGAGAATTCAGCGTCACGTCACCCACGACGCCATCACGTGCGCGCACGCGAAGTCCGAGTGAGTAGATGGCGTCGATGCGCTCATTGTCAGTCGTTTTGATGTACTCGTTCTTCGCGTCGCTGTAGACGAGCCGCCAGCCGCCGCGTGTAATGCCGTCGAGCGGCGCGTGCGGCGTCACCTGCTCGATGCGCGACGAGAGGAACGACTTCCAGTCGTGCGGCGCCACCTGATTCAGCGCCGCGACCACATCGTCGACGGTATACGGCTTGACCATTGGCGCGCTGCTTTCGCCGCCGTGGAACAGATGACAGAAATCGTCGATCGACTTCTGGCCGTGTGTGAGCTCGCGTATAGCGGTATCGACATCCAGCCAGATCAGCCAGCCTTCGTCGTAGAAGTCGGTGCTGCGGCGATACGTCGTCCACTGCCCTGGCGCGAAGTAGAGCAACTGCGCCGCGATGGCAGTGTCGGCAAGCGGACGCCATTCACGGCCCGGCTCGTTGTCGAGGTACGCGGCAATCTGCGCAAGCCGCTCCTTGTAGTACGACTCGCTCCAGATGCCGCTGCGCTCCGCGAGCACGTAGCCAAGATACTGCGTCAGTCCTTCGTACACCCACAGGAGCTCGCCGACCATCGGCTGCTGAAAATCGGGTGTGGCCAGACCCGCCGGACGGCGGTACTTACCGTTCCATGAGTGGACGTATTCGTGCGCGACGACACCAATCGAGTTCTGCTGCGTTAACGAGTTCTCCGGGACCCGTGAATCGTTCGACTGGTGATGCTCGAGGCCGAAGTGGGCGACGCGATCGCTGAGCGTGAGCAGGAAGTGGTACTCGTTGTAATGTCGTGCGCCGAACATCGCATCGGCCTCCCGCACCAGCCGCTTCCACTTCTCCGTCAGGTCCGCGGGAATGTCGATCGAATTCGCCGTGTCGCCGACAAGGTCCGCGTAGACCTTGCGCGACGACGACGGGTCGAGCGGCACTTCGCGGAGGTACTGGCCCGCGATGACGGGCGAGTCGACGAGCGTCGTCAGCGACACGGGCGCGTATTCCGTGGTGTCGCCGTTCTGCTTCGCAATCTGCAGCGACGTGCCCGACTTCCACCCCGCGGGGAGCTGCATGCTCGCGCGGAACATGACGTCGTCGGTACGCGCACCCTGCGGATAGAGCAGGACCTGATTCCATGAGTAGATGCCCAGATGCGCAGTTTCGGAGGACGCGGAGCTGAAGCCGCCCTGCCCAATCGCGGACAGAAAATCGAGTGACACATCAAGCGTTGTGACGCCTTCTGGAACCGTCAGGTGAAACGCGAACTGATCGACCGTATCCCGCCGCCACGGGACCGTTTTGCCGCCGGCAGTGAACTTCAGGCCGACGAGATCGTCGATGGCACCGTCGGGCGCGTGTTCGCCCGGCAGCCACTTCGGATAGACGAGCGTCAGCGCGCCCGACGTAACGGTCAGCGTTTCGCGCGCGTGCAGCAGCTTGCGCGGCGTCTCGCGCGCATCGAGTGTCAGCGTGATCGTTCCGGTCACACGCGACTGCGCTGGTGCCTGCGCGTGAGGCGATGCCAGCGCACACAGAGTAAGGAGCAGAGCAAGCGTGAATCGTTTCATTGCGAATGCCTTACAGATAGCTTAACCACCAATCGCGCCGCCGCCGCTTTACGCCCGCAAACCACACGCAGAGCGGATACTCGACCGCGATGATGCAAGCCCAACAGAGGTATACGGTCCACAGATGAAAGCCGGTGCCCCACGGCACGTTGAAAAACGCGGGCGGCATCAGCAGCAGGTAGGCGAACGGCTTTCCTGCAGCGATGTTGGCAAGGATCGCCGCAGTGTGGGCAAGCACCCACTGCCACAAATAGAAGAACAACGGCACGCGGCCGAACGTGACGAGCGGCCCGAACGAGATAGACCGTGCTTCGAACCACGCCAGGGCAATCAACGCCGGGCCGAGCGTCATCAGCAGATACAGCAGCGACGGCGGATACTTCGTCGTGTTGATGAACGAAAAGGCCGTAAACAATGGCGTCGACTGTATTGACCACCGCGAAGGATCGCCGTAGACGTTGCTAGCCCGGATGACGATGAACGCTGCGCTCAGCGCCAGGCCGGTGCGAAGGACGATGCGAACGCGGCGATCCGTATCGAATGTGTAAACCGAGCCGAAGGCATAGCCGGCTGCCATGACGCCGATCCACGGCACCAGCGGATACTGCACCCAGACAAGCGAACTGCCCGCCATCACGAACGCCGCTCGATGCAGCACGAGCCACAGCGGTGCCTGACTCGTCACGCCGTCAAGTATGTTGTGGAACGCGATCATGCCGATGCCGATGGCGGCGATCGCGGGAAGCGGCAGATACACGAGCGCGGCGAGCACGATCATCGACCAGCCGATTGCCCAGATCACCTGCAGCGGGCCGATAAAGCTGAAATCCAGGTTGAACCAGATAAGGGCGTGCAGAACCACCAGTTCGACGAAGAGCAGCCACAGACCGCGTGTTAACAGGAAAGTGGACAACTCACCGGTCGTCTTCCCGCGCATGCGCTGCAGATAGGCGCCGACGCCTGCGAGGAACACAAAGACCGGCGCGCAGAAATGTGTGATCCACCGCGTCATGAAGATGGCGGCCGACGTTCGCGCCAAGTCGGTGGGGTCGTAGCGGAGCGCCGGACCGTGCACAAAATCGCGGGTGTGGTCGATCACCATCACGACCATCACGATGCCGCGCAGCAGGTCGATCGAATCGAGACGCGAACGGCCGGTGGCGACCGCGCGAGGCGCGTACGCGGGAGCGACAGTCGCCATGCCGCGCCAATCCTAACGCAGATTCTCGATGTAGATCAGCGGAAGCGTGTCCGCCGGCGTGAAGCGGAATATCGCGCCGTAGAAATACAGCTCCGCCTCGAGACAGCGAATGATCGTGTCGGCTTTGCGGAAGCCGTGCTGCTCGCCCTCGAACGCGATGTAGGCAATGGGCAGGCCTTTGCCGCGAACCGCCTCCGCCATCCGCTCGGATTGATCCGGCGGGACGACCTTGTCTTCGAGCCCCTGAAACAGAATCAGGGCGCACGACAGGCGCTCGATGAAATGAATGGGCGAACGTTCCCGGTAAAGATCCTTCATCTCCGGGTACGGGCCGATCATCGTGTCGAGATACCGCGATTCGAACTTGTGCGTGTCCTTGGCGAGCGCCTCGACGTCGCTCACGCCGTAGTAACTCGCGCCGGCGGCGAATACATCCGGATGAAACGCAAGCGCCGCCAGCGTCGTATAGCCGCCGGCACTTCCGCCACGAATGATCAACCGATCTGGATCCGCTTTGCCTTCCTCGACCAGATACCTCGCCGCGTTGATGTTGTCGTCGACATCCACGATGCCCCACTGCCAGTTCAACCGTTCGCGGTACTCGCGCCCGTAGCCGGAGCTGCCGCCGTAGTTCACGTCAACGACCGCAAAACCCCGATTCGTCCAGTACTGCACGCCGAGATCGAGGACGGCCTTCGTCTGCGTGGTCGGCCCGCCGTGGCTGATGACGATGAGCGGCGGGCGGTCCGACGGAAGCGCCATGTAGTCGGCGTTGCGCGGCGGGTAGTAGAACGCATGCGCGGTGAGGCCGCCCTCGGTCGGAAACTCAATCGCCTCGGGGACCGAAATATGACGACGATTCAGCTCCAGGGTGGACGAAGAGCGGATCATCTCCGTTCCACCCGTCGCCAGATTAGTCTTCGCAACAGTCGATGGCGTATCGGGTGACGCGGCGACGTAGACGGCGTGCGTGGGCGTCGCCGCCAGCCACTCGAGCGGCTCGAGATCCGTCGGCACGTCAGTCAGCGTTCCCGTCTCGAGGTCGATGGTGGCCAGTGACCAGCGACCGCGTCGCGCGTAGGTGACCGCCATGTGCCGGTCATCGGCGAACGCCCAGGTCGCCCATCCGAACAACCATTGCGGTCGACCGAACTCCGCCTCCTCAAGCGACTGCCACAACAGCGGACGAACCGTCGGCGCGACGCTCGCAACGTCGCTGCGGTACAGCGACCACCAGCCGGTGCGATCGCTCGCGAAGTACAGCAGGCCGTCGGGTCCCCAACCTGGTTGAAAGATGGACTCATGCGGTCCGCCAGCGATCAGCTCCGGCTCTTCGAGCGTACCGGCGCCGGTCACTCGCGCAACCCACAGCTCTGTGCCGTCCCACGGCATTTGTGGATGGCGCCACGAGAGCCAGGCCAGCCGCGTGCCGTCGAGACTCAGGCGCGGCGTTGAATAGAAGTCGTACCCATCCGCGATCACCTCGCCGGGGTCGGAATCGCCGTCAACCCGGATCGACACAAGCGTCGTCCGCGGCTCGTGACCGTCTCTCGAGTGATCCTCTCGCACGCAGATGAGGCGCTGCCGATGTTCGTCGATCGTTGCGTCCGCATAGAACCACTTGCCTTCCGGCGTGATCGGCTGCGGCGTCCCCGACCCGATGATGCGGTACAGGCGCTGATCGGCGAAGTTCGAGTAGTAGATGAAAGACTTCGAAACGACGTAAGCACCGCCGCCGTACTCGTGCACGCGTGTCCGGACGTTGTGGTCGCGCGGCGTAACGTCGGTGATGGCGCCGTCGAGGCTTCGTTTGACGAGAACGTTGCGCCCGCCCTCCTGCGGCCGACCTTCAAGCCAGTAGATGTCGTCGCCATCGAGAGCGGGAAAGCCAAGGCGGAGACCCTGGGCGGCGACGGTTTGTGCGGTAATCGGGGATTTCCAGGTGCCAAACGGAGCGACGTCGGTCACGGCGGATTGGGCGGGTCTGAAGACCCGCCCCTACACTATCGTTTTTTGGAGGACTTGCGGGACCCCTTCTTCTTCGGAACCTTCGCGCCGGACCGGCGCGCCTCGGAGAGACCGATGGCGATCGCCTGCTTCCGGCTCTTCACCTTGCGCCCGGAGCGGCCGCTCTTGAGCGTGCCGCGCTTGCGCTCGTGCATCGCGCGCTCGACCTTCTCCCCGGCTTTCTTCCCGTACTTAGCCATGCATACCCTCCATACCAGAGGCCCCTTGCATGCTTGTTCTATGCCGAACCCAACAACCGCCGAACCTACGAACCGTCTCTGATAATCCTGCCCGCCTCGATGTCGCACGTGATGCTGCCGATCGCGAGACGTGTCTGGTCGCGCAGGGTGCCCGCGAACTCGATGAAACGATGCGCGTCGGCGAAGTTGCTCGCCAGCCCGAGCGACACACGAATCGCGCCGGCACTTTTGCCGCCGCGGCTCGTCACCAGATCGAGAAAGCGCGTCAGGTTCATGTTCTGCGGGTCGAGCGCCAGCGCGGCGCGGACATCTTCTTCAGTGATCCCTTCCGCCGTTTCACCCGCGCCCGGATTGCAGAAGCAGCCGGTGCGCAGCGAGATCCCCTGGCCCCCCGCCATCTCCTCGACACGCCGGTAGTCGAGCAGATGTCCCTCAGGGTCGTAGAAGTTCAGCGTGATTGTGCCGCCCCGCGCGTCCGTTGTGATCGGACCGTAGATGCGCACCATGTGATGCCCATTGCTGTGCTGCAGCTCGACGAGCCGCTGCAGCATCCAGTCGGTCAGGCAGCGGATCCGCGTATTGATCGTGTTCACTCCGACCGCCTGAAGATGACGGAGGCCGATCTCGACGGCGGGGATGGCAAGGTAGTTCAACGTCCCGTCCTCGAAGCCCGCCTCCCCCGACGACAGGATGCAGGCGCGGCCGCTCACCGTTGCGAAGTTGACGGTACCGCCGGCAAACCAGGGCCGCTGCATCGTTGCCAGCGTCCTGCTGCGCGCCAGCAGGCAGCCGACGCCTGTCGGGTAGCCAAACATCTTGTAGAACGAGACGCTGACGAAATCCGGCTTCGTCTCCGAAAGATCGAGCCTGTTGGTCGCCACGTAAGCGGCGGCGTCGAGGAGCACGTCCCATCCGCGCACATGCGCCAAGTCAATCAAATCGAGTGGATGCTTGACGCCCGTGAAATTCGACTGCGCCGGAAAGGCAAACAGGCCCGGTCCTGTTGACGGCGCGGCGAGCATCGCATCGAGCCGACCGCGGTCGAGGCGCAGGTCGGGCACGGTCAGCGGCGCGTACTCGACCGGCGCTCCTTTCGCGCGTGCGAACTCACGAATGCCGTTCACCGAGTTGTGATTGTCGGTACTGAGCAGCAGCCCCGCGCCCTGGCTGAACGGATACGCCTCGCCAACCAGCTTCAATGCCCCTGTCGCATTCAGCGTGAACACAGCCGCGTACTCGTCACGCGGTGCGTTGAACCAGTCGAGCACGGCCTGGCGTGCCTGCTCGACCAGCCCCGTCATCGCATGCGATGACGGGCTCGCGGAATGCGGGTTGCCGAAGATGTGCTCGTTCAGGAGCTTTGCGTGCTCCAGCACCTGCGATTCGGCATGGAGGCTTCCGCCTGTGTAATCGAGGTAGACGTGGTGCTGATCATCGAGGCGGCGGTATTCGCGTTCGCGAAGCGCGTCAATCGCGCGCGTAGCCGCGTAGTCAGGAAAGGCCGAGAGAAACTGTTCGTAAGTGTCGATCACGGGTGATCGATCTTCAGCGCAAACCCGACGGGATCGCTCAACGTGCCCAGGTCGTAGACCTGCACACAGTACTGTCCCGCATCGGCCGCGGCACTGATCTGGGGCGTCGTCCCGGCTGATGCGTTGACCGTGACGCCAAGCCGGCAGCCGCCGCCGCTGACGCGCGGCAGCCCGACACCCACGCCGAGCGTTGCACCGGCAGCCGTCAACGTCACGTTGATCGTGCCCGACGCGTTTACCGTAAACGACCGCGTGCTCTGTCCGCCGGGCGCCACCGTGCTGGACCACGTTTCGCTCATCGTCGTCGAGGTGTTGCTGGGCGTTGTCGGCGCGTTGTTACCGCCACACGCACTGACGGCGAGAGCGGCGACAACGGCGAATCCCGAACCCCGCATCGCGAATCCCGGCCGCTTCATGGGTGTGTAATCCGAATCGAAAAGTTCGCGGACTCGCGGAGGCCGCCGACGTCGGCAATGTTCGCGCAGTAGTCCGATGACGGCGACAGCGTGTCGTTCATCTGCGCCGAGAGTGCCGGCGTGGTCTGCATCACCTTCGCCAGGTCGCATCCAATCACGGTTCCATCGTCAGCCTTGATGGTCTTTCCCCAGCCGATTTCCATCGTGGCGTCGATTACGCCGGCGCGATTCACTGGTGACAGGCTGGCGAGGTTGATGGAAGTGGTGCCGTTCCCGCCGACAGAAAACGCCTGGAACTTCGACTCGCGGACGTTGAGGATGTCGTCAAACCGCTCGGTGACGCGGCTCGAGGTCGTGGAGGAGGGCGTCGTCGGATTGTCGTCGCCGCACGCAGCGCAGAGCGACGCTAGAAGAAGGAACAGGGCCGCACACCGCATGGTCAATAGCTGATATTAACCAAAGACGCGGACAGGCGGCCCCTGGTCGGGCTATTTCAAGTGCTTGTTTACCAGCTTCGTCATCTCGAACATGTTGACTGCGGACTTGCCGCCAAAGACCGCTTTCAGCTTCGCGTCGGCGTTGATCATCCGCCTGTTCTTGTTGTCCTGCAGCCCGTTCTTCTTGATGTAGGCCCAGAGCCGCTTGGTCACCTCGGTGCGTGGAATCGGCTTGTCGCCGACAACTTCGGCGACAGTGGCGTCCGGCGCTACCGGCCTCATGAACGCCGCGTTCGCGGTCCTGCGTCCGCCCGCCCTCTTCTTCGAACCCCCGGCCGCTTTGCGCGCCGTCCCTTTTCTCGCAGTCGCTTTCCTCGCACTCTTCTTCGCCATGAAATCTCCTCGTCCGCCTTCGCACTCTCCGAAAGCCTGTCGCGCCGAAGCTCGCGACATCAGTGCGAGCGGGCGGCGGACGCGATTATGGCCCGAAGAATGCCTTCGCGCCGCAGAAATCGATCAGCTGTCGCTCGCTTCGCGAGCTGCGGCTCGCGTCGCCAAGATTCTCTTCAGGTTGCAAGCACGCCGCACGGACCGTACTATGGTGAGCCCCCTCAAATTCTCCTGAGGTTTTTGAAGAGTTGATGCGCAAGGTTTCTGTTACCGCTCTGCTCGCCATGCTCGTCAGTTTGTCCGGCGGAACTGTCGGGGCGAAAACGGCTGCGGTCGCATCCATGCCGGCGCGCCACCCCGTCGTGGCATCCGCCCCGGCAGCACGCTTGTCTCCGATCGATCGCGCAGCGGCACGCGCATCTGGCGTCAACCTTCAGGTCTTGGACCTCGCCGTCACCGCGGTATCGTGCGGCGTCGCTTCTGGTGACTTGGACGCGCCACCGACGCTGACGCTGATCGACTACTCACTGCCGTCGACCACTCCGCGGCTGTGGGTCTTCGACACGCGCACAGGCAAGATCCTGTTCAACGAGCTGGTGGCGCACGGCCGCAATACCGGCGACAACATGGCCGTCCATTTCTCCGATGCAATGGAAAGCCGTGAATCGAGCATCGGCCTTTTCCGCACTGCGGACACGTACGTCGGTCACAACGGCTATTCGCTGCGGCTCGATGGCCTGGAGGCGGGATTCAACGGCCACGCACGCGAGCGCGCCATCGTCATGCATGGCGCCCCGTATGTGAACGCGGAGGTGGCGAAGGCGAACGGCAGACTCGGGCGCAGCTGGGGATGCCCGGCGCTGCGTGAAGCCATTGCCCGTCAGGTAATCGATACCGTTCGCGGCGGCGGAGTGATCTTCTCCTATTACCCGGATGAGACGTGGTTGAAGACGTCCAAGTATCTCAACTGCGCGCCTGCCGCGGCACCCACGACCGTCGCGACGAACTAACGTCTACCTCAGTCCTTCTAACTGCAGCGACGCGGCGTCCAGCAGCGCGGCCTCGCGCTGAAGTGCCGCGGCCACGCGGCCAACTTCCCGTTCGGCTTCGGCGTACGATTTCTGCTCGATCGCCTCGCGCACGCCCGGCATCGTCTTTACCGCATAACCCGTGTAGAAGCCTGGCGCGTACAGCATGTGCCGATACCACGGCCGCTTCGGCAAACCGCCATCGTCGGTGAGCTGACGTTCCGACTGCAGCAGCTTCGCGTTTACCGCACGCACCGCGCCCGTATTTGACGCCAGCGCCGGACGCGCCGCTCCCACGGCCTTCTGATAGCGAGCCGCCGCCTGCGTCAACAGCTCAGCCGAGTTCTCGAGGGGAGCGAAATTGAGCGCCGGCGCCACCGGCTCCTTCTTTGGCGCCTGCAGGGGCCGCTTCGGATCGTTGGTGGCGGCAAACACGCCTTCGTCGATCTGACGATTCCGTTCGCGCACGTCATCCTGCTGCGTTTTCAGCAGCGCCTGGAGCTCCTTCACGTAGGTCTGCACCGTGTCGGCGAGGTCCGTGTACTCGAACGGCAGAAGATCCGCGTCGGCGAGCCGAATGACCATCGTGCCGCCGACCTGCGCAAGTGCTCTCCCGTAAGCGAAGTCGGTATCGAGGAACTTCGTGTAATAGAAAAAGTCGTCGTAGATCGAGTGATAGATGCCGTCGCTGGTATCGAAGCCGCCAAAGCGGATGTCGACGGAGGGCACGCCGTTGTGCTGCAGAAACGACGAGTAATCCGATCCCGATCCGAGCGCTGCGATGCGCAGGTCGCTTCGCGTCCGCGCGTCGTTGCGCTCGTCGCGTGATCCGTTCTGAATGCGCCGGGCCTGCGCGCGCTTCCAGACAGTCAGCTTCGTTTCCGGATCTTCCACATCGCGCGCGACGCCGTTCACCAGATTCTCGAGAACGTGCGAGCCCGTTGGATTGAAGAAGCCGCGACCAGTGCCGTCGGAGTTGAGGTACGCGACCGCGTGCTCACGCAAATCCTTGTCGTGCGCCTCGACCCATTCCGTGGATCCGAGCAGGCCCTCCTCCTCTCCGTCCCACGCGGCGTACACGATGGTGCGCTTCGGCCGCCAGCCCTGTTTCACCAGCTCGCCGAGAGCGCGCGCTTCCTCGAGCACCGCCGACATGCCGGAGCCGGGATCCTGAGCGCCGTTGACCCACGCATCGTGGTGATTGCCACGGATGACCCACTCGTCCGCATACGTCGACCCCTGCAGGCGCGCGATGACGTCGTAGGCCGGCACGCGATTCCAGTTGAACGCGAGCTTCATGTGCACGCGCGCAGGTCCCGGACCGAAGTGATACGTGATCGGCAGCGCGCCGCGCCACGATTCCGGCACGACGGCGCCTTTCAGCGCCGCGAGCAGCGGCTGCGCGTCCGCGTACGAAATCGGCAGCACCGGGATCTTCGTGAGCGTCGCAACATCCTTGATGTCGAGACGCTTGGCATCAGCGGTCGCCCCGACATTCGGCGTCAGCGGATCACCTGGATACGTCGGCATATCCATCACGCTGCCGCGCTGCACACCGGCCCCGTTGCGCGTCGGACCGTCGGGAAATATATCGTCGATGTAGTAGCCATCGTCCATTGGATCCGAATAGATCAGGCATCCGATCGCGCCATGCTCCGCCGCCACCTTCGGCTTGATGCCGCGCCATGAGTTGCCGTACCGCGCGACGACGATTGCGCCCCGCACCGAGACGCCGCGTCGCTCCAGATCCTCGTAGTCCTGCGGTCGGCCGTAGTTCACGTAGACGATCGGGCCGGTCACGTCACCATCAACCGAATACGCGTTGAATGAGGGAAGCTGCTCCGACTTCTGAGCCGATGTCGGGTCGATGACGACCGGTGGCTCTTCCAGCTTCAGCTGTGACGCCGTCGGCGCGACCATTTCCACGATGCGTTCTTTCGGCGTTGGAAAGAGCACGTCGAACTGTTCGATGCGCGCATCCCATCCCCACTCCTTGAACTTCGACAGAATCCATTCGGCATCGTCCTTGTCGTAGGACGAGCCGAGATGATGCGGGCGAGCGCTCATCCGCTTGACGTATTCGCCGACGTTCTTCGCGTCGGGAATGGCGCGGAACTTCGCGTCCCACGACTGCGGCGCCTGTGCGGTCAGCACGCCGAGCGCGCCGACAGTTACGCAGGCGGTGACAACTAGCTGTCGTGAAATTCGCGTTCTTCGTGCCCTTCGTGATTTCATCTCGTCTTCCAGACCTCTTTAACCCAGGGAACAGCTTGGCGGAGTGCGTCAACGAACTTATACGTCTCGTAGTGCTGGATGCCGTTGACGACCACGAGCTGCGCATTGATACCGCGCTTCTTCAACTCCGCTATGCGCTGCTCGGTCGGACCGATCGGCACCGTCTGATCGGCGCGCGAGTGCACCGCGAACACCGGCACCCGCCATCCCTCCGGTGCGGGGGTCGGTCTTCCGGCCAGCGGAATTGCCGCGCTGAACCGCTCCGGGTACTTGTCGGCCCAGTACCAGACACCCGCTCCGCCCATGCTGAAGCCGGTGACGATTACCTTCTTCTGATCGATCGCGTACTTGCCCTCGATGTGCGCGAGCAGGGCGTTGACGGCCCGCTCGTTCGCCGACGTGCTCCATCCGCCGTCGACCGAATCGGGCGCAACGATGATGGCGCCGAGCTCGCCCAGCGCCGGCTGAATCAAAATGCGCATCATGTCGCGGCCGGCACCGTTCGGATCGCCGCCATAGTGCAGCGCGAGGATCAGCGGCACCGGCTCGCCATGATAGGCACGCGGCACCCAGATGCCGTAATTGACCGACGGCGCGCCCTTCTGCTCGAGAAAGTCGCTCCGAATCGTCTGCGCGTGCGCGGTTGAAGCGACCAGCAGGAAGGCAAGGACGTAGGGGCCGGCTTTAGCCGGCCGACCGATCATTCTCATCTCAATACCTTCTGAATGTCAGGTTGAAGCGTCCCGTCATTCCGAGCTCCGGCGGCGCGCTGTCGGGAACGATGCGCGACACGCCGTGATACCGCAGCCGTGCGGCGCCACCAAATACAAACGCGTCACCCGATTCGAGCAACAGCGGTCGGATCTCGTCGCGACGCTTCAATCCACCGAACAGGAACCGCGCTGTATCACCGAGCGAGATCGACACGACGGGAAGGCCGGCGGCAATGGAGTCGCGCCCCTCATCCTTGTCCTGGTGCAATCCCATGCGACCGTCGGCGTCATACCAGTTCATGATGCAGAGGTCCGGCTCGAAGGCGAAGCCGGCGTCGCGTGCCATGCGCGAGGCGAGCGCCACCCAACTTTCAGGAACCGGCGCCACCGCCGCAGCGTCGTAGTCGCTGCGCATCGACTCGTATTTATAGGTGAGCGCATTCCAGTGCCGCCCGAGGCACACCATGCGCACTTTCATCTTACCCCCGCCGCGGACAGTCGGCACGTAACCGCCGGCCGGGCCGTCCATGATCGCGCGACATTCCGCCGCGAGCGCCCGCTGCTCGTCGATCGACAGCCAGTGCTTCAGCCAAGTTGCGCCGTCGGCGATCGCCACGAGCTCGCGTTCGCGACCGAATGGGATTGAACTCTGCACGCTGCTATATGATCGAATTTCAACCTCCAACTTCCAACTTCCAACTTCCAATGCCCTCCGGTTTTCATCCCGTCGTTTCGCAATGGTTTCAAGAGGCGCTCGGCGTGCCGACCGTCGTCCAGGAGCGCGGCTGGGCGGCTATTCGCGACGGACGACACACGCTGATTGCGGCGCCGACCGGGTCGGGAAAGACGCTCGCCGCGTTTCTCAGCGCAATCGACGAGCTGGTGCGCGAAGGTTTAGACCGCCCGTTACCCGACGAAGTGCGTGTCGTCTACGTGTCGCCGCTAAAGGCGCTGAGCGCGGACATCCACAAGAATCTTGCGGAGCCAACGCGCGGCATCCGTGAGCTCGCCGAACGGCTCGGCGTCAACGCACCGCAGATTACGACCGCGGTGAGAACCGGCGACACGACGTCTTCGGAGCGCGCGGCCATGCTGCGCAAGCCGCCGCACATCCTGGTGACGACGCCCGAGTCGCTCTATCTGCTGG
The DNA here is from genome assembly GCA_035492455.1 of Vicinamibacterales bacterium. GTDB lineage: Bacteria > Acidobacteriota > Vicinamibacteria > Vicinamibacterales > UBA2999 > Gp6-AA40. The sequence goes on along the minus strand of DATJJE010000016.1, from coordinate 109,679 downwards.
TGACGTCCGCGCGCAGCCGCGAAATCCTGCGCACGGTGCGCACAGTCATCGTCGACGAAATCCATGCAGTCATCGGTGGCCGCCGCGGCGCGCACCTGGCGTTGTCGTTGGAGCGATTGGAACGGCTCGCGGATGGGCGGCCTAAAGGCGGCTCCTGCGTACAATCCGTTGTAGGGACCGGCTTCATCCGGCCCCTGCAACGCATCGGCCTTTCCGCCACGCAGAAGCCAATCGAAGACGTCGCGCGATTCCTCGTCGGCAATCGCGCCGCTGACTGCACCATCATCGACGCAGGGCATCGCCGTGAAATGGACCTCGCGATCGAGATCCCACGCTCTCCGCTTGACGCCGTGATGGCGCACGAGGTGTGGGAGGAGTATTACGACCGCCTCACACAACTCGTCTCCGAACACAGGACGACGCTCATCTTCGTCAACACGCGGAAGATGGCGGAGCGGACGGCGCGACACCTCAGCGACCGCCTCGGCGAAGAGGCGGTGACAGCGCACCATGGCAGTCTGTCGAAGGAGATCCGGCTCAACGCCGAGCATCGGCTCAAGGCGGGTGCGCTGAAAGCGCTGGTTGCGACCGCCTCGCTGGAACTCGGCATCGACATTGGTCACGTCGATCTCGCCTGCCAGATCGGATCGCCACACCGCATTGCCACGCTGCTGCAGCGCATCGGACGATCGGGGCACACCATCAGCGGCACGCCGAAAGGCCGCCTGTTTCCGATGTCACGTGACGACCTGATCGAATGCGCGGCGCTCGTTCGCGCGGCGAGTCATGGCGAGCTCGACGCCATTGTGTCGCTCGACGGCCCGCTCGATGTGCTCGCCCAGCAAATCGCGGCTGAGGTTTCCTGCTGTGAGATGGGCGAAGACGATCTGTTTGCGTTCGTGCGGCAGGCGTGGCCGTACCGCGAGCTGACGCGCGCTGATTTCGATGCGGTCGTCAGCATGCTTGCGGAGGGCTTTTCGACGCGCCGCGGCCGTCGCGCTGCGCTGGTGCATCGCGACGAGGTGCACTCGGTCGTGAAAGGACGACGCGGCACGCGCATGCTGGCGCTCACCTCGGGCGGAGCCATTCCCGAGATCGCCGACTATCGAGTGGTGCTGGAACCGGAGGACACGTTCGTCGGTACGCTGAACGAGGATTTCGCCATCGAGAGCAACGCCGGCGACATCTTCCAGCTTGGCAACACATCGTGGCAGATCACACAGGTGGTGGCCGGCACCGTGCGCGTACGCGATGCGCACGGGGCGCCGCCGAACATCCCGTTCTGGCTGGGCGAGGCACCCGCGCGCAGTGATGAACTCTCGCGCGCCGTTTCGACACTGCGCGGCGACTTCGAGCGCAATCCAACACCTTCGTTCTTCGAAGAGACCGGACTATGTCCCGGCGGCGCCGCGCAGGCCGTCAGCTATCTGCTGGAAGGACGAGCAGCGCTCGGCGTGATTCCGACGCAGGAGACGCTCGTCTTCGAGCGCTTCTTCGACGAAGCAGGCGGGATGCAGCTGGTGCTGCACGCGCCCTTCGGCAGCCGCATCAACAAAGCGTGGACGCTCGCGCTGCGGAAGCGCTTCTGCCGTCAGTTCAACTTCGAGCTGCAGGCAGCCGCCACGGAAGATGCATTGCTGCTGTCACTCGGACCGCAGCATTCGTTCCCGCTTTCCGATGTATTCCGGTATCTGCACCCGGCAACGACGCGCGACATCCTCGTGCAGGCGCTCCTCGATGCGCCCGTGTTCAAGACACGCTGGCGGTGGAACACGACGATTTCGCTCGCGGTGCCGCGCAGTCGCGGCGGCGTAAAGGTGCCGCCGCAGCTGCAGCGCATGCAGGCCGACGATCTGATGGCCGCCGTCTTTCCGGATGCCGCAGCGTGCCTGGAGAACATTCCGGGCGATCGCGAGATTCCCGACCATCCGCTGGTCAATCAGACGATGCGCGATTGCCTCGAGGAAGCGATGGACTTCCCCGGTCTAATCGCCGTGCTGAATCGAATCCACGCCGGCGAGCTGCGCCTCGTTGCGCGGGACACGCCCGAGCCTTCCGCATTCGCGCACGAGATCCTCAATGCCAAGCCGTACGCGTTCATGGACGATGCACCGCTCGAGGAGCGGCGGACGCAGGCGGTGCAAACGCGCGTGCCGGCGGATCGGGCGGGCAGCGAGATGCGTGTGCTCGATGCCGACGCGATTGGGCGCGTGCGCGATGAAGAGCGGCCCGATCCGCAGGACGCCGACGAACTGCACGATGCGTTGCTGATTGCGGGATTCCTTCTTCCAACCGAAATCTCGATTCCAGTAGCCGGTTTGACCGAAACGGGGCGGGCGACATGCGCAACGTGCGGACTCCAGGCCGGGACTCGGGATTCGAAAGCCGGGATCCGCATCTGGATCGCTGCCGAGCGTCTGCCCGAATTTCTAGCCATTCATCCTGAAGCAACGCTGGAACCACCGATCAGCGCTCCGCCCTCGCGGGCCGCACGCGCATGGACACGTGAGCAGGCGATCCTCGAGTTGCTCCGCAGCCGACTCTCCATCGTCGGGCCAACTACGGCGTTGGCGCTTGCGGAGTCGCTCCGCATCGCGACGAACGAGGCCGACGCGGCCTTGCTGGCGCTGGAGTCGGAGGGCGCGGTGCTGCGCGGGCACTTTTCGCCGGATGCTGGAGCGAGGATCCTGGATGCCGGCCAGACGCTACCACTTGAGTGGTGCGACAGACGGCTGCTCGCGCGCATTCATCGCTATACCCTGAACCGGCTGCGCGCGGAAATCGCGCCGGTCAACGCCGCCGAGTTCATGCGCTTCCTGTTCACATGGCAGCACGTCGAACCAGCGTCGCGTCTCACCGGTCTCGACGGCCTGCGAGAGGTCGTGGCGCAGCTTGACTGTGTCGAGCTGCCAGCCCGCGCGTGGGAGCGCGACGTGCTCGCGGCACGGGTCGGCCAGTACGATCCGACGATGCTCGACATGTTGTGCCTGACCGGCTCGGTCGCGTGGGCGCGTCTGTCGCGCGCTTCCGCCTCCGCGCGTCGAACCGGCGCGCTTCCCCGAGACGGTGCCGTAGCCTTCGGCGAAGGCGCGCCGACGCAGGTCGTTGGCGCGACGCCGATTGCGTTGTTCCTCCGCGAGCACGCCGACGCGTGGCTGCAGCTGTCACGCAGCAGCGAAACGCCACCCGAGAGTCCCGTACTGACGTTCCTGCGCGAGCGTGGTGCGTCGTTCGCGAACGAGATCGCGGCAGCCTGTGACCTCGACGACGAGCAGCTGCGGGTCGTAATTGCCGATCTCGTGGCCGCCGGCGCCATCAGCTCCGATGGATTCGCGGGCCTGCGAGCGATCATCGGGACCTCGCCCAACCACTGGCCGGCGCGGATGAATCGCGCCGAAGCGGCCGGTCGTTGGTCGCTCATCGAACGATCCGAACGTCTCGAACAATCCGAACGAACGATAGAGCTATTCGCGTTGACCCTGCTGCGCCGCTACGGCGTCGTGTTCCGACGTCTGCTGACGCGTGAGTCGCTCGACGTGCCATGGCGCGAGCTCGCGCGCGTGTATCGCCGCCTCGAAGCGCGCGGCGACATTCGCGGCGGTCGGTTCGTCTCGGGAATGTCAGGGGAACAGTTCGCTCTACCGGAGGCCGTGGAGCGTCTGCGCGAGGTCCGTCGCACGGCACACGACGATCGCCTCACCACGATCAGCGGCGCCGATCCGCTGAATCTCACCGGCATCGTCACGGGCGATGAACGCATCCGCGCTTCCGCTTCCACGCGGATCGTCTATCGCAACGGAATTCCAGTTGCGGCGATGGAAGGTGACATGCTGCGCACGTTCTGCGATCTCGATGCCGAGACCGCAGCGGACGCAGCAGCAGCGGCCGCAGGACGGCGGGTTCCCGTTATCAGTGGCTTCGTCGGACGGCTCTAACGTCGCTTGAAGTACTGCACCGCCCGCTCGTGCTTCTCGGCGGCGGCGCGGCTGCCAAAGGTGCCGAGATTTCTGCGGCGGCCCGTCTTCGGATCCTTTTTACGCGAGTAGAGCCGGTACTCGCCTGACTTCAGCTTGCGAATCATGGCTACAGTGCCGGCGCAACCGGAGTACGCGACGCATCCGAGTCGAGACGCGCAATCAACCGCTCGCACAATTCCTCGCGCTGCACAAGCTCGTGGCGGAACCGGTGATTGTCGGTGCGCGCAATCTCACGCTTCAGGTCAGGGATACAGTCGTTCAGCAGCGCTTTCAGCATCGCCGCCTCGTCTGCGTTCAGGTCAACGTGCATGGGATCCCCTCCACCTGATTATTGCGCGTTCAGGAGAGAACGAAGCTCGGCATTCGAGCTGCTGCTGATGCGCTCGGCCGCGGTGCGTCCCTGATCGTCGCGCATCGTCACGTCGGCGCCGGCGTCGAGCAGCATGTGGACCTTGACCGTCTCGTTGCGGAAGCTCTCCGCGGCAATCATCAGCGGCGTGCGCCCAAGGTCATCCGCCACGTTCACCGCCGCACCCGCATCAAGCAGCGGTTGGATGAACGCCGGATCGTCGCGCTGACAGGCGAACATCAAAGGGGTCACGCCGCGGCGATCGCCTGCGTTGACATTCGCCCCGTGGGCAATGAGCGACTGGAGCACGACGAGGCGTTGCTCGATGCTGCCGCCAGATGCCGCCGGATCGACGGCGTCCATCACCGGCGTGCGTCCGTTGTCTCCTCGCTCGAAGTTGGGATCGAGCGGACGGATGTGTACGGTCGGGAGCACGCGCTGGGCGACTGCGATCTTGATCTCGTCGATTGGCACGGTCTCGACGACGGGAACACCATCGATGACATCCGTCGGCCCCTTCCTCCGCAACGCGTCGGGGTCCATCCGCCAGTAGTCCCATTCATGCGTGTCCAGTCTCAACGGGTCGCCCGCGCCGCACGCGGCAAACGTCACGTGCTGCATGGAGTAGTGACCGGTCGTGTACAGGAGGCAGTCCTGCTCCTTGTAGTACCGCTCCGATTCGATGTCACGCGCAAGCAGCGTCCGCTTGCCGTTGTCGTCGCGGTAGAGATCCACCTGCCGCCAGCCGGATTCAATCGCAAGCCCGCCGGGGTGGAGGTATTCGTAATACCTGCCACCGACCTGGAACATATCGTTCGGTGATGGGGCGCCGCACGACACGGTGGCGAAGCCCAGGATGGAAAGGACGGCTGCGCGAAAGAGCGAACCAGTCATCGCTCTTTCCTATCGGGTCACGCTTTCAGGAGCTTGAAAGCGAGAACACCGACCCTCATTGCAGCGTGCCGGAGATCTCGATGATCTGCTCAGTGTGTCGCGTTTCGTGGGCGGCCAGGAACCCCGCCCACTGATACACGTTCAGTGCGCCGAAGCGCGGGTGTTCGTGAACGACGGTGCCCAGGGCGAGGCCGTCGGCGCCAGTGATCAAGCGACGGAAGGCGGCGCGCGCCGCCTCCGCGCGTTGCCACGCAGCGCTGCAATCGAGACCGGTCGGGTGCGTTGGATCGGGCGCCTGGCGCCGCTCACTGCGATCGACGAGCCGCGTTCGCATCTCGGTGGACAACAACGCCGGAGAACCATCTTCGCGACCAAGTCCCGCCGCCCGCGCACGCTCGAGCTTATCGCCGATCAGGACGGTGAACCGCTCTTCGACGAGCGCGAGATGTTCAACGACACCGGCGACGGACCATCGTTCCGCGCTCGGACGATGATCGCGTTGCAGTGAGGGGACGCGTTCGACGGCGGCACGCAGTCGTTCGCGCGATTGATCGAGCGCGGCAAGCACGTCCATGAGTGCAGGATGCATGTTGGCTACTTCAGGATTTTACCTGCTAACATCCGCGGCATGGCAGGCATAGGCGACTACGAATATCAGGCGCCGACGGAAAACACGCTCACGTCGGGAGGCTACGGCAGCGGCGGAGGTGGTGCGCTGCGCGTCGTGGTCATTGCCCTGCTCGCACTCGTCGTGGTCGGCGCCGTTGCGTATTACTTGCTGCGGGGACGAACGGCTCCAACGACTCGACCGGCGGAGACGAAGGCGGCGGCTCCGGCACCGAAAGCTGTCGCAGACGACGTCGAACACATCGACCTGCCGCCGCTCGACGACAGCGATGCGCTGGTGCGTCAACGCATCGGCATCCTGTCATCCAATCGGCTGGTGGCCGCGTGGCTCAACACCAAAGGTCTGATCCGGAACTTTGTCGTCGTTATAGACAACATCTCGCACGGCATGAATCCGTCGCGGCATCTGCAGGTGCTCAAGCCGGCCGGCCAGTTCCGCGTAACGACGCGCGGCAGCCAGGTCGTCATCGACGGACGCAACTACGAGCGGTTCGCACCGATCGCGGCGGCCGCAGCGTCGATCGATGCCCAATCCGCGGGGCGTCTCTATCGGTCGTTCAAGCCGCTGCTGCAAACGGCGTACGACGAGCTCGGCAACCAGGAGTCGATTGACGACGGCGTCGCGCGTGCCATCGTCGACCTGCTGAAGGTGCCGGCGATCGACGGCGACGTACGGGTCGAACAGGCCGGCGAGGGGATCGGTTACCAATATTCCGACGATCGTCTCGAGTCGCTAAACGGCGCACAGAAGCAGTTGCTGCGTATGGGAGCAAAGAACATCCGCATCATCCAGTCGCAGCTGCGGACGTTTGCGATGACGATCGGCATCCCCGCATCGCGTCTCAATTGAACAAGACGCGTCTCGAAGCGTTCAGCGACGGCGTCATCGCCATTCTCATCACCATCATGGTGCTGGAGCTGCGCATTCCAGAGGGAGCCGACTGGGATGCCGTGTTGCCAGTCGTGCCCGTCTTCATCACCTATGTCCTCAGCTTCGTCATCCTGGGCATCTACTGGACCAACCATCACCATCTGATTCATGCCGCCGACCGCATGACGGCCGCTATTCTCTGGACGAACCTGCATCTACTCTTCTGGCTATCGCTGATTCCGTTTGCGACCGGTTGGATGGGGCGCAATAACTTCGCACCGCTGCCGACCGCGTTGTACGGCGCGGTGCTGCTGCTGTGCGCAATCTCTTACACGGTGCTGCAGCGCGCGATCATCGCGGCGCAAGGCGAGCATTCGCGTCTCAAAGAAGCGATTGGCAGCGACGCCAAAGGCTACGCGTCGCTGGCGATGTATGCGGCCGCGATCCCGCTGGCGTTCGTGGATCGCTGGCTTGCCTACGCGATCTACGTCGCCGTCGCGCTCGTCTGGTTCATCCCCGATCGGCGGATCGAGAAGCGCCTGTCCTAGCCTTCACGCGCGCTTATGCGCGGCCGCGAATCTTCGCCACCCACCACCGCAGGCCGACGAAGAGGAACCGCCAGTCGTGGAAGAACTCTGGCGCCTTGCCCTCGAACGCGTGTCCGACAAACTGCAGCGCCCATCCAACGAGAAACACCGTCATGGGCATCCAGAGCGACGCGGATAGCAGCCACGCGATGACGAACCACCCAATCGAAATGACGATGAGGGGGATGCCGAGGGTGTGGCACAACCGGTTGGCCGGGTGCTGATGGCTGGTCGCGTACTGCGCGACCCACTGCTCCGCCGTGCGGCCGCCCATCAAGGTCATCGCCAGGCTCCCGCCGCGCGGCGCACCGCGATGATCTGGCCGAGATGATGCGAGTTGTGGTCGATGACGAGGAGCAGCGCGCGAAGGTATGTCTGGTGTCCCTTGCCGGTCGGCACCAACGCGTACAAATCTTTTGTGTCGCGGGCGAGAGTCTTGAACTTCTCCCGTCCGCGCTTGAACGACGCCACCGACTCGTCCCATGCGGCGGAATTCGGCGGCGCCGCATCCTTCGGCCAGTAGTCGTCGGGCCACTTCATGGTATGGACGTATCGCTGGTTGGCGCAGAAGTCGAAAATGTCGTCCTGCGCGATGCGCATGTGCTCGATCAATTGCCACACGCTGTGCGCGAACCCGGGCGGCTGCTGGCCGCGTTTCTCCGGCGGCAGATCCTTCACCGCGTCGTCAAAACCGACATGCGCCTCCTGCCAATCGAGGGCCCTGACAAGGTGATCGCGCAGCGCCTGGTCGCTCATGGCGCGTATTAAACACCGAACTGGCGCAGGTGGTGATCCATGTGCCGCCAGCCCCAGCGGTGCCACTCGGCTTGCGTCAGACGGCCAAAAATCGGGTGCGGCTGGTACTCTCCAGTTCGCGTCGCGAACTGCTCCATCAACTGCTCGAGCTGCTGCCGGTCACGCAGGAATTCAACCGGCTTGGTGCCACCAATCTCCTGATCCACTTCCGGCACCGTTTTCACGCCCGGCGGCCATTTCACCGGCGCGTTGAGCGCGACCCACTTGATGACGGTGCGCGAGAATGGATTGCCGATCGACGTGACGGGCGTGTCGCGCATCATCGCGCGGAATGCATCGCTCAAATGACATACCGCCTGATGCGGCGTCATACGTCCCCACCCGCGCGGACTCGCGGGCGTGAGCCGTCGCAGCCGCTCGAGCAGCTCTGCGCGTTGTGCGGGATGGGAGAGATCCTGTTTACGCACGGTAACTCCTACTACCGACGACAAACCACTAACGACCACCCGCCAACTAATCCGCGCGATTGACGAGCATAGCGGACACTCCTTCGAAGAACTCGCGCAGGAACGCGTCAACGTCGGACGGCAGCTTGGCTTCGTCGAGCGCATTCATCATCAGCTGCATCCATCGCTGCCGCGCCGCCGGGTTGACGGCGAACGGCATGTGTCGCATGCGCAGCCGCGGGTGGCCGCGCTGCTCGATGTAGCGCTGCGGGCCGCCGAAGCGGCCGACGAGAAAGTCGCGAAGCCGCTGCTCCGCGCCGGCGAGATCGTGGCGCGGATACATCGACCCGAGAATGTCATCGCCCGGCACCTGCCGGTAGAACGCGGCGATGAGCCGGTGAAATCCGTCCTCACCGATCGCCGCGTAGATATCCGGTTCGTCCATTTACCTAGTGTAGACTCCGGTCATGCGACGAGTCCTGCTGGTCGGAATATTGTGCGCCGCGGCATCGCTGGTGGTGCGCGCGCAGATGACGATGATTCCGCTGTGGGCGTACGGATACATTGCCTATCCCGCCAACCCGGGTGACTACACGCAGAAGTGCCAGGGCGAGCGCGCCGATCCGTGCGATCGTCCCGGGGGGCTGCCGACCGATCCGAACAACACGCCGCGCACGCTTGCCGGCAGCGAGCGCACGTTCTCCGTCGCACAGATCAACGCGCGCTACAACCCGGCTGATTGGTTTCCGAACGATCACCCGCCGATGCCCGACATCGTCGCGCACGGCAAGGAGGCCAACGGCGTGCGCGCGTGCGGCATCTGCCATCTGCCGAACGGCAAGGGGCTGATGCAGAATGGCAGCGTGTCGGGACTGCCGCGCGACTACATCCTGCAGCAGCTCGCCGACTTCAAGTCGGGCAAGCGGCACACAGCCGATCCCAACAAGGCGAACGGATACGAGATGCAGGCCATCGCGCGCAATTTGACGGATGCCGAAGCGCAGGCGGCGGCCGACTACTTCTCGTCCGTCAAGTACACGAAATGGGTGCGTGTCGTGGAGTCGGAAACGGTCCCGAAGTTCACCGCGACAGTCAACGGCCTCTTCCTGAAGGAGGAAGGCAGCGACACGATTCCGCTCGGCAATCGCATCGTCGAGATGCCGGAGGATACGTATCAGACGAACATCCTGCGGAATCCGCGTTCAGGATTCGTCGCCTACGCGCCGATTGGCAGCATCAAGAAGGGCGAAGCGCTGGTGACGACGGCGAAGTGCGGCACGTGCCACGGCGCCGACATGCGCGGCATGATGCTGAAGAACGTCATCGTGCCAACCATTGCCGGCCGGTCGGCGAGCTACATCGGCCGCGCGCTCTATGACTTCCAGCAGGGGGCCCGCGCGGGCACCAATGCCGCGTTCATGAAGGCACCCGTCGCCAAGCTCAGCGAAGACGACGCGATCGCGATCAGCGCCTACGTCGCATCGCTCGAACCATAATCGCGCGTTTCGAAACGACTGCCCTCCGCGATCAGCCAGCATAGAAACGAAATCCCAAGAAGCTGGTTGCCGCGCAACCAACCCTTGGGATTTGGAGCTTGGAACTTGGAACTTGGAGCTTGGAGCTTAGTTAGTCTGCCCCTTCTCCGCCTTCGCCTTCTCCTCGGCGATGTACTTCACCGCGCCGGCGTGCGCATCTTTCAGCCACTGACGCCATAGCGCGTTGTTGATGAACGGATTGGGCCCGTTCGGATTCTTCGCCTTGACGTCGCGCAGCTCCAGAATCCCCATGTTGTTCGGATACGGGTAGCTATTCAGATAGCTGTGCACGTTCAGGGCAACCTGAACGTCGGTGAAGTTCTTCTCGAGCCGCTCGATGCTCTGGAGGAACTCGGTGCCGCCCTGGACGCCATTGCGCGGCCCCGGGCCGCCGAACACGAAACCCTTGTACGGCTTCTTGTTGTCGTACACCGTGAACTCGTAGGCAGGTGACGCGGGTGTGTGACCCGGCAGCACGTAGACCTTGATCTTCGTGTCGCCGAGCGTGATCGTGTCGCCTTCCTTGATCACCATGTCGCGGGCGGGCGGCTCGTCACCCGCCTTCGGCGGACGCGCCTTCGCCTGCTGTTCCATGAAGTTCCAATCGCCTTCGGTGAGCGCGACGCGCGCGCCGGAGAGCGCCTTGATCTTGTTGGCGCCGCCGAAGTGATCGAGATGACCGTGCGTGAGCAGGATGTACTTGATATTCTTCGGGTCGAAGCCGACCTTACGGATGTTGTCGATCACCGTGTCGACATAGGGCTCCTGCGCCGTGTCGATCAGGATCAGTCCCGCGTTGGTCGGCACGAGCCACACCGACACGCTGCCCGGTCCAACGTAATAGACGTTGTCCATCACCTTGAAGGGCGCGATCTTCTGATACTCGACGTTGCGCGACTGGCTGCCGCGATAGCTCTGGCTGAGCGACTCGCCGGGCGCCGGCCCCGCGGTCTGCGCGCTGATCAGAGCGCCGGTGGCGAGGCAGGCAAGCGCGAGCGTTGTGATGCGTGTCCCTCTCATTACTCCTCCAAACATTCCCGGAAAATCTGGCGGGTCCTCAGGACCCGCCCTACGGTAACTAGAACTTGAAGCTGATCCCGACTTCCGCTTCCTGGCGCGGACCCGCCACGCCGTACTTGCCGAAGGCGTTCGACAACGCGTTGTTGACGAAGGTGCCGCCGGTGCCGCCAACCAGATTATCGCGGCCGAACAGATTGAACACCTGCGCGACGAGATCCACGCTGCGGCCGCCGCCAATCGCGACGGCGCGGCTGACGCGGAGGTCGAAGCGATTGAAGTCGCTGCTCTGCAGCTGGTTGGCGGGAATCGGCGCCAGGTTGCGCACCGCGCGCCACTCGTTCACCTTCTGCAGCACGTACGCGGTGTTCTTGCTGTCGCGTCCGGCCAGATTGCGGCTCGTCCCCGGTACGAAGTCGACCGTACCGTCGCCGGTGAAGTCGACGCCCGAGAGCGCACTGTACGGCAGCGCGGTACGAATCGTCCAGACCGCGCCGAATGTAATGTCGTACGGCAGCCGTGCCGTGCCGCTGGCCACCAGCGTGTGCTTGCGCCCGCTCGGGCCCGTGTCGAGGTCGGGATGGTAGAAGTCGGACACGCTGTCCACCGAGTTGGTCGTCCAGTCGCGCGTGTACGAGATCAGGTACATGTAGCGGTTCGCCATGCGCTTGTCGAGGCGCACGTAGAGCGCGCGGTAGTTGCTCCAGCCGTTGGCGGTGAGCTGTGTCACGTTGCCCCAGTTCGCCAGCGGACGCGCGGCGTTGAGCTGCGCCGCCGAGAACGCCGCGATCTTGGCCGCCGTCGCCGCATCGAGCGTCGTGAAGTCGAACGCCGGCCGCGGCTGATTGATGTTCTCCGTGCGCGAGAAGTGGCGAAGGTTCGTGTAGACGCCGTCCACATGCAGCGCCAGGTTCGCGATCAGCTGCCGCGAGACGCCGCCCGTCACGGTGTCACCGATCATGTTCTGAATGTCGTCGTCGAGGATGTTCACGTTCGGCCGCGCCGACACGGTGACGAACGCCTGTGGCGACAATCCGCCGTACGGATCCGGATACGACGGGTTGGTGATGCTGACGCTGTTCTGCAACAGCGTCCCGAGCTCGTTGCGCAGCCCGCCTTGCGGCAAGTACTGGTAGAAGCGTCCGTAGGCGCCGCGCACGAGCGTCTTTCCATTGTTGCGGACGTCCCACGCGGCACCGACGCGTGGCCCGATATTGTTGTTGTCGTGACGCGACGTGGGGTTGATCAGCTGCTTCAGCACCTCGCGGCCGGTGAAGTCGAGCTGGTTGTTGAACGAATGGTATTGGAGGTCATAGCGGACGCCGAGGTTCAGCGTCAGAGTGGCGAGCGGTTTCCATTCGTCCTGCGCGTAGCCGTTGAACCAGTAGTTGCGCAGCTTGCGCACGGTTGATGGGAACGACGCGGTGAACGTGACCGGGTTTCTGAGCGCCGCAATTGCCCCCGCCGATCCGTCGAAGAACTGGTCGGTCGCAAACGTCCAGGTCCCCAGATTCGCCACGACGTCTTCCGGCGAGATGTACTTTTCGTACCCGGCGCCGAACTTCCATTGATGCGCCCCCGCCGAGTACGAATAATCGTCCTTCAGCTCGAAGCGCTTCGTGAAGTTGAGGCTGGCGCTCGCCGACCCCCACTGCAGGCTCGGGAAGTTGTAGACCTGCGTATAGCCGTTGAATCGTTCAGGCGGGAATTCTCCCGGCCGGTCCCACACCGGCGTCCCGGGAGGTCCGTTCGCGTTCCACAAACGCGCCGGGTACTGGATCCGGAACTCGTTCAGCGCACGATTGCTGATCACCCAGGTATGCCCGGCCACGTTCGTGTCGCGCGGCGACTCGACGTAGCTCTGGCTGAAGGCCGCGTTTCTTCCGCCGCAGGCTTCGCAGTCGATATGTTCGAAGTCGCGTCCCCAGCGGACGAACACGCTCTGCGCCTGCGACATCTGCCAGTCGCCGCGAAGGAAATACTTGTGGCGGAGATAGTTGGTCGGAAACACTCCTTCGAGCTTGTTGTAGAACTGCGGCTGGCCCGTGTTGACGGTGAACGACTTGTTCTCCGTCTGATACTCGATGGCGCTGTAGAAGTGCACCTTGTCCTTGAGGATCGGTCCGCCGAGCGCGAGCCCCCAGTTGTTTCGCTTGTAGTCCGGCTTCGCCGCGCCGACGTCCTCCGCGTTCTTGTCGCGCGCCTGCAGGTTCTGGTTCTTGAAGAACTCGAGCGCCTCGCCGCTGAAGCGGTTCGTTCCGCTGCGCGTGACGATGCTCACCAGACCCGCGACGTTGCCGCCATGCTCGGCGGACGCCTGCGCGACGTTCACACGGAATTCGCGGATGGCGAGCTGAGGCATCTCCGCGTGCTGCTGACCGGAATTCGTGGACCAGTTGGACGCGCCGTCGAGGAAGTACGCGTTCATCTGGTTGTTGATGCCGCCGGCGCCGATGTTCGCCTGCGCGCGGCGCACCTGCGTGTTGTCCATGTTGGTGCCGGGCAGCAGCAGCACGAGGCTCGCTGGCTGGCGGTCGGTCATCGGCAGCGTGTCGATCTGCTCCTGCGTGATTACCTGCGCGACCTCGGTGCGCGTCACTTCGATCACGGGCGCCTCACCCGTGACAGTGACCGTTTCCTGCAGGCTCTGAAGCTGCATCTTGAGGTCCTGCTGCAGTTGCAGGCCGATGGTAATCGTCAAGCGCTCGACGTCGACGGTTGCGAAGCCCTGCAGCTCCGCTTTCAGTTCATACGTGCCCGGCTGCAGTCCCGACAAACGGTACTGGCCGTCGCCTTCGCTGACCGTGGTACGCACGGCGCCGGTTTCGGTATTCCGCAGGGTCAACGACACGCCGGGCAGCACCGCCCCCTGCGCATCGGTCACGGTGCCTTGGATCTGGCCGACGACCTGCGCGCGCGCGGGCGCCGCAAGTCCAGTCAGCACCGCGAGAGCCAACGCGGTCATGACAAGACGATTCATTCCTCTGCTCTCCTTCGATTTACCGGGGAATTGGAGTACGGAAACCCGCACACGTTGCGTCATTAGCCGATGTTTGTCAAGGAGAGACGGATGGCTGTAGCCTGCCGGCGACCGTGATTTACCTGCTGTTTTTTCTCTCCGGTGTCAGCGCGCTCGTCTACGAGGTGGTATGGGTGCGCGTGTTCGCCAACGTCTTCGGCAACACGATCTATTCCGCCTCGATCGTGACGGCAGTTTTCATGCTCGGCCTGGGTGCGGGCAGCTTCGCGTTCGGCATTCTGGCGGACCGCCGCCCCGCGATGTCGATGGTTCGCGCGTTCGCGTTTCTCGAAGGTGGAATCGGCGTACTCGGTCTCGCGGTCTCGCTCGCGCTGCCGCATCTCGGCGATCTGTCAGCAGCGGTCTCTTCGTATACCCGCGGCGCCGATGGCTGGTACGTGTTGTCGTTCGCGTCGTACGCGGCGCGCACCGCCATCGCCATCGTGCTGCTCACGCCGATCACTCTGTTGATGGGCGCGACTCTGACCGCCCTGATCCGGCACGCTGGTGAAATTCCAGATTCCAAATTCCAAGCTCCACATTCCAAGCGCGTAGGTTGGAGCTTGGATCTTGGACCTTGGAACGTGGAGCTTTCCCAAAGCATAGCGCTGCTCTACGGCGCGAACACCCTCGGCGCCGCGCTCGGATGCGTTCTTACCGACTACGCCCTTGTGCCGTCCTTTGGCCTGAGCGCGACTCAGATGGTCGCCGTCGCGCTGAACTTCGTGACTGCCGCAGGAGCGCTCCAAATCAAGCTCCAGGTGCCAAGCTCCAAGATCCAAGCTCCAAACAAACGGCGAATCCCCAATCCCGAACGCCGGATCCCGGTGACGGCCGCGGCAGCGGCCCTCGTCCTTACGGGCGCCGCCGGCATGGGCATGGAGATCCTCTGGTTCCGCGACTTCTCCATCCTGCTCGGCGAGTTCCGCGCCGTGTTTGCGCTGTTGCTCGCGGTCATCCTCCTCGGCATGGGCATCGGGTCGCTGCTCGGGGCATTTGTCCTGAGCGGCGCGGGCCGTATCAGGCCCGCGGCGAATCCCGCGCGTATCCTGACCGCGGTCCAGGCATTGTTCGTCATGGCGACGCTTATCGGTCTGGCGGCGGCGGACGCGCGATCGATTGAACGCGCAGCGACGCCCGGAGGGTTGCCCACGCCGCTGGCGGACCTCTGGTTCAACGCACGTCCCATCTTCGTTGTCGTCGGCCTTCCCGCGGTGCTGATGGGATTCGCGTTTCCGATCGCCAACGCGATGATTCAACGCGTCCAGCACTCGATGGGCCGCCGCGCCGGCCTGCTCTATCTGGCCAACACGTTCGGCGCGGTGTGCGGATCGATCGTCACCGGCTTCGTACTGCTGCCGGTGCTCGGGATGCAACGTAGCGCAACGGTCTTGATGATGGCCGCTGCCGCCGCAATGATTCCGATTGGAGGACGCAAGGCACTCGCAATTCCCATCGTGTCGATCGCCGCATGGGTACTGCTTCCGTCCGACTTCCTGCTATCACGCGCGCTGCTGTTTCCGCCGCAGCGCGCTTATGCGCTCAGTGAGGGGGTGACCGAACTGGTCGCCGTCACCGACGGCCCGGATGGCGGTCGCGTGCTCGTCACGAACGGACATCCAATGTCGTCAACGGAGCTGCTCTCGCAGCGTTACATGCGCGCAATGGCGCACATCCCGCTGCTGATGATCGACCGTCCGGAGCGTGTGCTCGTCCTCTGCTTCGGCGTCGGCAACACGGCACATGCAGCAACGCTGCACCCGACGGTCAAGCGCGTCGACGTCGTGGACCTGTCGCGCCACATCCTCGAACACGCGGATTACTTCAAGGCGTTCAACGGGGACGTCCTGCACGACCCTCGGGTCAACGTCTACATCAACGACGGCCGCCATCACCTCCAGATGGGTGCAAGGGCAGGTGTCAACACCGGCTCCTACACCGCACAATACGATCTGATTACTCTGGAGCCGCCGCCGATTGTGCATGCCGGCGTCGCGGCGCTCTACACGACCGAGTTCTACGCGCGCGCTCGCGCACGCCTGACGCCGAACGGATATCTGACGCAGTGGCTCCCCGCCTACGGTGTTCCGCAGTCGATGATCCTGTCCATGGTTCGGTCGTTCGTCGACGTATTTCCCAACGCGGTGCTGCTGTCAGGCGCTTCATCGAACCTGCTGCTCGTCGGCACAACCGCCGCGCGGAACGAAATCGACCCGAACCGGATCGCGGCTGCGCTCCGCAACGCCCCCGCGGTGCAGATGGATCTGCAGCACCTCGACCTTGGTACGCCCCGCGACATCGTCGGGATGTTCGTCGCGTCATCCAACACGTTGCGGACCGCGACACGCGATGCCGATCCCGTTACCGACGATCGGCCCATGCAGGAATATGGAAGAAGGTCCTTGCTTCCGTGGAACGAGCCGATACCTCCGTCCTTGATCGCTGTGGACGGGGTGGCGTCATGGTGCCCGGCGTGCAACATCGATGGGCTCGACACGTATCTCTCTATCCTGAAACTCGCGCTGACGGCGCCGCCCCTCGGGCCGGCGCAGACCGTTGCGAGCGACGCTTCCCATCCGATCGCTGGCAGTGGATATCTCGGCGCCGTCGTTCCACAGTCTCCCGAGCTCCATGCCATCCTGCGCTCGGCATTCGTCGAGGCGTATCAGCGCGGGACGGACCAGCTTGCGGCGCGCCGCTATAACGAAGCCATCGAGAGCCTGCGCGCGGCGCTTACGTGGAATCCGGATTCGGCCGAAGCCCACAACAATCTGGGCATTGCCCTCGCCTCGACGGGCCGCATGGACGAAGCCGTCCAGGAGTTCCGGCACGCGCTCGCGGTCGATCCCGAGTTTGACGACGCCCGGCGGAACCTGGGGATGGCATCCCGTAAAGCCGTGATCCAGTAGCGGTTTGTTATCAGCCGCTCTTTCCTTCGTTGTTAGGGAAAGAGAGGCGTGATGAATTTCGGACGGCTGGAACTCAAATACTGCGTGCCCGAGTCGGTGGCTGAGCGGGTCCTCGACATCGCCAGGGCCTACCTGGTTCCCGAGCCCTTCGCGTGCGGGCCGCGGCAACGGGTCACCTCGCTCTACCTCGACACGCCCGACCTTCAGTTCCTGCGTTTGCATCACGAGCGCGCGGCCGATCGTCTCAAGCTGCGGATTCGGCGCTACGGCGAACCGCCCGCGACCGTGCTGTATTCAGAGGTCAAGCGCAAGACGCGATCCGTCATTCGCAAGGAACGAAGCGCCTTCGTTGTCGCAGAGCTTGCCGCCGTCATCGCGCGCAGCCGCGCAACGTGGGGGGCCGCGCCGCACGTCCTGGTGACCGGCATCCGCGAATCGCTCCGCGATCCGCAGAGTGTCGCGGCCGTGACGGTGGATCGCGAGCTTTACTACCAGCCGGTCCGCGAGGCCGACCTGCAAGGCCGTGCGACGGCATGGCGTCGCTTGCCGCTGCCGCGATCGAATGCAGCCGACCCGGTGCTGCTCGAATTGAAGCACGGCTTCGACGTCCCTGAGTGGATGATGCCGCTGATCAACACGCTCGCACCCGCGCGCGTGTCCTTCTCCAAGTACGCCGCCGCCATGGACGATGGCGCGTGCGCAGTCCGTGAATTCGCCCGTGTGAGCTGTCCGTCTGACAGCCGTGTGTTGCTGCCATGAAGTCTTTCATCCTCGACGCCGTCGTACGACTCGCTGTCGCTGCTGCCATCGGAGCGGTAGTGGTCATCATCCAGCGCCGCTCCAAGAGCGGCCCGCCTCTGTCGCGTCCGATGGAACAAGCGCACGTACTGCTCTGCATCGCTGGCGCCCTGATGATGCTGATCGTCGGCGATTCGCTGCCGCGCGCGTTCGGCATCGCGGGCGCCGCTGCGATCATCCGTTTCCGTACGCCGATCGAGGACCCGCGCGATATCACCGTGTTGTTTCTGCTGATGGCGCTCGGCATGGCAGCCGGTCTCGGCTTGCTGACCATTGCGGCCGTCGGCACGCTATTCGTCTGTGCCTGCCTCCTGCTGTTTCGAGTCGCCAAATCTGAGGTCGGCCCGCGATCGATGAAGGTGGCGCTGGTGTCGGACGGGCGAACGTTTCCCGCCGCGCATGTCGCGCACGTGTTCAACAGCTATCGGATCGCCGTCGAGACCATGGAGTTTTCGCACGGCGCGCGGACGTCCGCTCGATATCGCGCATCGATGGATCGCGCGATTTCGCTCGACGAGGTCAGCGCACAACTGCTCGACGGCGGCGTGGCCGGTCTTTCATCGGTCACGTGGGAAGCGGCGAAGAAGCCGTGATGGGAGGGCGGGCCATGAAATGGATGCGTGCCGTCGCTCCGCTGCTGCTGCTCGCGATGCATGCGGCACCAGCAGCCGCGCAGGATGCGGATGCTCCTGAGCCTTCGGGCGAAGGTTGGCAGCTGCGTTGGCGCGAACATCCCGAGGTGACGTGGGGAGATGTACTGCGCCTGTCGCTGCGCGCGAACCTGCAGCTCGATACGCGCCGTTCGCAGATGGCTCTCGAACGCGACGGCGACAGCTTCGATGTCGGTCGCCGTCGCCTCGCACTGCATGGCCGGGTCGGTCCGCGGCTCGGATTCGAGGTGGAGCGGGAATTCGAGTCGTCCGAACCGTGGCGCGACGTCTTCGCTTCCTACGAGCTGACCCGCAATCTCGAAGTTCGAGCTGGCCGCTTCAAGCTGCCGTTCGGTCTCGAGGAGACGACCGGCGGATCGCAGCTGAAATTCCTTTACAGGTCGAATGTATCGCGCCGCCTCGCGCCTGGACGCGACCCCGGTGTCCTCGCGCAGGGCCGACTCGGGAGCAAACGAATCGGCTACGAGATCGGCGTGTTTGCCCACGACGGCAACAATGCGCGACCGAAGAATACGACGCGCGTGTTCGGCGACCACACCGTGGCCGGCCGCATCGTCGTCGAGCCATTCGGCAAGTCGCACAAGGCGCTCCGCGGCTTGAGAGTTGGGGCGGCAATGACCGCGAGTCCGCTGGCGGAAGGGTTTCCGTCGATTCGCGGACGCAGTCTGTTCGGCACGTCGTATTACGACGCTGATGTGTGGGTTCGCGGGCAGCGGCGTCGTACCGGCGTGGAGGCGCAGTGGCGTCGTGGACCCGTCTGGTTCGGCTCGGAGTACATCCGTGTCAGCGACGATCGTCGTCGGCAGAGCGCCGACAACAGCGATCTCCCCGCACTCGTGGCGCACGGTTGGTACATGAGCGGCGCGTGGACGCTCGCGCTGCCGGCGGGGGGCACGCTCCGTCCGGCGGTGCGCATCGAGCGCCTCACCTTCGGCAGCGCCGCCGGCGCGACCAACTCCTCCACTGCTCCGCGAGCGGAAGTCGTACTTGGGAACCGTGAAGCGGCAATCACGCTTGGACTGACATGGCGTCCAAACCGGTGGAGCGAGGTGCAGGCCAATGTCGTGCGCGAGAACATCGGCGACGCGGCAGCGCCATTTCCGCACTTGCGCGTCCTGAGCCAGATCGTCCGCCTGCAGCTGTCGCTTTGAGGTCCGCGATGCGTCACATCCCCGTAGCCAGAGCGCTCGCAAGCCTGTGTCTGATGCTTCTTGGCACGAGCCGCGATATCGCCGCGCAGACGAGTGACGAGCTGTTCGATGCGAGCACTGTGCAGGACGTGTTCATTTCGATCAACGAACGCGATCTCGCGGAGCTGCGGGACCGCTACCGGGAGAATGTCTTCTTTCCAGCCGATGTCGTCTGGCGCGGTGTACGCGTGCAGAACATCGGCGTGCGCTCGCGCGGCCTGGCAAGCCGGAGCGCCAGCAAGCCCGGACTCAAGCTCGATTTCAACCACTACGTCACGGGCCAGCGGTTTCTCGGCTTCGAATCGCTTGTCCTCGATAACCTGACGACCGACCCGTCGATGATCCGCGAGGTGCTCGCAATGAAGCTCTTCGCGCGCCTCGGGCAGCCGTCGCTGCGTGAGTCGTTCGCGCGCGTGTACATCAACCGCGCCTACCAGGGTCTGTATGCGATCGTGGAGCCCGTCGACAAGACGTTCCTCGAGCACACGTGGCACGACAGCAACGGTTACCTGTTCGAGCGACATTTCATCTGGCCGTTCTATGGACAAGAGCTCGCGGACATTGCGGCATGGCGCGAGGTGTTCGAGCCACGGACACACGAACAGGACGCGGACACCATCCTCTACACACCAATCGGCGCGCTCTTTCATGAAGCGAATCAGCCGGTAGATGGCGTGTGGCGGTCGTCGGTTGAGCGCTATCTCGACTTGACACAGTTCGTTACCCACGTCGCAATCGAGACGTGTCTGGCGGAGGGGGACGGCGTGCTCGGGTATTCCGGCATGGCGAACTTCTACCTATATCGCACTGCCGACAACACCCAGCATCGCCTCATCGTCTGGGATAAGGATCGAACGTTCTCGGCGATCGACTTGCAAATCTTTCAGGGGGCGCAGGAGAACGTTCTCTTCAGCCGCGCCTGGATGTTCTCCGACCTGCGCACGCGTTATCTCGATGTCCTCGATCAGTGCGCTGGAGCGATCTCCGCCAGCGACTGGCTCGAACAGGCAATCGACCAGGCGGCCATGCTCGTCGCAGAACCGGCGCGTCAGGACACGGTGAAGCCGTACTCAGAGGATGAGCACGACGCTGCAGTAGCGTTTCTGCGCTCGTTCGCGCGCGAGCGGCCGATGTTCCTCCTGCGCGCGGTCGCGACCGCGCGAGCGGAGCACTAGCGCGTGCGTCGAGCCGTCGCCCTGGTGCTCGGGTTTGTCGTCGTCGTGGCATGTGGATGGGACGTCACCCGTCCGACGTCGATTCGGTCTGCCGGCGATTCAGCGACGACCGTGCTGATTGGTGCGGGCGACATTGCGGCTTGTGGCTCACAGGGCACCGAAGCAACGGCCAAACTGCTCGACGGTCTGCAGGGAACGATCTTCACGGCAGGCGACAACGCCTACCCCTCCGGAACGACCGGTGATTTTCTGAATTGTTATGACCCGACCTGGGGCCGTCACAAGGCGCGAACCCGGCCCTCTCCCGGCAATCATGACTACGACGCGCCGGGCGCGATTCCCTACTTTGATTATTTTGGAGAGCGCGCGGGACCGGCGGGACTCGGTTACTACGCCTATCGCGAAGGCAACTGGGAGATCCTTTCGCTGAACAGCAATATCCCGATGGACGCGAACTCGGCCCAGGGTCAGTGGCTGCGCAATGAACTGGCGGATAGCGGAGCGCGGTGTTCGCTCGCGTACTGGCACCATCCACTCTTCAGTTCGGGTCCGCATGGAGATAACCGCGCCACACGACCATTGTGGCAAGCACTCTACGCGGCCGGCGCCGAAGTCGTCGTCGTCGGCCACGATCATCTGTACGAACGGTTCGCTCCACAGGACGCCGACGGCAAACTCGACCCCGTACGCGGCATTCGCGAGTTCGTCGTCGGCACCGGCGGAGGGGAGATGATGACGAGCGGCTCGGTGCACGCGAACAGCGATGCACGGCTCAGCGCATTCGGTGTCCTGCAGTTGACACTCGGTCCCGACAGCTATTCATGGGCATTCCTCACCGGCACCGGTGCGGCGGCCGATACAGGGGCGGGAATTTGTCATTAAGCTCCAAGATCCAAGATCCAAGATCCAACGATGCAACCACGTTAGAATTCGCCGACGGGAGGTGCTGATGATGTGCCGACCTTACATGCTGTTGGCGGCTGTGGTCGTCGTAGGTTGGCCGTCGTTACTGTTTGCACAGCAGTCGGGAAGCTGCGAACGAATAGCTTCGTTGACGTTGCCGAAGGTGAGCATCACGTTGGCGACTCGGCAGGCTGCCGCGGCGTGGCTCCTCACCAACGGCACCGCCACGGTGCAACCCGCTGGCGCCACGAACGGAACAACTCCATCAGTCCAGCTGCCGGCGTTCTGCCGCGTCGCGATCACGTTGAAGCCGAGCGCGGACTCCAACATCGAAGGCGAAATCTGGCTGCCGCTTCGGAACTGGAATGGCAAATTCCAGGAAGTCGGCAATGGCGGCTGGGCGGGCAGCATCACCTATCCCGGAATGGCGTATGCGCTGCAGGACGGGTACGCCACGGCCGCCACGGATACCGGCCATAAGGGTGCGAACTCGGTGTTCGCCATCGGACATCCGGAAAAGCTGCTCGATCTCGGCGAGCGTTCCGTTCACGAGATGGCCGTTGCCGCAAAGGCAGTCATCGCCGCTTTCTACGATCGGGCACCGGCGCGCTCGTACTGGAATGGATGCTCGACCGGAGGCCGTCAGGGTCTTATGGCCGCCCAGAAGTATCCAAACGATTTCGATGGAATCGTTGCGGGAGCCCCGGCGAACAACTGGGCGCACATGCACGCGTGGGACATGTCCGTATCGAAACCTGTGTTCAAGGATCCTGCGGGAAAGATTCCTGCAGCGTCGCTTGCAATGCTTAACCGCGCAGTTATTCAGGCATGCGATCAGAGCGACGGCATCACTGACGGAATCATCAGCAACCCCAAGGCCTGCACGTTCGATCCAGCCGTGCTCCAGTGCCGTGAATCCTCCACGAACGCGTGCCTTACGCCCTCGCAGGTCGAATCGGCGAGGAGGATGTATACGTCAGTCAACGATCGGACCGGTCGAGTCGTGTTTCCGGGAAAAGAACGGGGCAGCGAGTCTGGATGGGCCGCGTATCTCGATACGCCGCAGCCGCTCGCGGTTGCCGCGGGATCGTTTCAGCTCGCGTATGGCGATCCGTCGTGGGACGTACGAACATTTGATCTGGAGCGCGACCTCGCCCTCGTTGAACAGAAAATCAGTCCCGTTCTCGACGCGACGAAGCCCGATTTGCGCGCGTTCAAGGCGCACGGCGGGAAGCTCCTGCTCTACCATGGATGGGCGGATAACCTGATTCCGCCACAGAACACCATCAACTACTACTCGAGTGTGCTCGAAGCGATGCCTGGAAAGCAGGAGGACTTCATCCGCCTGTTCATGGCGCCAGGCATGTTCCACTGCGCGGGCGGCCCAGGGCCGAATCAAGTGAACTGGGTTGCGGCACTGGATCGCTGGCGCGCAACGTCGACGGCGCCCACACGCATCGAAGCGGCACACATCTCGAACAACCGCGTCGACATGACGCGGCCGCTCTGTCCGTATCCGCAAACCGCCGTTTATTCGGGCAACGGGAGTACGAACGATGCCGAAAGTTTCAGTTGCAAGATGCCGTGAGGCCGCACTCCTCCTTGCGCTGGCAGTCGCGACGCCCGCCGCCGCGCAAGTGAAGGTCACGCGCATTCTTGACACGCCGGAGACGCGCGTCGTGCAGGTGGAGATCCCCGCCAACGATACACGGCCGCTCCATATGCATCCGGAGGCGATGTGGCACGTCTATGTCACGACGGATGCTCCGATGGATTTGCTCATCGAAGGTCAACCGACTGTCCACCTCGGCCCGTGGCAGGCGTACTTCTTGAAGGGAGGCACCTCGCACGGGTTCCACAACCCGAACGATCGCACAGTCCGATGGATAGAGCTGTTTGCGCTCAAGAGCGGGAGCGGTGTCGCAATGGATGAGAATGCCGCGCGCGCATTAGCTATCGCGTTGGCGCGACAATAGGGAATGCGCGTCGATATCTGGTCCGACATCGTCTGTCCGTGGTGCTACGTCGGTAAACGTCGTTTCGAAACAGCTCTCGCGCGGTTCGACGATCGCGACGAGGTGCACGTCGTTCATCACGCGTTTCAACTGAACCCCGCCGCGGCGCGCGACCAGACCTCAAATCGCCGCGAGATGTTGATGCGGAAGTACCGCCTCTCGTCGGCGCAGGCGATCGAGATGGATGTGCGGATGACCGAGACCGCCGCAGTGGAAGGTCTGGAGTTTCATCTCGAGGGCACCCTGACCGGCAACACATTCGATGCGCACCAACTCGTGCACCTCGGTCTCGAGCGCGGCCTTCAGGACGCGGTCATCGAAAGGCTCTTTCGCGCCTACTTCACCGAACAGCGATCCGTATTCGACGCGGCGTCGCTCGTGGATCTGGGAGCGGATGCAGGACTCGACGACGGCGAAGCTGCGGCCACGCTGCGTGAGAACCGGTTTGCCGATGCGGTAACCACCGACATCGACATCGCACGCCGCCTGGGGGTGACTGGCGTGCCCTTCTTCGTATTTGACGAACGCTACGCGGTAAGCGGCGCGCAACCATCGAATGTCTTTCTCGACGTGTTCGAGCGCGCTCACCAGTCAGTTGGCGCGTAGTCCTTCAGAAACTGTCCCCAGACGTGCGTGCCCGCGTTGAAGCCGTCGATGATCGGATCGACGATGCGGGCGGCGCCGTCGACGATGTCCAAGGGCGGATGGAAGCGCTGCTCCGCGGTTTTGCGCGCGGCGATCTCGGCGGGATCTTCGTCGGTGATCCACCCCGTATCGACGCTGTTCATGTGGATGCCGCAGCCGTGGTAATCGGCGGCTGACGTGCGCGTCATCATGTTCAACGCCGCCTTCGCCATGTTCGTGTGCGGATGGCGCGTCGTCTTGAAGTTTCGATAGAACTGCCCCTCCATCGCCGACACATTGACGATGTGCTTGTCGCGGCCGGGTGTGCGGAGCATCAGCGTCTTCAGGCGCGCGTTGAAAATGAACGGCGCAACGGCGTTGACCAGATGCACTTCGAGCAGCTCCACCGAGGAGACTTCGTGCAGCAGCAGACGCCACGAATTGCGTCCGCGCAAGTCGATCTGCTGGAGGTCCTGATCGAGTTGTCCCGCGGGGAAGAGTTCAACCTGCCCGTTTCGATCTTCGGGAAGCAGCGCAATCTGAGACATCTGGGCGGATGTCATCAGCGCGTGCGGGCCGACCGATTTCACTAACGCCCTTTCCGCTGGTCCCGCTTCACCCGCCACTCTCGCCCTACCCGCCTCGAGGGCCATCATGTGGGCATAGAAGTCCGGCGGACGACGAACAGTCTGGCAGGCGTTGTTGATGATGAAGTCCAGGCGGCTGCGCGCGGTCAGCAGCTCGTGGCAGAAGGCCTCGACGCTGGGCGTGTGCCGCAAGTCGAGTCCGAAGATCTCCAGCCGATCCCTCCATTCATCGAAGTCCGGCTCCTGCGAGTAGCGAGCGGCGCAGTCGCGCGGGAATCGTGTCGTCACGATCAGATGCGCACCGCAGCGCAAGAGCTTGAGTCCCGCCTGGTAGCCGATCTTCACGCGCCCGCCCGTCAGCAACGCGACGCGGCCTCTGAGATCGGCAAGCTCCGTTCGCTTGCGGTGGTTCAACTCCGCGCACGCAGGACACATTTGATCGTAGAAGTGATGAATCTGCGTGAACTTCGACTTACACACGTAGCAGTGCAGAAGCTCTTGGGAGTTGCGATTTGGAGCGTGCGAGTTCTCCTGTGCGCAGGCGCCGCCTTCCGCCGGCCCTTCGAGAAAATAGTTCGGCGTTGTGAACACCGGCTTCCGCCGCAACGCCCGAATGCCGGTCTCGTGCAGCACACCGTCGTCCCGTTTGACGCGTGCGGCCTTGCGCTGCTTGTCGACGACCTTCGCCATACGCCGCCGCTCAATGCGATCGGGGTGATAAACGTTAGCGACCGCTTTCAGAAACCGCGCCCGCTCCTCCGCCGGCACGTCCTCGAGCAGGCTGCGATCCGTCGCTATGCGCTCGAGTGTCTCAGCGATTTCCCGCAGGTGTTTTCTATCCACTCAGTTCAGCGTAACCCGCCCAATGAATTCGTCAAATTCGTAAATGAACTACACTGCAGCCCCCAATCAAAGGAGAACCGCATGACTCGAGAGCCGTCGTTCCGGATCCTCCTTGGCGCAAGCCTGCTGGCAATCGCCATGGCGGCCGGCTGCAGTTCCCAATCAAATAACGCGGCCAGCGCACCCGCGGGTCCCGCCTCTGCAGCCGCCGGTCAGGCGCCGCAGGAGAAGGGTGGCCAGGAAGAATTCGGCCCGTACGAACCGGTGCCCGACTGGCCGAAGCCGCTCGCGGACGCGGAGGACGGCGTCAAGCACGCGGGGTGGACGTGGGGGTCGGTCGGCGCCGTGTACGCCGAAACGCCGGACCGCATCTGGATCGCGCAGCGCGGCGAGCTGCCGCTTCCGGAGGGCGCAAAGCCGTGGACTCCCTACGCGCTGCTGCAACCATCACGCGGCAACGCGACCGGCAATGGCGATGGCCTGAACGCGACCTGCGATGCCGAGCCGAAGCGCGGCTGGGAGCGCCGCTATCACCACGTCATCATGGTGATGAACAAGAACGGCGAGATGGTCCAATGGTGGAAGGACCTCGACAAGATCTTCGAAGGCAAGTGCGGTCGCGGGCCGCACAAGATCAAGATGAATCCGTACGATCCGGACAAGCACGTCTGGATCATCGACGACCAGCTGCACAAGATTTACAAGTTCACCTACGACGGCAAGCTCGTACAGGAGTGGGGCACAAAGGGTCAGCGCGGACGCGACGGCGGCCGGCTGTTCGACCGGCCGACCGACATTGCGTGGCTGCCTGACGGCACGTTCTTCATCAGCGACGGCTACGGCGGCACGCGCGTCGCGAAATTCGACAAGGACGGCAAATTCATCATGGACTGGGGGACCGCGCCGAAGGATCCGAAGAATCCCGGTCCCAACGAGTTCAACACCGTGCACAGCATTCAGATCAGCAATGATCGCCGGCTGTTCGTTGTCGATCGCGGCCATCGCCGTTTCCAGGTGTTCGACGAGAACGGCAAGTTCCTCGAGATGTTCTCGACGGGCGTGAACTCGTCGCCCTATACGCACCTGATCACGACAGACCAGGCGCTCTGGTTCGCCGATGGCGGCACGAACCGCATCGTCAAGTACGACCTCAATGGCCACTATCTATACGGGTGGGGCGGGCCGGGCCGCCAGGTCGGTCAGTTCAACGGGCCGCACTCGATGACGGTCGATCAGGACGGCAACCTGTATCTGGCGGAAGTGTTCAACGGACGCGTGCAGAAGTTCCGGCCGAAGCCAGGTGCCGATCCGGCAAAGCTCGTTGGACAGGAACTGCGGTACAAGTCGACGTCAACGAACTGAGAAATCCCTCAGGTAGTTGGCGTCCTCGAAGTCCGTCAACTGCATGATCAAGTTGTAGCGGACGCTCAACACATCGCCCTCGAGCGTCGCGTCGGCCCCCCACGGCCCCGCGACGCTCCAGCCCTCCCATTTGAAATCCACAGTACGCCCGTTGATGGCGTATGTTCCGCGGTATTCGCCGCCGGGAGCGGGTCGGTCGAACTGCAGCGCAAAGTGGCCGTCGTCGTACAGCACAAACCGCGAGTTGAGCGTGTAGTCCTGAACGCGCGGATACGGTGAATCCCGGTAGATGAAGATGCGACCCGGTCCGGTAATCGGAGGATAGCTGCCGATCCGCGGCGGCACCGGTTGTGGGGTCGGAACAATCGCCGCCGTTGGCAGAGGCGCTGGCGCGGTCGGGGCGGCGCTACGGACGCCATCACCACACGACGCAACGGTCATGACCGCACAGAGCAGGGCCGCTAACCTGCACACACCGGAGACCATAACATTGACTCCAACTTCGATCGGAGTTATCTAAGGGCCGCCTCAGGACGGGCACATTGGGAAAACTTCCATTCGTTGCGATTCTGCTCGTCGCGACCGCTCTCCAGATCAACGGTCAAACGCCGTCATCCCGAACAGCGCCTGCCGCTCCGAAGCCGACAGGCGGAGGCGGGCGCCTTGCCGGACATCCCAACCTCAACGGTCTTTGGCAGGCGATGACCGAAGCGAACTGGGACATCCGCGCGCACAGTGCACGTCCGGGCCCGCCGCAATTCGGTGCGCTTTTCTCCGAACCGGCCGGCGTGGGCGTCGTCGAGGGCGGGGACGTTCCGTATCAGCCGTGGGCGGCGGACAAACAGAAGGAGAACTTCAAGAACCGGTGGACGGAGGATCCGGAGGCCAAGTGCTACATGCCCGGCGTGCCGCGTGCCACGTACATGCCCTTTCCCTTTGAAATCATTCAGGGCAACAACGAGATCATCATTGCCTATCCGTTCGCGAGCGCGAGCCGCATCCTCCACATGACGGATGTTGGCGAGAGTCCGGCCGATGCCTGGATGGGGTGGTCGCGCGCGAAATGGGAAGGCGATACGCTGGTCGTCAACGTGACCAATCAGATCGAAGACACCTGGTTCGATCGCGCCGGCAACTTCCATAGCGAACAATTGAACGTCGTGGAGCGCTATACGCCGGTCAACGACAACGTCATCCAGTACGAAGCGACGATGACGGACCCGAAGGTGTTCACGCGTCCGTGGAAGATCAGCGTGCCGCTCTATCGGCGGCTGGAAAAGAACGCGCAGTTTCTCGAGTTCAAGTGTGTTCCCTTCTCCGAAGAATTGATCTACGGCCATCTGAGGAAGAAATGAGACTGACACACATCGCTACGACTGCGGCATTCGCGCTGGCGCTGACCGCGACGACGGCGGGCGCGCATCATTCATTCTCGGCGGAATTCGATGTCAACAAGCCGATCAAGCTTCAGGGGACCGTCACCAAGGTCTCGTGGATCAATCCGCACACGTGGATCTACATCGACGTGAAGAAGCCTGACGGGACCGTCGAGAACTGGGGAATCGAGGCGGGCACACCGAACACACTGTTCCGTCTCGGATTCACGCGCGATGCGCTGCCGGTGGGTACTGAAATCGTGGTGAGCGGGTATGAAGCTCGCGACGGCGCCAAACGCGCCAACGGGCGCGACATGACGTTGCCAGACGGCCGCAAGCTCTTGATGGGCTCGTCGGTCGGCAACGACGCACAGAGCAAGTAAGGAGGATCGGATGCGGGCAGTGGCAACCGCTATTGCGGCGCTCTTCGTAGTGGCGCTGGCGTCGCTTGGTGCGCAGGCGGCGAAGAGCCAATGGCGAACACCCTGGGGCGATCCGGATCTTCAGGGCACGTGGTCCAACCAGACACTGACGCCGCTCGAGCGTCCCGCCGAGTTCAAGGACAAGCCAGTGCTCACAGAAGCAGAAGCCGCGGCCTACGAGAAGCGGCTCGTGCAGGCCGGCAACGTGGACAATCGCAACCCCGGCACCGTGCAGGACGTCAATCTTGCCTACAACCAGGTGTGGTGGGATCGCGGCAACAAGATCGTCGCCGATCGCCGCACCTCGCTCATCGTCAATCCGCCGGACGGGAAGATTCCACCGCTGACGCCAGAAGCGCAGAAGCGCCGCGCCGCCGATACGAAAGCCGCGGACAACGAGAAGTTCGCCGCGTCGTGGCTCGACTTCGACGTCTACAGCCGCTGCATCATCCGCTCGGCGCTGCCGCGCCTCTCTACCGGCTACAACAACAACTACGAGATCGTGCAGTCGCCCGGCATGGTTGCCATCCTGCAGGAGCAGATGCACGAGACACGCATGATTCCGATCGGGAAACAGCCGCATCTGCCGTCGGGCGTGCGCCAGTGGCTCGGTGATTCGCGCGGCCACTGGGAGGGCAACACGCTCGTCGTCGAGACGACGAACTTCACGGATGAAGGCCGGGGCTCCACGTTCCAGTACGCGACGAAGAATATGACGCTGGTCGAGCGTTTCACGCGCACGAGCGATCGCACGATCGACTACGAGTTCACCGTGTCAGATCCGGACACGTGGACGCGTCCATGGACGGCGAAGCTGCCATGGAACCGCATCGAGGGGCTGATTTACGAGTACGCCTGCCACGAAGGCAATCTCGGACTCGAGCACATGCTGAGCGCGGCGAGGGCTGCAGACAAATCGAAATAAATCGGAGGGCCGAGTGCGACGAATCGTCCTGTTTGTTATCGGTGTCTTATTTTTCGAAGTCTTCAGTCCCGGCCGTGCGCTCGCACAGCAAGCCAGCGGCATCGCGGGGACGGTGCGTGATGCGTCCGGCGGCGTACTGCCCGGCGTTGCTGTTGAAGCGTCAAGCCCCGCCCTCATCGAGCGTGTCCGCGCCGTCGTGACCGACGGCGAGGGCCGGTACAACATCGTCAATCTGCCGCCCGGCACCTACACGGTGGCCTTCACCCTGCAGGGGTTTAGCACGTTCCGCCGCGAAGGCATCGTGCTCAACGCAGGCTTCAACGCGGCGGTCAACGCCGACCTGCAGGTAAGCACGGTTGCCGAGACGATTACCGTGAGCGGTGAGACGCCGCTGGTGGATACGCAGAACGTCCGGCGCCAGACCGTGGTGACCGACGAGGCACTCGACGTGCTGCCGACGAGCATCAAGAACGCGAACGCGCTGATCGGCCTGACGCTCGGCCTGAACGGCATTGCAGACGTCGGCGGCATCTACGCCACGCAGGTCGGCAGCTCGTTCCACGGAAAAGGCGGAGCACGCACGCAGTTCGACGGCATGAGCGTGCAGAACATGACGGGCAACGCCGGCTACCAGCTCAATCCCGCGCTCGTGTCGGAAATGACGCTGCAGGCCAGCGGCATCACCGCCGAAGGCAACGCCGAAGGCGTGCTCATCAACATGGTGCCAAAAGAAGGCGGCAACCAGTACGCCGGCACGATCTCGGGGCTCTATACCAATCAGCACCTCGCCGGCGACAACCTCAACGCCGACCTGATTGCGCGGCAGCTGACGTCGGTGAACAAACCGATCAACGTGTACGACGCGACAGCGACGCTCGGCGGACCGGTCAAGAAGGACAAGCTATGGTTCTTTGCCTCCGCCCGTGAGTGGGGGAACAACTATCTCTTTGCCGGCTTCTACTGGAACAAGACGCAGGGGACGCCGTTCTACACGCCCGACACCTCCCGGCCGGCGACGCGGACGCAATGGTTTGAATCAAAGGCCGTCCGCATGACATGGCAGGCCGCCCAGAAGCACAAGCTCAGCTTCTTCGGCGACTTCCAGGATGCGTGTATCTGCCGCACCGGAACGACGGTTGCGGGGTCGGGTGTTGGTGTCGCGCCGGAGGCGATTCTGTCGTTCCACTTCCGCCCAACCGGCTTCTATCAAGCGTCCTGGACAGCGCCCGTCACCACACGTCTTCTGCTCGACGGCGGCATGTCCGCGACCATCAATCACTGGCCGCAGTTCAGGGCGCCGGGCGTGACCAAAGACACGATCTCGATCCTCGAACAGTCCACCGGCATTCGCTACAACGCGCGCGAGACCTACGATGATCCCAACGTGCAGGATCGCTACGGCGAGCGCTTCTCGCTGTCATATGTCACCGGCACGCACGCCTTGAAGTTCGGCGTGCAGGACGAGCAAGGATTTCTGAAGGCGTATCGATCGGCCGCGACGAGCAATTACAGCTACACCTTCAATCTGGGCCGACCCGTCAGCATCACGCAGTACGCGACGCCTTATGAACTGCAGAACCGGTTCAAGCACGATCTCGGCATCTACGCGCAGGATCAATGGGCGATTCATCGCCTGACATTGAATCTCGGGCTGCGCTACGACTACTTCAACGGCTATGTTCCGCCGCAGCACGTCGCCGCGACGCCAAACGGCTGGCTGCCTGAGCGCAGCTACCCCGAAATAAAGAACGTGCCGCTGTGGAAGGATCTGAATCCGCGCGTCGGCGGCGCGTACGATTTGTTCGGCAATGGCAAAACAGCGCTCAAGGCGTCGCTCGGGCGCTACGTCTCAAAGTCCGTCGTCGAAATCGCCAACGCAAACAATCCGATCGTCGCCTCGGTCAATCAGGTCACTCGTTCCTGGAACGACAACGGCAACTTCATCCTCGAATGTGACCTTGCCAATCGCGCGCAGAACGGCGAGTGCGGACCCCTGCAGAACCAGAACTTCGGCAACCCTGTCGTGACGACGCGCTATTCCGATGCCGTGCTGAAAGGTTTCGGGGTGCGTCCGTACAACTGGGACATGAGCGTCGAAGTGCAGCACCAGATCGGACGCGACATGTCGGTCAGCGCCGGCTACTACCGCAACTGGTACGGCAACTTCCGCGTGACCGACAACCTGAGCGTCGAACCGTCGGACTTCAGCCAGTATTGCGTCACGGCGCCGGCAGACGTGCGGCTGCCGAACGGCGGCGGGTATCAGGTCTGCGGTCTCTATGACATCTCGACGACAAAGTTCGGCCAGGCGAACAACCTGGTGAGACCGGCGAAAGATTTCGGGAAGCAGAAACAGATCTCGGATTTCTTCACCTTCTCGATGGACGCACGCTTCGCGTCGGGCGCGCGGCTTGGCGGCGGTGTCGACACCGGCCGTACGACCACCGACACCTGCTTCGTCGTCGATTCACCGCAGCAGAAGCTGAATTGCCACGTCACCTCTCCGTTCTCCGGCAACACGCAGATTAAGGTGAATGGCAGCTATCCGCTGCCGCGCGAGTTCTTCGTCAGCGCGCTCTATCAGAACCTGTCGGGTCCGAACTACACCGCCGACTGGGCCGCGCCGACCACGCTCATCTCGCAGTCACTCGGCCGCGATCTGGCCGGCGGCGTCCGCTCCGCCGTGGTACCCCTCCTCACACCGAACACGTATTACGACAAACGGACGACGCGGCTCGACCTGCGCATGGGGAAGAACATCAAACTGACGCCGCGCGTGAAAGTGCAGGGTAATGTGGACCTGTACAACGTGACGAACTCCGGCTCCGTGCTGCAGGACACGACGGCCTATGGCGGGCGGTGGCTGGTCCCGACGCTCGTGCTGGAACCGCGGATTCTTCAATTCAGCGCGCAGGTCACGTTCTGATATCTTTTTAACCCCGGAGGATTTCATGAAGCAGATTTCCTGGGTTGGAGCGCTTGCCATGGCGCTGCTCGGCGCCGCGGCTCCGGCACTGGCCCATCATTCCCTCCAGTCGGAATACGACATCAATCAGTCGATCACGCTCAAGGGAACCGTCACGAAAGTCGATTGGGTAAACCCGCACGTCTACGTTTACCTGGACGTGAAGGACGACAAGGGCAGTGTGACGAAATGGGCGGTGACGACGCTGCCACCGGGAAATCTGCGGCGCGGCGGGTTGACTCGCGACCTGCTCGGATATGGCGAGACCGTCAGCATCCTCGCGTTCCGCGCGCGCGACGGCGCGAATCTCGCCTTCCTGCGCACCATCACATTCGCCGACGGCCACAAGCTGGAAATCTGGCTCGGCGACGCATCGAAGGAAAATCCGTAATGACCGCCGCGATCTCTCGCCTGCCGGCGGCGATCGCGATCGCCGCGCTGTGTGCCTCGCCGGCGCTCGCGCAGCGCGGTCGCGGCGCTGGAGGTGACGCGAACACCGCGGCCGCCGCAGCCAAGCCGACGCCGCGCGCACCTGACGGTCATCCCGACTTGAGCGGCGTATGGGGCGGCGCGGCGGAGACGGTCAAGGCCATTGACCCCGGGCAATCGACGCGCATCCTCTTTCCCGTGCGCACCGGCCCCGACGACAAGCGCATCTTCGATGAGATGGATCGCGCGGCGAAGGAACGTCAGGCCGCCGAGCCGAACAAGCCGCCGTACAAGCCGGAGCTGCTCGGCAAGGTGCAGCTGCTGTCCGACAAGCGGCAGTTCAACGATCCGTCGTTCTATTGCAAGCCGCTGGGCGTTCCGCGTATTGGTCCGCCGAATCAGATCGTGCAGGCTCCGACTCTTGTCGTGCTGCTCTATCAGGGGCGCAACACGTTCCGGACCGTTCCGACCGACGACCGCGCACACAATCCCGACGCAGACTGGACGTGGAATGGCGATTCAGTGGGTCGCTGGGACGGCGACACGCTCGTCATCGACACGACGAAGCTGGTCGACGAGAGCTGGCTTGGCGCCGACGGCTGGTTCCACAGCAACAAGGCGCATGTCGTCGAACGTCTGACGCGCAAGGGCGATGCGCTGACGTGGGCGGCTACGGTCGAAGATCCCGTTGTCTTCACCAAGACATGGGAAATGACGCCGCGCACCTTGAGGCTGAATCCGAATCCGAAGGTGCTGCTCGAAGAGGATCCGCCCTGCCTCGAACAGGACGGCCCGCACATCGTTACCGACGACCATCACTAAGTTCCAAGCTCCAAGCTCCAAGCTCCAAGGTTGGATGTGGAGCTTGGAATTTGGAATTTGTAAAAGCCGAGCTTCGGCCGACTCACACACGACTAGAATGTCGGCATGTATCGACCGATTGCGCTGTGTGCGATTGTTGCCTGTGTGTTCCTTGCAGCCTGCGATGACAACGAGACGACGGCGCCGTCGGCTGCGCCGGTAGTCTTCTCGGCGGCGCTGCAACCCGCGAACGAAGTGCCCCCGGTCGCCGGATCCGAGTCGACCGGGCACGGCTCCGTGCAGGTTCAATTCGACCTTACCCGCGACGCCGGCGGGGCGATCACCGGCGCGACCGCGACGTTCTACTTCCAGCTGTCGGGTTATCCGGCGGGCACCACGATTGTCGGTGCGCACATCCACCCGGCGCCGGCCGGCATCAATGGGCCGGTAATCATCAGCACCGGCCTCGCCACGGCGAACACACGCGTGCTGGACGACGGCTCCGGCGAGTTCACCTTCCGCGGCGTGATCGCAGATCCGGCAGTCGTCCAGCAGATCATCAACAACCCGGCGGCGTTCTACTTCAATGTCCACTCACCCAGTAATCCTGGTGGCTTCTCGCGCGGCCAGCTGACTAGGATTCAGTAGGTTGACGCGGCGGCGTGCAGCGTGAGCTTCTGCACGCGCCAGTTCGACGTCTCCGCGACATAGACCTCGGTCTCCGACGGGCACGCTAATGCGTGCGCGCCGGAGAACTGCTTGATCTGCCGTCCTGAGCGGCCGATGACGCCGAGCACTTTTCCGTCGAGCGACACTTTGAACACGCGTCCCGGAAACGTCGTCTCGCCGACGAACATCACCTGGCCGCCGGGAGGAATGCAGAGCGAGTTCGGCGCGCCGATCAGTTCCTTCAGGCGATCGCCGGTCGGCGTATTGCCATTGACCGCTTTCGTCCCCGGCACCGGCGGCACATCGATGCTGAACATGCGGAGGAACTTGCCGTCGGTGTCGAACACCTGAATGCGATGATTCGACCGATCGCCGACATAGATGTTGTTGTTTCGGTCGATGGCGATGGCGTGCGGCAGCCGGAACTGTCCGGGCCCCGTGCCTTTCGTTCCCCACGATTTCACCCAGTCGCCGTTCCGGTCGTACTTGGCGACGCGCGAGTTGATGTAGCCGTCGGTGATGTAGATGTTGCCGTTCGAGTCCCACGCCACATCGGTCGGCTGGCGGAACAGTCCATCGATCGCAGGCAGCGGCGGATCGACGTCTTCCCACGGCCTGGTCTCCGCATCCGCTGATTCCTTGCGGCGGCCGAAAACCATCATCACGCGGCCGTTCTGATCGAACTTGATCACCATGTCCGATCCCTTGTCGATCGCCCAGATGTTGTCGTCCTTGTCGATGCGCACGCTGTGCGCGAACGACCAGCCGTAGAGACCCTTGCCGATCTCACGGAGAAACTCTCCCTTCGGTCCGAATTCGAGCAGCTGCGCCGCGGTCGGCGCGTAGGCCGGTCCGCCAGCGCTGTTCGATCGCGTGAAGACGAAGATGTGCCCTTTCGAATTGACGGCGACGCCCGGCACCTCGCCGAAATTCGTGCCCGCGGGCAGTTTCAGAAAATCGGCGCTCGAGTCGAACGGAATGTCGGGAACCGTCTGCTGCTGCGCAAACAGCGGGACTGCGGCGACCACGAGCAGGCTGAACAGGATTGACCTCATAACGCCTCCATCGCGTGGGCGCCTATGGTATTCGAGTTGCACTCGTCCGCTGTATGACCTCTGGAAAACACGTCTTGCTCGTCGCTTTGCTCGGGATCTCGTTGATTCCCGGTGTCGCCTCCGGAGCACAAGGACGCGGTCGTGGACACGCGAAGGGACGCGCCGCAGATGAGGTCGGCGTAATCGACCGCGACGGCCATCGCCGTGTCGTGCGCGAGTACTACACGCAGCAGGCGCTGCCGCCCGGCCTGGCCAGGCGCGAAGCGCTTCCTCCCGGGCTCGAGAAACAGCTGCGCGAGCGCGGCGAGCTGCCGCCGGGGCTGCAGAAGCGCATGACGCGCGTGCCGGCGCCGCTGGCTGCCAGGCTGCCTGGCGTGCCGAGCTACTACTCGCGCTACTTCGCGGGAACGGATCTCATCATCGTGGACGATCGATCCAACCGAATCGTCTCGGTGATTCCGAACATCTTCTGATGTAAAGTTGCCTCCCCCGGAGGCAACCATGCATCGAGTGAAGCTTCTCGTCCTGGCAGCGGCGACCGTCGCTGCAACGACCGCGGCCCTGTTTGCGCAGGCGCCGAATACGGTTACCGTCTTCGAAGGTGCGCGCGTTATCGATGGCACCGGACGCGCGCCGATTGAGAACGCCACCATCGTCGTCACCGGAAACCGGATTACGGCGGTGGGGCGCGCCGCCGACGTGCGCGTGCCCGCAAACGCGACGCGCGTGAACCTAGCCGGCAAGACGGTGATGCCGACGCTCATCGACACGCACAATCATCTCAGTCAGACGCGCGAGATGCTCATCGACGATCTGAAGCGGCGCGTCTACTACGGCGTCACGGCCGCGCAGAGCATGGGCCAGGATACGACGCCGATCTCGTTCCAGGTCCGCGAGGAAACGCGCGAGGGGAAGATCCCAGGCGCCGCCCGGTTCTTCACTGCCGGCCGCGGCATCACGGGCGTCGAGCCCGGACGGACGATGGCACCGCATTGGGTGTCGAGTCCGGCCGAAGCACGTGCCGCCGTTGACGAGGAAGCGACGAAGAAGGTCGACATCATCAAGATCTGGGTGGACGACCGTATGGGCACGGTGAAGAAGCTGACGCCCGACATCTACGGCGCCGCCATTGACGAAGCCCACAAGAAGCAGCTCCGCACCATCACCCACATCTACACGCTCGAGGATGCGAAGGGCATGCTGCGCGCCGGCGTCGATGCCTTCGCGCACGACGTGCGCGACAAGGATGTGGATGACGAATTCATGACCTTGGTGAAGAAGAACCCGAACTTCGTCATCGGGCCGAACATGCCGGAGCGCGGCGTGAAGACCGATCTCAGCTTCCTGCGTGAAAGCATGTCCCCTGCGGACTTCGCGAAACTCGAAGCCGCGAATAAGGACGATGCGAAGGCGCACGAGTTCTGGAGCATCCAGGCGCGCAATCTCGCGAAGCTGAACGCCGCCGGCATCAAGATCGTCGTCGGCACCGACGGCAACACGCCGTACGCGCCGCACATCGAGATGGAGGACATGGTAGCGGCGGGGATGACGCCGATGCAGGTGATCGTAGCGGCGACGCGCAACGGCGCACAGTTCCTGCGGCTGACCGACGTCGGAACGATCGAGGCGAACAAGAGTGCCGACTTGCTCGTGCTCGACGCGAACCCGCTCGACAACATCACGAACACGCGGAAGATCAACTCGGTCTACTTCCGCGGCGCGAAGATCGACCGCGCGGCGTTTCGGGTGAATACGACTAATTAGGGTTCATGGGGTTCAACGGGTTCATGAGGTGCATGGGGTTCAATTGAACCTAATGCACCCAATGAACCCCATGAACCTCTTGAACCTTATCGAGCGGCAGTCGTGGCGGACGGCGTATCCGGCCGCTCGTTCAACTCGATGTACGTCCCCCACGGATCCGTGATGAACGCGAGCGCGCTGTTGGTCTGCTCGTTCCGCGTATACGGACGATCGATCTTGCCGCCGGCGGCCTCGTACTTCTTGAGGAACGCCTGTAGGTTCTTCACATCGAAGCCGATGTGATCGAGCACCCGCCCCTTCGTTGTCACCTGCACCGCGTCATTCATCGATTTTGAGAACGACAGGTTGATGCCCGGCAAATCCGCCGCGATGTTGGCGCCGCGTTTGCCCGGCACGGCGCCGAACCACGTCGAATACCACGCCTGTATCTTTGGAATCTCGGACTCGGGAATGTTGAAGTGCACGTGGTGGCTCTGGATGGGGAACTTCTGATCCTTGTTCTCGAGGATCTCGATGCGCAGACCGTCGGGCGTCTCCACGAACGCCTGATCCGTGCGACCGGGCGCGCCGGGCAGCACGTTCACACCCGCCGCCTTCCACTTCGCCACCGCCTCCTGCGTGTTCGGCACTGTGAAGCCGACGTGGTTCACCACGCTGCCGACCGTGCCACCATTGGCCGGCGTCGCCCCCGCGGCCTGATTGAGATATACGAGCACGCCAGGAAAGCGCACGATCTGGAAGTTGCCCGCGTTGACGAGCGTGCCCCCCATCGCCACGAGGATCTTCTTGTTCGCGTCGATATCGCGCGAGTTCAGATGCCAGTGGCCATTGGTCACGCCGGCAGCGTTGACCGGGAACGGCTGCGCCGACGCGGCGGCGGGAAGAATCAGCGAGAGCGCCCACAAAGCCGAAAGCAGTTTTTTCACGGCAACCCCTCTCATAGTGAGCCGAAATTGTAGACGACTCCGGTGAGCACGCGCGATTGATTGTTGTTTCGTCCGGCCGTGCGGATGACGCGGTAGTCGCCCTGGATCCGGACGGCAATCCTAGGCCCGACGCGTACGTCCATACCGGCACCCGGCTGGTAGCTGAAGCCCGTGTTCAACGCGCCGTCGAATTCGGTGCCGCCGCTCATGTGCGCGCCGCCAAAGAGCACCTGCGCGAATGGCATCAGCAGGTGCGAGGCATGGGACGCGACACGTGGTCCCGCCATATAGGTATGCACGCGCAGGTGGAGGTTCTGCCCGCGGAACGTCTGACTGGCGAATGGCCCGCGCTCACAGCTACTGCACGTCGCGTAGCCACCGCCGACTTCGGCGACCACAGCGGCCCAGCTGTTGATGTTGCCCGCGGCGGCGATCGCCCAGCCGGCGGGAAAGTTTTCGCCGCGATCGGTGTCCCGCATGAACCCGTAGGTGCCGGCGATGTCGAACTGCGGCGTGTCCGCCGCCCACAGGGGCGCCGCACCGGAGAGCACCGCTGTCAAGACAATCGTTGCAATCCTCATGGCGCGCCTCATCAAAACGAATACTCGGCGCCCAGCTCGACGATCCTGGGCGACAGGATGTTCCCCGGGCGGCCGTAGTTCACGCCGGAGAGCTGCGTGATCGACTGCTCGGTGTTGATGTTCGTCACGTTGAACACGTTGACGCGCAGCGCCACCTTGCGTCCACCGGACAGCTTGATGGCTTTCTCCACCCGCATATGCAGCAGGTTGATATCCGGGAGACGCTCCGCGCCGATCGGCTCGACTCGCAACACGAGATTTGGAATCGGCTGGCCCGTCGGCGCGGCGAAGTTCACCGTGCGCGCCCAGGGCTGCCCGCTGCGATGCTCGAAGTTGCCCGACAGCTGCACCGACCACGGGAAAATCCATGCGCCCTCGAGGCGGGCCGTTGTTTCACGGATCTTGTACTCGGTGTTGATCTCCGCATTCGGATCGAGCGTGGCGAGGAACACCTGAAGGCCAGGCTGCGTGAAGTCGTTGCCGACACTTGCCGTGTTCTGCCAATGCGGCATGTCGATCCACGTCGAAGAGTAGGAGGCCATCATCATCCAGCGCCTGTCAAGCCGCTTGCTCGCCGCCAGCTCGAGCGTCTTGAACGTCTGGTCATCGTTCCGGCCGCCGTTGACGAGCATCGGCTGCTGGAACTGACGTCCCGCGAGCGACGCGGAGTACTCGTAGAACGTGATGGACCGGCCGGTATCGTCTGCGCTACCGAGCACGCCGTCCGGACCCGGATCGGGACCTGTGATCGGGATGTTGTAGGCGCTGTACGGCCGCAGGTTGTTCTGCACGCGGAAGACCTGCTGCCGCGAATAGATGCCGGTCGCACGCACGGCGAACGCCGGTACGAGCTGATGCTCGATGGACGACGAGTACTCGTTGCTCATCGGCTCCGTGATGTTCGGATTCGACACGGCGCCCGCAAGGCCGTCCTCACTGCCCGTGAAGAGGCTGGTGGAGACGAAGTCTGGCGGACCGAGGTTGAAATTGATTTCGCCCGGTTCGAACAGCAGGTTGTTGTTCAGGTCATGCCAGAGAAAGCGCGTCGCGAGGTGTACGTTCTCATTGGCCATCTGCAATTCGTCGGAGTGCCAGTTGTGCGCAAAGCGGCCGTATCCCCCCTTCACGACCGTGCGGCCGTTGCCCGCCAGATCGAACGCGGCATGCAGACGCGGAACGAGGGAGTTCCAGGTGCGGAAATCGATCCGGTCCCAGCACTTCGCGGGATAGACGGTCTGGAGCGGCGGCTCAGAGGCGGACCGGCACTGTTCAGGAATGAATCCCACCGCGTGCGCGTAGCGCGCGCCGAGATTCAACGTGAGCCGACGCGCGATCGTCCAGCTGTCCTGTGCGAATGCCCAGAACGTGTGCGTCAGATCCTTGGGCACGCAATCCGGCTGCCCGTCCGTGTAGCAGTTGCTGTAGGCGTCCATCGCGAACGCAACGGGCGCGGGCGACCCGGGCGGCGTTCTGAAGACCAATCGATAATTGCCGACAGGTCCCTTCGGTAGACCGGTGTTCTTGTTTTTCGTACCGTCCCGCGAGCTGATCTTGCGATCCGCGTGCGCCGCGGCATAGTCGAAGCCGGTCTTGAAGTCATGATTGCCGGCGAAAAAATTCGGCTTGTACCACGTCAGTCTGCCGAGCGTATGGTCGCGGCCCTCGAACGAGTCGATCCCGTAGTTCGTATTGCAGCCGGTCGTCCGGTTTGTGAGCAGATCGATCGTCGCCACCGCATTCGAATAGCACTGGCGTGTCACGTTCCAGATCCACGCGCCCGACTGCAGCGACAGGTACTTGTCCCCATGCACGGTCTGCCATTCGATCTTGCTCGTCGTCGCCTGCGTCGGGCTGTACATCCGCGAGTCGAACGACGAGAACTGATCGTTGGTGCTCTCGCCTCCCTGCCGCACGTACTCGATGAAACCGATGAACTTGTTTGAGGGGTTCATCTGGTACGACAGCTTCCCGGTATGGAAGTACTGGAACTGATCGCTGACTGACGGTGTTACGCCGTCATCGTGGAAGGCATTGAACGTCTGCACGCGCTCCCCGCGACGACGCGTCGAGTAATAGAACCAAAGCTTGTTGCGGATGATCCGGCCGCCCAGCTCGCCTGCGGCATCCCAGCGCGAGTTCACCGGGTTGCCGCCGGTGATCCCTCTCGAACGCAGGTCGTTGTTGACGTTGTCGAATTCCAGG
The DNA here is from genome assembly GCA_035492455.1 of Vicinamibacterales bacterium. Taxonomy (GTDB): domain Bacteria; phylum Acidobacteriota; class Vicinamibacteria; order Vicinamibacterales; family UBA2999; genus Gp6-AA40. Next base: position 68,409 of record DATJJE010000016.1, on the reverse strand, counting down.
CGATGGTTGGTGCCGAAGAACGACCCGTTGCCGTGGAACTGATCGCCGCCGGACTTAAGGATCACGTTGATCTGCAGGCCTTTGGTTGGCGCCTCAGCCGTGTTGCCGACAGTCGAAACGGTGGACTCTTCGATGGCGGAGTAATCGTAATGATTGCCACCCTGCGTTCCGGTTTTGGGGCCGCTCGTCACGACGCCTTCCATCGCCACCCACTGTTCGCCGAGCTCGCCGAACACCTTGAACTGCGGGTTACCCGTCACAAAGCTCCATTCGAGCTGCGGACGCGCGCCAGGCGCCTGAATCATCAACGCGATGATGCTGTTGCGCCCGGTCGGAATGACCTCGAGCGTCTCCCTCGTCAGCTGCGTCGTCGCCGTGGTGGACGTGACGTCAACGACCGGCGCCGCGCCGGAGACGGTGATCGTCTCGTTCAGCGTGCTCACCTTCATCACGACATCCACTTTGGCCGTGAACCCGGCCGTGAGACGAAGGTCCGTACGGCGCAGCGACTGGAAGCCTTCGAGCGCGTACTCGACCGAGTAGGTGCCGAGCGGGAGCGGCGTCAGTCGGTATTCGCCGCGCTCGTTCGTGACGTCGACGACTTGCTTGACTTGCAGTGCCGGGCTGGTGGCGGTGACGGTGACGCCAGGCAGCACCGCACCGGTATCGTCGGTGACCTGTCCGATGATGCTCGCCTCCTGCGCGCGCGCGGCGGCAGGAGTCAAACAGGCGATGAGAACGACCAGGGCGTCAAAAAGAACCTGTCTCCCGCGAAGTGTTCGGAACGTGGCATCCATCGGCTCCTCCTTGGCGGCAGCGACGACGGCACCTCGATGACAACGCGACGAGAAAATCCGGTGTTCGCGTACGGTGGGTCTACATGTGGAGCGGGAGGATACATGGGGCGGGTCTCGCGGCGCAACTGATCGCGCGCCACGGACCCGGCCGGGGGTGTCTAGCGGGACTGTGCGGGCTGCGCCGGGCGCGGCTCCGATGACGGCGGCACAATGCTCTTGATGCGCATCGTCGTCACGAGGTTCCCGTAGATCTCGTTGTTGTGCACGACGTTGAGCATGAGCAGCGCCATACGCGTATTGCGCGTCACGCGTCCGTTCTCCTGCTGGATTTCGACGACCTGCGCGCCGTTCTGATCGTCGAGCGACTGATAGACGGGATCGCAATAGGCGAACGAATCAGCGAGCGCCTTCTGGAACTCGGCCTTCGTCTTCAGCGACTTCTCGAGATCCGGATCGGTGTTCGGATTCTTCTCACTCTTCGCCTGCGAGCACCACAGATAGTTGTACTTCGCCACGTGCGCCAGATGCTGGCCGAACGTGCGCACTTCCATCTGCGGCCCCGGACGCAGGCCGTAAAGATCCTCCGGCACCTTCTCGCCCGAGCGGATGATGTTGTTCTTGTTGCCGTTGTACATGTTGCGCAGGAACGCCGACGTCGTTGGCGGCGCCTGCTGTTGCTGACCCTGACCGAACGCCGGCGCGGTGAACATCACGCCGAGCGCTGCTATCGCGAAGAGTCTGTTCATCATGGCCGTCATTATAAACAAGCTCCAAGATCCAAGCTCCAAGATCCAAGATCCGAGATCCAAGCGGGCGGTCACAACATCAACGCGGCGATGCGGTGCCACGCCTCAGTTGCCGCGACCATCTGCACGACCGGAGGAATGGCGCACAGCGCGAGCAGCACGCTGACGTACGCCGGATGGATCCGGCGCCGCGTGATCAGATCGTACAGCGGTCCCGCAAACAGAAACGCGAGCACGAGCGCACCGACTGCCGGCGTGTTTCCGTAGACGCCAGGCAAACGGCTGACACCGGGGCCAACGAGCGCGCCAGCATTGGCAATCAACATCAGGCGCTTGTGCACCTGCAGATTGCTCCTGAAGTACCACCCTGCGGCGACGAGAACGCCAAACAGCGTCACGACGCCAAGGTTCAGCAGCAGGAATCCTTCGCGATCGGGGTACATCACTCCGGGGATACCGCGGTCGCCGAGCCGCGCGACCGTGATTGCAGCAGCGGCGCCCACTACGACCATCAACGCGGCAAATATGACCGCCGCCGTACCGAGCTTGCGGTGAATGCTCGTTTTCCCGTTCAACACGAGCGTTGTTTGCGCGACGAAGATCGCAAGCCATGTCGCGAACACCGCCGCGTGGACGTGGATGATCGGCGGCACTGGCGTGGCGGAGATGACCTTCGGCACATAGGTATTCGAAAAGCCGCCGACGATCGCCAGCGACATGACGATCGACATGACACTGTAAAAGCGATGGTCCGACGGCAGCGTGCGGAACGTGCGCGATGCAACGCCACCCGTGGCTGCGGCGGGCAGGAGCGTGCTCATGCGTGAGCCTCCATGATCTGCGGCCGGCCATTATAGAAAGATCCAAGCTCCAAAACTTTGAAATTGGAGCTTGGATCTTGGAGCTTGGATCTTGGAGCTTTTACTTAGCGTTCATGCGCACGAGCGGACCTGTCACGCTCCAGGTCTTGCCGTTCGCATCGGTTCCGCTGAAGGTCGACTGTGCGGTGTGCGCCGATGCGGACACGCTGCACCACCTGGTGCGAATGGTCGTCGTACCGTTGGCGGCTATTCTCAAATTCGGATTTGTCGCTGAGCCGGCGGCGCCGTCAAACGTATCCACCCGCCTCGTGACGGTGACGGCCACACCTCCTGTTTCTCTGAGGACCTGATCGTAGAACCAGGTGTTCGGCCTGGTCGCGCAGCTCGCGATATCGGTAATCGGCTGCCCGCTGAACGGCACCGGATTCGGTGTCACCGTGACTTGAACGGCGCCCGTGCCAGTCCCCGGCGTGGGCGACGGAGATGGCACTGGCCTCGGCGATGGGGACGGCGTCGGCGCAGGTGTTCCGAGGTTGTTGGAGCGTGAAGGAACTCCACTGTTGACCGGGGTCGGCGATGTCGGTTCGACCGACCCGCAGTTGATCGTCACGAATGCGACAGCAAGCGAGGCAATGACGATGGGTATGCGCATAGCGGCGCGCGAGTACGCAAGACGCGCACCCAGCGAATAGCGGCCGACGGTGGGCGAAAAGTTGCACACGGACGCGCCGCAGCGGCGCGCGGCGCGTGCTCGCTGCAGTGTGTTCAAACGCGCCGGGAAAAAAATTCTCAGGAGGACAAATGTTCGCGATAGCTGTGTTGGCTCTCTTTGCGTGCCTCCCCTCTCTGGCCACCGCGCAGACCACCACGCCCACACTCGATCCCAATCGCGGCAACATCACCTTCACCAGCAATTTCGATTTCACCAACGCTTACATGTTTCGTGGTCTCGTGCAGGACGACACGCGCCTCATCATGTGGCCGTCAGTTGATGCCGGCATTAATCTCCACCGCGGCAGCGGCAGCATCGAGCGCGCGGATCTGCATGTCGGCACGTGGAACAGCCTGAACACCGGACGCGCCGGCCTCGAAGGACCGACCGGCCGGCTCTGGTACGAAAATCGTTTTTACGGCACGCTCGATCTCGGCCTCTCCGCAGGCCTCGACATCGCCAGCACGTTCACGACCTACTCGAGTCCCAACAACTCCTTCAGCACGGTGAAAGAACTGTCGTTCAGGGTGGGCAGCAACGGGACACTGAACCCGTACGGACTCGTGGCATTCGAGCTCGATACGCATCCCGGGCTCGGTCAGGCCGATGGTGGACTCAACGCGGGAACCTACCTCGAGATTGGCGTCGCGCCGGGATGGGCGGATGCGCCGGTGAACGTCACGTTTCCGATCAAGGTCGGGCTGAGCCTCAATGACTACTACGAGCTCGCCGGCATCGATCATCCGTTTGGGTTTCTGAGTCTCGGCGCAACAGCGACATTCCCGTTTGCGCAATCGACCAGCTACGGATCGTGGAACGTCCACGGCGGATTCGAGTTCTACTCGCTCGGCGACACGCCTGAAGCGTTCAATGCCGGGGAGCAGCAGAAACTCGTCGGCACTATCGGGATCGGCTTCTCGTACTGACGATGCCGCCAAGGACGCCGCGCAGAATCTGACGGCCAAGCTGACTGCCGACGGTTCGCGCGGCCTGCTTGGCCATCGCTTCCACGATTCCCTGTCGACGGCCCGTGCCCCACAGCCAGTCGTGCAGCGTGTCGTCTTGCCTAGGCGGACCCGGCGTGTCCGCCGTAGCTTTAGCGGAGGCGGAAGGTCCGCCGGCTGTTTCGTCGCGTCGCCGGGCGAGGATCTCGTACGCCGACTCGCGATTGACATCGCCGTCGTACTTGCCGCCGATTGGACTTCGCGCGATCACCGCGGCGCGCTCCTCGGCAGTGATCGCGCCCATGCGGCTGCGTGGCGTCGCAATGTGGGCGCGCTCCACCGGCATCGGCACGCCTCCGGCCTGCAGCGTGGAGACGAGCGCTTCGCCGACGCCAAGTTGCGCGATGGCCTTTGCCACATCGATCTTTGGATTGGCGACGAACGTCTCCGCCGCGGTCTTCACTGCCTTCTGATCGCGCGGTGTGAACGCGCGCAACGCGTGCTGAATGCGATTGCCAAGCTGCCCGAGAATTTCTCCGGGCACGTCGTCGGGAAACTGCGAGCAGAAATAGACGCCCACACCTTTTGATCGAATCAGCCGGACGACTTGCTCGATTCGCTCCACCAGCGCCGGCGGCGCATCGTCGAAGAGAAGATGCGCTTCGTCGAATACGAAGGCGAGCTTCGGCTCGTCGAGATCGCCGACTTCCGGCAGCTGTTCGAACAGCTCCGAAAGAAGCCACAGCAGGAACGTTGAATACAGACGCGGTTTCAGCACGAGTCGATCGGCGGCGAGAATGCTGACGATGCCGCGGCCTGTCAGATCGGTGCGCATAAGGTCCGTCAGTTCGAGCGCCGGTTCGCCAAAGAACTGTTTGCCGTCCTCACCTTCGAGGCGGAGCAACGCTCGTTGAATGGCAGCAACCGACTGCGCGCTGACGAGGCCGTAGCGCTGCGACACTTCCGCATGCTTCTCCGACACCAGATTCAACAGTGCACGGAGATCGTCGAGGTCGAGCAGCAGCAGCCCCTGCTCGTCGGCGAGCTTGAAGGTGATGTCGAGGACGCCAGCCTGGACATCGTTGAGCTCGAGCATGCGTGCGAGCAGCGACGGACCGACCTCGCTGACGGTTGCGCGAACCCGGTGGCCGGCTTTGTGTTCGAGATCCCAGAAGACGACCGGCGTTGCGTCGCCGGCGCCCGGCATCGCCAGCCCCGCGACATCTCCTTTGACGTCGGCCATGAACACCGGAACGCCGATACGCGACAGTCCTTCAGCAATCACCATCAGCGACACGGTCTTGCCTGTTCCGGTCGCCCCGGACACCAGTCCGTGTCTGTTCGCATACTTCGCGCGGAGAAAAATCTGGGGATCGCCTTTGGTTAGGAGGATGTCGTCGGCCACGTCATTAGATCTACCATTGCGTGCTATTCTCAGCGGCCTATAGGAAGGGACGCCGTCAGGCCGTCCAGGAGGACCTCATGAAACGCATTGCGCTGCTTGCCCTCGGCGTTCTCGCCATGTTCGCCGGCGCGTTCGCGCAGACATCCGACGTCGACCCGACAACACTCGCGCTGCCGGCGAACCTGCGCGCCGATGCCGGCGTCGTCAAGTGGAAGCCCGACCATACGTACGACACCGTCAAGCCATCGAAGAACGGACTGGTCTGCTACGACCGCTCCGGCTTCCCGCTGCAGCAGCCGTTCTCGCTCGAATGCACGGACCAGCGCAATCTGCCGCGCGTCAAGCAGAACCTCGAGGCCGAAGCGCTCGGCGACAAGATGAAGTCGGAAGCGCAGCTCGCCGATCTCGAGAAGAGCGGCAAGCGCGAGAAGCCCGTGTTCGGATCGGTCTGGTATCACCTGATGGGTCCGAGCAAGGAGATGGCGCGCACGCACATGACCATCGCGGTCCCCGGCGCCACGCAGGCGTCGATGGGCCTGCCGGAGAACGGCAGGGGCGGCGGCGTCTGGATCATGAATGCGGGGACCACGACGGCGCACCTGATGACGCCCGGCGAATAAGAGGTTCGAGGTGTCAGCTATCAGGTTTCAGTTCACGATCTTGGCAGGCGTGCTGGCCCTGTCGTCGCTCTCGGCAGCGCAGGCGCCGAAGGCGCAGACCTTCACCGGCATCATCACCGACTCCATGTGCGCAACGGGTGATCACTCGAAGATGCAGATGGGGCCGACCGATGCGGACTGCGTGAAGGCGTGCGTCGAAGCGCACGGCGCAACCTACGTGCTGACCGATGGAACAAAGGTCTACGAGCTGAGCGATCAGAAGACGCCGGAGAAGTTCGCAGCGCAGAAGGTGACCGTCACCGGCACGCTGGACGCGAAGACGAACAAGATCACCGTGCGATCGATCACCGCTGCGAAGTAGTCTTCGCAGCGGTGTTCCGCTGATACAGGAACGACACCACGAGCAGGATGAGCCCGACGACGAGAAATCCTGCCACGCGATAAATCCCGCCGAGTGTCTCCAGGTCGACGAGGAACACTTTCACCAGCGCGATACCGAACAGCGTGATCGCGAAATATCGAATGGGTGCGTAGCTGCGCCAGATGCCGAGCGCGACGAGCACCGCGGCGTAGGCAACCCACGACGCCGACAGCATCATCTCGCGCGCGACGAGTGCATCGGCGCTGCCGCTGCGAACCGTCCAGAACGACACGATTTCCATCGAAATGACAATGACCGTGACGACGCTTGCCGCGATCGTCAGCACCGCGCGCTCGAGATCCGCGCTCTTCCACGCCGCGAAATAGAGCAATGCGACGAGATACGCACCGGTAAGCGCTCGCGCGTTCAGCAGCAGCGTGTAGCTCGTGGTGGTCTCCTGGATGTCGGATTGGGCCCAGCGGAACGCGGCCATCGCAAGCAGCAGCCAGGCACCGACGCGGAGCCAGTGGCTCCCCGCCTGCACCGCGATCCACAGCACTACGGCGCCTTCCGTCGCCCACATGACGATTGCCCATGGACCACCGAACTGCAGCCAGACGGCGGTGGCGATCAACGTGAAGGCGACACCAAGCCAGTGCAGTGCCGGAATCGCTGCGACTCGGCGCAGCGACATCCAGAGGCCCGCGTTGACCAGCGCCAACAGCACCGCGAGACCGGACAGCTGCGCGATCGATAGCGTATCGACCAGCACCTGATACAACGCGACATACATGCCGACGCCGTTGGCGTGTATGAGCAGTACCTCGCGCTCGTCGAACGGCTCGTCGCTTGTCGCCGCGCGCAGCTGGGCGACGAGGTGCATCGCATAGATGCCGGCGATGGCGGCACACGACGTCAGCACCCATCCCCGCCACTGATTGGCGTCAATCCACGCACCGAGCGGCAGCGCCATGGCGACGAAGGCAGCGGCGCGCATCAGCGTTGACTCTTCCCGTACGCTCAGCATCACGGCCAGCGCCGTGAAGGCGATCAGATAAATGAGGAAGGCGAGGCCATGCGGCGCCAGTGTCACCACCGACCATAGGTGGTAGCCGATGGGCGCTACGAGCAGCGCCGCTACGTACGCTCTTCCGCTCGTCGTCCACGAACGCCGCAGGATGTCGACGAACATCGCGACGTAGAGCGTCAGGAACAGCTCTGTGCGCAGGTACTTGTCATCGAAGTAGTAGACCTCCGCCCATGACAGGACGACGACAATCGTCAGGACAAGGCTGACGACATTCAGCCATCGCCAGCTGCGGCGATGTGCCAGATACATGGTCGCGGCAATCAGCAGCGCCACGTACGAGAACAACCGCACCTGCTGATCGCCGCCGCCGCCGACCAGAAACGGCGTGGCGAACCCGCCGCAGACGGCGACGATGGCAATCGCCTGTGCGCCGGTGCGATCCGCGAGTGCGGCCGCCGCGACGGTCACCGCAACGAGAAGACCGAACGCGATCTGTGGTCCGAAGAGCGAGTACAGGTTGAATCCCGCATAGACCGACAGAAACAACACCGCGATGCCGCCGCCGCTGACGAGCAGTCCGTAGTTGCGATAACGGGCGGCGAGACGGATGCCGCCCCCCACCATCACGACGCCGGCGACAATGCCGAGACCGACGCGGATCGCTGGCGAGAGCCACTCGTGCTCGAACGCATAGCGCAGAAAGAAGGCGACGCCGAGCAGCAGAACGATCAGGCCGGCGTGCTGCAGCCAGCGGCCGCCGATGCGCTCCTCGAGATCGAGCTCTGTCTCCACAGTCGCGACGGGCGTGACGGGCGCGGGCGGAACGCCAGCGGTCGCCGTCGGAACAGCCGGCGGTGGAATGAACGGTGGCGGTGCGATTGTTGGCGGTGGAACGACTACGCGCGGCGTCACCGGTCGCGGCGGCGGTAGCGGATCGGCCTGCGTGACCCGCCGCTCGAGATGATCGAGCCGCCGGCCCAGGTCGTCGAGCTGCCGCCCGAGTTGGATGCTGCGGATGAACGAGAGCACCGGCAGGAAGAGGAAGACGAGCGCGACGAGGCCGAGCAGCAACCCGAACACTGGCGGCCATTATCGCGTAGGACAATAGCGTGATGGTCGATCCGCTCAACCCGCAGGCGCGCGAGATGGCTGACGAATCGATGGTGCGGACGCTCGCGGCGCAGGCCGAGGCCATCTGGCCGCAGGAGCAGCCGCTCTTCGCGCGCTATCGGTTACCGGCGGACGCCTCCATCCTCGATGCGGGATGCGGCACAGGGGAAATTTCGATGCGACTGGCCCAGACGTTCCCTGGCGCGCGGCTGCTTGGCGTCGACGTAATCGATGCGCATCTGGAACGGGCACGTGCGCGCTCCGTAGCGTTCGGCGACCGCGTCCGCTTCGAGCACCGCAGCATCTTCGAGCTGGATCTGCCGGACCGGACCTTCGATCTCGTCGTCTGCCGTCACGTGCTGCAGGCCATCCCGCACCCTGAGCGCGTCATCGCGGAGCTCGCACGCGTGACGAAGCGCAGCGGCTGGCTGCATCTGATCGCCGAGGATTACCTGATGATCAACTTCGAGCCGCGGCAGCTCGACCCCGACGACTTCTGGAACCGCGGCCCACGGGCGTTCGGTGAGTCGATCGGTACGGATCTACGCATCGGCCGCAAGACGTACGGCATTCTTCGCCGGCTCGGTTTCACCGACATCACCATCGACTACGTCATCGTCGATCCGGTGCGCGTGCCGCGCGACACGATAGCGGCAATCTGGGTAGCATGGCGCGACGGGTTCGCGGACGCCATCGCGCAGCATACGGCGATTACCCGCGAGCAGTTCAACGCGTACTTCGAGGACATGATCGCGACGATTCGCGATCCCTCAGGCTATGGCGTGTGGCATGTGCCGGTTGTAGCGGCGCGCGTCAGCGCAGGTTGAACTTCACCGTGACGGTGACAACGCCTTCGTACGGGATGGGCGTGTACTGCCATCGCTTCACCGCATCAATAGCGGCGCGGTCGAAGAAGGGATTCACAGACTGCAGGACCTTGACGTCTCCGATGGTGCCGTCACGATGGATGACGGCGTCGAGCACTACTGTTCCATCCTGATGCGCGCGGATCATCGCCGCCGGATATTCGGGCTCGACCTTCCGAATCAGATGGACCTGTCCCATGCTCAGACGCACGAGCGGGCCGCCTTGCGCAACGGCCTCCGCCTGCTGCGCGCCGGCTGAATCGGCGACCGAATCCGCGATCTTGGTCGGCATCACGGCAGGCGCCGTCGGCGCCGGCTTCGGTTTGGGCTTCGGCGCCGCGGGTTTCACGCCCGTCGTTCCCACCGGCGTCGCCACATTCACGAATGCGCTGATGGCGCCCGCATGCGCCACCGAGACACGCACCGGTTGGGGATGCGGCATATAGACGATGGCAAGCAGAACGATGAGGTGGAGCGCGACCGCAGCAGCAATCGCACTGCTGCGAATGCGGCGCTGTGCCGGGTTCAGGATGATTTGCCGTTGGCCGAGCGCGAGCAGCTGATCCGTATCCACCCCCCGTTTTGCAGGCAGCAAAACAGGATCCGACTTGGACGCCGTCGCCATTGGCGAAGGCGGCCCGGAGCTCAGCCGGCTTCCATCCGCTGCTTGAGGAGGGCGAGATCCTTCTGATTGGCGCGGCGGACGGCCATGGCCATAAAGGGCGCCACGAACTTCGAGAAGCCCGCCGGTGTGCCACGATTGCGCAGCGTCATGCGCGTCTTCCCGACGCCCGCCGGTTCCCACGTGTACGTCGTTTCCATCGGGAACGGTCCTTCGGCGGTGCGCATCACCAGGTGGCGCGCGTCGAGCTCGATGATTTGATAGGTGTAGGCGAGCGTCCTGCCAAGAAACTGCGCCACAAACGCGAGCTTCGAGCCGACGCGCAACGGACGCTCGGTGTGCCATTCAACTGATTTGATGTTCGTGTACCAGGCCGGAACGTTGTCGGGATTCGACGCGTAGGCCGCGACGACATCAGGAGGCCGATCGATCACGATAGCCGTGGCAACGTCCACTCTGGCCCCTGTCTCCTGCCACCCTGCTAAACGGGCTTCTTCCTCTCGATCAACACATCCCACCAGCCGAAATGAACCGCAAGCATGTGGTCGAGCTCACGAGTCGCGTCGGTCATCTCCGTCTGACCTTCGATGGGGAGGCAATACGCGGCGTGGCGCGAGGCGGCGAGCATGTGACGGACCCCGTCGGAGAATCCCTGGCCGGCGTAAGCGATGCAACCGGTCATCGGCAACGCCAGCAGATCGTCGAGCGCGTACGGGATCTTCTCGTCCACCGTTCCCTGGCTATCCTGGAACTTGCACTCGATGGCGAACGCCTTGTTGCTGTCTTCGGAGACGCAGAAGACGTCGATGCATCGGTTCTTGCCGATGATCGTCTTGCCGATGCGTACTTCCCGATACACCTTCAACGACCGCAACGCGAACCGGCGGGCTACGTACGTAGCGACGAGATTGGCGTAATCGGTTCCCGTTATCTTCAGCGCGGCGCCCGGCAGCTTCGGCTGAAAATCGGTAATCTCGATCTGTTTCATTGGGATAGTCCGCCTTCGTCCGCGTCCGGCGAGACAAGGTAGTCGAGCAGATCAGGCTGCTCCTCCGGCATTGCGAGAATTTCCGGCGGCACGCGTCCGTCGCCGAACTCGCGCAACCGCTGCGACGCAATCTTCACCGCTTCAGGATTCAGGTCGTTGCCCGCGAACCGGCGTCCCAGGCGCCCGGCCGCGATACCGACGCTTCCGCCGCCCATGAACGGATCGATTACCAGGTCACCCGCCTCGCAGCTTTGACGAATCAACACCTCGGCAACCTCCGGTGGCTTCTCGGCCGGATAGCCACCGCGGATGCGCGGCACCGTGATGATGTCCGCGACACCGAGGTCGCTCAGCCGCCGCTTCCCTTTCTCGAAGAACAGGATCAGCTCGTAGCGGGCGCGGTAGTGATAGCCCATGCCGATCGTGACCTTGTCCCAGACGAGCGGCTTCCAGAACTTGAACCCTGCCTGCTCCGCCTCCGGCTTCGCCACGAACATCGTCTCGGCGTCGCACAGCAGATAAAAATGCGAATTCCTGCGGAGCACGCGGAAGACCTCGCGAAACAGCTCGCCGAAGCGCGCGTTCGGAAATATCTTGAACCAGTCGTTGCTCGACGCCTTGCTGTGTTTCAGCCGCGTCGTCGTGCCGACGGCGCGATGCTTCTCCAGCGATTCGTAGGCGGGATCGGTGATGACAAGATCGACCGATTCGCTGGGCAGCTCGCGCAGCCAGGCGACGGCATCTTGTGTGGACAGGTCGTAGGGAACGGGCGCCACGGGATGGCGCCCATTCTACGACGACGGGGTGGACAGAGCAGGTCACGCGAACGTGAAAGGTGCGATCGTGCCGACGTGCGAATGTGCGACGGTGCGTCCGAAGGTGCGACGTGCGCTAGGTGCCATACGTGAATCGCCTAGGAACCGTCGCACCTCGCACCTTCGGACGCACTATCGCACCGCCGCACCATCGCACCATCGCACCGCTCGAAGTGCGAATGCCCTACCACGGAGGGAGGGTCATGTAGAGAAACTCCTTGACGTACTGATCCTGCGACGCCAGCAGTTCCGTCCCGCTCCCATGAAAGACGATGCGACCGCGATGCAGCACCATGAAATCGGCGTTGTCGGCGCCCGCCGTCTCGCGCTGCTCAAACCGGATCTCTCCGTCGGCGCCGCGCACGGCTTCATGCTGGGCGATGTAGAACGCATCGCGGATCTGATGCGTGACCATGACGGACGTGACGTCCTCCAGGTCCCGCAGCTTGGCGATCTCCTCGTTGATGTCGACCGCCGTGATTGGATCGAGTCCCGTCGTCGGATCATCGAGCAGCAGCAGCGCCGGCTTTGACGCCATGGCACGAGCGATGGCGACACGACGTCGTTGACCCCCGGATAGCTCGGACGGCATGCGCTCGAGATAATCCGCCAGACCGACGAAGCCGAGCACCTCTTCGACGCGGCGTTGCACCTCGTCTTCCGGAATATCGCTTTCCTGATCGAGACGGTAGCCGACGTTCTCGCTGACGGTCAGCGAATCGAACAGCGCGATCTCCTGGAACGCCATGCCCATGTCGGCGCGAACACGGAGCAGGTCGTCTTCCTTCATCGTGTCGATGCGCTGGCCGTTCACATAGATGGCGCCGCCATCCGGGCGCAGCAGGCCGAGAATCAGCTTCAGGACGACAGACTTGCCCGCGCCGCTCGCGCCGAGCAGCATCACCATGCTCCCCTTCTGCACGGTGAAGCTGACGCCATCGAGCACGCGATGCTCGTCGAACGAGAGCGTCACGTTGTCGAATACCACGACGGGTCGAGAGGCGGTCATCGAGTATCGGCCGGTGTATGGACGATGGTCCGCAGCACGTCGAGGAACATGCCGAAGCGGTCGGCGCCGATCGCCCGCTCGTAACGACGCTCGATGGCGCGCACGGATGCTCGGATCGCGATCACCAGTTTGTGCCCCCGCGCGGTCAGATACACCCGCCGCCGATCCTCGCCTTCGCCTGCGCGGCGCTCCAGATAGTCCAGATGCTCGAGCTGGGCAAGCAGGTGGTTCACCGCCTGCCGCGACATGTGCAGCTGTCGCGCCAGGTCGGACGGTCGCTTCGCATCGGGTCCAGGATATTGGAACACGTGGAGGTGCGCGTCCTGCAGGTCCTCGAATCCGCGCGCGCGGATGCCGTCGAGCATTTCCCGCCGCACGCGCTGCGAGGCGAGCCGCAGCAGCGCGCCGACGAGGGGTGGCGTGCGGGGGGTTGACATCGCACGTAAAGGTACTTTACAAATGGTGCGCTTGTAAAGTGACTTTACATGCTGAGGAGACGTACCGATGACCGTTACCGCAGACCGCACCATCCGCGTCGGCCAGCTGCAGTTGAAGTTCCTCGTCGATGACTCGCACGGCGTTGACAGCATTGTGATGTTCGAGTTCACCATTCCGCCGCACGCGCGCGTGCCGGCGGCGCACTACCATCGCGACGTGGACGAAACGGTCTACGGTTTCGAAGGAACCATCACCTCCACCGTCGGCGAGCGGACCGTCGAAGTGCGACCCGGCGAAACACTCGTCATTCCACGCGGCATGGTGCACTGCTGGCAGAACGTGCACGACACCACCGCGCGCGGGTTGGTCACGCTCACACCGGGTTCGATCACACGGCGGTATTTCGAAGAGGTCGCCGAGGTCGCGAACGCGCCGGGCAAACCGGACCTGCAGAAGATCAGAGACATCATGCTGCGCTATGGACTCATTCCGGTTCAGGGGGACGCCAGTGGCCGATAGCGCCGGCATTCACGGGGTTGTCGCGGCGCTCGAGCAAGCATGGAATGCCCACAATGCCGAGGCATGGACGGACATGTTCCTGCCCGACGCCAACTTCACCAACGTGTTCGGCATAGAGACGATCGGCCGCGACGCCATTCTCCGCACGCACCGTCACATCATGGCGACGATGTTCCGGGACAGCAGCACGCGCATGAACGTGACGAGCCTCCGGTTCGTACGTCCCGACGTGGCATCCGTCACCATTCGCTGGACCATGCACGGCGCCTCCGACGTGCATGGCAAGCCGTGGCCCGATCGCGAAGGATTGATGGCGCTGGTCATGACGATGGAAGCCGACGGCTGGCGCGTCGCGGTGCTTCACAACATGGATGTGCCGAAGGCCGAAAGGGTCGCGTCATTTCGGAACGATCTCGCCGCTCAGATGCGGTAGCGCTCGGTCAGCATGGCGAGGTGATGCTCTACGTGGCCGAGGATGATGTAGACGAGCGCGCGCGCCGAGACGACGTGATTGTTGGCATGTCCGCGCCGCGTCCAGGCCTCCGACGGCATGCCGCGCACCAGCAGGATCGTTGCCTTGCGCACGGCGGCCCACTCTTCGAGCACGTCATTGAACGGCCGCCGCTCGAAGGCGCCGACTCGCACGTAGCTCGGGTCGTCGTAGCCGGCCAGCGGCGTCTCGTCGGCGCGTCCGATACGCAGCAGGCGGTAGGCAAGGATCCGTTCGCAGTCCGCAAGATGGCCGACAGTCTCGGTGACACTCCATTTGTCCGGCGCGTAGCGGAACGCCGCCCGCTCGCCCTTCAAGCCTGAAAGGCGCACGAGAACCTGCTCGCGCTGACGCTCCAGCGCGCGGCCGGCGTCGTCGACGTCGGGCACGCGCTGAATGTAACCACCGACCGCAGGATTGAACTCGTCGGCATCGGGCCGCGGCAGCGTGATGCGCGTCTGCATGGCGTTGAAGTCCGCGAACAGCTCGCGAATTGTCTGTCCGGTGCCTTGTTCAATCCGCGTGACCGCGTCGCCGGCGTGCAGCTCGCCTGCGTGTGCGATGCTCAGATAGAAACCGCTGCGACCGCTGTCGCGAAACCGCTGGACCATGTCGCGGCGGCCGAGTCGAATGGCCAGCTTGTAGCACGGCTTGCGCGGCCGCGTGACGACGAGCTCGACCGAGCCGATGCCCAACCGATCGCCAACCCGCACGTCGTCTTCGAGCAGCCCTTCACTCGTGAGATTTTCGCCGAATGCACCCCACGGTAATTCGGTTCCTGGCAGCTCCGTTTGCCAGTAGGGGTAATGCTCCGCCGGGTACATGTAGACCGCACGACGCATGCCGCCGTGCTTCACGAGATCAGCCTGCCGGTCACCTTCGACGTTTATACCTTCGACACGTACCGCGCCCGCGACCGGACATTTGTAAATGGATGTGAGGACTTTGTTGCCTGCCGCGTCACTGACCTCGCGCGGCTGCCCGACGTTGACTGAGATGATTCGCATTGGGTTGAAATCATGATAACTTGCGCATCCGCTCGGGGGAGGTTCGCGATGAATGCAAGGGCTCGTCTCATCGTCACGGCTTCGGCGCTGCTGCTCGCGCTCGGGCCGGGCGCGCGCGTGAGCCGCGCGCAGCAGCCGTCGGGTCCGGTCTTCATGGGCAGCGTCTTCCCGACACAGCTTGTTCGCGGGCAGACCAACGTCCTCCACGTCGCGCTCGCCCGCAACAATCCGGTACAGCAGCTCGAGATTACGCCCTCGCAGGGCGTCACGGTGACGAAGACGACCTCACGCGATCTGAATCAGGGATCGGTGTGGTGGGAGTTCACCATTGATGTCGCGAAGGATGCGGCTCCCGGCCCACGAATGCTCGTCGCCGTACAGCAGAACGGACGCACGCCAGCCGTCACCATCTCGATTCCCGATCACGTGCCGAACATCTCGAACCTGAAAATCGTGTCCGCGCGCCCGGCGCAGGAGATGATCGAGCTGCAATTCACCGCCTCGGACCAGGGCGGCTCGTTCAGCGCGACGCCGTACGTCTGGTTCCTGCTCGCGTGCGGGCCCGGCCAGCCTGAAGCGGGTGTCATCCGCGGCAACTTCGCGGGCGGCACGGTGCGCGCGAGCATTCCGAATCCGAAGACATTGAAAGTCCGCGCCGGCGCGCCCGCGAAAGGCGATCGCTGCGAGCTGAACGTGCGCGCGACGGATTCTGGCGGTGTCGACAGCAACACGTCCACGGCGACGTTCGACTTCCAATCGTAATGGGGGTTCACATGCGCATTGCATTGACGATTGGCCTCGTGCTCGGACTTGCCTCCGCCGCAGCCGCGCAGGACTGGATCGAGTATCAGAACAACGACGACGGGTTCAAGGTGAACTTCCCGGGCCAGCCGAAGATCACGGACATGCCGTGGGTGACCGAGCAGGGCTACATCATCCCTGCCCGCATCTACAGCGGCGAACAAGGCAGCGGCCGGTACTCGATGACCGTCGTCGATTACACCGTCATCGAGCGGCTTGGGATGGAGCGGTCGGAGAAGTGTCCGATCGGCGCCGAGACATGTCAGGGCCAGCCCTCCGGCGGGCTGCGCTACGCCATCGGCCCCGGATACGCAACGCAGGAGATTCGCGACGGGATCGTCTTCGCGTCGTTCAAGTACCTGCAGCGCGAAGGCGCGAAGCTGACCGAATATCTGTGGAACTGGGAGGACCTCGTTGAAGGGCACCAGATCCATCTGACGAATGCCGATGGCTCCCGCACTTTCCTGTTCATCGCGATGCACGAAAACAAGCTGTACATCCTCGACGCGATGGTCCCCAAGGGATATCCCGAGCCTGGACTGTTTCAGCAGTCGCTCGGGTGGGTGGACAAGCAGGGCCGCGGCATCCGCTATCAGGCGATCTACGTCAACGAGATCCACGGTCTGCGTCTGGATCCGCCGCCGCCGCTCGCCGGCGCTCCTGCCCAACCGCCCCCCGCGCCCGCTCGATAACACAAGCTACGGAGACACGAATGCACGGAGAAACACTCGCTCCGTGTTGTCCGTGCCTCCGCGGTTCGTATTAGAAGGTGATGCGGAAGCCGAGCTGCATCATCCTGCCGTAGTAATTGACATTCGACACAAACGATGGCGCGCCGAAGTTCGCCGCCGTCTCCTGCGTCACATATGCACCGAAGTTGCCGTGATTGAAAACGTTGAACACCTCCAGGAGGCCATCCACGGACGTACGGCTGGTGAACCGCAGGCGTTTGAGCAATCGCATGTCGACGCGGTGAATCGGATCACCGACAAAGTCGTTGCGCGGCACGATCGATCCGTTCGGACGGAAACGGGCGCTCGCCCCCTGACCGGAGTTCAGCAGGTCCTGTCCGTACGACGTGGCATAGCGATACCCCGAACCGTAGAAGTACAGCCCGCTGACCTGGACGCCGTACGGCGCCTGCCAGATGCCGTTGAACACCGCGCGATGACGCTGATCGGTTGTGGCGTAGCCGTATTCACCGCAGTAACCGGTTGACACGTTCGCCGGCACACCAGGCTGGCAGTAGTCACGATCCTTGAGGAAGCCGAGCGTGTAGGTCGCGGAGCCCTGCCAGCGGTTCGTAAGCCGCTTCGTGATCGACGTCTCAACCGCGTGATAGTTGGACGTCAGCTCCGTGTACGTACGCGCCAGCTGCGCGATGAATGGATACGGATCGTTGGTGGGAACCAGATAGTTGCGAGGCAGCCCGTTGGCGTCGAAGCTTACGTTCGTATTCGACAGGTTGGTGATCTGATGCCGCTGCGCCTCGTACACGTAATCGACGGTGACGCCGACGGCAGTGCCGATCTGACGCTGCACGCCGAGCGACGCCTGCCAGCTGTACGGCACTTGCGCGTTCTGATCGATCAACTGCGAGGAGATCGCGGGACGGAAGCAGCCCGGCGCGTTATTCGTCGCGAGACACGTCTGCGCCTGCACCTGTGCGAACGAGGGAATGGACTGTGCGTACGGTACGCCCGACCGGTTAAACGGGTTGGCCGCAAAGTCGGCGCGCCCGTCGTTGTTGATTTGCGGGTGCAGCTGGTGCGCCCACGCATCGGCCCAGAACGAGGGCTGGTCGGGGACCTCGCCGAAGAACTTGCCGACCCCTCCGCGGATGACGGTCTTGTTATCGACGCTGTAAGCGAAACCGGGTCTCGGCTGGAAACGGTTCTTCTGGATCGGCCGGTTGGCCGTAAGGAACGGCGGCACCTCGTGCGGTTCGCCGAAGAGTCCCTTGGCGATGTCGTAGCGCAGCCCCAGATTCAGCGTCAGGCGCTCGTTCATCGTCCAATCGTCCTGAATCCACCCAGCGACGACTTCGCGCGGCTCGTACAAATGAAATTCACCGATGCCCTGCAGCACGGTTTTCGTGATGGATGACAGCGGCGCCAGGTTCCACGTATCCGCGTTGTTGATATCCGGAAACAGCGACTCGATGTTGGCGGGAATGGGACCGTTGCTCGCATCGATGGTCGGGTTGCAGTTATTGCAGAAGAGCACGTGCTGCGGGTAATGCAGGTATTCGCCGCCCGTCTTCAGCGCGTGCTGGCCCTTCGCTGCGAACGAATAGGTGAAATCGTCACGCAGCGAGTAGACGTCCTGACCGATGTTCTCGGGCGACAGCGTGTGCGCCTGACCGATGGTGAGGCCGCCTCGCAGCAGGATGCGCGGCGAACCGGTGCCGAGACCGTCGGGCGACTGCGACCAGTGTGCTGTCGGCATCTGGATCCAGTAGAAGCCCGCGTATCCGACCTTCAGCTCGTTGAGCGCCTTCGATGTCAGCACCTGTGCGATGTTCAGCTGCAGGTTGTCGAAATGCAGATCGTTCGACTCCGAACCCGATGGCGTGCGGTTGGCGCCGCCGCTGTAGGTCGGATTGTGCGGCTCGAGATTCGCACCGTGGCTGCCGCGCAGCGAGGCGTGCGTTTTCGGTGAGAGCTGGAAATCGAATCGTGCAAGCGCCTTCCTGTCGATATGCGTATCCGCGACGTCCTGGTTGAAATGAGGATAGGGCGTCGTGTAGGCGAACGTCTTCGGCTCGCGCTCGTAGTCGTAGCTGAGGAAGTAATGGATGCGATCCTTGCGGATCGGTCCTCCCCAGGTGGCGCTCAACTGCTGATCCGAATACGGCAGCACGCGCTTGGCAATCGGATCGGCGGCGTTGAACTTGTCGTCGCGGAAGTAGCCGCCGAACGTGCCGCTCGGGATGTTTGTACCGGACTTGGTCACCGCATTCACCTGAATCCCGCTCGAGCGGCCCTGTGTTGCGTCGAACCGATTCGTTACGAGCTCAAATTCGGCGATGGCATCGCGGCTGAAATGCGGCTGGCCGAAGCTGATCGTGTTCGTGTTGGTCACCTGCTGACCGTCGACGTTCAGCTGGTAGGTGCCATTGCCGCGCGGCAGCGGATCGTCACCCGCGTTGCCGCCGCCCGCGTTCGCCCGGCTGCCGGGCGCCAGCTGTGTGAGGTCGAGCCAGTTGCGACCGTTGACCGGCAGCTCCTGCATCTGACGCTGGTCGATGTTGCCTCCAAGCTTGCTCTGCGTGACGTCGACGAGCGGTGCCTCCGCGGTCACCGTGACCGACTCCTGCAGCGTGGCCGGCGCTAACGTCAGATTGAGGACGGCGTTCTGGCCGACGAGCAGCTCCAGGCCCGAACGATTGACTGCCGTAAAGCCGGCGAGCTCGGCGCTGATGCGGTAGTTGCCGACGCGAACGGGAATGCGGAACGCACCGCGTTCGTCGGTCACCGCGGTGAACGTGTTGCCCGTCGCTTCGTTGGTAGCGGTGACAGTCACGCCCGGCAGCGTGCCGCCGGTCGAGTCGGTGATGGTGCCGGAAATGACGGCGTCCTGTGCAAACGCCGTCAGGGGAAGCGCGACAAATATTGCGATCAATAAGGTGCGGAGAATCACTGCCTTCATGAAGGCCTCCTGAGGCTCCCGCTTATACGCCCCGCCCTTTGGCGGTGTCAAACAAGGCCGCGTCCTGATGCTGACCTTGATCAACTGTGACGCTGCAGCGCACACTCTGAGCGCCTTTCGCGCGCTGATTGCGGCGCCGGCTGCGCATGCGCGTGCAACGATGCGCTACGAGCGCAGGCATCTCGTTTGCGAAACGCTTCTCCCGCGTGCGCACACTCATCGCAGACGACGATCCGATCACGACGACGATTCTGGCGAACGCGCTGCAGCGTCTGGGTATGCAGGTGACGATCGCCCACGACGGCGACCTCGCCTGGCAGATGCTGAATTCGCTGCAGCCACCGGCCGTCGCCCTGCTCGATTGGATGATGCCGAACCTCGATGGCCTCGAACTGTGCCGCCGCATCCGCAAAACGCAGCGTCTGACGGCAACCTACGTCATTCTCGTAACCGGCCGTGACAGCAAGGAAGATCTCGTCGCCGGCCTCGAAGCGGGCGCGGACGACTACATGACCAAGCCGCTGAACATGGCGGAGCTGCACGCGCGAATCGGCGTCGGCATCCGCGTAGCGCAGCTGCAGCAGACGCTCGCGCAGAACGTTCGCGAGCTGCGTTCGACGCGCGATCATCTGGCGCTGCTGGCGAGTACCGACGCGCTGACCGGGGTGTATACACGACGCTGGTGGTTCGACGTCGCTGAAAAAGAGTTCTCACGGGCGCGCCGCTACAACCGCACCTTCAGCCTGCTGATGCTGGACCTCGACTGGTTCAAACAGATCAACGACTCATTCGGCCACGAAGCCGGCGATCGCGTCCTCAATCAATTCGGCGAGCTGCTGCGCGTCACCTGCCGGCGGTCCGATGTGATCGGGCGCCTCGGCGGCGAAGAGTTCGCGGTGCTGCTGCCGGAGACATCAGCCGACGCGGCGCAGCACCTGGCGACGCGGCTCACGGAAGCGTGCCGCTCGATCGTTGTGGACGCAGCCGACGTCGGCGCGCGCTGCACCTGCAGCATCGGCGTCACCGAACTGCGTGCCGACGATGAACGGCTGGACCTGGCGCTGACGCGAGCCGATCAGGGGCTCTACGCGGCGAAGCACGCCGGCCGCAATCAGTGGACGTTCGCCGCCTAAAATAAACCCGGATAGCTCACCTTCGTTCCGTCGACGCGCGCAAAGGACGTCAGCCTGTGCGGCCGCGTTGAGGTCACACCGGCAATCTCCCGCACCTCGATCGCGCGCGCGATCAGCGCATCCGCAATAAGCGACCGGTGGCATCGCCACGGCACCGACTCCGCACACATCAACGCAATCCGCTCGGCACGGGCCAGCTCGATCGCCTGTGCGAGACTCGCTTCGAACTCCGGAGTCTGCATGTAATCTGCGTATCCTCGAAAGCTCTCATTCCGCCACCCTGTATTCGTCGAGTCCGGCCGCGGACGACGAAGGCCGCCGAGACCTGGGAGATGGGTGTAGTGAATGCCAGCCGCCTGCAGCGAAGCGGCCAGCTGATCGCGGCCGAACTGCGGGTTGAAGCGCGACTTCGGTATCGTGCGGACATCCACCAGGCGTTCGACGCCGTGTGGTGTCAGCAGCCCGATGAAATCGGCAATCGGCCGCGTCGAATGTCCCACGGTGAAAATTGTCATCGCTGCGCTCGCGGTGGTTGTGCTCGATTAGATTCGCATGGCTGTCCAAGGCAGGCGGCAGTCGTCTGAAGAGAATCGCGGCCATTCACCGCGTAGCCAACGGCATCGTCTTTGCCGCATCGACCCGTGCCAGCGCACGTGGGAGGGCCTATGCGTCCTGCGCTGCTCGTAGCGGCGGTGTGTCTTCTTCCGATCCCGGCGTTCGCTCAGGGATCCCAGTCATTCGTTCAAGGCTTCGGTGGGCTGCGGCTGGCCGCCGCACCGACAGCGACGCCAATCGCCGGCGCCACGGTCGGTATCGGCCTGATGCCGTATCTGCAGGTCGTCGGTGAGGTCGGTCACATGGGCGACGTGCTGCCGGCGACGACACAGACGCTTCTATCCGTATCGCCGATCGGTTTCCATCGCTCCGCCACGTACGGCGAGGGCGGGCTTCGCCTGACGACGAGTCCCGTCGGACATGTCGGGGTGTACGGCGAGACGTTGTTCGGCGCCGCTCGCATCTCGAGCAGTGTCAGCGGACTGGGCAGCGTGCGAAACGACGTGCTCGCCAACCTTGCGCTGCGATTCGTGAGCACCACGAGTCGCATGGGATCGGTTGGAACCGGCGTCACCCTGCAGGGTGGTCCGCTCATCGCCACGTTCGGCTACCGGTACTCGCGCATCTTCCCGAGCAACGCGTTCGATTCGCTGCTGATGGGCGGACACGCGGACATCAATGAAGGACGCGTGTCGTTTGGGTTTCGGTTTTGATTCACGGACACCTTTCTTTGAAAGGCCGAAGGTCGACGTCAACAACCGTGTCTCCGTTAACTTGGACAGGTGACCAGTAGACAGCGTCGTTGCAGTCGCCTGCGCCAAGCTGCCCGCGCACTTGCGGGATGCGGCAGAGCAGGTAACGGCCGTTGACGTCGGTTTCCGAATACGCGTCGAACCCACCCCGATCGTCCATTGAAAACAGAACGCGTGTATGGGGCAACGGCCGGCGTCCGTCAGGCGTCGATTCATAGACCATTCCTGACAATGTCGGCGAATCGTATTTGAAATGCGTGGAACCAAATCGAACGACCTCGATGTCCCGCACAGTGTCCGCCGCGTCCATCGCGACATTGGCCGGACATGGCTGGTGGAGGTCGAGTTGGCCAGGACCAGGTATCCACGTGAGCCGGATGATTGGTGCAACAGGCACCCCGTCGATCATGTAGCGACCCGTTGTATCAACGGCAATCGGTCCGGCGTAGCGGCTCTCGATCCAGAAGAAAAGTGTCCCCCCGGAGACGGGTTGTGATCCGTTCGGGGTGCTCTCGACGACGGTCCCAGAAAGGCGGAATCCGCCAGGCACGGGCGCCCATCCACGAGAAGCAGGCGGACCCGAGGGTGGCGGAACCGACGGCGACGGAACCGACGCAATAGAAGACGGCGAAGCAGCTTGATTCGATCCGCCGCACGCCGCTATAGACGCCAAACTGATGACGATCAACGCAGGCCGCTTCATCATCGGCGCGCTCGATGGCTAGAGGCTGAAATGGATTCCCACGCCGACGTAGGAGATGTCCTCCTGGAAGAACTGCCCGTACGGTGAGGGACCTTTGTACATTTCGAGCAGGATGGTAACGAGCCGCAGCGGGTGACCGCCTCGCTCGGCTCGCGCCAGTTCGACGCCTGCGCGGCCGCTCACGGCCTGCGACCAGTTGTGCTGCTCGGTCGATTTGAAATCGACGCCGCTCACCAGCTGTACCGGACCCGCGCGGCCGCTGCGCAGCTCGGCGCCCGCGTGAAAGAGGCTCGGTTTCACCGTATCCGGGTCGCGGCGGAAGATGCGTTCTCCGCCGCCGTAAAGACGCAGCGGGCCAAGCTCCTGCGAGAGCAGCAGCTCCAGCGATTCGAACGAGAGGTTCTCGCGCTGAATCTCGCTGCTGCGCAGCAGATACTCGTCGCCGAGGTGCGAGCTCTGGTGATACACGCGCGCGCGCACGCTGAAGCCGTCGCGGCGGATGGTCAACGGCAAGCCGATGATGTAGTCGGCGTTGATTAAATCGTTCGAGGCCGAGTCGAGATCGAACTGCGCGAAGATGGCGCCGACGACATCGAGCTGCACACCTTCACCGGCGTTCGGCCCGCCCCATCGCACCAGGCCGAAGCTGTCGCCGAGGCCGACCGACGCGATGGTCGTCCCCTTGCCTGACGGCTTCTCGATCGACGGAAACGTGCCGCGCAGCAGGCTGGCAAACGAGCGCGGCTCCTTCGGATCGGCAAGAACGGGACAAAAGATCTGATCGGATGGAAAGCCGACGAGACCAACGGCTTCCGATTCGTGAACGCCGGTGCCGCATCGCGGAGCGTTGATCGCCTGCGCAAACGACGGGCCGCCCCCGCCAACGATCATTACCAACAGACAGGTTGCCCGCCAGCACGCTCCCTTCATCTCACAGCTCCTTCCGGGGAGGATAGCCCGCATTATCTTCGAAGTAGGCAAGCACACCCTCGACCAGCAGATGGCCCGACGCAAAGAAGTCGATTGATTCATCCTCGACCGCCTCCTCGCGATCGAACGTGCCGACGTAAGCCGAGCCGCCTGGCACCCCTGGCAGGCTATCGACGACCGCCTCGTTGCCAAGCTCGATGGCGAAGATGCGACGTCCGCGCAGATGCTCGACGCGGAAGCCGAGCCGCGCACACGCGCCCGTAATCGCACGTTCGGTGAGCGCGTCGAGATCGGCAGGCACACGCGCCAGGATGTCCAACCCCATTTCGGGACGATACGGATCGCGATGCAGCTGCTGATACGCGGCCTCGCGGATGCGCGTGCGTGCGGCGCGTGCGTCCGCGACCAGCTGGTCAAGACGCTCGTCTGTCAGTCGCGCTTTCGGCTCGCGCGCAATCGCCCTGAGCGCGCCCTCGATGTGCGCGAGTTGAGGCTCGAGGCCGGCGAGCGGCTCGCGGAACACTCCGAGCGCCTCGTACAGACGCACGACGTCGGCGCCTAAACCGCTCGGCGGGCGGAAGTAGATGATCTCGACAGGTATTTGGCGGCCTATGCGATCGAGACGGCCGATCCGCTGCTCGACGAGGGTTGGCTTCCATGGCAGGTCGAACAGAATCAGCCGCCGGCAGAACTCGAAATTGCGTCCCTCGCCTCCCGCTTCGGTCGTCACCATCACGCTCGGTCCGTCCGGTTCGCGAAACCGGGCCACCTGCGTATCACGCTGCACCGCCGACAGTTCCTCGTGAAACGTTGCGGTGGCGAGCTGCGCACGACGACTCAATTCAGCGCGCAGCATCTCGAGCGTCTCGCGCTGCGCAACAAAGACGAGTGACTTCTCTTTTGCGTTTCGCCAGCGTGGCGCATTCGCGACCAGCCACTGCAGCGCGGATTCTTCGGGTTCGCGATCCGACAAATCGATGGGAATGCCGACGCGCGGCGGCAAACCTCCGATATCTGACCGCCGCGTCGAGCTGGTGCAGGGCGGCAGAGGGGTGCCGTGCGCGAGCCGATCCTCGAAGCTCGTTTCATCCGGAAATTCCTCCGGACGCAGCAACTGCAGCAGCCTGAAGAACCCGTGGGCATCGTCTTCGAGCGGCGTCGCGCTGAGGAGCAGAACGTGACGTCCGAGTGCGGCGATCGGCGCAATCGCGCGCCAACCTGCGTCCCCCGGATGCCCGCGTGGCCTGCGGATGCGCTGCGCCTCGTCGACGACGAGCAGATCGATGCCCGCGCTTACCGCCTGGTTGGTCAGCTCGGGATGGGAGATTAGCGTCTCGAGCGCCACGACGACGCGCCGATGCACGTCGAAGGGATTGAATTCGGCACCGAAGTCACGTGCGACATCGGCAAGGCGCGGACCGTCGAGCAGCGTGAACACCTGGTGATACTTCCGCCACAACTCGCCGAGCCACTGCACGGTCAGCGCCTCGGGCACGACGACGAGACAGCGTTCGACGTTGGCTTGCCCCGAGCGCGCGGGACGCGTCGAGCGGGTGTGTACGAGGCGATTAAGAATCAGGCACGCTTCGATCGTCTTACCGAGGCCAACTTCATCGGCGAGCAGCCAGCGGACCGGATCTGCCTGCGTGGCGCGCTCGGCGACGTACAGCTGATGGGGGAACAGACGCACGCGCCCGCCGAGAAACGACCCGATGCCGCTGCGGCGAATCGAGCGAAGACGCTCGATATCCCGACCAATCTCGGCGTCGACGGGTTGAACGAATCCCGCATCCCGAGTCGCAAATCTCGGCTGGTCGCCAGCCTCAGATGCGACGCGCGTGATCGCCTCGCTGCTGCCGGCGATGCGCAGCGTCGTACCTGCCTCGGGAAAATGCACGACGATCGCGCGGCCCTCGACGGCCGTCACCCGTCCGATTCCGAGCTCGGCGTTGAAGCGGTGGGTCAGATGATCGCCGGCTTTCCACGGCCCCGAGTCGGTCACCTTCCGACTATAATCCGCCCACCATGCGCATCCTTGGAGCGATTGCCGTTTCGGTCGTGCTGTCTACGACAGCATCGGCACATCACTCGTTCGCGGCGCAGTACGACTCGTCGAAACCCGTGCAGATGAGCGGCACGGTCACGAAGGTCGAATGGACAAATCCGCACGCCCGCCTCTACATCGACGTGCGCGATGACAGCGGACAGACGGCAAACTGGAATTTCGAGATGGCGAGCCCGAATATCCTCGTCCGCAACGGCTGGAAGCAGAACACCGTAAAGGTCGGCGATCGCATCACTGTCAGCGGTTATCTGGCGCGCACTGGCAACCACATGGCGATTGCCGGTGCCGTCGCCGACGCCAACGGCAAGCCACTCTTCGAATCGAACCCGGATATCACACGCTGACGGAGGCGAACATGCCACACGTCCCGTTCCGCATCGCGTTTGCCGCTGCCGCGTTGCTGGTCGCTTCCGTCGACGCGCAGATCAGCGTGCCGAAAACACCGCCTCCGCAAACGCGCGCCGGCGGCAGCATCACCGCGAAGGCGCCGAGCGGTCCAACGCCGCGCAAGCCGAACGGTCAACCCGATCTCACCGGCCTCTGGCTGCGCCGCGCGGGCATCGTGAACATCGAGCAGCTGCTGCCAAAGGGAGAGACGCTGCCCTACCTACCGGAGACGCTCAAGCGAATGAGCCTGCTCAAATCGCAGGACGATCCGCAGTTGAAGTGTCTTCCGATCGCCACCCCACGATCGGAGCCCTACCCCTTCCGCCTCGTCGAGACGCCGACGCACATCTTCATCGTCATGGAAGCGGATCATGGCTATCGGCAGGTGTTCATGGATGGCCGTACCCATCCAACGGGTGATGACCTGCAGCTCTCGTGGCGCGGCCACTCAATCGGGCATTGGGAAGGCAACACGCTCGTCGTCGACACCGTCGGCTTCAACGACCTGACCTGGTTCGACAACGTCGGCCACGTTCACAGTGACAGGATGCATGTGGTCGAACGCTTCACACGCGTGGACCTCGGACATCTCAACGTGTCGATGGTGGTCGACGACCCCGGCGCCTACTCGCGGCCGTTCACGCTGAACTACACCGCCGAACTGATGCCGAACGCGGAGTTGATGGAATATATCTGCGACAACGAGCAGGACGCGCAGAACATCGATGCGCCGGCGGATGCAGCAATCGAGGCCGAGAAGCTACTCAAAGGACGACAGCCATGAAACTCCCTGCCATATCGCTGGCGTTTCTTGTCGTTGCGGCACAGGCGAACGGGCAGCTCGTCGCGCCGAACCAGGTCGGTGTCCGCATGGGGCACATGCACCTCGCCGTCAGGGACGTCGACGCGCAGAAGGCCTTCTGGATCGGGACGATGGGCGGCACGCTCGTGAAGAACGGCCCATTGGAGCTGATTCAGTTCCCCGGTGTGTTCGTCATGCTGCGCAAGGCCGACGCGCCAGAGGCGCCGGCAGGGTCGATCGTCGACCACTTCGGCTTCACCGTGAAAGATATGAAAGCGGCGCTCGCCAGGTGGAAGGCGGCGGGCGTGCAAATCGAGCCGACGGAAAACCCGAACGAGGTATACGTGCACGGCCCCGACAGCATTCGTGTCGAGGTGTACGGCGAGCCCGCGCTGCCGACGGCGATCAGCATGAATCACATCCATTTCCTGTCGGCCGCAGCCGATGTGCCGGCGATCAAGCGCTGGTACGTGACCGCGTTCGGCGCCAATCCGGGAAGACGGCCGTGCATCGCCTGCCTCTCCAAGCCGCAGATGATCGAGGCCGACGACATGCCAGGCGTGAACCTGTCGTTTTCGGAAGGCATGAAGAAGCCTGTCGGGACGAAGGGGCGCGCGATCGATCACATCGGCTTCGAGGTCGACAACCTCGAGACGTTCGTCGCGTCGCTGGCCGCCAAGGGAATCAACATCGAAGCGCCGATCCGTTCGCCGCAAGGCACGACGAAGCTGAAGATCGCCTTCCTCACGGATCCTTTCGGAACGTACATCGAGCTGACCGAAGGACTTGCGCCATGAACAGGCGCGGATTTCTCAAGCTAGGTGTCGGTGCGGGAGCCGCGGCGGCCGCGGGCGCCGGCAGAGCGTTCGCGCAGGAGCGGCCGGCGTGGGATGCGCGGCCGGCGAACCCCGCTTCGGTCAAACCGATCTCCATCGACATGCACACGCACTGGGCTCCCGAGCGCTATACGAAGGCGCAGGTCGAAATGGGGCGCCCGGCGCCGGCCAATCCGTTCCCGCTTGATTTCGACCTCGACAAGCGCGTGAAGTGGATGAACGAGCATGGCGTTCAGATGCACGTCCTGACGCTTTCCGGCGGAATGCCGTGGCAGTGGGCAACGGCGGAGCAAGGTGTACGCCTCGCGCAGATCGTCAACGATGCGGCCATTGCCGCGCACACCGCCTATCCCGATCGCTTCGTCGCCGGCATCGCGATGCCGGTCAAAGACCCGGCGATGGCGTTGAAGGAGTTGAACCGCGTTGCTGGCAAGCCGGGCATGCGTGCCGTGCACCTGCCGAATTCAATGGAGCAGCGCGATTACCTGTTCGAGCCCGCGTTCGAACCGATCTTTGCGCGGTGTCAGGAGCTCGGTTATCCGCTGCTGTTCCATCCGCTCGATGGTGAGGCGAACTTCTACAGCAAACGGTTAGACCAGAAGCCGAGCGTCACCAACTGGCTTGGCTTCACATTCGAGCACGCGACCACCGCGATCAAGTTCATCACCACGGGCACGCTCGACAAGTTCCCGCGACTCGACATCGTGTTGCCGCACGGCGGCGGCGCGTTCCCATTCATCTTCGCGCGTGTCGAGCACGGCTTCTACCACATGGGCTCCGCTCAATTGAAGACGGAGCGTCCATTCCACGACTACCTGCGGCGATTCCATTACGACTACCTGAATTACGATCCCGACGCGCTGCGCTTTCTGATCGGCGAGGTCGGCTCGGATCGCGTCGTTATCGGCACGGATCTCTTCGCCGCGAAGGACGTCGAATATCCAAACTCGTTCGTGGAGCAACTGAAGCTGCCGGCGGCCGACACCGATCGCATCTTGAGAGGAAACGCGAAGCGGCTTCTGCACGTGTGAGGTCGCTGTCCGCTACGGTTTGAAGCCGACGCTCTCCCAGAGCTTCGCGGTCGGATAGATCACACCATTGGCAACGACGAATTCCACCGTACGGATGTTGTGGATGTCGTCGAGGGGATTGGCGTCCAGCACAATCAGGTCGGCACGCTTGTTCACTTCAACCGTGCCGACATCCTTACCCAGTCCCATCACCTGCGCAGGCACACTCGTCGCCGCCTGAATGGCCTCGAGCGGCGTGAACCCGGCCTGCACGTACAGTTCGATCTCGCGATGCAGACTGTGTCCCGGAATCGCCTGGTCGGTCCCGGCAACCACGCGGACGCCGGCTTTGTGCAGCGCGCCGATCATGGCAACCTCGTTGGTGAAAATACGGTGCATGACCGCAGCGGCGTCGGTGGATACGCCCGCGCTGTTCAGCGGCTGCGCCAATTCCGGCGCGACGCCGGCCACGCCGGGCTCGAAGGTCGAGACCGGCTGATCGACGGGATGGTAGAGCCATTCGTAGAGCGCGAGTGTCGGATCGACGACGGTGTTGTGCTGCTTCAAGAACTCGATTTCGCGCGCGGCCTCCGGTCCGTTGACATCGACCGACGCCAGCGCCTGCAGGCGTTCGTCGCGTGACGCGCCGGGCGGCGCGTGCGGCGGCAGCGGCGTGAGCAGGTACTCGATGTGATTTACCTGGTCCATGCCGGCATCAACGCCTTGAAAGATATCCATGCCGTTCGGAATGTGGCCGGTGACCGTCATCCCCGCCCGGTGCGCTGCGTCACTGACGGCCTTCACCTCCTCGAGCTTGACCGAGCTGTAGATCTTCATCTGCTCGAAGCCCGCCTTCTTGTACTCGGCGACCCATCGCTCTGCGTCCGCGCGTGAATCGACCCGCTCGACGCCGAGCGCCGTCGGCCCGCTGCCGTCGACCACGCCGGCCAGCAGCAGCTGTGGGCCGAGGCCGCGCCCTTCACGCAGCGCGTTGCGCACCGCCACGATGAACTCGAGCTCGTTGCCGACGTCGCGAGCGGTCGTTACGCCAGCCGCCAGGTAGATCGCACCCCACTCGACCTGCTCGAAATGCGCGTGCATGTCCCAGAGTCCGGGCAGCAGCGTCTTTCCGCTCGCATCGAAGACCGTGGCCCCGCGCGGGATGCGGCTGGACGCCCTCGTACCGACCGAGACGATCCGTCCGTTGTCGACGATCACTACGGAATCGAGAACCGGACTGCTCGCTGTTCCGTCGATCAACGTTGCGCCAACGATGGCCAGAGGTCCTTTTTGGGTGACGCGCACACGCTGCGAGAGCTCGGCGAGCGCAGCCATGCCATCCTGTGCCGCTGTGGCAACGAAATTTGGAAGAAGCGATGCGTACCCTTCGGCCGTCGCCTCGAAATGATCGAATTCCGCGTCGATGCCGACGAGCGCCACGAGCCGCTGCCTGGCGTCCAACCACACGACTTCGCGGCCCCAAATCAACCCCGAGATGCTGTAGCGCGTGAGCATCACGGAGGCGCCATTCACGGAGACGCGCTCGACGCCTCGTCGGCGGATTTCCACGCTGCCGCGCGGCAGAATCGACAGGGGCAGGGGTGATCCATGACCGAGCCAGTAGCGAAGCATCAGCATCTGCTGCGCGACCGGCGAGTAGCCATTAATGATGAAAAATTGCTTCGGCGCCGTATCCCGCTGCGGGCGAAGGGAAACGTCGACGTTCGACACGCGCGAGCTCTTTCCGCTGCTCTCGAACGACCGAGGCGTCAGGTCGCGACCGGCGCGAAAGATGGTGTCGAGAGGCACGCGCGTGCCGCGGTCCGTGAACAGGAACTTGTCGGTCAGAACGACCGCATCGTTGTCACGGCCAATCGAGTACGTCTCCTCGCCGATCGGTTGTTCGAATTTGTACAGGCGGTACGTACCCGACTCCACGGGCGCCGCCGGCTGTTGTGCCGCAGCGGTGCCGGCAACAACCACTGTGGCGAGGGCGATCGCAACGCGCCAGAGGAACCGCGCCGCCGTCAGGCGCGTCATCGGTTCAGGAGGATGTCGCCGTCCTGGTTCCCCTCGTGACACGCGAACTCCCAGAACTCATCGTCTGCCATCCGCCGCTGCGGGATGCGCAGCGTCCATGGGCGCGTGAACACAGTTGGATCAGTGATCGTCGCCTCGTAGGTCATCGACTTCGCGTCGTTAAAGATGAACTTCTCGACAATGTGCGCGTTCGCGCTGTAGAAGTCGCCGATCACATCGAGCCGTGACTTCGCGTTCAGGTTCGTCGTGTCGACGACGAGCGTGTTGCCCTCCCAATGTCCGCGGCCATCGCCCATCCACAGCTTCACGTCCGACGCGGGATGCGGCCGACCATCGAGCGGCACAACACGATAGGTGTGGTACTCGTCCCATACGAACACGACGCTGCCCGGCGGCTGGATGATGCGGAACGTCGGGAAGTAATAGAGTCGCGGGATGCTAGGCACGAGACAGCGCGTCTGCGTATCGACCTGCTCCGGCCTGGTGGGATTCTCGTACGACGCTTCGAGTGTCTGCTGCAGCGCCTTCGCCCATGGCTGATACGGGATGTGGCCGTCTGGCGGATCGACTACAAAGCTCGGGTTGCGCTTGATGACCCCGGTGGTGCGCTGTTCGAACTCCTGTGCGCTGGAAAGCGCCGGATCGAGCGAGTGCGTGCCACCGCTCACCGGACGCCATGCGCCCTCGACGTTCGGCTGTCCGTCCGGCTTTTGCGCCGACAGCGAAAGCGAGATCACAAGCAGCAGCAACAAGGCGATGCCACAGATCCTCATGGAGGTTTATGCTAACGCATCATGAGAGCAGCGCTTGCGTTCGTCATTGCCGTCGCGCTTTGCCAGGTGGTGCTCGCGCAGGGGCGGCCGCCGCGTCCCGTCGTGAGCGAGGCGCAATACGAGAAGTGGCAGACGGAGCTGTCGAACTGGGGCCGCTGGGGACCTGACGATCAGCTCGGCACGATGAACCTGATTACGCCGGCGAAGCGCCGCGCAGCGCTCGCGCTCGTCAAGGAAGGCGTGCCGGTGTCGCTCTCCACCAACACGTTCTTCGAAAAAGAGATCGACGTTCCGTGTCCCGCCGAGTGGGCAATGTTGACCGCGACCGACACGGGCTCCACCGATCGCATCGCCTATCCCTGTATTCACGGCGCGGCGGCGACACACATCGACTCGCTGGCGCACACGTTCTTCGCCGGCAGGATGTGGAACGGCTACGACACGAAGACGCTGGTAAGCATGCAGACGGGCGCGGCGAAGAACTCGGTGCTGCCGATGAAGAACGGCATCGTCACGCGCGCGGTGCTCTACGACATCGCACGGCTGAGGGGCGTGCCGTATCTCGAGCCCGGCGAGCGCATCTTTCCCGAGGACATGGAGGCGTGGGAGAAGAAGGCCGGTGTGAAAGCGGGGCCGGGAGACGCCATCGTGCTTCGCTGGGGCCGCTACGGACGCCGCGCGAAGCTCGGGCCGGACGACAACGCCGCGGGCTTCGACAATTCGATCCTGCCGTGGCTGAAACAGCGCGACGTGGCGCTCATCGTCTGGGAAACGGCTGGATATTCGCCGCAACCGCCGGGCGATCTGTTCAGAAACGCCGTCCACAACTTCGTGCAGGCGATCCTCGGCATCCACATCCTCGACCGCGCCGATCTCGAGGGTGTGAGCGAAGCGGCCGCGCGGCGCAACCGATGGGAGTTCATGCTGACGGTCAACCCGTTGGCGTTGCCCAACGCGACGGGCACACCGGTCAATCCGATTGCAATGTTCTGAGGGAGGTTGACGTGAGATTGCTGCGACAGACGGCGATCATTGCTGCACTGCTGATCGGTAGGGCGACATTTGCGCACGCGCAGGTGCCGCCGCAAATCGCGAAAGAGCTCGTCGCCATCGGACGCGGCGTATGTCCGGCGGAGACGGCGAAACTCTATCTGCCGCTGCATTCCCGCCCTCCATACCACGGCGTATCCGTGGCCCGCGACCTTTCAACAGGGCCCGATCCGAAGAATGTGGTTGACGTCTTCGCGCCTGAACAGGGCAACGGCTCGCGGCCGGTCCTCATCTACGTCCCCGGCGGGCCCGGCAACAGGCATCTTGATGTCCCCGGGAATGAGGTCTTCTACGACAACGTGATGCTGTGGGCGGTCAAGAACGGGATGGTGGGCGTCCTCATGCAGCGGCGCCCCGGCAATGCCTGGGACGATCCTGCGAAAGATGTCGCCAGAGTTGTGCAGTGGGTCGATCAGAACGTCGCGCGCTACAAGGGTGACCCGGGGCGCGTATTCCTATGGGCACAGTCCGCGGGCAACGTGCCGACAGGGACGTATGTGGGCCATCCCGAGCTGTACGGGCCGAAAGGCGTTGGTCTCAAGGGCGTGATTTTCATGTCGCCCGCCACGTTCAACATCCTGCCCGCGACTCCTCCGCGCACAGGTCCAAACCCGCCATGCGGACCGCAGCCTGCCGCCGCGCCCGCGCCGGCACAAGCACCTGCGGCTGGAGCGGGACGTGCGGCGCAGCCGGATGCGGCGACGCAGCTGGCTCGATCCAATCTGCCGGGTCTCGTCAACTCAAAGGTGCCGTTCCTGATCACCACGGCCGAACTCGATCCGCCAAGCATCATCGCCTTCGCCGAGACGCTGAAAGACCAGCTGTGCAAGGCCGGACACTGCCCGATGTATGTGGTGTTCAAGGATCACAGCCACATTTCCGAGGTGATGTCACCCGATACGGCGGACGACAGCGTCACCGGCCCCATCCTGAAGTGGATCAGGAGCGTCAAGTGAAGCGTATGCTGCCGCTGTCTCACCGACACTGGTTGACGTCACCGCATTTCGTCAGGCGGCGGCGACAAATGCATCGACCGCGCTGAAAGACACCGCATCCGACCGGGGCGGGTTGTTTGCACCCTTCCCCGGTATGCATTGGATAGCACGTCTTACCGGTGGGCGTCTGCGCGTGCTGCCCGCGCTTGTCTGCGCGGCGGCAGTGGCGCCCGGCGACACATTCGCGGTCGTCATCTCGCGTCCGCAGGACGCGACCACATCCGCATCGAGCGAGGATGTGTCGCGCATTCCGCCGGAGCAGCTCGATTCGCTGGTAGCGCCAATTGCGCTCTACCCCGATCCCCTGCTCGCCCAGGTGCTCGCGGCCTCCACCTATCCGCTCGAGCTGATGCAGCTCCAACAGTGGCTGCAGAAGAACTCCGGATTGAAAGACAAGGCGCTGGTCGACGCGGTGTCGAAGCAGCCATGGGATCCATCAATTCAGGCGATGGCGGCGCTCCCTGATGTGGTCAAGCGGCTTGCGGACGACATTCAGTGGACGACCGACCTCGGCAACGCGTTTCTGGCGCAGGAGAACGACCTCATGGACGCCGTGCAGCGGATGCGCCAGAAAGCCGAAGGCACCGGCAATCTGAAATCCACGCAACAGCAGGTTGTTGAAACCAAGATCGTCGAAAACAAAGAGGTCATCGTCATCGAACAAGCGAATCCGCAAGTCGTGTACGTGCCCTCGTATAACCCGACTGTCGTCTACGGCCCGCCCGTTTACCCGTATCCACCTATCTACTATCCGCCGCCTGGTTACTACGCGGCAGGCATGGCGGTCTCGTTCGGTGTCGGCGTTGCGATGGGTGCGATGTGGAGCGGCGGCTGGGGATGGGGCGCGAGCTGGGGTCATAACGACATCGAGATCAACAGGAACAACAACTTCAATCGCAACGTGAACGTCAACGGCAACCGGAACACCTGGCAGCACAATTCGCAGCATCGCGGCGGCGCTCCCTACCGCGACCGTGCGACCGCCAACAGGTATGGTGGCACCGCGCGCGGCGAGTCGCTGGCAAATCGTCAGGCTGGTGCACGGCAGCAGGTGTCGCGGGAGGGTGGCAACCTGCGCAGCGGCGGCGCTGTCGGCACAAGCGGTCAGCTCGCGAATCGCGCCGGCAGTGGTCAGGTCGCGAACCGCGCTGGCAATGCTGGCAGCGGTCAACTCGCGAATCGCGCCGGCAGTGCCGGCTCGGGCCAGTTCGGCAGTCGTGCAGGCAGCGCCGGCGCCGATCGCGTCGGCAGCCGCGATCTGTCGAGAAGCGGCAGCGGCAGCAGCGCCTTCGGAGGCAGCGATCGATTCAATGGATCGACCGCACGTGCCAACAGCAGCCGCGGCTCCTCGAGCATGCGGTCGTCTGGAGCATCGCGCCCGAGCGGCGGCTTCAGCGGCGGTGGCGGACGCTCGCACGGCGGCGGCGGCGGACGTTCACGCGGCGGCGGTGGCGGCGGCAGACGCTGATGAGGAGCACCACCATGAAGACTCTCGTTTCGTTGTTTGCCACGTTCTGTATCTGCCTGACGCTGACAGCGCTGACTGCAGCGGCACCAAACATCAAGACCTTTGCAACGCCGCAGCAGGCCGCGAACGCGGTCATCGCGGCCGCCGCGAAGTTCGACGTCGCGGCGCTGGAGCAGATCTTCGGACCGGCGTTCCACGAGGTGATCCTGTCGGGTGAAGACGCACAGGATCGCCAGCGAGTCGAGGAATTCGCCGGCAAAGCCGCCGAGAAGACGCGCATCTCGCTGGATGCGAGGACACAGACGCGCGCGTTCCTGCTCGTGGGCAACGACGACTGGCCGTTTCCGATCCCGATCGTCAAACGAGGCGGCCGCTGGTCGTTCGATAGCGCGGCCGGACGGCAGGAGCTGCTCTACCGCCGCGTCGGCGCAAACGAACTCGACGCCATTGCGATCTGCCGCGGCTACGTCGATGCGCAGCACGAATACGCGCTGCGCAAACGCGATGGCTTCGAGGTGAATCAGTACGCACAGCGGATTATTTCCACTCCTGGAACGCAGGATGGTCTCGCCTGGCAGAACGCGGACGGCACCTGGGATGGCCCAATCGGCGAAGCCGTCGCGAATGCGATCGCAAAGGGGTATTCGAAGCGCACCGAGCCGTACCACGGCTACTTCTTCAAGGTGCTGAAAGGGCAAGGGCCCGCAGCGCCGTTAGGGCAGATGGACTTCGTGGTGAACGGCGCGATGATTGGCGGTTTCGCACTAATTGCGGCTCCCGCCCAATACGGATTGACCGGGATCAAGACATTCATGGTCAGCCACGACGGTGTCGTGTACGAAAAGGATCTCGGACCGTCCACGCTTGATCAATTTGCAACACTCGATCGCTTCAATCCCGATCGGACATGGAGGCCCGTCGTCGAATAAAATGCGCGGGTTTACAAGTTGTGAAGTATCGCGCGCTGGTGGTCGATGACTACAATCCGTGGCGTCACCACATCTGTTCGTCGCTCGCGGGCACGGCCCGTTGGGACGTGGTGGGTGAAGCCATCGACGGCCTGGAGGCAGTGCAGAAGGCGCGCGAGCTTCGCCCCGATCTGATTCTGCTCGATCTCAGTCTTCCCAAGCTGACCGGCATCGAGGCGACCGAGCGCATCCTCGAGGACAATCCCGGCGCGCGCATCCTCATCGTCAGCGAACACCGCGCGTGGGACGTCGTCGAGGCCGCGCTGTCGGCGGGTGCACGCGGCTACATCATCAAGTCGGATTCGCAGCGCGAGCTCGCACAGGCGATGGACTCGATTGTCGAGGGGCGGCGATTCGTCGGCGGGCGATTCGGCGGGCGCGTGCTCGAGGACGGCGCCGCCTTCCGCAAGCATTCGCACCACGAGGTCGCATTCTATTCGCGCGAGGCGCCTCTCATCGACGATTGCGCGCGCTACGCGGAGGCTGCGCTGCAGGCAGGCAGTACGTTCCTGGGCGCATCGATTGAAGGTCGCGGCGAAAAGCTGGAGCTGGCGCTGAAGGCTCGCGGCGTCGATGTCGATCACGCCATCAGATCCGGCCGCTACATCCCGCTCGACGCGGCTGACCTTGTCGCCAGCTTCATGATGGACGGCCGGATTGACGAATCGCGATTCTGGCAATCCGTAACAACGACAATTCTTGCAGCCGCGCGCGCGTCAAGCAGACCCCATCCACGCCTTGCAGCCTGGGGCGAAGGCGCGGCATCTCTGTGGAGAGCAGGAAGGGGCGAGGAGGCCATTCGCCTCGAACGGCTATGGAACGAGGCGATCAGGACGTTTGAGGTCGACGTCTTCTGCGCCTATGCACTCGACGGCCGCTCACACGGAGAACTCGGCGACACCCACCATCAGCAGATCTGCGCCGAGCACGCTACCGTGCATTCGCGGTAATCGGCACCTCCGCATGGATCGTGGTGCCGCGTTGACGCTGCGACACGATCGACAGCCTGCCGCCGATCAGCTCGACCCGCTCACGCATGGTGAGCAGGCCGATGCCGCGCCCACGCTTCGCCGTCTCCAGATCGAATCCTGCCCCCGCATCGCTGACGACGAGGTGAATCCAGCCGTCGGTTTCCCACAGTTTCGCAATGCAATACCGCGAGCCGCTGTGCTTCGCGGCGTTATGCAACGCTTCCTGCAGCACCCTGAAGACAGTCAACGAAATCTCGGGCGGCAGCCTGGCCGGAATGTCGTGCGCCTGGAAATCGACTTCGACGTTCTGCTGCTCGGCGAACTCGCGGCAGAACGATCGTGTGCCGGCCACGATCCCCATCACGTCCAGACGCGAGGGGTGCAGTTCGCGAGAGAGCTCCTGAATAGCGCCGGCGATGGCGACCGCTTCCTCGCGCAGATCCGCGGACACAGCTGACAGCCGGCTGGTCAGCAGTGCAAGCCGCTGCCCGACGTCGTCGTGCAGCTCTCGCGCGATGCGCGCGCGTTCCTGCAGGCGTGCATCCATCTCGGTCTGCTCACGAATCAGCCGCTCGCGAGCATGCTCGGCTCGTTCGCGCTCCGTCGTGACGGCGGCCAATGACAGACCAGACACCGCAAGCACCGCAAACAGCACGTCCAGCAGCACGGCGTTGATGAAGGGCGTGTTCACGGCAAAGGGACCGCGCCCGAACGCGGTCAGCAGTGTCGCAATGGTGGCAACGAGGAATACGGAGAGGATGGCGCCGGCGATGCCGAAGTTGATCGCGCCCCACATGACGAGCGGCAGCACGACGAACGCGAGCGCGTCGAGACGAACGGGAATGGAAGGCAGATCGCCGAACACGACCACACACGCAGCCGTGAGCAGCGTCAGAAGCGACGCCAGTTCGAACAGCCGTGCGTGCGACCGGATGCGAACGAGTTGCGGCAGCGTAAAGATCAGAGGCGTCACGAGCAGCACGCCGGTGCTGTCGCCGAGCCAATAGATCACCCAGGCGGAGCCGATTCCCGAATACGGTTGGACGCCGGTCGTGTACAGCGAGACGATACCGATCGATGAGCTGAGAAGCGCGCTTCCAAAGGCACCGAACGCAATCAGTCCGAGCGCGTCGCGCAATCGCGAGAGCGAAGGATCGAAGCCGGGAATGTGGCGAAGCAGGTAGGTGCCGGTCAGCGATGCGATCGTCGCGCCGGCTGCCTGGCCGGCGGCGGCAAGCGGCGACACCGCGCCCTCGACCGCGACGATGAATGCGCTCGCCGCAATGGCGGGCCAGACGCGGTAGCCGCAACCGATGAACGCCGCGAGCGCAACCCCGTAGGCAGGCCACACGGGTCCGAGATTGCTGCTTCTGATGTTGGTCGTGGCTTGTCCGAGCTTCCCGGCGACGAAGTAGGCGAGGAACACGGCCGCAAGTTGTGCAAGGAATTTCCAGGAACGAACGGTTCGATCAGGCGACCGGCGAGCAGACGCGACGCCAGGAGACCATTGGCGCCCGACGGAGAAGTACGCCATGGCGGGCGCAATATAGCTCCGTCGTACCGATAACAAAACTGAAATTCGGCGGATTACGTAAGCTTTGACAGCTGAGTTTCTATAAATGTGTGCAACGCGGCACGTTTGTCTTCTCCCACCGAGACATCAATACTCCCCGACAGCTCCCGTAACGAGCTCCTGGCCTCGTCGTCCTTTCCCGCTTCGACTTTGCGGAACGCATCAACGTACTGGGAGAGCAGACGACCGTCTTTCGTTGCCGCAATCGCGGTTTTCAACTGGCCCCATCCGAGATCGATGACACGCGGGTTGACGTGCATGAATTCCCCCGCAATCTGCGACAGGCCTGCGACCTGCGCGACGAAATATTTCTCGTCGAATCCATGCGGACCCGCTTCGGTATCGACCTGCGCAAAGGTCTGTGTCCACGCCCCCGGCCAGTCGCCGGCGAGGCCGCAGCCCGGGATCTTGTAGTCGCGACCCTTGTTCATCGGGCTCTTCACGCGTCCTTGGAATCCGCCGTTCACGCCGGGCCCGGCATCCGGACCGGCTTTCACGTCGACGCGCGGCCAGTGATTGTCGGTCGCCGCGCGCGCAATCATCTCCACCATCCATATGTTGTTGTTGTTGACGTCCATCAGGCTGGTGATGACGCCGCCGTCTTCGGGACGCGCGGTTGAGTAGGCGTAGGTGTTATTGCCGGGTCCAGTCTCGATCGTCTGCCGGCCGCCCATGTGCTCCATGCCGACAGTCGCAACGACCGTCTTCAGCTTGTCGGGGTGAATCCTGTAGTAGTCGTACTGAGGCCAGCTCGCTTCGGCGCCGGGCATGAAGTGGCGGCAATCGAAGTAGAAGATCAGCGTGCGCGGCCGCTCGCTCTTCGGCACCCGGTT
The DNA here is from genome assembly GCA_035492455.1 of Vicinamibacterales bacterium. Lineage (GTDB taxonomy): Bacteria > Acidobacteriota > Vicinamibacteria > Vicinamibacterales > UBA2999 > Gp6-AA40. The sequence goes on along the minus strand of DATJJE010000016.1, from coordinate 28,813 downwards.
CCAGTACGACATGATGCCGAGCATGCCGAGGCCGCCGTTCTCCTCGATGAGCGACATCGCGTCGGTATGTGTTGCCAGCAGTACCTGCTCGTCCTGCGCCGTGCCGTAGTTCTTCCCCGGTAGATACGCGATGATCGCCTTGCCTGTGTCGCGCTGGAAGCGCGCGCGCAGCGTCAGCGTCGCCATCTTTCCGGCCTTCGCGTCGGCAAGCACCTTCGCACCGTTGACGCGATCGAGCGTCAGCGTCGGACAGTTGACATACGTCGTCCCGAGGCCCGCGCGACCGTTCTCGGTGTACACGCTGCGTTGCACGAGGCCGAACGCCATCGCCGGCGACAAGTCGTAGACGATCACAATGCCCGCGGCGTGCCCCTTCAAGCCGATCTCCGCGAAGCGGTTTACCTGACTCCACTCCCACCGCCCGCGAAATGACGTGCCGTAGGTGAGCGGCGGAGGCGTAAACAGGTCCGGCCACTTGCCGGGCGAGCGCCACTCGTAGTCGGTCGGCGTGTAGTTGTCGAGGAAGTTGTTGGTGTACGGCGGCGCCGGTTGCTTCTGCGTCTGGAATACGAGGATCCTGCCGGTGATCTGCGACTCTGCCGGCGGATGCGCCGGGTCGTAATACAGCATCTGCGCCGTGACGCCTTCGGGGGGTGTGGATCCCGACGTCATGCCGTACGACGCAACGACGGGCACCGGCGTTCCGTCGGTGACAAGCTTCTCGACCGCGTTCGGCGAGTTGGGCATGTGCGTGCGACGATCCGGCCAGTCCTCGACGATGTAGTGGTCGTACGGGATCTCGACGTAATCGAGATCGACCGCGCCGAACTCGGGCATCTTCGAAACCAGAAAGTCGGTGTAGCGCTTCCACCCGGTGCTCCCGGCGTAAGTGGGACCGCACCCGGCCTTGAAGACGTTCCAGTCGAGGGCCTGCTTCGGTGTGATCATGAACGGCTGATGGATCTTCGCGAGTGGCGATGCTGCCGCTTTGCCGGCAGGCACGCTCTGGGCCCACAGCGGATCGCGGACGAGCATCGCCCCTGCGGAGGCGCCTGCTGCCGTTTTCAAGAAGTTCCGCCGGGAGTGACGTGCATCGCGCTTGCTCATCGGACCCTCCGCTCGATGTCGCAAGGATAATCGAACTCGAGCCGGTGAAAGAAAAGTGCTCGACTCGCGTATAGTCCGTACGTACTCGTTCTTTCAGATTTGATCGTTGACGAGGGGCACCGTATGAAGCTGCGCACGATGCAGCGAGTGGTAGGGCTCTGCGCCAGTGCGACCTTGCTCGCCGGGTGCGGGCAACAGAACGGCTCCGGCTCCGCGGCGGAACATTACAAGACGCGGCAGGAGCCGTCAGGGGCGAGCGTCGTCAACGTCTATCTGGCGACGGGCGCCGGCGCGCTCAGTTCCGCGGCCGCAGCGGCCAAACCCCTTGTCTACGTCCCCAACACGCAATCGGACAGCGTTACCGTCATCGACCCCGCCACGCACACGGTCGTCCGCACGTTCCGCACTGGAAAACTCCCGCAGCACGTCGTGCCGTCGTACGACATGCATCGGCTGTGGGTGACCAATGACATGGCTGACAGTCTCACCGCCATCGACCCGACGACCGGCGCCGACGGCGAGCGAGTCCGCGTCAGCGACCCCTACAACATGTATTTCACGCCCGACGGCAAGCTCGCGATGGTGATCGCCGAGGCGCAACACCGGTTCGATTTGCGCGATCCGGCGACGATGAAACTCGTGCAGTCGGTCCATGTCGACTGTGCCGGCCTCGATCACGTGGACTTCACTGCCGACGACAAATACGCCATCGCCACGTGCGAGTTCTCCGGTCAGCTCGTCAAGGTCGATCTTGCGACGCGCAAGCCGATCGGCTATCTGCGGCTCCCACGCGGAGGGATGCCGCAGGATATCCGCCTGTCGCCGGACGGCCGGGTCATGTACGTCGCCGACATGATGGCCGACGGTGCCCACGTGATCGATCCCGTTGCGTTCAAGGAAGTCGGGTTCATCAAGATGGGTCGGGGGACGCATGGAATCGTCGTCGGACGCGGCGGTTATCCGTTCTACTTCAGCAATCGCGGTTTTAACTCGCTGCGCGGCGAGCGCCACGGCCCGGGGTCGATTACCGTGCTCGACCCGAACACACAGAAGATCCTTGCGACCTGGCCGATCCCGAATGGCGGCAGTCCTGACATGGGCGGCCTCAGCGCAGACGGGAAGGAGTTGTGGGTATCCGGTCGGTACGACAACGAGGTTTATGCCATCGACACCGCACACGGATCGCTCATCGCCCGCATCGCTGTTGGCGCTGGGCCACACGGCTTGTGTGTGTGGCCGCAACCCGGGCGATTCTCACTGGGGCACACCGGCAACATGCGGTAGCGGCCCGCCCTGCTGAAGAGAGCGGGCCTGCAGAACACGCATGGAACACCTCCGTTATCGGTGTCCGCCATGGTGGCCTTCGTGGCCGCCGTAGTATCCCCGGCCGCCGTAGTATCCGCGGCCGCCGTAGTGTCCGTGGCCGATGTTAAAGCCGAGCCCGAGCGACAGCCCATACGGCGCGTAAGACAGTCCATACGGCGCGTAATACGGCACGGCCACAACGGGCGGGGCGACGTAGGCGCGCCGGTGCACGACGTAAGGCGCGGGTACCCATCCACCCGGCACCAGCTGGTATCCAAAGGCGGTCCACACCTGGTGCGCAGGCTGCCAGACGTAGCCCGGATACGGCGCCGCTGACGCGACCGCTACTGCGACCGGTGGGTAAAACGGCGCGCCTATGCCGATCGATACGTGCGTCTGCGCGTAGGCGGGCAGGGCGGCCGCGGCAAGGACGATTGTGAACGTTCCGATGAGTACGAAGCGCTTGGCCATGATTTCACTTCCTGTTCAAACCTAACAGCGAGGGTGATGCCAGCGCGGTCGAGTTGAGGACGACGTGATTCCTCCTGACAAATCGCGTGATGAAACAACGACGAGGTGCCCACTCTGTCCGTCGCTGCGGACAACCGGGGCTATGCTAACGGTCGCGTTGGTGCCTGGAGGTACTCGGCATGGAGGGAATTCGATGAAGCGTCGCGTCGTGTTCGTTGCCACGATTCTATTGCTGCTGCTTGGCGTCCAGACGACGACGCAGCAAAGCGGCGGCAGCGATCTGCTGGCGCGGCTCAGGATTGAAGGGCTGCAACGTTCGCGGGCGCTGCCGCTGTATCGCACGCTGACCGACGACATCGGTTCGCGCCTGACGGGCTCGCCGGCCCACGTGCGAGCGGCGAACTGGGCACGCGACCGCTTCATGGAATGGGGGCTGACAAACCCTCATCTCGAACCCTACGAGTTCGGCCACGGATGGCAGCTCGACAAGATCTCCGTTGAGATGACAGAACCGCGTTACTTCCCGCTCATCGCATACGCGGAAGCATGGACACCGTCGACGAAGGGCGTCGTGAGTGGACGCGTTGTCTACATCGGCGACAAGACCGCGTCACAGATCGAGGCGATGGCGGGACAGCTTCGCGGCGCGATCGTGCTCACGCACCTTCCGCAAACCGAGTGGGTCGACAAGGATCGGCCACAGCCCGGCCTGGACGACAAGCCCGTTGCCACCGGGAATCCGACGCTGCCCGGTGCGCGGAGCACGACGCCGGTGAGCGAGCTGATGCCGCTCCTCGCGCGGGCAGGGGTCGCGGTGGCGCTGAGACCAAGCGCCTATCGTGACGGCACCGTCGGCGTCCTTGGCAACCGCATGACGTCCACCGACGCGGTGCCTTCGATCGTCGTCGCCGGCGAGCAGTACAACGTCCTCGCCCGGCTTGCCGCCGCCGGACAAGCCGTCGCGCTTCGCGTCGAACTGCGGACGCAGTACCTGGAAAACGACCGCAACAGCTACAACGTGATCGCGGAGATTCCGGGGCGCGATTCGGCGCTGCGCGATCAGATCGTGCTCGTCGGCGCACACCTCGATTCGTGGCACACGGCGAGCGGCGCGACCGACAACGCGGACGGCGCGGTTGCGGTGATGGAGGCGGCACGCATGCTTCGCGCACTCGGCGCCGAGCCGCGCCGAACGATTCGCTTCGCGCTCTGGAGCGGCGAGGAGCAGGGGCTGCTCGGCGCACGTGCCTACCTCGCGCAGCACTTCAGCACGCCAACCGCACGCGACCAGCTCGCCGTCTATTTGAACGACGATCCTGGCAGCGGCAAAACCCTCGGCTTCTACATGGAGGGTAACGGAGCCGCCAAAGTGATGTTCGATCGCTGGCTCGAGCCGCTGAAGGAACTGGGCGCGACGCGGAACGTCATCGAAGGCATCGGCGCCACCGATCACGTTCCTTTCAACGAAGCCGGCTTACCGGGCTTCAACGTGATCAAGGACTTCGATGCCTACGACGTGCGCACGCGCCACACCAACGACGATTTTCCAGAGCGGATGAGCGAAGACGAGCTGAAGGAATCGGCCATCGTGATGGCGACATTCGCGTGGCAGTCAGCAATGGCTGACGAGAAGATCCCGCGGAAGCCGGCCAGATAGTCAGCGCCCAGATGCTCCGGGCTATTTCACCTCCGGCCCACCGCGGCGGTTATCGGGCACAAAACGGGCGCGCGCGGGCATGCGCACGCGCGGAAGCGTCTCGCGGTTCATCGCATCGGCTTCGGCAATGATCTCGTTTTTCGCAAGCAGCCATGCGACCAGCGCGTACGTGTCATCGGCGCTGAGAGAACCCGGCGCGGTGGCCGGCATCGCGCGCCGAACGTAGTCGAACAGCGTCGTCGGGTACGGCCAGTAGTTGCCGATCGTGAACGGAACGTCCGGACGCGAACCGCGCCAGCGTTCGTACTCGGGGCCGAAGGGCGCGAACCCTTTCGGCTCCGCTCCGACCAGCACGTCTGCCATTCCTCCTTCGCCGTTTGCACCGTGACACGCGGCGCACTTCTGTGCGTAGACAACCGCACCGTCGCGTGCCGTTCCGCTACCGGCGGGAAGCCCTGCCCCATCCGGTCGCACGTCGATGTCGAGCGCCGCAATCTGTTCCGGCGTCGCAGGGGTGCCGATGCCGAACGGCTTGTCCCGAGCGGAGTCGAGCGGCTTTGACGGAGATTGCGCCGCGGCGCCCAGTCCGATCGTGAAGATCGCGCCGGCGATGATGAGAAGGCGATTCATGCGCGGACCCTTTCCACCGCGAAACGAACGCGTCCATCGGCCGCAATCGTCCACCCGGTCACCGGATTGAGGTGATATCGCGTCCGTCGGCCGCGAACTTTCTGGATCGCCGACATCTCCGGCTGCGTGTAGCCCGTCTCGTCAACCGCACGGCTTACGATTTCGGTCGGCCGGCCGTCCCATTCCCAAGCAAAGCGAAAGCACGTCAGCGCTTTCGGCAACACCGGCTGCTGCAGCGTGGCCGGCTTCCACGTTTTTCCGCCGTCGGTGCTGATCTCGACACGCCGGATCACGCCGCGTCCGCTCCACGCAATGCCGCGGAGCTCAACAAACCCTTTCTGGATCGTCTGCGGGTAACACGGTGACGTGATCACCGAGCGCGCGTCGATGACGAGGCTGAACTCGCGCGCGGTGCCGTCGGCGAGCGGATCGGTGTACTTGGACGTTTCCTCGCGCGTCATGAACGGCTGGTCGGCGAGTTCGATGCGTCGCAGCCACTTCACGCTCGCGTTGCCTTCCCAGCCGGGCAGCAGCAGACGCACGGGATAACCCTGCTCCGGGCGCAGCGCCTCGCCGTTCTGCGCATATGCCAGCATCGCCTCGCCAATGGCGCCCTTCAACGGGATGCTGCGGGTCATCACCGCGGCATCCTGCCCCTCGGCGAGAAACCACGTCGCCCGCGGCTGTGCGCCGACTTCCTTGAAGACCGTCGACAGCATCACACCGGTCCACTCGCTCTGGCTCGTCAGCCCGCAGATCTCCTGCGGCGTGAGCTCCTCGCGCTGCCCGTTGTAGTTACCGGCGCATTCCAGGAAGCACGTTCGGCTGACCGCGGGGAATCGCTTCAGATCCTGCAAGGTGAAGACGAGCGGCCGATCGACCATGCCGTGTACCGTCAGCCGGTACGCACGCGGATCGACGACGGCCACACCGCCGTGGTGACGCTCGTAATGCAGATCGGACGGCGTAATCGTGCCGTGGAGATCCTGGAGCGGCGTGCGCGAACTGGTCGGGATGGGAAGCCGCCGTGGATTTTCAGCCGGCGATCGCGCGCCGAGGGTGTTCGGCAACCGGCCCCAGCGCTTCGTCGTGTCCGCCGGCGCGGCGTCCTGGCCGCTCGCGAGATCAGGCGCGAGCGTGACCGCCGCAGCGGCGCCCAACGTCGCCAGCGCGGTGCGCCGCGTGACTGCATGCGTCTGTCGATTCTTCCTCGCCATGCGCCAAATTTAGCGCAATTCGGGCTACAGGCTGCGGACTGCGGGCTGCGAGGCGGAAGGCAGTACCAGGAGCCGAAGCCTGTAGCCCGGAGCCCGTGACTACCAACCGAGGAACGCGCCGAGCTCCGATAGAAAGATCGGCCACGCCGGTTCGCGTTCGAGCAGGAGATGATTGCGGCTCGCCAGGGGAACGAATCTCGACCCGCGAATGCCAGCTGCGAGCAGCCGCCCCTGCTCGAACGGAACCACGCCGTCGTGCTGTGAATGGAAGATGATGGTCGGAACCTTGACGTCCGCGAGCAGCGGACGCACATCCAGACGCGAGAACGCGTCCATCTGGCGAGCCGCATTCTCCGGTGACGTGGAGACACGCTGCAGGTCGTTGAACCATTCCATCTCCGCGACGCCGGCATCAGGGATGAAGCGCGTCGTGAACAGCTGCCGGAACGCAGCGTTATTCTGGCCCCATCCGAGTCGAGTGAGGTTGAGGAGGGCGGTCCTCGCTTCGATCTCGTGTGCGTCGGCCCGATGCCGCCAGCCGCAGGTGTAGGCGCCACAGAGAACCAGATGGCTCACGCGCTCCGGGTGCCGCGCGGCATATGCGACGGCAACGGCGCCGCCCTGCGAGATACCGAGAAGCGCGAAGCGCTCGAGACCGAGCGCATCGACGACGGTTTCCTGGTCGCGGACCCATGCGTCGAGCGAGAGTTCGTCCACGGCCCAGTCCGACAGTCCGCACCCACGCTCGTCCCAGCGCACGAGCGAATGCCGCTCCGCGATCTCACGGAGCCAATGCTTCCACACGGGGCTGTCCCACTCGTATTCGATATGACTGAGCCAGTTGGCGGTCTTGGCCAGAGGGGTGCCCTTCCCCACCGTCGAGTACGCGATCCGCGTGCCGTCGCCTGACGTGCAAAAGCGGATTTCCTGACGCAGCGTCCGCGCAGAAGCAGCAGACACCTCCGTCAGCGGACCCAACGACGCGGAGCCCAATTGCGTCACCACGGCCACGAAGCGATAGCCGACCCGCGGCACGGTTTCGATGAAGCGGGGGCCGCCAGCCTGCTCGCCGAGCGCGTGCCGCAGGACCGAGATGTTGTGATTGAGGTTGTTCTCCTCGACGACCGTGTCGGGCCAGACGTGCTGCATCAGCTCGTCCTTCGTGAGCAGCCGTCCCGATCGCGCGACGAGCACGGTGAGCGTCTCGAACACCTTTGTCGTCAGCGGGATCGGCCGTCCGTCACGCAGCAGGCGCCGCTCGCCCACCTCCAGCCTGAAATTCCCGAACTCGTAGACGGCGGCTTCGTCAGTCGCCATTTCAGAACAATTTCATAAACGATTCAGCGTCGCTCAAGGACGCGATGTGTGGCGGTCGCGCCTAATGAGGACAGCGACACCGGAGTTTGTGCGGAGAGGTCGATTCCGCGCAAGACCCGCGGGGCCGCTGAAACCAGAGGGAGCGACAACATGAAAGCCGTTCTGTTCCTCGTGGCACTCGCCGTCGCCGCACCGGCCGCTGCCCAGACCGCGACGCAACCACGCGTGTGGATGGAGGTCTCCGTCCAGGGCCGCGTTGGCAGCGATTCGCCGTGGCGGTGGGCGGCCGACTCGCTGGTGAGAACGCGAAATGGCGCCAGCACCGTGGATTTCATGGGCGAGTGGTTCTCCGTCAAGCGCGACCTGACACAAAGGTCGGCCGTTGGAATCGGCTACGCCTTCGTCGCCGGATTTCCAGACGACGGCTTGTCGCGCGAACACCGTTTCGTCCAGCAATACACGTGGCGGGCGGATCTCGCCGGGCGCGTGTCTGTCAGAACGCAACTCGAGGAACGATTCGTCTCGGGGGGCAACGGCATGGCCGTCCGCGTACGTGAGCGGTTCCGCTCGACGTGGCCGCTGGAGCCGAGAGAAACGTTGCGCGCCGTGGTCTGGGACGAAGTGTTCGTCAAGGTCAACTCCCCCGCGCGGACCACTCGCGGTTTCGATAGTAACCAGCTGTTTGTGGGCATCGGACACAAGGTAACTGGGCGGAGCAGCGTGGACATTGGCTATCTGAACGTCTACTCACCAGGCGCGCCGAGCCGTGCGCGGTACAGCCACGTCATGGCGGCGACGCTGGTGATGTCATTGAGCGAGGTCTCGAAATGATCAGCAACCAGAGCATCGGCACGTGGATCGAACGGCGCGCGAGAAGCGCTCCGGACAACATCGCGGTGATCTTCGGCGACACGCATCGTACTTACGCCGATCTTGCCGGGCGCGTGCGCCGGCTGGCGCAGCAACTACGGGCGCTCGGCGTGACGCGAGCGGACCGCGTGGCCTGGCTTGGTCCCAACCATCCGGCGTTTCTCGAGATCCTGTTCGCGACGGCGAAGCTTGGTGCGGTGCTGGCGCCAATCAATCACCGCCTGGAACGAGGAGCGATCGAAACCATCTGCTCCGATGCCGCGCCGCGTCTCGTCTTCATCGACGCGTCACTGTCCGACATCACACTTCCGCCGAGTGTGGCCACCACGGTGACGGTCGGACCAAGGGACGCACGCGGCCAGTACGAGCAACTGATTGGCGAGGGCCGCGACGAACCGATCGACGAACCGGTCACCTTCGACGATCTGTTTCTGTTGCCGTTCACGTCGGGAACGACTGGCGCGCCGAAGGGCATCATGCTGACCCACGGCAATCTCACCTGGAATGTGATCAACCTGCTGTCGGCCGTCGACATTCGCCCGCACGACGTCACCATCGCGGTCGCTCCGTTCTTTCGCACAGGAGGCACCGGCATCAACGTGCTTCCCGTGCTGTTCAAAGGCGGTACGGTCGTCATCCCGAACGGCACAGAGCCCGACGAGATATTCGATCTGATGGAACGTCACCGGGTGACGATTGGATTCGGCAGCCCGGATCTGCTCCGCTCGCTCACACGGTCGCCACGATGGCATTCCGCCGATTTCAGCAGTCTGCGCATGTTCATGACCGGAGGCGCGCCGGTCCACGAGCGACTTCTCCGCGCGTCCCACGAGCGGGGCTTCAACGTGCTGCAGGGCTATGGGCTGTCGGAAGCAGGGCCGTTCGTGTCGGTTCTCGATGGGGGCAATGCGTGGCGGAAACTGGGCTCCGCTGGACGCCCCGCTCTCTTCGTAGACGTTCGAATCGACCGCGGTGACGGGTCGGAGGCGGCGTCCGGCGAAATCGGCGAGTTGTTCGTGCGCGGCCCGAACGTCATGATCGGCTACTGGAGACGCCCGGACGCGACGCGCCGCGCCCTGAACGACGATGGCTGGCTGCGAACCGGTGATGTGGCGTTCGTTGACTCCGACGGCTTTCTCTTCATCGTCGGTCGCGCCGAAGACGCGTACATGTCCGCTGGCGTGCTCGTGCACCCGGGAATTGTCGAGCGCGTGCTGCGGCAACATCCAGCCGTCGCCGAAGCCAGTGTTCTCGGCGGAGACGATGGCGCAGTCGCGTACATCGTGCTGGAACCCTGGGCGGATCGCGAGGTCGAGTCCTCGTACGTAGAGGCCGGCTTCAGCCGGCCTGTCTGGGCCGAGCTCGAGGCGCAGCTGCGGTCACTCTGTCATGAGCAGCTCCCCGTCTACGCGCGTCCGGCCGCAATCGAACGTGTTGCCGCGCTGCCGAAGAACCCTGCCGGAAAGATCCTGCGTCACCGGATCCGAGATGATCTCGCGGCAGTTCTACTGCGTTGAGGATTTCGCCTGTCCTTTGAACACCGTATCGATTGCCGCCTGCGCACACTTCTCGCCATCACCGCTCGACACACCCATCGCGCCGATGACCTGACCGTTCAACACGATCGGCAGCGCGCCGGGCTGCGGAAAATCGTTCATGAACGTCGGCGCCAGATTCTCGCCGTTCCGGACCATCTTGTTGGTCTCGGACGTCGGGCGACGCCAGCGCAGAGCCGATTTTGCTTTGAGGAGCGCCGTGTCGATGGCATTGCTCGGCGCGCCTTCCATCGCGTGCGACTCGATGACATTGCCGCCCCAGTCGAGAATCGCCATCGCGACGATCACTCTGTTTTTCTCGGCCCAGGCCGTGCAGGCATCGGCGAGCGCACGCGCGCCGGCGCTCGAGATGACGGTGATGGTCCGCGTCGGCTTAGCGTCTCCTGTCGTCTGTGCGGCCGATGGATGTGCGGCGAGGAGCGCGATGACCAGTACGGAAAGCACGAGCAGACCACGCTGCATGCGCATTGCGACTTCTCCTTCCGTCGGTTGCGGCTGTTCTGTAACCGGGCGCGATTGTGGCACGAAGCCGGCACCGGCGTCATGCAATGTGATCACAAGGCGTCCGTGCGTCGAGCAGCCCGCGCCCGGTGCCGGGTCTACCGGGTCGTGCGCATCAGCATCGCAGCGGCACCGAGTGCCACACCGTCCTCCAGCATTCCGGCGACGACGTTTGGGATTCGCAGGCGCGTCGTCGCGATGCGACGCAGATGGAAGAGGGCGTAGGTGGCAGCGAGGGCACCGGCGGCTCCCATGACGGCGGCTTGCATGCGATGCCGCTTCGTCGCTCCGGCCGCTGCGGCCGCGCCGAGAACGAGACGCCCCGTCAGCGGCAAAGTGTCAGTGCGGGCGGGGATGGTCGGAGTCTTGTCCGCGACAATCTCGCCGGCCGACATCAACGTCAGGAGTGTGCGCGCGGGAAACGGCAGCACCGATTGTGCGACGACGGCCGGAGCAAGCATGCTCCGTGAGCCGCTCAGGGCTCCGATCACAGCGGACCTCGCAAGTTCTCTCATGACGCCTCCTCAAGGTGACGAGCGGGTGTGTCGTCCTCAACCGCAATGGGGGCCGGCGGTGGCCCTTCTGCCGTGTCCTGCACCGGTGCCACCCGCAGCGGTGGTCCCTCGTGCACGAGACGCGAACCTCGCGGCAGCGGCGCGAGGTCACGCGAGCCGAGCAGTGCACGCAGTCGCATGTGCGCGAGCCGATGCCAGGCGCGCTGGTAGCGCCTCACGAGGAGGCGGAAGCCGATGCGCGACCAGACGTTCGGCAGCTCGCCCCGTTGCCACCCCGCATGAATGGTGAAGGTGACATCACCGGACGCGTGGTCCTTGGTCAGGAGAAACCATTCGCGCCCACGCTCGAAGTGCCCCTCGAGCGTATCGTAGCGAAAGCCGCGGACGGTCTGCCGTTCGTTGCTGTCGTTTCTCACCGCCGACACCTTCACCGCGCCGAGATAGCGCAGTCCGACCACTCGAATCTCGATGAGCATGACGCGTCCGCGGAGCGGGTCCGCTGCGTCGAAGTGTCCGCGCGCGATTCGCGGATCCGAAAATGCGTAGCGTTCGACGAGCCGCGAGGCGCGTGCAAATGGTCCGTCCGCGATCGGCGAACCGGGAGCTTCGCGCGCGATGACGGCCTTTGAATAGTGGCGGCTCCAGGCGTGCTCCGGCGTCATCTCCGCTTCGCTGGCGTCGAAATTCCGTTGCCGGAGCCGCGCCGCTGCCAGCCGCTGCGCCAGCTCTTCATTCGTCCATCCACGGCCGAACCGCCATTCGGCCATCAGTCGCCATCCGCCACGAAGGTCGGGGCGTCCAGTGTCTCGTCGCCCGGCTCGAGTTCGCTCGGCTCGAGCGTCCGAGTCTCGACCTGCACGCTGCCGAGCACACCGCTGCCGCATGTGTGTGCGACGTCGTTGACGAAATCGGTCCACGTGGTCGTCTGCATCGGATCGCCGCCGATCAGAAAGCCGAGATAGTTGAGGAGGGAGCTCGATCGAGCGCGGCTCCTGATGTGGAACACCACGTTTCCGTCGGTCGCGCGATACGACCCGAAGGTAATGCGACCTGCTTCGGGATGGCCCTTGAGCGTCGCGAGCGTGACGCTGCACTTGCACCTGTGGACGACGCGAACGCGCGCGGGTCCAGCGAGGCGAATGCGGATGTCGAGCTCGTCGCCGACCTCGAGCGCGTGGGGATCGCCCCCGCCGTCTCGTTGGAATACGACGACATCCGACGCCGGCAGCTCCGGGAAGTTCGACGTGACGAGCTTCATGACGCCCGACGGGCGGCAGTGTGAGCGATCGATGAGCGCCCAGTAGTCCCGCTGCACGAGAGGCCCGACGCCGTCCGGTGCGGGCTGGAGCGCCTCGGCCTTCGCGTCGTCGTTCACAGGCACGACGTGACTTACGCAACGTGGATGCCTGGAGCGTCTCGTGGCGTGACGCTTGCACCACGTCGAGTATGTCGCCGCAAGCGGAAATCAACCCCCATCGCGAGCCTGCCAGCAGCCTCATCGACGCGTCGCCGGTGATGCGGAGCGAACATCGCGAACACCTGCTGACACGCATGATTGAACAGCAGGCCGCCAAAATTCCGTCCCACCTGTTCTTGTTCTCGGCCTGCTGTGCCATGTGCGTGGCGCTGGCGGCCGAGTTACGCGGCAACCAGCGCAGCAGCCGCTTCGTCGGGATGTGGGTCGGACCGCTGCTGACGATGGGGGTCTATAACAAGCTGGTGAAAACGTTCGGGGCGCGGTAGGCGGCGCCCGTCAAGAGGTCAACGGCAGTGCCGGATAGCTCACTTTCAATCCGTCGAGTCGGGCCCACGGTGTCAGCGCGTGCGGCCGCAGCTCGGTCGCGCTGACGATCTCCTGCACATCGATGTCGCGCGCCAGCAGCGCGTCGGCAATCAGCGAGCGGTGGCACCTCCATGGAACCGCCTCGGCGCACATCAACGCGATCTGGTGTTCCTCCGCCAGCGCGATACAGCGGTTCAGGCTCTCCTCGAATTCACGCGTCTGCATGTAATCCGCGTAGCCGCGGAAGCTGGCATTCCGCCAGCCGGTGTTCGTGGAGTCTTTGCGGGGACGGCGCAGGCCGCCGAGCCCAGGGATGTGGAGGTACTGAATGCCGGCGCCCTCGAGCGATGCGGCGAGCCGCTCGCGGCCGAACTGTGGATTGTGGCGAGATTGTGGAATGGTTCGAACGTCGATCAGGCGATTCACGTGGTGCGCCGTCAGCAGTGCGATGAATTCGTCGATCGGACGCGTGGAATGGCCGACGGTGAAGATCTGTTCTCTGTGTCTCGGAGCCTCTGTGCCCCGTCGGTCTGGCATGTGCGGATTTAGATTTGAGCTTTGCGCGGGCAGTAGGGTTTCATCGGCGTCTCTGGGCAGGACGGGGCGAACCCGTCCTGCGAGCGTTGGCTTAGCCCCGTGGGCTGACCGGGATCACAACGGTTTCAGCTCGCGCTATCGTGCGCGACTGCTCCGCCGGATAGACGAATTCGTACCCGTCCATCAACCCGGGAAAGAACCATCCTTTCATCACGGGCATCGCGCCATTCTCGCTGAGCGCCACGGCTATTGCGAGGTCGCGCTGCTCGTTGCCGCGCTGCCAGTGCGTGACTCTGGCCGAGGCCACGGGCGTCCCGTCCTCGCGAAGGATATACACGTGGTCGCGTGACGTTTCAGGATTGCCCAGGATGAAGGTATACGTGCCGGGCGCAAGCGTTGCGCCGGGAACCATCATCGGTTGATCGATCGTGAGGATCGTCCTGCGATTCCAGTCGTCAGCGCGTGCGGTAGCTGCGCCTACGCAACACACGAGCGCGACGACGCTGGCCAGGACGGCTCCTCTAAGTTGTTTGCGCATGGCAGAAGTCCCCCTTTCTGCTGTGTTCTCCTCCTGCGTTGCTCTCCCTATGAGGGTGCAGAACAACTGCCAGCCTCAGCACGGCAGTTATGTCGGCGGCTCGGCGATTGCAAAGGACCTCAGCATGTCCCTGAAAAACGTCATCGGCGGTTTGCTCGTGGTCGTGGGACTCGTCTCGCTGCTGCTCGGCGGTTTCCGCTGGACTCAGCAGAAGACCGTCCTCGACGTGGGGCCGGTGAGGGCCACAACCGAGGAGCACAAGGCGGTTCCGATTCCGCCCGTGATCGGCGCGCTCGCGCTGGTCGGCGGCATCGTTCTGCTCGTTGTGCCCACGAGACGCCGCGTTTAAGCCGTGTAAACGCGCTACTCGACGCGTTTCGCTTTCACGTCGATCACCGGCGTCGAACCCGGAGGGTCGTCCACGACGAGCCCCTGTCGCTTGCGTGACCTGATGACCAACGCGACGCAACCGGTCCACGTTGGAAGCATGTCGGTGAAGGGAACGAATTCGAGGACGAATGTCGGTAACAGCAACGGGTGGAATCCGACGAACCGGGAAATCACGTAGGCAGCGCCGAGATCCAACACTTCATCGGCACCGACCCACCCGAACGGTCCCAGCAGCAGCTGCGTCAGATCCGTGCACACCGCGACCGCATACGCCATGCGGACCGCCGATGACGTGAGCCTTCTCGGCGTCTGTAGCCGGACGATAGAGCGACTGAACCAGGCCGATACTGCGGAGAACATCGTACCCAGTCAGCATAACGCTCGATGCCCCGTCATGGTTCGACGTCCACCTCGCCGGGCAGCTCGAGCAGGCGGATCGAAGGGAGCGCCGGCAGGATGCCCTGCAGATCGCCGTACATCCCCGACACGTTGAGCGTCACCGCGTCGATCTGACGTGCGCGCCGCGCCCATTGCCGCTCCGCGGCGCGTCGCTCCTGGTCCAGGTCGTGGCGCATCGCGTTGAAGGCTTCGACGACAGCTTCGACGCGCTGCCGGAATTCGACGCCCGAGAGATACCGGTGGAGCAGCTCGAGCTTCTCCTCCTTGTGCATCGCGGCGCTGCGTGTCTGCGCCAGCTCGAACAGGTTGGCGCGCAACACGCCTGCCAGGCAGGGCGCTGACGCGAAGTCGGTTACCAGCACCCCGTCGATGAGGGCAAACCGCGTGCAGCCTTTCGGCAACACTGCGGATACGAGCACGGCGACATCCGCGTGCAGCGCGCGTTGATCGTGTTTCAACTTCGCCAGCCACCCGTCGTTCCAGTTCCGCGTGTTCTTGCACTCCCAGAGAATGGAGCCGCCCTTGCGCCCGCGCGAATCGATCGCGATCTGATGCAGGTCCGCGCCACGCACACCCTGGCCAATCGCGCGGATGTCATCTGACGGGAAGCCGCCGCGCAGCCACGCCTCGAGTTGCTCCTCGCCGACTTCGCCCTGGAGCTGCTGAGACCCCTGTTCGGCCTTGCGTTTCAAATCCTCGATTTGACGGCGCATGCCGGCGAGCTGTCGTTCCTTCTCCGCGTCCTTCAGCCGGTGTTCCTCCGCCATGCGCTCCTGCGTGTCGGCGACGAGCTTCGCGCGTTCCGTGCACAGCGTTCGCTCGATCTCGAGTTCCAGATCATGCTGTTTCCGTTCGAGCTCGCGTTCGCGCTTCCGCATCGCCAACTCGTTGCGCCGCGCATCCTCGAGATCCTTCGCCTGCTCCTTGATGTGATCGCGCATGGCGGCCACTTCCTGCGCCATCTTCTTCTCCACTTTCTTGGCGGCGTCCTTCTGCGCCCTCTGCAGGTCGGCTTCGAGGCGTTGTTCGAAGGTGGCGCGCAGCTCGCGCTCGCGCTCGCGCAGCACATCGTCGAATTCTTGTTTGACGGACTGTTCGACCTCTGCGCGCAGCGCGCGTGTGAGCGGAATCTTCTTCCCGCACGACGGACATGCAATCGACTGCTCGGCCATGGCGCCTCCAAGGCCGGAGACGTGCTCCGGCCATGGGAGCAGCGTCTCCCGAGCGTGTGACAGGGCTGGTCCTACGGTTTTTCTTCTCGTCTGAAGGGGGATCAACGTTGTCGGCGACTCTCACCGCAAATCGCGAGTCGAGCGGCCCGGGTCCTGTCGCCGGAAAGAACGTTTCTCGACTCGCTTCTACGCAGCGGCACGCAGGTCAGCGCTAGCTACGGGGCGCACCAGATCCACCATCGTCCGATTGAACTTGTCAGGTTCGTCGGCAAACATCTCGTGGCCCGAGCGCTCGAACCAGACGAGCGTTTTTTCTGGCGCCGTCAGTGCGTTGAAGTAGGTGACGCTCGTGTCCGGCACCACCCAGTGGTCACGCCTGCCGAGGAAGAAGAAGACGGGCATCCGAAGCGTTGGCACCAGCTTCGTCAGATTCAGCGTCGAGACTTCCGCCCACATCGCGTCCATGGAAAAGCGGAAGCCGCGCATGGTCCTGCGCAGATTGAACAGGACCGGCTCCGGCCCGCTGAGCGCGATGCGCGTCATGTTCCACAGCATGGCGGGCCCCAGCTGCCCGTCGAGACGCTGCGACCATGTACGTTCCGTGAACACGCTGCTCGCGGGATACGGCGGCGGACCGATCGTGCGAAGCGCGTTCAGCGCTTTGCGGTTGTTCGACCGCTCCGCCTCGGCAAGCGTCAGCGCATACGACGCTGATTCGGCCGCGGCCCAATCGCCAATCTGGGCGCCGCCGACATACACCGACACTTTTTCAGGGAAACGGCCCGCATACAGCATCCCGAGCGCCGAACCCCATGAATGGCCGAAGAGGACGACCTTCCGCTGTCCTACGCGTCGGCAGACGAAATCGACCAACTGGTCGAGATCAGAAATGAACTGCTCGACCGTCATCGAGGATTTCGCCATGCCGGGCGTGAACGATCTGCCGGCGCCCCGTTGATCCCAGTAGACGATCGTGAAGCTCTTTTCGAGCACCGCATTGAAATATCGCTGGAGCCAGGCTTCGGGAAAACCTGGACCGCCGTGCAGGCATATCAAAAGTGGGTTGGACAAATCCTCGCCGCGGATGGTCACCCATTGATCGACGCCGCCGAGTTGCACGTAGCCCATCTCGTCGACGCCGCGAACCGTTACCTCGACGCGTCGCAACGCTTGTCGCGCCATACAATCGTGGACACGTCAAAGGACGTTCCAGCGGCGGAAGCTGCGGGGGCGGAGGTTTCGAGAGTGTGGCCGGAGCGCGCCGCGCGGTTATTCGCGGACGAGCGTGAGATTTCCCACGACCGCCCGCGCGTGTCCTACCGAATCGGCGGCAGGCCGCCTTTGTATCGGAAGCGCTGGACGCGCTGGCCCTGCACCTCTGCGGTGTAGATGTTCCCTTTGCTGTCGATGGCGATGTTGTGGAGGTTCTCGAACTCGCCCGGACCGCGGCCCACGCGGCCGAAGCTGCCGACCACTTGTCCGTCGGCGCGCCGCAGGATGTGAATCTGCCCGTTCGGATCGTCTGACGTAAACCAATACGTCTGTCCCTTGTCCGGCCAGAACACCGTCGATCCCGTGACGCCTGGCGCCGTCGACTCGCGCATCACCGGCAATTCGCGGATGAACGTCCCGTCC
This sequence comes from Vicinamibacterales bacterium, assembly GCA_035492455.1. GTDB lineage: Bacteria > Acidobacteriota > Vicinamibacteria > Vicinamibacterales > UBA2999 > Gp6-AA40. The sequence goes on along the minus strand of DATJJE010000016.1, from coordinate 11,213 downwards.
TTGCGGAAGATCTGGATGCGGTTGTTGGCGCGGTCCGACACGACGACCTCGCCATCATTGGTAATACGAACGCCGTGCACCGGGTTGTTGAACTGCTGCGGCATCACCTTGGCGTCGTAGCTGATCTTCTCGTCGGTCGGCGGCTTTCCGTACGCACCCCACGTTCGCTTGAACGCGCCCGTGTCGGCATCGAAGACCACGATGCGGTGGTTGAAGTAACCGTCGGCGACGTACAGCTCGTTGGTTGCCGGATCAACGACCATGTCCGCGGCGCGCCCGACGCGCGTCTGGTCCAGGCTGTTGGTTTGCGGAGCCGACTTGCCGATCGCCATGAGGAACTTGCCGTCGTTGGTGAACTTCAGGACCATACCGTCGTTCTCGCCGTTGCCGGCGAGCCAGACGTTGCCTTGGTAGTCAACGAACATGCCGTGCTCGTTCTGCGGCCAGTCGTAGCCCTGGGCGGATTTCGGATTGCCCCACGACTTGACGACGTCGCCGGCCTGATTGAAGGCGATGACCGACGGCGCGGTAAAGCAGCAGATCGATTTATCGCCGCGCTCGGCGCGCTTGTCGCGATCGTTGACCGAGCGCGGACGCTGGCTGATCCAGACGTTATCGTCCTTGTCGACGAAGATGCCGCCGATCTGGCCGAGGATCCAGTTGTTGGGCAGCGGCTTCGGCCAGCTCGTATCGATCTCGAACTTCGGCGCGGCGTCAGCAGCGACCACAAGCGCGGCCATCGCGAACATCGCGACTGCCACGACGGCGAGCGCGACCTTCGGAAGCAGTCCTTTCATAACCTTCTCCTCACGATGTTGATGGTGCCTGCACGGATGAGGACGACGGCGCGATTATATGCTTCGAGTCGAGCGGCCCGGGTCCTGTCGCCGGATTGATCCCTCTCCCGTCGAGCTGAACATTCCTTGTGGCGACGTGTCCGATGTTGCGGACGAAAGTTGCCATCCGACGGCGACACGGTCCACGCGCGCTCGGCGTCGATCGCACGCGTTTCGGTCTTCTGGAGGCGGCGTTCTTCTCGGCACGGAGTTGCCATGCGGTCCGCAGCGCGCCCGTTAGAACATCGCGTGTCGCTTTTGCGAGGCGGATGTGCGTGGCACCCATTCGGCCTCACCCGCCGGCCACGGGCAGGAACACGTCGGGCCCGTCGGCCACGAACTCCGACTGGATTTCAGGCGTCAGCATCAGGTTTCCGAAGCCCTCTTCACTGACGCGAGCGTGGCGAAGATGCGGCCGCCGACGCGAAAGTCGACCGCACCCATGTGCGAGCCTTCTTCGGCGCCATCGAAACCGAGCGCGATCCATCGAAAGTCCGCGGCGGTCATCCTCCGTGAATCCATCGATCGCGGCATATCTCTCGCAAAGGCCCGCGCCATGAGGACTCGTTCTTATCTACCGATATTGCTGACGCTGGTATCGTCCGCGGCATTTGCCCAGACGCCGACGGGCCAGGACGTGAATGCCGTGGTGAGCGGCTACACGTATATCGAACCCGGTGATACCAGCATTTCGATCCACGCGCCGAAGTTCGGCGGCGAATACACGGCGACCCTGCCGATCGACGAACAGCGGCACTGGTTCGCGCAAGGCAATGTCCGGGGCTCGATTGGCACGGCCACCTACAAAGGGTGGTGTTCACCGTATCTGATCACGCCGAGCAGCACGTCGCCGAACGGCTACAGGCTCGGCATCGGCGATCCGTCGCCGTGCACCGAGAGCGGGGACAAGGACTGGTATCTGGAGGGACGCGCGCTCGCAGGCAAGGATCTGATTGGTCAAGGCTGGACGTACTCGCCGTACAGCGGCGTCGGGCTCCGACATCTGTCGAACGGCACGACCGGCGTGAACGGCTACCGCACCGACGATTATCTGTACGTCCCGCTCGGCATCACGGCGCGCAACAGCGGGGCCTCGCACACCGCGCTCGCCTTCAACGTGGAATTCGATCCGCTCATCCACGGCTGGCAGAAGACACGCGACTCGGCGCTGGGCGGCGGATTCATTCCAGCGACGCCGTTCGCGCCTGCGTTCACCATCAACGGCTTCAGCGACGTGTCGTTCTCACAGCACGCGGGATGGGCGCTGCGAGCGAGTGCCAGATATCAGGTGGCCAGGCACTTGTCGATGGAACCGTATTACCTGCACTGGCACGTGAGCGACTCGCCGGTCAGTTACGAGACGGCGAGCTTTACCGTCAATCGCATCACCGCGGAGCAGCAGCTTGGCGCGTATGAGCCGATGAACGTCACCCACGAGTTCGGCGTGAAGCTGGGTGTCCATTTTTGAGATTCGCGACTCCGACGCGCTCCTTCACGCGAGTCCAGCAGCCCGGGTCCTGCCACCGGGTCCGTTCGTCAAACGTCAGGGACGAACAGTATCGACCGTTACGGTGCCGGCGCCAGCTGCGCGGCCGTCAGTGCATTCGGCGGAGGCGTCGGCGACATCCCCTTGAGGAGGAACTTCTGCGCGCGGTTGCCGGGCGCAACCTCTGCGACGTAGAGGTTCCCCTTCGAATCGACGGCGATGTGATGCGGACCCTGGAAGTCGCCCGGCTTCGCGCTCCGCGTTCCAAACTGATAGAGCACCTCGAGCGTCTTGCGATCGAGCACGGCGACGTGCGAGTTGCCGTAGTCGGCCGCGTAGAGGAACTGTTGCTGCGGGTCGGGTGAGAACGCGAGTCCGGCCACCGAGCCCGCCGACGGTCCTGCCCGATTGATGAACACCTGTCTGACGTACTTGCCTGCTGGTGTGAACACCTGGATGCGCCGGTTGGATCGATCCGCGACATAGACAAGGTTATCGTTCGAGATCTTCACCGCGTGGACGGGATTGCCGAAGTGCTCGTCGCCGTTTCCCTCGGTGTCGAGGACCGGCGCCGCCTGTGCGCCGCGTCCACGGCCGCCGCCACCGCGTTCTCCGCCGCCGCCGAATCCACCAGCCGGCGGATCGCTGTCAGGTGCGTTGCCGAACGCGCCCCACATGCGCTTGAACTTGCCGGTGGCGGCATCGAAGACCACAACACGCCTGTTGCCGTAGCCGTCGGCGACGTACGCTTCGTTGGTTTTCGCATCGACGAAGATGTCGGCGGGCCGATTGACGTTACCGGTATCCGCGTTGCCCTTGCTCTCGCGGGCTTTACCGAACTCGCGCAGGAACTTTCCCTGGAGCGTGAAGTTCAGCAGCATGTCATCGCCGACGCCGCTGCCGCCGATCCAGACCACGTCCTTGCTGTCGATCGTGATCCCGTGCTCGGTCGTGGGCCAGTCGTAGCCGCTTCCCTCGCCGCCCCACGCGTTGACGAACTTGCCGTCCGCATCGAACTCGAGCACCGGCGGCGCGGCGCGTCCCTTCAGTTCCGCGGCGACGCTGCGGGGGCGATGCAGGATCCAGACGTGATCCCGCTTATCGACGGTGACCGCCGAGACAATGCCGACCACCCAGTTGTTGGGAAGCGCGGGCCACGTGGGATCCACCTGGAACACTGGCATGCCGGCGGACTTGGCTGGCCTCTGCGCCGCGCCTGGCAGCACACAAAGACCCACGAGGGCGATCACTATCAGCCCGAGCCACGCGCATCGCATCGTCGTCTTCCGCATACATGCTCCATTCATCGAGGCGAGGGGCCTCGACGCTGGAGAGCATATACCCGGTGGTTCGAGTGGCGGGTGTGGGCGTGTCTCAATCACCCGGGCGAGCCTGAGCAAGGGCTCGCCCCACCATCTGACTACCTGACTACGCGCAGCCTGATGTCGTCCCGCAGTTCGTGCATTTGTAGCAGCTGCCGCTGCGAATCATGATCGACCCGCACGTGCTGCAGGGCGGCGCGTCCTCCTGGTTCTGAATCGCCGCGAACGAGGAAGCCTTCGTTTCAGGCGGACCTGAAGGTCCGCCTCTACGTTCGGAGGATCGGCCATCCAGCGACGATGCGGCGGCCGAGACTGATACCTCGGACCTGGTCCCTGGACCACGCCTGACACCTGATACCTGAGACCTGCTGCCTTCCGCGTCAGTGTTCTCCGCGGGCTGCTCGATATTGACTCCAGCCCGATATTGAGCCTCCGGCGACAGAAATTTCGTAGCGAGCCATCGGAAGATGTAGTCGACGATCGACTTCGCGAACCTGATCTCGGGGTTCTTCGTCATCCCCGACGGCTCGAACCGCGCGTGGCTGAACTTGTCGACCAGCGCCTGCAGCGGCACGCCGTACTGCAGCGCGTACGAGATCGCCTGCGCGAACGCGTCCGCAAAGCCCGAAATGGTCGACCCCTCCTTCGCCATGACGAGGAAGATCTCGCCAGGCGTGCCGTCTTCGAAGAGACCGACGGTGATGTAGCCCTCGTGGCCGGCGATGTCGAACTTGTGGGTGATCGCGCTGCGCTCGTCCGGCAGCTTGCGGCGTTTCGGCGTCTCGACGATCTTGACGACCTCGCGGACGATTTCCCGCGGACCTGAAAGGTCCGCGCCGCTCCCGTCGGGCCGGCTGAAGCCGGCCGCTACAACCTCACCCGCCTTACCCGCTCCAACGGCGTTTCGAGTATCGAGTACGCCGGCTTTCGAGGTATTCAGAGGCTGTGTTCGCTTTGAGCCGTCCCTGTAAATCGAGATGGCTTTCGCGCCGAGACGCCACGACTCGATGTAGGCCTTCTCGATTTCGTCCACCGATGCCTCGCGCGGCACGTTCACGGTCTTGCTGATGGCGCCCGAGATGAACGGCTGCGTGGCGCCCATCATCTTGATGTGCCCCATGTGGTGAATCGACCGCTGGCCCTTCGCCGGCTTGAACGCGCAGTCGAATACCGCCAGGTGCTCGTCCTTCAGGAACGGCGCCCCCTCGATCGTCTCGTGCTCGTCGATGTAATGGCTGATCGCCTCGATTTCGGGCTGCGTGTACCCAAGCTTGCCGAGCGCCATCGGCACGGTGCCGTTGACGATCTTCATCAGCCCGCCGCCCACGAGCTTCTTGTACTTGACGAGCGCGATGTCTGGCTCGACTCCGGTCGTGTCGCAGTCCATCATGAAGCCGATCGTGCCGGTCGGCGCCAGCACCGTCGCCTGCGCATTGCGGTAGCCGAAGTCCTCGCCCAGCTCGACGGCCTCGTCCCAGGCCTGCTTAGCGGCAGCATACAGATCGTTCGGAACGAACTTGGAGCTGATCTCGGCGACCGCGTCGCGGTGCTTGTTCATGACGCGCAGGAACGGCTCGCGGTTCTTCTCGTAGCCGGCAAACGGCCCGCCGTGGTCGCGCGCGATACGCGCCGACTGCGCATAGGCTTCGCCCGTCATCACCGCCGTAATCGCGGCCGCATACGCGCGCCCCTCGTCGCTGTCGTACGGCAGCCCGCGCGACATCAGCAGCGCGCCAAGGTTGGCGTAGCCGAGGCCGAGCGGACGATAGTCGTGCGAGTTCTTCTCGATCGCCTTCGTCGGATAGCTCGAGTTCGGGACGATGATCTCCTGCGCCGCGATCATCGTCCGGCACGCCGCCTTGAAGGCGGCGACGTCGAACTCGCCATCCTCACGAACGAACTTCATCAGATTGATCGACGACAGGTTGCACGCCGAATCGTCCAGGAACATGTATTCCGAGCAGGGATTGCTGGCGTTGATGCGATCGGTGTTCGGACAGGTATGCCACTCGTTGACGGTGGTGTCGAACTGCATCCCCGGATCGCCGCAGACCCAGGTTCCTTCGGCAATCTGGCGCATGAGACCGCGCGCCTTGTAGGTGTCCATCACCTCGCCGCTCGTCACCGCCCTGGTCTGCCACTCGTCGTCGTCGAGGACCGCGCGCATGAAGTCGTCCGTCACACGCACGCTGTTGTTCGAGTTCTGGAAGAAGATCGAGTTATAGGCGACGCCCGTGAACGAACCGTCGTAGCCGGCGTCGATGAGCGCCCACGCCTTCTTCTCCTCCTCGACCTTGCAGTTGATGAACTCCTCGACGTCGGGATGGTCGACGTTGAGAATGACCATCTTGGCGGCGCGCCGTGTCTTGCCACCGCTCTTGATCACGCCCGCAAACGCGTCGTACCCCTTCATGAACGACACGGGGCCGCTCGCCGTGCCGCCGCCCGCGAGCAGCTCACGTGAGGAGCGAATCGTCGACAGATTGCTGCCGGTGCCCGAGCCGAACTTGAACAGCATCCCCTCGGTCTTGGCGAGCGTGAGGATGGAGTCCATCGTGTCCTTCACCGAGTTGATGAAGCAGGCGGAGCACTGCGGCGCCGCTTCGAAGCCGCAGTTGAACCAGACGGGACTGTTGAACGCCGCCTTCTGATACACGAGCAGGTGCTTCAACTCGGCGCTGAAGGAGGCCAGCGCATCGTCGCTGGCGAAGTAGTGCTGCTCGCGCGCCCAGCGGGTGATGGTGTCGACCACACGGCCGATCAGCTGTTTGACGCTGTGCTCGCGATCGGGCGAACCCATCTGGCCGCGGAAGTACTTCGAGACGACGATGTTGGTGGCCTGCTGCGACCAGAACGAGGGGATCTCGACCTCCTTCTGCTCGAAGACGACCTTGCCCTTCTCGTTGCCGATGACCGCCGAGCGGATCTCCCATTCGATTTCGTCGAACGGATCGACGCCCGGCAGCGTGAAATAGCGTGGAAATTCGAGGCCTGGAACCGATGCACTTCTGGACTCCGCGCTCTTTTTCACGCGCACTTCAACGGCTGCGCCTTGAGTCTGTGCAGGCCCTCTTTCCATGCTCGTCCTCCGTCCTTCCGCGAACCTCACAAGGTCCGCGCCGCGCGAGCCACAAAGGCTCGCGCCACAGGGAACGCTCTTCCCCCGAATGAGCGTCCAAATCCTTTGTTGTGGTGTGCGCCTGGTGTCCTGAGGAATTTTCGTGGCGGCCGGACGCTGGGAGGCTTCCTGCCGTTTCAACCTCTGTAAGCGCGGGTGCGATAGTGCGCTCACTATCCGGGGTTGTCAAGCGCAAAACCACAAGATATTGAGGCCTCTATTTAGGGCACTAGCAATATCTAGGTGTATTGTCGCACGCGCGTCACGCCCGGAAAAGGCAACGCATCAACTACTTAGATTGGCCAGCCGCTGAGCTGGCGGGCAGCCGCGGGTGCGTCCTGTCGAGCAGTATCAAGCCGACCGCAGCCTCGGCAATGCCGATCACCGCGAGGACATTGCGGGACGTATCATCCACAGCCATGATCGCCGAGATCTCGCGACGCTTGTTCGTCACCTACGCGGCCGGATTGGCTGGCGGTTCCATCTTCGCGCTTGCCGACGCGCGTCAGCCCGCCCGAACGCCTCCGGATTTCACCCGTGTGAAAGCGCTTGTCTTCGACACGTTCGGGACCGTCGTGGACTGGCGGACATCCGTCACGCAGCAAGTGCAGGAACTGGCGTCCCGGAAGGGACTGAAAATCGACGCGGTCAAATTCGCCGACGCATGGCGAGGCGGCTATCAGCCGGCGATGAACCGGGTGCGCACAGGCGACTTGCCATGGACGAAACTCGATCGCCTGCATCGCATGATTCTGGACAAGCTGCTCGTCGATTTCGGGCTCACCGGACGCCTGTCGGAATCAGAAGTCGATACGCTGAATCACGCTTGGCACCGGCTTCGGCCGTGGCCCGATTCGGTCAGCGGGCTCACGCGTCTGAAGAAGAAGTTCATCATCGCGCCGCTGTCGAACGGAAACATCTCGCTGATGACGGAGCTCGCCAAGTTCGGAGGCCTGCCGTGGGATTGCATTCTGGGAGCGGAGCTGGCTCGCCACTACAAGCCCGACCGCGAGGTCTACCAGTCCGCGGCGGATTTCCTGGATCTCAAACTTGATGAAGTCATGATGGTGGCGGCGCACCTGGGAGATCTGGGCGCGGCGAAAAACGTCGGATTGCGAACAGCCTTCGTGACCAGGCCCATGGAGTTCGGACCCGACGGTCACCCGGATCTGCAGCCGAACGCATCGGTCGACATCGCGGCTCGCGACTTCAACGATCTCGCAACGAAGCTGGGCTCCTGAATCAGAAGGCGCTTCGCACACCAGGCACAACATCCGCCGCCACCGTGCAGCTTCCATTCACCGAGGAACAATTCCTCGATATCTTCGGCACCTACAATGCGGCGCTCTGGCCTTTCATCGTTGTACTGTGGCTCGCCACCGCACGGGTGGCCACTGAACTCGTCCGCGGGCGCGCTCGCGGCACTATCGTCAGCCTGCTGGCGGCAGCTCACTGGGCGTGGTCCGGCGTCGTCTATCACGCACTGTTCTTCTCGAGGATCAATCCAGCCGCGTGGTTGTTTGCGGTGATGTTTGTCACGCAGGCGTTCGCGTTCGTATGGTTCGGCGTGGTACGTAGAAGACTGACATTCGAATGGCGCGGCGGATTGCGGCACGGTCTCGCGGGTCTGTTGCTGGCGTATTCACTTGCTTATCCCGGGCTGGTGCTGGCGACGGGTCAGTCCTTTCCGCGTGCTCCCGCCGCCGGCGTTCCATGTCCGACGACGCTTTTCACGGCCGGACTGCTGCTCGCAGCTGGTCCGCCGGTCCCTCGCGTGCTGTTGATCATCCCAATCGCGTGGTCGCTGATCGGCGGAAGCGCGGCTGTTCTGCTGGGGATCGCGCCTGATCTGATGCTGCTGGTCGCCGCTGTTCTCCTTGCGGTGTATGCCACGTTTCCGCAGTCGCTGGCTGGGAAGGTTCGAACGTAACCACTGCCGTTGGTTCGAGGAAGACGCGATGCGGCCCGCGCAGCGCGTTCGCACGCGGATACGGGACGCGGCGCGCATGCAACGCGACGGCACAAGCGTTCTGATACGCACTTGACGTTCCGCCGCCACCGACGTTCAATATGCCCCGGTAACAACAATGCAAGCCTGGCTCGGACGCGCGTCGATCGCCGCGGTCGGGGTAATCGCGGGCCTTGCCCTGTCTTTCACCGCCGCCAGCCAGACACGCGCCCCGCAGGCCGCCTCACCGCAGCGCCAAACCAGCGGGGTCAGGACGGCTCGCTCCGCCGACGGCAAGCCCAACCTCAATGGCGTCTACCAGGCGATATCGGAAGCCTACTGGGACATCGAACCGCACGGCGCGGCGGCAGGGCCGGTGCAGCAGCTCGGCGCGAGCTACGCGATGGCAGGCGGCCTCGGCATCGTTGACGGCCCACTTCCCTACAAGCCGGAGGCCCTCGCGAAGAAGAAGCAGAACTTCGCCAACCGCGTGACGCTCGACCCGGAGATCAAGTGTTACCTGCCAGGCGTGCCGCGCGCGATGTACATGCAGTATCCGTTTCAGATCATCCAGACGCCGACCTACATCATGATGGTCTTCACCTACGCGCGCGCCGTCCGGACGATCTACATGACGGATCACAAAGAGGCGCCGGCCGACAGCTGGATGGGATGGTCGAACGGCCACTGGGAAGGCGATACGCTCGTCATCGATACCACGGGCTTCAACGACATGACGTGGTTCGATCGCGCCGGCAACTTTCACAGCGACCAGCTGCACGTCGTCGAACGCATCACGGCGTCGGGCGCCGACCATCTGTCCTACGAGGCCACGATCGAGGATCCACAGACGTTCACGCGGCCGTGGAAAATCACCCTTCCGATCTACCGGCGCATCGAAAAGAATGCCCAGTTGCTGGAGTTCAACTGCGTCCCCTTCGTTGAAGACCTGATCTACGGACACCTGCGGAAGCCGTCTTCGAGCAATTAGCTCAGGAGAAAGCACATGCTGCGTCGCTTTGTTGCGGCCACGGCCTTGGGAAGCGCGATCGCGCTGCTCCTCGTGTCGACACCGACGGCACAATCGACTTACAAAGTTCCGCGCCTGCCCGATGGGCATCCGGACTTCCAGGGGTTCTGGAACAACACGACCTACACACCGCTCGAGCGGCCCAAAGGGATCGACCGCGATTTCTTCACCAGAGAAGAAGTCGTCGAACAGATGAAGCGCGCGGCCGCCGACGAGTCCGAGCAGACGACGCCGGGAACGATCGCGGACGTGCACTACGACTTCACGCAGTTCGGTCTCGATCGCAGCCAGGCGCCGGTGGCACTCAACCTACGCACCTCGCTGATCGTCGATCCGGCTGACGGCCACCTCCCGCCGATGACCGAGGAAGGCAAGCGCCTCAACGCCGCGCGCGCCGAGGCACGAAAGCGCGCGGGGCCGATTACCGATGCGGCCGAGAACCAGCCGCTGTCGGTCCGGTGCATCCAGATGGATCGCGATGGCCCGCCGATGCTTGCCGGCGCGTACAACAACAACTACCAGATCGTGCAGAGCCCGGGGACGGTGCTGATTCTCGTCGAGATGCTCCACGATCCGCGCATCATCCCGACGGACGGCCGTGCACCGCTTCCGAACAGCATCCGTCAGCTCGAAGGAACCTCGCGCGGACGCTGGGATGGTGACACGCTGGTCATCGAGACGACGAACTTCACAGATATGTTCATGTTCGCCGCCCAGGGCGCGAGCGCGGATATGAAGCTGACGGAGCGGTTCACTCGCATCAGCGACGACACGTTGATGTACCGCTTCACGGTTGACGATCCGAAGGTGTGGACGCGCCCGTGGTCGGCGGAGGTGCCGTGGAAGAAATCGGTCGGACCGATCTTCGAGCACGCGTGCCACGAGGGGAATTACAGCCTCGCCAACCTGCTGGCGGGCGCACGCGAGGACGAGAAACGCGCCAAGGCACAGAAGTAGGGGCCGACCTTCAGGTCGGCTCAAAGGAGCATCGTATGAGAACCACCTTCGCGGTGATCGTCGCCCTCGGCGTGTTGTTCACGGCCGCGCCGCTCGTCGCGCATCACGCGTTCTCGTCGGAGTTCGACATCAACAAGCCGCTCAAGCTGACGGGAACACTCACCAAGTGGGAAATGATCAACCCTCACTCCTGGTTCCATATGGACATCAAGCAGCCGGATGGAACGGTGGTCCCATGGTTGATTGAAGGCGGCAGCCCAAATCAGCTGATTCGTCTCGGCGTCACCAAGAACACGCTCAAACCGGGAACCGAGTTCACGATCGAGGGCTATCAGGCGCGCGACGGCACGAACAAGGCGGTCGGCCGCAACTTCATCCTCGCGGACGGCTCACGCTATCTGTTCGGCGGATCCGCTCCCGGCGCAGGCGGCGCGGATAAATAGGTTAGGCGGGTCTAAGGCGGGTCTAGAGAGCCGCCTCTGCGGACGTAGAGGCGGACTTTCAGGTCCGCCGCAG
>DATJJE010000015.1:0-51646 GCA_035492455.1 Vicinamibacterales bacterium | reverse complement strand
TACAACAGCACGCCTGATCAACATTTCGATTCCCGTAATGAGTCCCGACCCCATGTCGTTCCCGTCGACATCGTGATGATCTCGCCCACTCGAGTCATCGTCATCACCGGTCCGAACACCGGCGGTAAGACGGTTGCGCTGAAAACGGCGGGGTTGCTTGCCCTGATGGCACAGGCCGGATTGCATGTGCCCGCGGAACATGGCTCGCGTCTGCCGGTGTTTCAATGCGTCTTCGCCGATATCGGCGACGAGCAGTCCATCTCCGCGAGTCTCAGCACCTTCTCCGCACACATCACCAACGTCGTGTCGATGGACAGCAGCCTGGACCTGCCGGCGCTGGTGCTGCTCGACGAAGTTGGCGCTGGGACGGATCCCGTCGAAGGTGGTGCCCTCGGCATTGCCATCATCGACAACTTCCGTAAAAGGGGTGCGCACCTCATTGCAACGACGCACTACGACGCGCTGAAGTCGTATGCCTCGACAACGGAAGGGGTGACGAGCGCCGCGTTCGGCTTCGATCCGGAGTCGTTTGCGCCGACCTATAAGCTGATTTACGGGTCGCCCGGCCGAAGCCTCGCCATCGAAATCGCCGCGCGTCTCGGCATGCCGCCATCGGTGATCGCCGCGGCTCGCGACAACCTGACCGAGGAGCAGAAGCAGCTTGCCGATCACCTCGCGCGCGTCGACAAGGACCTGCGAGCGCTCGAGCAGCAGCGACGCGAGATCTGGCGAGAGCGCGCGGCGATCGCCGAGTCAGAAAAGAAGCTGCGCGGCCGCGAGGACTCGATTCGCGAGCGCGAGGAGACGTTCCGCCGGCGACTCGACACGAAGCTCGATGAGCAGCTCCGGGATGCTCGCCGCCGCATCGATGAAGTCATCGATGAACTGAAGACGCGAGCGCCTCGACTGGTGAATACCGGCGAGACCGGCGCGGCGCGGTCACAGGCTCGCGCGACCGTCGATCAAATCGTGGACGGTGTCGCGCGCGGCGGGCGGGATACGCATGAAGGGCGGGAAGGGTCTGAGGGTTCTTCCTTTCCCGACTCTCAAGCCCATCACGCCCCTCCAGGCGAACTCGAGCCCGGCTCGCGCGTCATCGTTGCCGGGCTCGGTCTCGAAGGAACGATTGTCGGATTGCGCGGCAATCAGGCGGAAGTAGATGTCCGCGGCAAACGCATGCGCGCGAAAGTGAAGGACCTTCGTGCAATTGGGGGAACGCCCGCACAGCCGACCGTGAAGGTGAATGTCGACCTGCAGCCTCGCGAGGGGTCTCTCTCAGAATTGAACGTGATTGGTCAAACAGTCGACGAAGCGATTTCGCGCCTCGAAAAATTTTTGGATGAAACAACCGTGACGGATCAGCATACGATCCGCATCGTTCACGGCCACGGCACCGGACAGCTCCGGCGCGCCATCGCCGCGTTTCTCAAAGATCATCCGCTCGTCGCCGGTTTCAAGCTCGCTCCGCAGAACGAGGGTGGCGGCGGCGCAACTATCGTCGAACTGAAAGACTGAGTGGGCCTCTTTCCGCAGCGATTCATTGACGACCTGAAGAATCAGGCGGACATCGTCGTCGTCATCCAGGATTACGTCTCGCTGAAGAAGACCGGCGCGACGTACAAGGGTCTCTGCCCGTTTCACGGCGAGAAGACGCCGTCGTTTCATGTCAACCGCGACAAAGGGTTCTTTCATTGCTTCGGGTGCGGCGTCGGCGGCGACGTGTTCAAGTTCCTCGAGCTGCACGAAAAAATCGGATTTGCCGATTCGGTGAAGCTGCTCGCGCAGCGCTTCGGCGTCACGCTTCCGGAAATGGAGGAAAGCGACGAGCAGCGAGCCAACGCCGCGGAGCGGGAAACGCTTCTGAAGGTGCACGAATCCGCGGCCGCGTGGTTCCGGCAGCAGCTCGCCAGCAACGCCGGTGCTCGCATTCGACGGCAGATCGAATCGCGCGGCATCACCGATGCGACGAGCCAGGCGCTTGCTCTTGGCTATGCGCCGAACGGCCGTACCGCTCTGAAAGACGCGCTTCTCAAGGAGGGCTACTCGCAGGCGGCGCTGCTGCGCGCCGGCTTGATCGTGCAACGCGAGGACGGCTCGATCGTTGATCGTTTTCGAAATCGTCTGATGATTCCCATCAGCCGCGACACGGGCTCGGTGATTGCATTCGGTGGCCGCGCGGTTGACTCCGATCAACAGCCGAAATATCTGAACTCTCCCGAGACCCCCATCTATTCCAAAGGACGCACGCTGTACGGATTGAATTTGAGCAAGAACGCCATCCGGCAACGAAAGTTCGCCGTTCTTGTCGAAGGCTATTTCGATTTCGCGCAGGTGTATCAAGCGGGGTTCCAGGGTGTTGTCGCATCGTGCGGGACGGCTCTCACGCCGCAGCAGGCGCAGCAGCTTCGTCGTTTCACGAACAAAGTTGTGCTGAGCTTCGATCCCGATGCCGCCGGCCAGGGCGCCGCCGCGAAATCGTGCGAGATGCTCGTCGCCGAAGGATTCGCCGTGAACGTCGCCGTGCTGCCGGCCGGCGATGACCCGGATACATTCGTGCGAAAACATGGCGCGCCGGGCTACGCCGAGCGTCTCGAACACTCCACGCCATACCTCGAATACCTGCTCGATCGCGCGGCGGCCAGCCACAATCTGAATAGCGACGAGGGGCGCGTGAAGTTTCTGGGCGACATGCTGCCGGTGGCCGGCCGGATTCCGGACCCTGCGATGCGCGACCGGTTCGCGGACCGCCTGGCGTTCAAAGCGCGGGTCACCGACGAAGTCGTGCGCGCCGAAATCCGGAAAGCCGTCGTGCAAAAGCAGCCGGCATTGCCAAAGCGTGAAGTGCCGAGCTTTGGTCAGGTTACCAAGGCGGAAAAAGGACTCATTTGGCTGCTGATTCACCGGTCCGAGGACGCTCTTGCCGCCCTGGAGACGCTCGATGGCCCGGATTTTGACGGTGTTTATTCGCGGGCCGTACTGGATCTCGCCCGAAAACTGAACGAAGATAAGGGGTTCTCACCAGCCGCGCTTTTCGAGCGTCTAACCATGGAGGATGCCCAGCTCGTGACCGCCATCGCGAGTGAGGGCGAAGCGCATGTGCATGACGCGCACGATTGCGCGCGAATTCTCAAGCGCCTTCGCTGGGAGCGGGAGCGCGCGGCGATTCAGCGCGAGATCGATCGGCTGCAGGAAGTCGGCGTGGGCAACGGGGAGAAACTCCAGGAACTGCTCGTTCGTAAGTACGACGTGATACAGCGGATTGAAGCCCTCGTATAGAAGGTCCCGCGAAGCGGGCCCGGCGCACTCGGAGGAATATGGCCCTGTCGATTGAAGAACGTTACGACGAAGTACGCCAGCTGATTCAGGTCGGCAAGGAGAAGGGATACCTCCTCTACGACGAGGTGAACGAGATGCTTCCGTCCGAGATCACCTCATCGGAAGATCTCGACGATCTGTTCAACGCGTTCGGCAGCGCGGGCATCGAGGTCGTCGATTCCGACAAGGCGTATCGCGGCGAAAAGGACTTCGACAGGGATGGCTCCGAGGAGGGGCCGGAGCTCGATCTCACGCCGGGCGCGCTCGACAAGACGAACGATCCGGTCCGCATGTATCTGCGCGAGATGGGCACGGTGCCACTGCTCACGCGCGAAGGCGAGGTGGCGATTGCCAAGCGCATCGAGCGCGGCAAGCTCGCCGTCATCAAGTCCATCTCTCGCACGCCCACCATTGCCAAGCGCATCCTCATCATCGGCGATCAGCTCCGCGCCGGCGAACGCACCATCCGCGAGCTCGTCATCTTCAGCGACGAGGAGATCACCGACGAAGTGATCGACGATCGAAAGGTTGAAGTCCTCGAGCAGATCGAAGAGGTCCGCAAGGCGCGGATGAACTACGTGAAGCTGGCGGAGAAAACCGACGGGATCTCCCGCACGCAGGAGCGCAAGAAATTCCGCAGGGCGCGCATGAAGGCGTTGCGCGCGCGCATCGAGGTGTCGCGCGCCATCCGGCGCATCGAATTCACCGAGACGATGAAGCGGCGGCTGATCGACGAGGTGAAGGACGCTGTCGATGCGGTGCAGAAGGTGCAGCGCGACGTCGATGCGCTCGATCGTCAGCTGAATCTGAAGGGCAAAATCAAGGGCGCGCCGAAGCTGAAGGAAGAGGAGAAGAAGAATCTCCTCAAGAAGCAGAAGGACATCAAGACGCAGGTCAAGGCGATGATCGACGATCTGGAGGAAACGCCCGAGCGTCTCCGCCGGACGATCGAAGTCATCCAGCGCGGCGAAGCGCAGGCCGAGCAGGCGAAGAAGGAGCTGGTCGAAGCCAACCTCCGTCTCGTCGTCTCCATCGCGAAAAAGTACACGAACCGCGGGCTGCAGTTCCTCGATTTGATTCAGGAGGGCAACATCGGCCTGATGAAGGCCGTTGATAAGTTCGAGTACCGCCGCGGCTACAAGTTCTCGACCTACGCGACGTGGTGGATCCGTCAGGCCATTACGCGCGCGATTGCCGATCAGGCGCGCACCATCCGCATCCCGGTGCACATGATCGAAACCATCAACAAGCTCATTCGCACCTCGCGCGCGCTGGTGCAGGAGCTGGGCCGCGAGCCGACTTCGGAAGAGATCGCCAAGCGGATGGACATCCCGGTCGCCAAGGTCCGCAAGGTGCTGAAGATCGCGCAGGAGCCGATCTCGCTGGAGACGCCGATCGGTGAAGAGGAAGATTCGCATCTTGGCGATTTCATCGAGGACCGCAACATCGTCTCGCCGGCCGAGGCGGTGATAAATCTGAACCTCAAGGAACAGACCGAGTCGGTGTTGAAGACGTTGACTCCTCGCGAGGAGAAGGTCATCAAGATGCGGTTCGGCGTCGGCGATGGCAGCGAGCACACGCTCGAAGAGGTCGGCCAGAGCTTCGCGGTTACGCGCGAGCGCATCAGGCAGATCGAAGCGAAGGCGCTGCGGAAGCTGCGCCACCCGTCGCGCTCGCGTAAGCTCAAGGCGTTTTTGGAAGGCCGTACCTAGGTACGGGCCTGTAGCTCAGCGGTTAGAGCGGCCGGCTCATAATCGGTTGGTCCCAGGTTCGAATCCTGGCAGGCCCACTACAACCGAAGTGGAAAAATTGAAAAGTGGAAAAGTGGAAGAAGTTAGGTGTCGCCAGAGCTTGAGCATCTAATAGATCTGCAAAATCTCGAGACAGCGATTGAGGAGTCGCGGCGGCGCATCGCCGCGCATCCTCAACGCCTCTCCGATGCCGACGCGCGTCTCGCGCATGCAAAGGAGGGCGTCGAGGCCGCGAAACAGCGCCTCAAAGCCAGCCAGGAGGCGCGGCGCGAAGCCGAAAAAGAAGCCGCCGTTTATCAGTCCCGCCTGTCGAAGTTCAAAGACCAACTCTCCGCCGTCAAGACCAATAAGGAATACCAAGCGATGCAGCACGAGATCGAGACCGCGCAGAAGGAGCTCGGCTCGGTCGAGGAAAAAGTCATCGAGCGGATGGTCGAAGCGGACGCGCTGACCGCCGAAGTCAAAAAGGCGGAGCAGGCGCTCGCCGCGCAGCAGAAGGACGTCGAGACGGAAAAGAAGACGCTCACCGAGGAGCTCGCCACCGTCGAAGCGGCGCTGAAGGCGGCGACCGACAAGCGTGCGGGGCTCGTCAAGTCGCTGCCGCCGCAACTGCTGGCGTTGTTCGAGCAAGTCGCACGCGCGCGCAAAGGCATCGCCATTGCGCTCGCCACGCGCGACGGTCTTTGTTCGGCGTGCCACGTGCGGCTCCGTCCGCAGGTGTTTCAGGAAGTCCGCAGAAACGATCAGATCATCCAGTGCGCCAGCTGCAACCGCATCCTCTACTACGTCCCTCCACCAGCGGCGCCTGAACCCGCCGTAACCCACGCCTGAGAAGTTTGAAGCGTGAAGTTGGACGTGTGAAGTGAGGCAGGGCTCGCTGTTCGGCGGCGCACAGCGCGCATCTGCGCGCGCGAACGTCGACGGCGGCTCGCGTGGCAATCCGGGACCCGCGGGTTACGGCGTTCGTATCGAACACGAAAATGGTACGGTCGTCGAGCTGAAAGAGTCGCTCGGCCTGACGACAAACAACGTGGCGGAGTACAGCGGATTGATCGCTGCGTTAAGATGGGCGGCCGCCAATGACGTTTCCAGGCTGCACGTCCGCGCCGATTCGGAGCTGCTGGTGAAGCAGATGCGGGGCGAATACCGCGTCAAGAGTCCTGGCCTGCAGCCGCTCTACGAGCAGGCGCGCGCGCTCGTCCGTCAGATTGGCGACGTCACCTTCGAACACGTCCGCCGGGAGTTCAACAAGGACGCCGACCGCCTCGCCAACGAGGCCATGGACGAAGCGGCCGCCGGATGATCGCGCGTCGCGCGTTCGCACTCCTTCTCGTCGCCCTCGGCGCTACATCAGCAGCGCGCGCCGAGGATCCTGAGCCCGTTACCCTGCGCGCGCATCGCCTGATGCAACCCATCGTTTTCGACGGAAGGCTTGACGATGCCATTTACGCGTCAATCGACCCGTCGCCCCCCTTCCGGCAGCAGGAGCCGCAGGCCGGAGAGCTCGCAACCGAGCAGACCGAGATGTGGGTCTTCTTTGACGACCGCAACATCTACGTGTCCGCGCGGATGCACGACAGCGCTCCCGACCGCATGATCGCCGACGAGATGCGACGCGACGCCAGCCTCTACCAGAACGAGCACTTCGTGGTAGTTCTCGACACCTTTCACGATCAGCGCACCGGATTCTTCTTCCAGACCAATCCGCTGGGCGGGGTGCGCGACGCGTTCATCCAGGACGAGAACACCGCCAACTACGACTGGAACGCAGTCTGGGACGTGAGGGTGCATCGCGACGACAGCGGCTGGACGACGGAGATGGTCATCCCGTTCAAGTCGCTGCGCTATCCGACGGGCAAGGAGCAGGTCTGGGGCATCAACGCGCGGCGATGGGAACGCCGCATCAACGAACACTCGCTGCTGTCGATAACGCCGCCGGGCGTACCGTCGAACAATTCCGTACAGCGGCTCGCCAACGCCGCAACGCTGGTCGGGATGGAGGTGCCGCCGCCCGCACGCAACATCGAGCTGAAGCCGTACGGCGTATCCAACCTGACGACCAATCGCCTGGCGACGCCGGCGTTTTCGAACAGGTTTGATCGCGACATCGGCATCGATGCCAAGTACGGGATCACCAGCAACGTCACGCTCGACGTGACCGTCAACACCGACTTCGCCCAGGTCGAAATCGACGAGCAACAGGTGAACCTGACGCGGTTCAGTTTGTTCTTTCCCGAGAAGCGCGACTTTTTCCTCGAGGGGCAGGGCATCTTCGACTTCGCGAATACGGGAAACAACGGATTCCGACAGCCGGATGTGCCGATCATGTTCTTCTCGCGCCGCATCGGCCTCGACGCCGGGCAGCCGGTTCCGATCAAGGGCGGCGCGCGGCTGACGGGCCGCATCGGCAAGACGTCCCTAGGGCTGCTGGAGATTCAAACCGACGAGGGTGCGTTCGATCCAGTGGTCGGCGCGCCGAGATCGCGGGCAACGAACTTCCTGGTGGCGCGCGTCAAGCGCGACATCCTGCGGCGCAGCAACATCGGCATCATGGCGACACGCCGCTCGCCTCGTACCGGTGCGACCGGATCGAACACCTTGCTGGGCGTGGATACCACGTTCAACTTGTTCGAGAACGTGCAGGCAGGCACCTATTACGCGCGCTCCGACACGCCCGGATCAACGGGCAACGCCAGCAGCTACCGCGGGTACTTCCGCTACCTGCACGACCGCTACGGCCTCGAAACCGAGCGCCTGAAGGTCGGGGACGCCTTCAACCCCGATGTCGGATACGTGCCGCGGCCGGACATCACGCGCACGGACGTCGTGGCGCGCTTCAGTCCGCGCATCTATTCCGTGCGCAGCCTGCGCAGGCTTGAATGGAATGCGGAGGTCGATCGCTATGTCAACGGCCACGACGAGCTCGAGACGCGCGTCTCGTCGGGGACCTTCCGCATCGAGTTCAACAACAGCGACCAGCTGCAGTTCACCGGCCGCAATGACTACGAGTTCGTCACCGCGGCGTTTCGAGTTTCAGGCGGCCCGTCCCTTCCCGTGGGCGTCTACGAATTCAACGAGGGGGTCGTCCAGTACAACGCCGGCGCGCAGCGGCGCGTCAGCGGCCGTTTGACGCTCACGGCCGGCGAATTCTATTCAGGGCACCGCCAGCAGTTCGAGTACAACGGCCGCGTCAAGGTGTCGAGCCAGCTCGCGTTCGAGCCGCGTCTTCTCGCCAGCCGCATCACGCTGCGCGAGGGAGCGTTCACAACGAAGCTGTTCGGCGCTCGCACAACCTACACGGTGACGCCGCGCATGTTCGTCAGCGGGCTGGTGCAGTACAACTCGGGCCTGAACACGCTGGAATCGAACATCCGCTGGCGATGGGAATATCAACCCGGCAGCGACATCTACGTCGTCTACACGGATGCGCGCGACACGTTCGGCCCACGCTCCGCGCTGCTCATGAATCGCGGCGTCGCCATCAAGGCAACGCGGCTGCTTCGGTTCTGATCCTCACCTTGCCGGCGGCGCGCGCCGCCCAGAAGCTTCCGGCAAACGTCACGACGCCGCAGGCAATCACTACCAGCGCCGGCGCCACCGGCGACTGAAGATCACGAACGAGCGCCGTCGCGAGCAGCGGCGCGGTCCCGCCAAACGCCGTCTGACTGATGTTCTGTACGACCGCGACGCCGCTGAAGCGGATGCGTGTCGGAAAGAGGTCGGCGGTGACAAACGCAAATGTGCCGTTGACGAACGCTCCGGTGAATGCGGCAATCGTCATCAGTATGATGATGTTGATGCTGTGCCCACTGAGTGCCGCGTAAAAGGGATACGCGCCGAGCGCCAGCACGATTGCGCCGATCCGCAGCAGCAGGTGCGGCGGATAGTAGTCGGCGAGCCATCCGACGCCGACGATCAGTGTTGCATGCAGCACGACGCCGTAGGTCTGCGCAAAGGTCGCAGTCGCCTGGTCGTACTTGGTGACCGCCGTGAGATACGCGGGCATGTAGGCGAAGAACAGGCCCGCGAACACGGCGGTGACCGCTTGTGCGGCGATGCCGATCAGAATGTGCCGCGGATGCGTGCGCAGCAGCTCGCCGATCGGCTCCTTTGATGCCGCCGCGAGCCGCTTCAGTTCCGCAAACTCGGGCGATTCCTCGAACGATCGCCGCAGCCAGAAGCTGGCAAGCCCGAGAAGTCCACCAACGACGAAGGCGATGCGCCACCCGTACACAGCGGCGTCCGCCGAGGTCAGTACGTTGCCGACAATCAGCGCAATCGTTGTTCCGAGCGCGACGCCGAGCGTGACGAAGCCAAAAACCACGCTGCAGACAAACGGCGCGATCGGCGCCGCCGATTCGACGACGTAAGTAATGGCGCCGGGTAACTCCCCGCCGAGACAGAAGCCCTGTGTCAGGCGCAGAAATACGACGATGGCGCTGGCCGCAACGCCCCATTGGGCGTAGGTCGGCACGAGGCCGATGCCGAGTGTAGCTGCGGATGTGACGAAGATGGAGGCGAGGAAAACGCCGCGGCGGCCGAACTTGTCGCCGAGACGCCCCAGCACCAGGCCCCCGATTGGCCGAGCGAGATAGCCGATGGCGAACGTCGTGAAGGTCACCATCAGCGAGACCAGCGGATCCTGGCTCGGAAACACCGCGCGGCCGATCTGCGGCGCGAAGATGCCGAAGATCACGAAGTCGTAGTACTCGAGCGTGCCGCCGAGGCTGGCGAGCAGGATCATGCGCCACGCGCTGCGAGTCATGACTCGAGGGACCACGCACGGCATTGTAGACTTCCACACCCATGACGCGCCTGACCTATCCCACCGGACCGCTGCACGAGGTGATGCGCGCAACTGTCGAGCGCTTTCCGGACAAGACGGCAATCACGTCGAGGGACCAGGCGATCACGTTCGCCGAGTTCGATAGCCAGTCAAACCGTCTCGCCAACGGTCTTGCGCGGCTTGACCTCGCGACCGGCGATCGCATGGCGTTGTACCTGCCCAACTGTGCGCACTACGAGCTGGCGTTCTACGCGGCCAGCAAGCTGGGCGCGATCGCATGTCCGATGAATCCGTCGTACCGCGAGCGCGAGATCGCCTATCAGGTGAACGACTCTGGAGCGAAGCTGATCGTGACGCACGCCAGCCTCCTGCCGGTCGTGAATGCGTGTCGAGCGCAGACGCCAACCCTCGCGCGCGTGGTCGTTGTTGGCAGCAGCACCAGCGATGTGCGCGACGGCGCGATCGACTATGACGAGGTGATGGACTCCGGAAGCGCGACCGACCCGGGCGTCAAAGTCGATCAAAGCCAGCTCGCCGCCCTTCCCTACTCGAGCGGCACGACAGGGTTGCCGAAGGGCGTGATGCTGACGCACCGCATCCTCACCTACAACCAGCTGCAGTATCGGGATGCGAGCGGCATCGGACCAGACGACGCGTATCCGATCTTTCTGCCGCTGTCGCACATCTACGGCGTGATGCTGATGAACACAGCGCTCGGCAGCGGTGCGCATCAGGTTCTGATGGAGCGCTTCGACCTGGAGATGCTGCTGACAATTGTGCAGCAGCATCACGCCACCGTGCTCCATCTGGTGCCGCCGGTGCTGCTGGCACTGGCAAACGCGCCGGGCCTCGCTCGATCGCAGTTCAGCAACATCCGCTATGCGCTCTCTGCCGCGGCGCCGTTGGCGCCAGACGTCGCACGTCGCGTACAGGAGCGGCTTGGCTTTCCCGTCATTCAGGCCTACGGACTCACCGAGACCGGACCCGCATCACATCATTCGCCGCTCGAACCCGATCGCATCAAGCTCGAGAGCGTCGGTGTCGTTATGGCAGACACCGAGCAGCGAGTCGTCGATCTCGAAACCGGTGAGCGCGTGCTGCCGCCGGGCGAAACGGGAGAGATCACGATTCGCGGACCGCAGGTAATGCAGGGCTATTGGAATGCGCCGGAGGAGAGCGCACGTGCGCTGCGCAACGGTTGGCTGCATACCGGCGACATCGGATCCGTTGACAACGACGGCTACACCTATCTCGTCGACCGCAAGAAAGAGATGATCAAATGTCGCGCGTTCAGCGTGGCGCCTGCCGAGCTGGAGGCTACGCTGCTGGAACACCCCGACATCGTCGACTGCGCGGTCGTCGGCGTTCCGGATATGGACGCTGGCGAGGTGCCAAACGCTTTCGTCGTACCGCGAAAGGGTTGTACGCTGGACGAAGCGGCGCTGAGCGACTACTTCTCGAATCGGCTCGCCGGATACAAGATGATTCGGAAGTGGCATCTGACCGATGTCATCCCACGCACGCCCTCAGGGAAGATCCTGCGGCGCGTATTACGAGACAAGTTGCAATGACTGACGTTTTCATTCTTGGCGGCGCGCGGACGCCGATGACCGAGTACGTAGGCGCGCTGAAGGACGTGTCGGCGATTGAGCTGGGCGCCATCGCCGCCCGCGGCGCATTTGAGAAGACCGGCGTGAAACCAGAGTGGGTCGATCACGTCGTCTTCGGCAACGTGCTGCAGACAAGTTCTGATGCGATCTATGGCGCGCGGCACGTCGGGCTGAAAGCATGCGTCCCGATCGAGGTGCCGGCGCTCACGGTCAACCGGCTGTGCGGCTCGGGCATCCAAGCCGCAGTCAGCGGCGCGTACCACGTCCTGACGGGCGAAGCCGATATCGTGCTCACCGGCGGCATCGAGAACATGAGTCAGGCGCCGCATGTGATCCGCGGACTGCGGTCAGGCCTCAAGTTGGGACAAGGAGCACTCGAAGACTCGCTCTACGAAGGACTACGCGACACGATGTGCGGCATGTTCATGGCGGAGACCGCCGAGAAATGCGCTCGCAACTATGAGATCTCGCGAGAAGAGCAGGATCGCTATGCGATCCGCAGTCAGAAGTGCGCCGACGATGCGTGGAACCAGGGGCGATTCGCGGACGAAGTCGTACCCGTTGAAATCAAGACGCGGAAGGGCACGACGATTGTGGATCGCGACGACCACATGCGACCGGAAACCACGTTAGAGGCGCTTGCCAAGCTGCCGACCGCATTCTCCAAGGAAGGCACCGTCACTGCGGGCAACGCGAGCGGCATCGTCGATGGCGGCGCGGCGGTGATTCTCGCGTCGGACACGGGCGTGAAAGCGCGCGGGTTGAAGCCCATTGCGCGCCTGGTCGGGTGGGCGACGGTCGGCGTCGACCCGAGCATCATGGGCATGGGACCGGCACCCGCGATTCGCAAACTGCTCGAGAAGAATAACCTGGCGCTCGAGGACATTGACCTCTTCGAAATCAACGAGGCTTTCGCAGCGCAATATCTCGCCGTCGAAAAAGAACTTGCTCTCGATCGTGGGAAGGTCAACGTCAATGGAGGCGCGATTGCGCTCGGCCACCCGCTCGGCGCGACCGGCGCGCGCATCCTGCTGACGCTGACGCTCGAGTTGCGGCGGCGTCGCGCCAACCGGGGCATCGCGGCTGCGTGTATCGGCGGAGGGCAGGGGATCGCCGCTCTCGTGGAGACGGTTTAGATGGCAGCGATTCGGACTGTCGGCGTGCTCGGCTGCGGCTTGATGGGATCTGGCATCGCGCAGGTCGCGGCCGCCGCCGGCTACAAAACAATCGTGCGCGAGGTGAACGACACCGCGCTGCAAGCCGGCATGAATCGTATCCGGAAGTTCCTGGCAGACGGTGTCGCCAAAGGCAAAGTCACTGAAGACGCGCAACACACGACTCTCGGCAACCTGACCGGCACGACCAACACTTCCGATCTGAAGGACTGCGACGTCATTATCGAAGCCATCGTCGAAAATCTCGACGAGAAGCGCGCGATTTACGATGCCGTGGAGGCGGCCGTTCGGCCGGAGGCGATCATCGCGTCGAACACGTCATCGCTCTGCATCACGGAACTCGCCGCGGCGACGAAGCGGCCGGATCGCTTCGGCGGCCTGCACTTCTTCAATCCTGTGCCGCTGATGAAGCTCGTCGAGGTGATTCGTGCGCTGACGACGAGCGACGAAACGAACAGCACGCTGACCGAATTTGCGGCCTCGCTGGGGAAAGAGCCGATCGCCGCGCCCGACCGCCCCGGCTTCATCGTCAACCGGCTGCTGGTGCCGTACCTGCTCGATGCGATTCGCGAGTACGAACGCGGTCTGGGCACGATCGAGGACATCGACAAAGGGATGAAGCTCGGTTGCGGTTATCCGATGGGGCCGTTCACGCTGCTGGATTTCGTTGGTCTCGACACGACGTATTACATCGCGAACATCATGTTCGAGGAGTTTCGCGAGCAGCGGTTCGCGCCGCCGCCGCTGCTGAAGCGGATGGTGCTGGCGGGGTACCACGGGCGTAAAACCAAGCGCGGTTTCTATACTTATTAATCGCGCGTCAGCATCACATGCGCGATTGCCAGATCGCGCGAATGCGTGAGCGTCAGTAACGAGCTGGTGCCACCCATCGACCGAAAGCGCTCAGCGGCGCCGCCATGAAAGGCGAGACGCGGCGGACCGTGCCGGCGCACGACCTCGATGCCCGTCCAGAAAACGCCGCGTGAGTGCCCGGTGCCGAGCGCCTTCATTGCCGCTTCCTTTGCCGCAAAGCGCGCCGCAAACGACGACGCGAAGTCGCGCTTGCGCCGGCAGTAGGCGATCTCGCCTTCGGTGAACACGCGGCGGATGAAGCGCTCGCCGTAGCGTTCGATCATTTCGGCGATGCGCGCAATTTCAGTCGCGTCAAGGCCGACACCTATAATTTCCATTCGTCTTCGGATCCTACATGACGCGCCCTGAGGTACCCGCGAGCTTCTACTGGACGGATGAATCGTGGGGTCCTGCGCTCCGCTGCCGTGCACTCGACCCGATCGCGCAACATCTGTTTACAACGCGGCAACTGGAGTTACCCGCGCCCGCGGCGTGGCAGGCGCTTGCGGCTGCCGTCGGCGTTCCGGCGGATCGTGTCGTGTCGCTGAATCAGGTTCATGGGCGAGACGTCGTCGTGGTTCGCGAGCACCTGCCGCGCGAACGCCCGAACGCCGACGCGCTGGTATCGAACCGAGCGGATGTGGCGCTGGTCGTAAGAGCCGCGGATTGCGTGCCGATGCTCATCGCCGATCGCACGACCGGTGCCGTCGGTGCGGTTCATGCCGGGTGGCGCGGAACGGCCGCTCGTGCGGCTGTCGCCGCGATCGACGCGATGGCGCGGGAATTCGGCAGCATTCCCGCGGATCTCGTCGTTGCCATCGGCCCGGCCATTGGCTCCTGCTGCTACGAGGTCGGTTCCGATCTGGTCGACGCGTTTGCCGCCGCCGGACATGCACGCTATCTAATCGATCGGTGGTTCCTGACACCACGGGAGCAGAAGATGCGGCTTGATGTCGTCGGCGCCAACCGCGATCAGCTGATTCTTGCGGGTGTACGCGAGGACAACATCCACGTCAGCGGCCTGTGCACCGCGATGCATCTCGAACTGCTTACCTCGTACCGCGCGGAAAGGGAGAAGGCCGGACGCATTGCCGGCGTTATCCGCGCTCGTTGAACGGCGTGGCAACTCGAGTTACCACGTTTCCGAGCGTGCATCGCGGCACAACTGACGTGCCCGATTGGTAACGCTTACGCGCTGAGAGAGTTCCGCCGACAGTTGATCCCGCGACCATTGGGCGCGGTCTTTGCCATGTGAAGTTGCGCCAGCGCACCGCTAATGCGGTCCGCCCAGCACCGCATTGTCGGGTCCGTCGCGAAGCGGCGCGACCCGTGGAGGACGCCGTGGTCGTCAAAATCATCTCGCCAACAGAGAAGAACGCGTTGCCCGGCAAGCTCGCCGAGGCTGAACTGCATTTCACCGAAGGGGTGCTCGAGGGCCTGAAGCTGATTGGCTTTACGGTATGGGAGCGGCGGAGCGGCGGCGGCCGCAACGTCACGTTTCCGTCGCGAAGCTACTCCGTCAACGGCGAACGCCGCAGCTTCGCCCTGCTGCGGCCGACAGCGGGTGACGCCACGTCACAGGACCGTATGCGCGAGATGATTCTCGAGGCCTACGCCGAGTACGAGGAAAAGGCGGCCGTCGCATCGTAGCGTTCAATGGACGCGGTCCACCGGCCAGGAACGGTGCGCACCCCGGTCTGCCGGATCGTAGAGGAACACGCGCGTTTCGTCGCCGAATTCGCTGCGCGGCTGCCAATCGAGCCGCGCGTTGATCGAGCGCGGATGCTTCTTCGCGATTTGCGGCGCTTCCCAGTCCTCGATGAGCAGGACGGGATGGCGCCGCGTCGCGCGGAGGGCGGCGACGGCCGTGTCGAGGTCGACGTCGAGCTGATCCCAGCGAAGGATCGGCAGCTTCGTGTAGTAACGTGCGCTGCCGCTTTCCTGCGATGTCACGATTACGGTGTTATCGGGCACCGCGGACGCCAGGTAAAGACCGGCGAGACGGTAACGGGATTCGTAGCGGTACATGGCAAACGCCTGCTCGTCCTGCGCGCGCAGGACGTTCACGGATGCGACTGCCGCAAGTGCCGTCAACCACACAACCACGCGAATCGGCGCCGGCAGCTTCAGCAACGCGCCGGTCATGAGCGCGCCGATCAGTACGAAGACCAACGGAAAGGCGGGCAGCAGGAATCGAAGATATGACCATTCGGCCAACACGGCATACGGCAAGTACGACACGAGGACAACCACGAACGCTGTCGTCGCAAGCACCATCAACCGTTTCAGTGGTGGTATGTCAGCTCGTCGTCGCGCGAGCGCGAGGATGGTGATGGCCATCAGCCCGGCAGCGATTGCCGGGCCTTCGCCGTGCACCAGGCGGCGGGCGTAACCGATGGCATTCGGCAGGATGCTGCTGAATGCGTACAGCTCTCCAGCGGAGCCGTAGCCCGAGGTAAAGGGACTGCCGTAGAGGCGCCACTGCATCAGGAACTGCGCGCCAACCGCAGGAAGCATTCCGGCGGCAAAGCCTTTTAGCCGATCGAGCCGACGTCTGCGTTCCCGATGACCGCGAGGATAGTTGCTGACAGCGAGCGCGATGACCAACGCGAACGGCAGCAGGTTGGGACGCGTGAGAACGGCGAGACCCGAGGCCGCGCCCGCAGCGATGGGCCCGCTTCGCACGGGCGACAGCGCCAACACGAGTGCGAGCGCCCACCATGCGGTGACTGCAACATCGCTCATCGGCTGAACGATCTGAAACAGAGCGATCGGGCTCGTGGCAAGAAAAAGAGCAGCGGCAATCCCTGCGGTGCGCGACTGGAGACGCGCCCCGATGCCGTAGGTGGCAAGCACGGCAGCCGCACCGAGGAAGGGGACGACCAGAAATACGGCGAGCTCACCGCCGACGAGCCGCGCCGCCGCCAGCACCAGCGGCAAACCTGCAGGATACGTAGGTACGAGCTCGCCCCGCTCCCTGCCTGGGCGATATCCGAGCGGCGCAAAGGCCCACGTCGCGTTTGGCCAGGCGACGAGGCGTGCGATCGGTTCCTCATCGTCGAGCCGTCCCGACACAAGTAGCCGCGATTCGCTGACGTACCCCGACGCGTCGGAGCTCGACGCCGACAGCGTGCCGTAGGCGATGCCCACACCCGCTGCGGCGGCTGCAATGACGAGGGCGACGGCGAAGGCATGCCTGTCGATAAACGACCACGATTCGGCCGCGGCAGCGGCGAATGCGGCACGGCCGCACGCGATGCCGGCGATGCACGCCAGCAACGCGACGAGGAGCGGAGGGCGCCAGTTATGCGCCGACACATGCAGAGGACCGGCATCAACCGTGAAGCCGCCGGTAATCGTGACGATGACAAGAACGACGAGCGCCGCGCTCCCCACCGCGGCGGCCAGCGTCGGCGCTACTGAAGAACGGGCAGCAGCCGTGCGTTTTCCTTCTGCCGTTTCGGCGGCAGCGTCCATTCTTCGCGAAGGGATTTGTCGAACTCGGAGCGGAAGAAGTGATCCCTCAGACCACCGTCGATGATGTCCCACGGCAGGACCGGATCGGCGGAGCGGTCCCGGAACACGTAGAAGTCGGCATCCACGTCAGCTTCAACTACAGCGGCGCGCCAGTTGCCGCCGTTGCGCTCCGCAGCCTCGATCGCCGCCGCCACGCGCCGATCGCCGAGCGACAGCAACGCCTGGTAGAACGAGTGACGCTCGGATTTGATGTTGAAGTAAACGTTGTCGATGCCCGCTATCAGGCTTCGCACCCGCTTGATCTTGCGGTCGATCGAGCGATCGTCCTCCATCGGCAGCCACTGATACGCAGTGCCAGGTTTCGGCACCAGCGGGTTGACGCTGCCGATGATGCGGCCGAGATGCCCGCGTCCGCGCTGATGGCGGAGCATGATCTCGCGCAGCTGCAGCGTCATGTCGCGAATGGCGATCAAGTCCGCATCGCACTCCGTCGGCAGGCCAATCATGAAATAGAGCTTCAGGTTCTCGAACCCGCTCTCGAAAATCATGTTGGCTGCGGTAAGGATTTCTTCGTTCGTGACGGTCTTGTTGATGACGCGGCGCAGCCGGTCGGACCCGGTCTCCGGCGCGATCGTGATTGTCTTTTCACCGCTCCTGCGAAGCAGCGACAGAATGGTCGGCGTCAGATCGTCCAAACGCAGCGATGCCGGGCTGATCGAATAGCCCATGTCGACCAAGCTCGTGAGGATCTCCTCGATCTCCGGATGATCGCAGAGCGCAATTGACACCAGACCCGCGCGGTCCGAGTACGGCCTCGCCTTCCTGGCGAGCTCGAGAATCCGATCCTTCGGAAACGCTCGCACGGGGAGATAGTTGTAACCCGCCCAGCAGAAGCGACAGAGGTTTGCGCAGCCACGCACCACTTCGACGAGGAAGCGCGACCCAAGCTCCGTATCCGGTGTGAAAACGGTACTCGCCGGCGGATCCACGGCTTCGGTCGTCTTCAACGCCGCCTTCTTCACCATCGGCGGCGCGCCGGTTTCGGGCCTCGGCACAAACGCCTCGATCGTCCCATCGTCGCGAAGCCTGACGTCGTAGAAGGTCGGAATGTAAAAGCCACGCTCCACGGCGAGGCGGCGAAGCAGATCGTCGCGATCGGTGGCGGTCTTGAACGCCGCCAGCAGCGGCGGAATGAGCGCTTCGCCTTCGCCGGCGGCGATCACATCGGCGAACGGCGCCAACGGCTCGGGATTCACGAACGTCACCGCTCCGCCGATCATTACAAGTGGATCGCGTGGCGTGCGATCCGCGGCGCGCGGCTTCAGGCCGGCGAGCTTCAGCAGCGAGACCACGTTCGTGTAGTCCCACTCGAACGAAACGGAAAATGCAAAGATGTCGAAATCGTTGACCGGCGTCTGCGACTCGATGGTGACGAGCGGCGCACCGCCGGCAAGCTGCGCGGCGAGTTCCGTCTTCGGCGGCAGGAAGACCCGCTCGCAGACAATGTCGTCTTCGGCGTTGAACAACTTGTAGACGGTCTGAAAGCCGAGATTCGACATGCCGACGAAGTAGGTGTTGGGGAAAGCCAGCGCGACGCGAAGCCGTCCGCCGTGGGGCTTCGACACGTAGCCCACCTCCTTCGACAGGATCTCGCGGGCACGATCACGCTGCTGCCAGTTCTTCATGGGGAATCGTATAAAGGCCGGCGTTGGCCGGCCCTTCAGTGTACGGTTCCCGCAGCCCGCGCGCTAGTTTTGTCGTCGCAGAAATGCGGGGATATCCAGCGGCGACGACAGGTCGAACCCGTTGTCCTCCGAGCCCGGCGCCATGGCCCTTGCCGCATCACCTGCGGCACTCAGAGGCAGCGTCAGCTCCAACGCCGGCCGGCGCGTCACCGTGAATGCTGGCGGGGCGACGTCGCGCATCATGATGTCGCGCTGGGCCTCGCGTCCTGTCAGTTCGGCGGCTGTGAAGGCTGCGGGCTGCGCTACCGGTAGCGGCTCAGCCGCAACCGCCTCTGCGGCGCGCGCGATGTGCGCCGTGTAGCTCGTCAGGTCCGTAGGCGTTGGCACTGCCGCCGCCGGAGCCCGCCGCGCCGCGTCGGTGCGATCGAATCCGGTTGCGATCACCGTAATCTTCACCTTGCCATTCAGATTCGGATCGATCACCGCGCCGAAAATGATGTTCGCCTCGTCGTGCGCTGCTTCCTGAATGACGCACGACGCTTCGTTGACTTCCATCAACGACATGTCGGGCCCGCCGGTGATGTTGATGATCACGCCGCGTGCGCCGTTCATGGAGCTGTCCTCCAGCAGCGGGCTCGAGACCGCACGTTGTGCCGCCTGCATGGAGCGTCCGTCTCCTTCGCCGACGCCCGTACCCATCATCGCCACGCCCATTCCCGACATGATCGTCTTCACGTCGGCGAAGTCGAGGTTGATCATCCCGGGCACGAGAATCAGATCCGAGATGCCCTGGATGGCCTGTCGCAGCACATCGTCTGCCATCGCGAACGCCTCACCCATCGTCGTGCGCCGATCGACGACCGCCAGCAGCCGCTCGTTGGGAATGGTGATGATGCTGTCGACACATTCGCGCAGCGCTTCGAGTCCCAAGTCCGCGTGCTGCGCCCGCTTCTTGCCTTCGAACTTGAACGGCTTTGTAACCACACCGATGGTCAGCGCGCCAAGCTCGCACGCGAGGCTGGCGATCACGGGCGCCGCTCCGGTGCCGGTCCCACCACCCAGGCCAGTGGTGACGAAGATCATGTCCGCACCCGACAGGGCCTGGATGATCATGTCGGTGTCCTCGAGCGCTGCCTGCCGTCCGATGTTCGGGTCCGCGCCGGCGCCGAGCCCCTTCGTCAGCTTCTGCCCCAGCTGCAGCTTGATCGCCGCCTTGCTGTGATCGAGCGCCTGCGCGTCGGTATTGGCGACGATGAACTCGACGCCGCCGAGGCCGACCTCCACCATGCGGTTCACGGCGTTGCTGCCGCCGCCGCCGACACCAATGACTTTGATCTTCGCGCCGCGTCGTGCGGCCGGGTCGAGCGTCAGCCGGAGTTCCTGTGCCTCGCGCCCTTCGGATTTTTTCATGTCGCCTCCTGTTAACCAGGTCCCTGCAAGGCGGATCCTTTCGGACCCGCCAAATCAGAAGAATTCCTTGAATATCCCGCGCAGCTTGCCCGCCATGCGGACAAACGCTCCGGCACCGGCGCGCACCGGCTCCGGTTCACGATTGCGATGTGCGTAGAGAACCAGCCCGACAGGCGTCGCAAACGTCGGACTGTTCACGTGGTCGGCGAGACCACCTACCTCGGTCGGCGCGCCGCGTCGAATCGGAAGGTCGAAAATCTGTTCGGCGATCTCCGGCATCCCCTCGAGAATCGCTCCGCCGCCGGTGAGCACGATGCCGGAGTTGAGTGACTTCTCGTAGCCGGCGCGGCGAATCTCGTCCCACACGAGATGGAAGATCTCTTCGGCTCGCGGCTGCAGAATCTCCGAGAGGATGCGCCGCGCCATCAGCCGCGGCTTCCGTCCGCCGACGCTCGCCACTTCGATGGTGTCATCTTCGTCGACCATCGACGACAGCGCGCAGCCGCCCTTCCGTTTGACCTTCTCCGCGTCGGGAATCGGCGTGCGCAGGCCGACGGCGATGTCGTTGGTGAAGTGGTCGCCGCCGACCGCCACCACGCCGGTATGCCACAGGCTGCCGCGCTCGAAGATGGCGAGGTCGGCGGTGCCGCCGCCGATATCGACGAGCGCGACGCCGAGCTCCTTTTCGTCCTGCGCCAGCACCGACTCTGACGCGGCGAGCTGCTCGATCACCGTGTCGGCGACCGTGACGCCAGCCCGGTTTACACAGGCGATCAGGTTCTGCGTCGACGAAACGGCGCCGGTCACGATGTGGACGTTCACTTCCAGCCGCGCGCCCGTCATGCCGACGGGTGCGCCAATCCCGTCCTGCTCGTCGACGACGAAGTCCTGCGGCAGCACGTGCAGGATCTCGCGGCCCGTCGGCAGCGCCACGGCCTTCGCCGCATCAATCGCGCGCCGCACATCATCTCGCGTGATCTCCCGGTTTTTTCCGGCGACGGCAATCACGCCGCGGCTGTTGAAGCCCTTGATGTGCGGACCGGACAGCGCAAGATGGACCGAGTCGATCTCAACCCCCGCCATCAGCTCCGCTTCTTCAATGGCCTTCTTGATCGAGTCGACCGCGGCATCGACGTTGACGACCACGCCGCGCTTGATCCCGCGCGACTCGGCTACACCGATGCCGACGATATCGAGCGTGCCGTCGTCCATGCTCTCGCCGACGACGGCGGTGACGCGTGAGGTGCCGACGTCAAGGCCAACGAGATAGCGTTCTCTTCGCGCCAATTAGTTCCCCCCTCGCCTGGTGGGCTTGGCGGATCCAACAGGACCCGCCCGCCCTGCTACGGGTCTGACGTAGACGCGCTCGTCAAATCGCAGGTCCACGTAATCGATCGCTGCGACGCGCGCGCGCAGCGCCGGCGCCAGATCGAGGTACGACTGCAGCCGTTCTGCGAATTGTTCGGAGCCGACGCGCACGAGCGCAGTATCGCCCTTGAGAATCAGCACCGCGTCATGCACGTCGCTGACGTCGATCTCTGAGACACGCCTGCCGAGCGACGGTTTGATCTGCAGCGCGGCCAGCACGCGGGCAGCGAGCGCGGCGCGCGCTTCGTCGATGAGCAATCCGTTGTCGCGCGGCGCGGCAGCGAGTCCGTCGATCACCGGCAGATCGAAGTCGGCATAGTTGGGTCCGTACTGGTCGATGATGCCGCCGCGGTCGTCGATGAGGTACAGGTCGTCGTTGATACGGCCGATTCCCATCGGCTGCCGCTCTGAGATCACGACGTTCACGGTTCCGGGAAGCACGCGGCGGATGGCGGCGTCCGCCACCCACGGCGAGGCGAGCAGCTTCTGGCGCCACGACTCGATGTCCAGCGTCAACATGTTCCTGCCGCGAATACCGTCGAGCAGCGCCACGACCTCGCCTTTCGAGAGCCGGGAATTGCCATCCACCGTGATGCGGGTGATGGTCAGCGCCTCGGCATTCACGACGTCTCGCACCACTCGGGAGCCGATATACAACCCCAGCGCCAGCACCAGCGCCGCGCGGCCGATCCTCCACCACGAAAAACCGCGGCCGAGCAGACGCGTTCGTCGCGCCGGCGTGACGTGTGCACGGCGGAAACGACGATCCGCTGGTGCTGATACGGGCATCAGCGTGCTCCCTCCCGCTGCTTCAACGCCTCGACGAGCTGCGCGGGCAGCGTTCCGATCGAGCCGGCGCCGAGCGTGATGACCGCATCACCACGCCGGACAATCTTCAGCAGCGCCGGAATCACCTCGTCGAGCTGCGGCGCGACGTGCACCGGCCGCCCCGATCCGCTGCGCACTGCGTTGGCAAGCGCATCGATGGTGACGCCGGCGAGCGGCTCCTCGCTTGCGGCGTAGATGTCGGTCAAGACGATCTCGTCCGCTTCACGCAGCGCCGGACCAAACGCGTCCATCAACTGCTGCGTGCGCGTGTAGCGGTGGGGTTGAAACGCGACGACGAGGCGTCGGCCGAGTGTCGCGCGCGCGGCGGCGAGCACCGCGGCGATTTCCGTCGGGTGGTGACCGTAATCGTCAATGACGAGAACGCCGTCCGTTTCGCCGTGGCGCTCGAAGCGCCGCTCGGCGCCATGAAAATCCGCGAGCGCCGCAGCGACCTGTGCGAACGGAATTCCAAGCCGATCCGCCACAGCCACGGCAGCGAGTGCGTTCTGCAGGTTGTGCCGTCCCGGAGTTGCCAGCCGAAGCTCGCCGAGGCGGTCACGCCGATCGCGGTCGCTGACATACACGATGCATTTGCCGCCGAACGGGCCGATCTCCACGTCGCTGGCCGCGATGTGAACCCCCTTGCGCCGCTCCCCTTCCTGCCGCTCGAGCCCCTCGCGCCCTTCCAGTCTCAGGCGCCTTTCCCGTCCCTCCAGCCCATACGTGACGAGGGGACGATTGACGCGCGGGAGCACCGAGGCGACCGCGGCATCATCGGCACAGGCCACGACCGTTCCGTAGAACGGCACTTTGTTCGCAAAGTCGACGAAGGCTTGTTGCAACTCCTCGAAACTCCCGTAGCTCTCCATGTGTTCGTGGTCGATGTTCGTCAGCACCGCAATCGTCGGGTAGAGCACCAGAAACGAGCGATCGCTTTCATCCGCTTCCGCGACCAGGTACTCGCCGCGCCCCAGTCGCGCGTTGCTGCCGAAGGCGCTCAATCGTCCGCCGATAACGGCCGTCGGATCCACGCCCGCGCGTTCGAGCACCACTGCAATCATCGACGTCGTCGTCGTCTTGCCGTGAGAGCCGGCGACCGCGATGGAAAACCGCAGCCGCATCAGCTCCGCCAGCATCTCGGCGCGCGGGATCACCGGGATGCCGCGGCGCCGCGCCTCGACAATCTCCGGGTTCGTCGCTTTCACCGCCGAAGAAAAGACCACCACCTGCGCCTCGCCGATGTTTTCCGGCCGATGCCCCTCGTGCACCCGGATGCCGAACTTCTTCTCGAGCCGTGTCGCAACCGCCGAGCGCTTCACGTCGGACCCGCTGACGTCGAAACCCAGGTTCGCCAGCAGCTCGGCGATTCCGCTCATGCCGATGCCGCCGATGCCGACGAAGTGAATCCGCCTAGTGCTCCCGAGCAAGCTGGAGCACCCGATCGACAATCACCCTCGCCGCGTCCGGCTTCGCCATCCGCCGCGCCGCCGCACTCATCGCCGCGCGTTCTTGCGCGTTGCCCGCCAGCGTTACGATCTCCGTCGCGAGCAGTTCGCCCGTGAGCGAGCGCTGCTCGATCATCCGCGCCGCCGCGTTTGCGACGAGCGCCTCCGCATTCCTGCGCTGGTGATCGTCGGTGGCCGTCGGCAGCGGGATGAGAATCGACGGCCGCCCCGATGCCGTCAGCTCCGCGAGCGTCGTGGCACCGGCGCGGCTGACGATCAGATCCGCTTCCTTCATCTCGCGGTCCATCGCGTACAGAAACGGTTCGACCCGAGCCTGCAGTCCTGCGCGGCGGTAGCCGTCCCTGACCATTTCCAGATCGCGTTCCCCCGTTTGATGCGTAATCGCCAGACCTGGTGCGGCGGCAGCCAGCCGCGGCGCTGCCTCCACCATGGCCATGTTGATTGCGTGCGCGCCCTGAGAGCCGCCAAAGACTAGGACCCGAGCCGCACGCTGCCCCTCGTGCGGCAAACCGTGTTCGTCATGCCCCCCTCCGAGAAACTCCGGCCGCACCGGATTGCCTGCCAGAAACGCCCGTCCCGCAAAGAATCGCGCACTCTCGTCGTAGGTCACCGCCGCCGCTTTCACGAAGCGCGCGAGCAGGCGATTGGTGACGCCCGGCATCGCGTTCTGCTCCATCAACAGCGTGGGGATGCCGCGCAGCGCCGCCAACAGCACGACCGGCCCCGAGCTGTATCCACCGACGCCGATCACGATCGACGGCCGCCGCCGTGAAAGCACACGCCACGCATCGATGGCGCTCATCGGCAGCAATCCGACGCCGCGCGCGAGCGATGCGACCGACTTGCCCTTCAGTCCCGCACTGTGAATCGTGTCCAGCGCAAACCCCTCGCGCGGGACGACGCGTGATTCGATCCCCGCAGCCGTGCCGACGAATGCGACCTGCGCGCCGGGCACACGGGCGACTATTTCGCGCGCCACCGCAATGCCCGGATATAGATGCCCGCCCGTTCCGCCTCCCGCAATGAGCACCGACAGGCTCATGATCCGCCGGTGCGATGGTGCGATGGTGCGGCGGTGCGAGGGTGCGTCCGAAGGTGCGCGGTGCGAAGGTTGCAACAACGCACGCCGGCGACGGACCGAACCATCGCACCATCGCACCTTCGGACGCACCCTCGCACCATCGCACTCTCGCCCCCTCGCACCACCTCATGCCTCGTTCGTCTCATGCTGCGAAATGTTCAACAGCACTCCCATGCCGAGCAGATTGATCAGCAGCGATGACCCTCCGAAGCTGACGAGCGGAAGCGGGATGCCCTTCGTCGGCATCAACCCGAGCACGACGCTGATGTTCACAAACGCCTGCGCCGCAATCATCGTCGTCAACCCAAGCGCAACGAACGAGCCGAAGGTGTCTTCCGCGCGCGCGGCGATGCGCAGTCCCCGCCATGCGATCACGCAGAAGCAGAGAAGGATGGCGGTCGCCCCGATCAGCCCGAGCTCCTCGCCGATCACCGCGTAGATGAAATCCGTGTGCGGCTCCGGCAGATAGAACAGCTTCTGTACGCCGCCCATCAGCCCGCGGCCGAATACGCCGCCGGTGCCCACAGCCACCAAGGACTGAATGATCTGAAACCCGTCGCCGAGCGGATCCGCCCAGGGGTCCCAGAACGCGAGGAGGCGGCGGCGCCGATACGGCGCGGCGACGAGCACCAGATAGATCGCGGGGAGTGCGACAAGTGCGAGGCCGACGAAGTAGCGATAGTGCAGGCCGGCGGCAAAGACCATGACAGCCACCACGAGCGCGAGCGAGATCGACGTGCCGAAGTCGGGCTGCAGGAGGATGAGCGCAACGACCAGGCCGATGATGAGGCCGATCGGCATCAGCGAGTAGGACAGATCGTCGATGCGGTGCATCCGCCGCTCGAGCATCAGGGCGGTGAAGAAGACGCAGGCAATCTTCGCCAGCTCCGAGGGCTGCACCCCGAGGCCTCCGATGCCAAACCAGCGCCGCGTGCCGTTGACCGGCGCGCTGAACAGCACCGCCACAAGCATCACGAAGACGACGCCGAGCAGGCACCAGATGAACGCCTCGTTGCGGTAGGTACGGTAGTCGACTCGCATGGCAACAACGAGTACCGCGAGGCCCAGGACGCTCCAGAGCGCCTGCTTGGTGAGGAACAGATACGGTTGCTGGAAGCGCTCGAGGGCGACAACCGCCGAAGCGCTGTAAACCATCACGACGCTGACGCAAATCAGCAGCAGCGTGGCAGTGAACAACACCCTGTCGATCTTGAGCTTACGAGCCAATCAACCCCTTCATCCCTTCCCCGCAGCAGCGAACCTCCGCTCGTCGTAGCAGCGGACCTCTACAGTCGCGGCCTCTAT
Organism: Vicinamibacterales bacterium; assembly: GCA_035492455.1. Lineage (GTDB taxonomy): Bacteria > Acidobacteriota > Vicinamibacteria > Vicinamibacterales > UBA2999 > Gp6-AA40. The sequence continues at coordinate 25,537 of DATJJE010000015.1, read as the reverse complement.
GCACCGAGAAGCAGTTTCGCGCACCGTGATCCGGTAGGATCGCGGTCAGCAGTCAGCAGTCGCCAGACGGCTCGTGGAATGGGACACCCACCTCGCAGACCGGGGTAGTCTGCGTTCCCAGCGGTAGGCTCCCACTCGCCCGGGCCGACTGACGACAGCTCACTGCTCCCGCGCTCGCAACCGATTCACTTCCTCCTTGAACACGTCACCGCGTTCCGCGTAATCACGGAACCAATCGAAGCTCGAACACGCGGGCGCGAGCAGCACGACGCCGTCGGGCTTTGCCGCGTCATAGCCGCGCTGCACCGCTTCGCGCATGGATGTCGCCTCCACCACCGGCACCGTTCCAGCCAACGCCTCGCGCACCAGCGGCGCGGCTTCTCCGATAGCGATGACAGCACCGCCGCTCGCCGCCAGCGCCGGGCCGAGCTCGGCGAAGTTGCCCCCCTTGTAGCGTCCGCCGATGATGGCGACGACGCGCTGCTCGAAACTCTCGATCGATCGCAGCGCCGCTTCCACGTTGGTTGCTTTCGAGTCGTTGACGAAACGAACCCCGCGAACCACCGCAACCGTCTCCATCACATGCGGCAGCCCGTGGAATCGATGCAGCGCCGCAATCATTGCCGCGGCGCGTGCGCCGGCAATGTGCGACGCAGCGGCGGCTGCCAGCACGTTGTTCAACATGTGACGTCCGGTGAGCTGCACCGCGGCCAGCGGAATCAACCGCTCGACGTCCGTGGCCGTGCGGCGCACGATGGAGTCGCCCTCGATGACGACGCCCTCGGCCAGACCGCCTTCGAGCGAAAACAGCTCCCGGCGGGCGACGGCGTCGCTGGCATGCTTCAGCACCGCTGCATCGTCCGCGTTGAGCACTGCCCAGTCGTTCGCCGTCTGGTTGGCGAAGATCCGAGCCTTCGCCGCCGCGTACGCTTCGACTGTCGGATGGCGATCGAGATGGTCATCGGCGAAGTTGAGCCACACCGCGATCCACGGATGAAAGCTCGTCGTCGTCTCGAGTTGAAAGCTGCTCGTTTCGACGACATGAATCGCGTCCGTGGTCGATTGCTCCAGCTGCGCGCTCAATGGCGTGCCGATGTTGCCGCCGACCAGCACCTTCTGTCCGGCCGCTTCGAGCATTCGTCCGATCAACGTTGTCGTCGTCGATTTTCCTTTCGTGCCGGTAATTGCGATGAGGCGGCCGGTGATCCAGCGCGATGCGAACTCGAGCTCGCCGATTGTCTCCACACCGTTCGCACGTGCCGCCTCGAACGCCGCCTGTTCGGTCGGCACGCCAGGGCTCGTGACGATCAGATCCGCACCGGCGAGCGTTTCCGCTCGGTGTCCGCCAAGCTCCAATTCGATGCCCTGCGCTCTCAAGCGATCGGCCGCCTCAAACGTGTCGCGCGTTTCGGTCAGCATCACGCGAGCCCCACGCCGCGCCGCGAGCTCGGCGGCGGCAATGCCGCTGCGCGCCGCGCCCACCACCACGACCCGCCGTCCACGCACCGAGAAGCCATTTGCGTCCACACCATCACCGCAGCTTCAGCGTCGTCAGGCTGAACAACGCGAAGATGACAGCCATGATCAGAAAGCGCGCGATCACCTTCGGCTCGCTCCATCCGATCAACTCGAAGTGATGATGGATAGGGGCCATCTTGAACACGCGCTGACCTGTGAGCTTGAAGGAAGCAACCTGGATGATGACGGACAGCGCTTCGATGACGAACACGCCGCCGACGATGGGGAGCAGCAGCTCCTGCTTGATCAGGATAGCGACGGTGCCGAGCGCTCCGCCGAGCGCGAGCGATCCAACGTCTCCCATGAAGATGTCGGCGGGGTACGAGTTGTACCAAAGGAACCCGAGACTGGCGCCGACCAGCGCTCCGCAGAAGACGGTCAGCTCACCAGCCGGCTCGAACCGCACGAGCAACAGATACTGCGCGAGCACCGCGTGCCCTGTGACATAGGCAAGGGCAGTGAATGCCGCAGCGGAGACCGCGAACGTGCTGATGGCGAGCCCATCGAGACCGTCGGTAAGGTTCACCGCGTTGCTGGCGCCGACGAGCACGAGAACTGTGAACAGGACGTAGAACGAGCCGAGATCCGGAATCAGGTTCTTGAAGAACGGAAAGATCAGACGCGTGTTGTAGAGCGGCGGGTTCTGTCGCGATAGCACCAGTACCGCGAAGCCAACAGCGAGTGCGACGACGATCTGCCCGCCCATCTTATAGCGCGGGATCAGGCCATGGTGCGAGTGGCGGACGATCTTCAGGTAATCGTCCGTGAAGCCGACCGCGCCGAAAGCGGTGGTTGCAAGCACAGCGATCCACACGTACGCGTTCGACAGGTTTGCCCAGAGCAGCGTCGGCACGAGCGCTGACGTGAGAATCAGCAGTCCGCCCATCGTCGGCGTTCCCGCCTTGGCGCGATGCGACTGCGGGCCCTCCTGACGAATCACCTGGCCAATCTGAAAATCGCGCAGCTTGCGAATCATCCACGGGCCGAGTGCGAGGCTCAGCGCAAGCGCGGTCAGGCTCGCCGCCGCGGTCCGGAACGTGATGTAACGGGTGACGTTGAAGACCGTCGCGTAGGTGCGTAGCGGGTAGAGGAGATAGAGGAGCATCAGGCGAACTCCTCTGCGATGCGGTCGGCGATCAGATCTGTCCTCGTGCCGCGGGAGCCTTTCACCAGCACAACGTCTCCGGCGCGGAGTGACCCGGCGATCGACGATGCCGCGGCATCGCTTGTTTCGTAATAGGTGACGTGCGACGCCGTCATGCCTGCGGCCACTGCCTCATCGGCCAGCGCCCGTGCTGGCGTTCCACCGACGGCGAATAGTGCGGCGAGGCCGGCAGCAGCGGCGGCGCGGCCGCATTCGCGGTGCTTGTCTTCGGCGTGCGCGCCAAGCTCCAGCATCTCGCCGAGCACTGCAACTTTGCGCGCGCCGGTGGCTTCCTTCGCCAGCACCTCGAGCGCGCGCTTCAACGCGGCCGGACTCGAATTGTAGGAGTCGTCGATGAGCGTGAGGCCGCCACGGAGTCGATGTACCGCGCCCCTGCGATCGGATGGGCGTAACGCCGCTGCCCGTGCGGCGATGGTATCGAGCGGAACGTCGAACTCGAGCGCCACGGCAGTGGCAGCGAGGACGTTGGCCAGGTTGCCGCGCCCAAGCAGCGGCGTCTCGATGACATGCTCTCCGGCAGGCGTCGCCACACGCGCGCGCATACCGTTTACGCCGCGGTCTTCGATGTCGATTGCGCGCACGGACGCACCCTGGACCTCACCGAAGGTGACCACGCGGCCGGCGAAGTGGATCGCGCGCGCCATGACTCGCCCGTCGTCTGCGTTACAAACGAGCACGTCGTGCGGCTCTGCAGCTTCGAGAATCTCGGCCTTCGCATCGGCAATCGCATCAGGAGACGCGAAGAAGCCGATATGCGCATCGCCGACGTTGGTCCAGACGCGGACGTCGGGATCGGCAATCGCGACCAGCGTGCGGATCTCCCCTGCGTGATTCATCCCGAGTTCCATGACCGCGACATCCGGCTTGTCGCGCAGCTGCAACAGCGACAGCGGCAGGCCGATGTGATTGTTCAAATTCCCCTTGTTCTTCACGACGCGGTGCGACGCGGACAGAAAGTCCGCAATCGTGTCCTTCGTCGTGGTCTTGCCCGCGCTGCCCGTAATCGCGACCACCTTTGTCGCTGTCGCTTCCCTCACCGCGTGCGCCAGGTCTTGCAGCGCCCGTGTTGTGTCGTTGGCGGCAATCACCACGGTGTCCGGCGCAAAGTCGCGCGCGGGAATCTCTTCAACCAAAACTCCTAGTGCCCCTCGTTCGAGCACCTCGTTCACGAATGCATGGGCATCGAACCGTGCGCCGCGAAGCGCGATGAAGAAGTCACCCCCTTGCAACGATCGCGAATCCGTCGTGATATTGCCGACCACCCGCTCCGGATCGCCCGACACAATTCGCCCGGCGACCGCAGCCGCCAGCCAACCGACGGTCAGACGAAGCGCGCTCACCCAACCCGCGACTTCTCGCGCCGCGCCCCCAGCGCCTCACGCGCGACGGCCACATCATCAAAGGCCATCGTGCGGCCGCCAATCTCCTGATACGTCTCGTGCCCTTTGCCGGCAATGAGGACGATGTCACCGCTCGACGCGTGATCCACGGCGTGAACAATCGCTTCGCGGCGGTCGACGATGGTCGTCACCTCGGCTTTGCCCTGACGCGCCTCGGGCTCTGCGCCGAGCTTCACCTCTTCGATGATGCGCGCCGGGTCTTCGCTGCGCGGGTTGTCCGATGTGATGACGACGACGTCGCTCATACGCGCGGCGACCATTCCCATCAACGGCCGCTTGGTGCGGTCGCGATCGCCGCCGGCGCCGAAAACGGTGATGAGTCGTCGCGATGCCAGCGGGCGCGCCGTCTCCAGCAGGTTACGAAGCGCGTCGTCTGTGTGCGCATAGTCGACGATGACCGTGATGTCGTCGGCACCGGCCGAAACGACCTCAAACCGGCCAGGCACGCCCGAGAGGCTCTGCAGTCCCTGCTCGATCGCTTTAACGGAAATGCGAAGCGCGGCAGCCGTCGCCGACGCCGCCAGGATGTTGTAGACGTTCGGCTTTCCTACGAGCTTCGACTTCACACGCGCGACACCCTCCGGCATCCGGACGTCGAACGCGAGACCGTCGAGCCCGAACGTCAGCGGACCCGGCGTGACGTCCGCATCGCGGTTGATCGCGTACGTCACGGGACGACCTCCGACTTCGACCAGCGACAGGCCGCGCGGATCGTCGACGTTGATGACCGCCGGCGCATCGACCGGCAGCATTTCGAACAGCCGCCGCTTGGCGGCAAAGTACGACTCCATGTCCTGATGAAAATCGAGGTGGTCGCGCGTCAGGTTCGTGAAGACGGCGGCAGCAAAGCGGGTTCCATCGACGCGGTGCATCGCCAGCGCGTGCGAAGACACTTCCATGACGCACGCACCGCAGCCCGCGTCTACCATCTGACGCATGAAGCCCTGCACCTCCGGTGCTTCCGGCGTCGTCCTCGTCGCGGCTATTTCGCGATCCCCAATCCGATACGTCACGGTTCCCATCAAACCGCAGCGGGTTCCAGCGGCTTCGAAAATTGCCTGCGTCAAATAGCTCGTCGTCGTCTTGCCGTTCGTGCCCGTGATGCCGATGACTTGCATCTGGCGACTCGGATGCCCGAAGAATTCCGCCGCCAGATGCGCGAGCGCGAGACGCGCGTTCCCCACCACGATCCATGGCGCGGACTCGTCCGGCACGGGCGCAGGGCGCTCCGCGACAACCGCGACGGCTCCCGCTGTCAGCGCCTGCGCCGCAAATGACGCGCCGTCCGCTTTCTGACCGGGCAGTGCAACAAATACCGTTCCGCGTCCTGCCTTGCGCGAGTCGTAGACCACGCCCGTGCACGGCACATCGAGCGCCACGTCCGCAGGAATGACGGGCCGCCGCTGCGCCGGCAGCTCCCGCATCAATGCCTGCAGCAATTCCCGAACAGTCATGGCGTCGCTGCGACTTGTCGTTCCAGCCACAGTGTGGCTGCGGTTTCACGGTCGATTGGAGAACCGGGCTCCGGCACCTGCCGCAGCACGATGCCCGCGCCGTTCAAGCGCGCGGTCATGCCCAGACGTGCCAGCATCCGCAGCGCATCACGCGCGCTCAGGCCTCTGAGATCCGGAAACACTGCGTCCTTCGCTGGCGCACCGCCGTTAAGCGTGACGATGTTGGGCGCGATACCGGCTGTTGACGCGGGCTGCTCGTGAGCGTCGTCGACATCGCGATGCACCGCGAGGACCGGCGGAGCCGGATTGATCGACGGCGGCACGCCGAATTGCTGTAGCGCGGCAGCAGCGATGCGTCTGAAGATCGGCGCCGCGACGGTAGCGCCGTAAGGCGGGACCTTGTGCGGCGAATCGATGACGACGACGATGGTGAACACGGGCTTGCGCGACGGCACAAAGCCGACAAACGACACGTTGTAATCGGTGTACGAGTAGCGGCCGTTTTCGACCTTCTGCGCGGTGCCAGTCTTTCCGGCGATTGTGTAGCCCTCAATCTGCGCCGACCGTCCGGTCCCGCGCTCCACGACCGCTTCCATGATGGCAGTCACGTCAGCGGAGGTTTCGCGGTCGATGGCGCGCGCCACGACCTTGCGCGGCACCGCCTTGCGCACGCCGTCGCGTGTTACTGCTCGGACGACACGCGGCTGCAGCAGCTCGCCGCCGTTGGCGATCGCGCTGATCGCGGTCGCCATCTGCAGCGGCGTCACCGCGACCTGGTATCCCATCGACATCGATGCCAGCGCGCTGTCGGTTTGACGCGCGGGATCCCAGAGAATGCCGGGGTTTTCCGAGGGGAAGTCCGGGGACATCGGACGTCCGAAGCCGAACCGACGCGCGTAAATCCCCATGCGCTGCGCGCCGACGCGAAGGCCGACCTTGATCGCACCGACGTTGCTCGACCTGACGATCACATCGGTAAACGACAGCACGCCGTAGTTGTGATGCTTGTCCTCGTCGATCACTCGCGGCCCGAAGCGGATGACACCTGGATTGGTGTCGACCAGATCGCCCGCCTTCAGAATTTTCTGTTCCAGCGCGGCCGATGCCGTGACGATCTTGAAGGTCGAGCCGGGCTCGTACAAATCCTGAATCGCGCGGTTGCGTCGGTCGTCGTCGCGGAAGTCGCGGTACGCGTTCGGGTTGAACGTTGGATAGTTGGCGAGCGCGAGAATCTCGCCGGTGATCGGATCCATGACGACCGCCGAGCCGCCTTCCGCGCCGGCGTACTCGACGCCGGTCTGCAGCTCCCGCTCGGCGATGTGCTGCAGGTATTCGTCGATCGTCAGGTCGAGATCGGCGCCGGTCGTCGATGGACGCTCGACGCGGCTGAACGCTTGACGCTTGGCGTCGGTCTGAATGAGCACCGTGCCCGCGTGTCCTTTGATTAGATTGTCGTAGGTTGCTTCGATGCCCGCCAGTCCCGTGTTGTCGAGCCCGACATAGCCGAGCAGATGCGCGGCGAGCTCTTTGTTCGGGTAGAAGCGCCGGTTCTCTTTCATGAACCCGACGCCCTCGAGCTGGAGGTCGGCGACGCGGCGCGCCTGATCGGGCGTCACCTGACGGCGCACGTAGACAAAGGCTCGTCCACGGCGAATGCGATCGGCCAGCGACTGCCGGTCGGCTGACGAGCAGTCGTCGAGCGCCCCGCAGAGCGCGGCGGCCGCCTTCGGCGGATCCGCGATTTCCGTGGGCACCGCATAGATCGAATCCGCATCGACGCTGTAGGCGAGCACATGGCCACGCCGGTCTCGGATCTCGCCGCGCTTGCCGGACGAAGCAATCGTCCGCAGCTGTTGCCGCTCCGCGCGGGCAAGCAGATCGGTGTGGCGATAGACCTGGAGATAGACGAGCCGCGCTTCGATCGCCGTGGACCACAGGAACAGGCCGGCGGCTGCAACGAAGATTCGACTCTTCAGCGTCGTGCGCCACGCCTTGCGAGCCGATTCGAGAGACTTGTCCCGAGCCGAGTCGAGAGGCTTGTCGTGAGCAACGTTGAAGGACTCGGCCACCTGACTGGATCCCTTCTCTACCGACGGGCGACGACGGACTTCGGTGGCGGCGCCGTAGTCGTGACGCGCTCGATCACCGTCGCATCATCGGTGGCGGGCGCCACCATGCCCAGGCGCTGCGTCGCGAGGCGCTCGACGCGCGCGGGCGAGCGCAGGGTTTCGATTTCGAGGCGGAGATGGCGGTTGATTTCCTCTTCCGCCGCTCGCTCTTTCTGCATTTCCTCGATACGGTAGCCGTGCCGCAGCAGCTCGAAGTGCTGCCATGCCGAAAAGAGGAGGACCGCGACGAGGAAGACGCCGACGGCCACCGAGCGCCACATTTCAGCGTGGCGCTCGCGATCCACCTCGCGGACGATTGGGTTGTTCCTGACGTCCTTCTTGATCGCGTATTCGAATTCGCCGCTCATGACGACTGTCCGATCTCTGCCGCGCGAAGCTTGGCGCTTCGCGCACGCGGGTTGCGTTCGATTTCCGCCTCGTCCGGAACAACCGGTCGCTTCGTGCGTATACGCAGGCCGAAACCCTCGGCCGCGAGCGCGCGCAGCGTGTGTTTCGCGATGCGATCCTCCAGCGAGTGGAACGTAATGACCACCAGCCGCCCGTTGACCGCGAGCCGGTGCGCCGCGTCGCCGAGGAACGTGTCGAGCCCGTCGAGCTCACGGTTCACCCAGATGCGAATCGCCTGAAACGTTCGCGTCGCCGGATCGATCCTCATGTACCCCTTGCGCGGAATCGCGCGCCGCACAATCGCCGCGAGCTGGCCCGTTGTGTCGATCGGAGCCTGCCCGCGCGCGGCGACGATTGCCCTGGCGATGCGCCGGGAATGGCGCTCCTCGCCGAACTCGTAAATCAGGTTCGCCAGCGACCGCTCGTCAACGTCGCGGAGAGCCTCGGCGGCCGTGGGCCCGGCCGTCGTATCCATCCGCATGTCGAGCGGATCGTCCTGGCGAAAACTGAACCCCCGTCCTGGCGCATCCAGCTGCATCGATGACACGCCAAGGTCCACCAGCACGCCGTCCACGTCCTTCACGCGGCGCTCGTCGAGCACCGCGTTGAGCCGCCGATAGTCCGAGTGGACGATCTCGACGCGCTCTCCGAAATCCTTCAGCGCGTCCCGCGCCGCATCGACAGCGGCCGGATCGCGATCAAGTCCGATCAGCCGCGACGCGCCAGCTTCGAGCAGCGCGCGTGCATGACCTCCGAGCCCCACCGTGCAGTCGACAAACAGTCCGCCGCGCGGCGGCTCGAGATGCTCGAGCACTTCCGCGACCATGACCGGCTCGTGAGATGGGCTCAAGGCTCATCGCTCCGGGCTCCCGGAGCCTGTAGGCCTGAGCCCCGAGCCGACCGTCATATCCCATGTTCCGCAAGCTTCAGTCCGTCGTCGTCGGTCCACTGATCGCGCGCCAGCTTCTGCGCGAACCGCTCTTCGTTCCAGACTTCGAGGTAATCGATCTTGCCGAACACCCGCACATCGCCGACGATGGAGGCGTTCTCGCGCAGCAGCGGCGGCACGACGATGCGGCCTTGCGGATCGAGTTCGCTCTCCTGTCCGTAGTAGCTGACGCGATCGAGAAACTTGAGGCGCGAGGGGTGGTTCGCCGGCATCTTCGACAGCCGCTGCTCCACCTCGAGCCAGACGCTCATCGGATAGATGCGGACCGATTCGCCCGTGACGCTCGTCACAAACACGTCGGGCCCGTGCTGGTCTTGGATGAGGCCGCGGAACAGCGTCGGGATTTTGAGACGACCTTTGTCGTCGATACGTGTCGGGGCGCTCCCCCGTAGGCCTTTTTGGTCCACTTTGGTCCACAAAAATCCACACGGATAGTAAGACCGGCCGCATCCGAAGTCAACGGCCAAATCCTTCTCACATCTGCACTTGCGTTAAATTTTCGCCTTACCTTCGTTGGTCGCTTCAATTCGAGTCAGAGTCGGGTGATCGCCCGTATCCGAGTCGGAGTACGGTGATGCGGCGTACACGACTCTGACTTGGGTGATGGGGCGACTCAAGGTGCTGATGTAGGCTGAGGATTCATGCTGCGCGCGGCGCTCGTAGGCCTCCCTTCCAGCGGAAAAACCACTCTCTTTCAGTTGATGACCAGCATTCACGACGCGCCGAAGGGAAAGGGCGACGTGAACATCGGCATATCGAAAGTTCCCGACGAGCGGCTGGACAAGCTGACGGCGATGTACAACCCGAAAAAACGCGTACCCGCGACGGTGGAGTTCACCGACATCATTGCGGCCGGCCGCGCCGCAGGGGCGCAGGCACTGGTCGATGTCGCCGGCTACAAGAACGCCGACGCGCTGGTGCACATCGTGCGCACGTTCGAGGATCCCTCCATTCCCCATCCATCCGGCTCAATCGATGCCGCGCGCGATGCGCAGACGATGGAAGACGAGCTGATTCTGGCGGACCTCAGCGTCGCAGAGCGCCGTCTCGAACGGATCGAGAAGGACCTCAAACGGGGAAAATCGACGGAACTGCAAAAGGAGCGCGACCTGGTGCAGCGCTGCAAGGAAGCGCTCGAGCACGGCACGCCGCTCCGTGCGCTGCAACTGACCGGCGACGACCTGAAGATGCTGCGCGGCTTTCAGTTCCTTTCCGCGAAGCCCTTGTTGCAGGTGATCAACCTCGACGAAAACGACCTCGCCGACGTCGGCGCCGATGTAGCGCGCGCGGCGGAAAAGACTGGGCTCACCTCGTTTCTCGCCCACGCGTCGACGCGTGCTGTCGCGCTCTGCGCAAAAATCGAGCTGGAGATCTCGCAGCTTGGCGCGGACGATGCGAAGACGTTCCTCGCCGATCTCGGACTGACGGAATCAGGCCTGGATCGCGTGATTCGCACGACCTACGACCTGCTCGGCTACATCTCCTTTTTCACGGTCGGTGAGGACGAATGCCGCGCCTGGTCGATCGCGCGCGGCACCAACGCGCAGTTTGCGGCCGGTGAAATTCACAGCGATATCCAGCGCGGCTTCATTCGCGCCGAGGTGGTCCCTTACGACGCGCTCATCGCGCGCGGCTCGATGCACATCTGCCGCGAGCACGGCGAGGTCCGTCTCGAAGGCAAGGACTACATCGTGCAGGACGGCGATATCATCAACTTCCGCCACGCCACCTGAGTGACAGCGCTCCGCATTCTGATCCTCGAGGCGCAGGTGCCGTTCGTGCACGGCGGCGCCGAGATTCTCGTGCGCGAGCTCGCGTCGGCGTTGACCGCACGCGGCCATCACGCGCAGATCGCGGCCGTTCCCTTTCTCGACTACCCGAAGGAAGAAATCTTCGCCGGCGCCGAAGCGTGGCGGCTGCTGGATGTCATGACAGCGGGCGGCGCCGATGTCGACCTGGTGATCGCCACGAAGTTCCCTACTTACTTCGCGCGGCACCCGCGCAAGGTGTTGTGGCTGGTGCACCAGCATCGCGCTGCGTACGAGCTCGCTGGCACGCGATTCAGCGATTTCCGCCACACCGCGCGCGACGTTGCATTGCGGAAGCGACTGATCGAGACCGACACGCGGATGCTGCGCGAATGCGTCGGCCACTTCACGATTGCACGCACCGTGTCGGAGCGGATGCTGAAGTACAACGGCATTCCATCGGAAGCGCTCTACAACCCGCCGAAACTTGCGGCACAGCTGCACGAGGGTCCGTACGGCGATTACGTGCTGACCGTTACGCGGCTCGAGCACGTCAAGCGCGTCGATCTCGCGATCGACACGTTCGCGACAGTCACCTCATCGACGCGTCTCTTGATCGCCGGCGACGGATCGATCCGTCATGACCTTGCTGAACGGATTGCGCAGAGAGGTCTCCGTGATCGGGTCGAGCTTCTCGGTCGAGTGGACGATGCGAGGTTGATCGAACTCTATGCGGGTTGTCGGGCGGTGCTGTTCGCGCCGTATCAGGAAGATTATGGATACGTGACGCTCGAGGCATTCCTGTCGCGCAAGCCGGTGATCACGGCACGCGATTCAGGCGGCACGCTCGAGTTCGTCGAGGACGGCGTGAACGGATATGTCTGTGAACCGACCGCCGATGCACTCGCCGACGCCGTGAATCGGCTCGCGGCGGACGCAGCGCTTGCCGCCTCGCTCGGCGAGCGCGGGCATGGCGTAGCCGCAAAGATCACCTGGGATAACGTGGTGGATCGACTGGTGAGCGCGGCATGAGGATCGTCGTCGCGGAGGCGCGCGTGCCATTCGTCCGCGACGGCGCAGAGCTGCACGCGCAGTCGCTCGTCACGCAACTGCGAGGTCGAGGCCACGACGCGGAAAGCGTCGCGCTGCCGTTCGATGGCCGCAAGGACGAACTGCTCCAGCAGGCGGCGGCGTGGCAGATGCTGAATCTCTCGACCAGCAACGCACGACCGGTTGACGTGCTGATCGCGACCAGATTCCCGACCTGGTTCGCGCGCCATCCGCGCAAAGTCGTCTGGCTGATTCATCAGCACCGCGCGGCCTACGATCTCTTCGGCACGTCCTACAGCGACTTCACGACAAGCGAAGAAGACATCCGGCTCCGCGCTCAGCTGACCGCGCTCGATTCGAAAGCCTTCGCCGAATGCGAGCGCATCGTCACCAACGCGCAGAACACCGCTGACCGCGTCCATCGGTTCAACGGAATTGCGGCCCGGCCGTTGTATCATCCGCCGCCACTTGCCGACCAACTGCACAACGGTCCGTACGGCGACTACATCCTGCTGATCGCGAGGCTCGAGCCTTTGAAGCGCGTCGATCTCGCCATCCACGCCATCGCCCAGGCCGATCGGTCTGTCCGTCTCGTCATTGTTGGCGACGGATCGCAGCGCGCGGCGCTCGAGTGTCTCGCAGCGCAGACCAACGCTGCGGAGCGGATTACATTCCGGGGCGCGCTGTGGGGGAGTGCTGTGACGGAGCTGTATGCAGGCGCACGCGGAGTGCTCTACGCTCCTTACGACGAAGACTACGGATACGTGCCGCTCGAAGCGTTTCTTGCCGCCAAACCGGTGATCACTGCGAAGGATTCAGGTGGTCCCCTTGAGTTCGTTCGCGACGGCGTCAACGGATTCGTCTGCGCGCCGGATTCGGTATCGCTGGCCTCGGCCATCAATCGCATTGCCGCCGGCCCGTCGCTCGCAGAGCATCTTGGACGCGCCGGTCAGTCTGTCGCCCGTGCTATTACGTGGGACGGCGTCATCGAGCAGCTGCTTGGCTGACCCTTCTTCCGTCTCGATCGTGATCCCCGCGATGAACGAAGCGGCCAGCATCGGCGGCGTCGTCTCGCAATTGCGCGCGGCCGCGCCGTGGCGCGAGATCATCGTCGTTGACGACGGCTCCGCCGACGAGACAGCGGCGCGGGCTCGGGATGCAGGGGCGTGCGTGATCCGTCATCCCTACAACAAGGGAAACGGCGCCGCCGTCAAGAGTGGCATCCGACGCGCGGCCGGCGAGTTCGTGCTGATCATCGACGCCGACGGCCAGCACCCTCCCGAGGATGCGCAACGCATCGTCGCGCCGCTGGGCGACTACGACCTGGTGATCGGCGCGCGCACGGCGAGCACCCAGGCGACAATCGCAAGACGCGCGGGGAACGCGCTCCTGAACCAGCTGGCAAGCTATCTCACGAGTCGTCCGATTCCGGATCTCACCTCCGGCTTTCGCGCCGGGCGCACCGCGTGCCTGCGCGAATTCCTTCACCTCCTGCCGAACGGCTTCTCGACGCCGACAACGACGACGCTCGCGTTCATCAAGGCGGGCTACAACGTGACATTCGAGCCAATTCAGGCGCGGCAGCGCAGCGGCCAGTCGAAGATCCGGTTTGCGCACGATGGCGCGCGGTTCCTCCTGATCCTGCTGAAGATCGTGACGCTGTTCAGCCCGCTGCGCATCTTCCTGCCGCTCAGCGGGATCGCCTTCGCCACGGGAGCCGGCTACGGGCTCTGGAACATGCTCGCATTCGGCAAGATTCCGAACGGCGCGGTGATCCTCATCCTTTTCGGCGTCATCGTCTTTCTCGTGGGCCTCGTATCCGAACAGGTCGCATCGCTACGCTTCGACGGACCGCGACAATAGACGCATGATGCGCCCGCTGGTGATCGTCCCCACCTACAACGAGCGGGCGAACCTGCGTCCGCTCCTGGCGCAGCTGCTCGCGGTTGACGGCCTGCGCATTCTGATCGTCGACGACGCATCGCCCGACGGAACCGGTGAGGTGGCGGATGAATACGCCGCAGCCAATCGCGCGCGCATACAGGTGCTGCATCGCCAGGGCAAGCGGGGGCTTGGATTGTCGTACATCGACGGCATGTACGTCGCGCTCCGTACCGATGCGACGCACGTCTGTCAAATGGACGCCGACCTCTCGCATAATCCCGCCGACATTCCCCGGCTGCTTGCGGCGACAGACCTCGCCGATTTCGCCATCGGATCGCGATACGTGGAAGGCGGCCGCATCGAGAACTGGCCGCTGCACCGTCGCCTCCTCAGTGCATTTGCCAACCGCTACATCCGAGCGATCACGCGCATGACAATCCGGGACTGCACGAGCGGGTTCCGCTGCTGGCGCCGCGAAGTGCTCGAACGGATGCCGCTGGCATCGATTCGATCGGACGGCTACGCCTTCATCGTGGAGCTCGCGTTCGAAGCCGTTCGTGGAGGGTTCACGGGCGCCGAAGTGCCGATCACGTTCGTCGAACGCCGCCAGGGCGCATCGAAGCTGTCAGGAATGGTGATTATCGAGTCCGCCGTCGTGCCATGGCGGCTCGCGGCGCGGCGTAGATAGCTTTAAAATAGGGGCGTTTCATGGCAGACCAGCGCACGACGCGCCCGCCGGGGCTCAGCATGTTCTTCCCCGCCTACAACGATGGCGGAACGATCGCCAGCCTCGTCATCCTCGCCGTGCAGGTCGCGGCGAAGCTGACGGCCGACTTCGAGGTGATTGTCGTCAACGACGGCAGCAGCGATTCCACCAAGGACATCCTCGACGATCTGGTGCGCAGGTACCCGAACGTCCGCGCCGTTCATCACCCGCGCAACCGCGGATATGGCGCCGCCCTGCGCACGGGATTCGCCGCGGCGACGAAAGATCTCATCGCCTACACCGACGGTGACGCGCAGTACGATCCCGCGGAGCTTCCGGTACTGTGGAACAGGCTCACGCCCGACGCGGACATGGTCAATGGCTACAAGATCAGCCGCTCCGATCCGTGGCACCGCATCGTCATCGGACGCATCTACCACCATACGGTGAAGCTGCTCTTTCGTTTGCGCGTCCGCGACGTCGACTGCGACTTCCGCCTGATGCGCCGCGAGATCTTCGATCGCGTGAAGCTCGAGAAGGACACCGGCGTGATCTGCCTCGAGATGATGCGCAAGATCCAGGATGCCGGCTTCCGCGTCGTCGAGGTGCCGGTGCATCACTACCACCGGCTGCATGGCCGCTCTCAGTTCTTCAACTTCAAGCGTGTCTTCTTGACGGGCGTCGACGTATTGAAGCTGTGGATCAAGCTGGTCGTGCTCGGACGCGGCCGCACCAACTCGCCGGTCCTCTTCCGCAATCCCACGATCGGCGGTGTCGTTCCGCCTGAATCCACCAAGTCGTGAATTCGCATCGCGAGTTCTATCGCGATCGCCCCGTTCTCATCACCGGCGGCCTCGGGTTCATCGGCAGCAACCTCGCGCATCAGCTCGTCACGCTCGGCGCGCGCGTGTTGATCGTCGACTCGCTGATTCCGGCCTACGGCGGAAACCTGTTCAACATCCACGGCATCGAGAATCGTGTGCGTGTGAACATCGCCGACATCCGGCAGCAGTCGACCATGAACTATCTGGTGCAGGGGCAGGATGTGATCTTCAACGTGGCGGGACAGGTCAGTCACATCGACAGCATGGAGGACCCCTACACCGATCTGGAGATCAATTGCCGCAGCCAGCTGACGTTGCTGGAGGCATGCCGCCGAAACAATCCGGGGGTAAAGGTCGTGTTCGCCGGCACGCGGCAGATCTATGGCCGTCCCGACAGCCTGCCGGTCACCGAGTCACACCTCGTACGGCCGACCGACGTCAACGGCATCAACAAGGCCGCCGGCGAGTACTACCATCTCGTCTACAACAACGTCTTTGGTGTTCGTGCGACGTCCCTCCGCCTCACGAACATCTACGGCCCGCGGCAGCTACTGAAACACAGTCGGCAGGGATTCATCGGCTGGTTCATCCGCCTGGTGCTCGAGGATGAGGAAGTCGAGATTTACGGCGACGGTTCACAGCTTCGCGATTTTGTGTACGTTGATGACGCGGTGGAGGCTTTTCTGCGCGCCGGTGCGAATGACGCATCCAACGGCGAGGCGTTCAACGTCGGCGGTCTCGAGCCGATTCGCCACCGCGAGCTCGTCGAGCTGATGATTCGCACCGCCGGCTCGGGGCGGTTCCGCCTCACCGCCTGGCCGCCCGACAAGAAGGCGATCGACATCGGCGATTTCTACGCCGACTCCTCGAAGATTGGCGCGACACTCGGATGGAAAGCGACGACGCTGCTTGCGGACGGCCTGAAGCGCACGTTCGATTTCTACCGAGCGCACTTCGATCACTACGTCCCCACGACCGGCGAACAGGTCGCGAGCCTGTGACGCCGGAGCGGATTCCCTTCCTCGATCTGAGGCCCGGCGAAGATGATGCGGCGGTGCGCGGCGCCATCGACCGCGTGGTCAGGCGCGGCTGGTTCGTGCTCGGACCTGAAGTCGAAGAGTTCGAAGCGGAATTCGCCGAGGCGAGCGGCGCGGCGCACGCGGTGGGAGTCGGCAACGGCACGGACGCGATCGCGCTGCTGCTCCGCGCGATCGGGGTCAAGCCGGGCGACGAAGTAATCGTGCCGGCGATCACCGCCGCGTACACGGGTCTTGCGGTGCTGATGGCCGGTGCGACGCCCGTGTTCGGTGACGTTGACGAAGAGACCCTGACACTCGCTCCCGCTGCCTGCGAAGCAGCCGTCACCTCGCGTACGTCCGCGATCATTCCCGTGCACTTGTACGGACAGGCAGCGGACATGCGTCCGCTGCAGGCGATCGCGCAGCGTCATGCGCTCGCGATCGTTGAAGACTGCTGCCAGGCGCACCTGGGAACGTGCGACGGGTTACCCGTCGGCACCTTCGGGACCGGCGGTGCGTTCAGCTTCTACCCGACGAAGAACCTCGGCGCTCTGGGTGACGGTGGCGCCGTCATTACGAACGACGCATCGATTGCCGATCGGATCCGGCGGCTGCGCAACGGCGGACAGGTCGATCGGTACGTGCACGCCGACCCGGGCATCAACAGCCGCCTCGACGATCTGCAGGCAGCCGTTCTTCGCGCGCGTCTGCCGCTGCTGCTCCGATGGACGACGCGGCGGCGCGAGATTGCTGCGGCGTACCAAGAACGACTTGGCCGCGCCGTTCATCCGCTGCGCCTCCGCGACAACGGTCACGTCTACCATCTCTTCGTCGTGCGTTCGGCCGAACGTGCGGCGCTGCAAACGCATCTGCGCGCCTCGGGCATCGACACGCTGATTCATTACCCGGTGCCACTACCGCAACAGCCGGCGTTCGCATCGTTGACGCAAAAGGACGCTCCCGTTGCGACGCGCGTCGCGCAGGAAATCCTGTCGCTTCCGCTGCATCCGCGCTTGACCGATGCGCAGGTCGAGCGGATATCCTCCGCAGTCGACCAATTTCAGAAGGGACACATCCTGGCGTGAAAGCGCTCATTACCGGCGGCGCAGGATTCATCGGCTCGCACCTGGCGGAACGCTTACTCGATGACGGCCACGAGGTCATCGTGCTCGACAACCTGTCGACCGGCTCAATCGACAACATCGCGCATCTGAAGGGCCGAGCCGGATTTTCGTACACCATCGATTCCGTCACCAGCGAGTCGCTGCTGGCCGAACTGATTGACCGCAGCGACGTCGTCTTTCATCTCGCCGCCGCCGTCGGCGTCAAACTGATCGTCGAGCAGCCGGTGCACACGATTGAAACGAACGTGCATGGCACCGAGGTCGTTCTCAAGCACGCGAACAAGAAGAAGAAGCTGGTGTTCATCGCGTCGACATCAGAGGTCTACGGCAAGAGTGTCGACGTGCCGTTTCGCGAAGCCGCCGATCTCGTGCTCGGACCGTCGGTGAAGCACCGGTGGGCCTACGCCTGCAGCAAATTAATCGACGAGTTCCTGGCGCTCGCCTACTGGAAAGAAAAGAAGCTGCCGGTCGTCATCGTCCGCCTGTTCAACACGGTCGGTCCGCGGCAGACCGGTCAGTACGGCATGGTGCTGCCGACATTCGTCCGGCAGGCGCTGGCGGGACAGCCAATCACCGTCTTTGGCGACGGCACACAATCGCGCAGCTTCACCTACGTCGGCGATGTCGTTGACGCGCTGGTCAGGCTGGCGCACGACAAACGTGCGATCGGCGAGGTATTCAACATCGGCAATATGGGAGAGGTGACCATCGCGGATCTGGCGGCTCGCGTCAAGCAGATGACGGGCAGCTGCTCGGAGATTCACTACATTCCGTACGATCAGGCCTACGAGGCGGGGTTCGAGGACATGCCGCGGCGCGTGCCGGACATATCGAAAATCCGGGAATTTGTGGGCTACGAGCCGAAGGTGGCGCTCGAGGACATTATCCGCAGCGTTATCGACCACATGCGCGCCAATTGAAGCGCGTGGCCGTACAATAAAGGTTCCATGCAGTTGAGGATTTTTACCGCCACCGTCGCGCTAGTCTGCTGCGCCGCGCTCGCGAACGCGCAATCGCCGCTCGCGCTCCAGATCAGCGGCGGCCGCGTCACGCTTCACGCGCAGAACGTCCCCGTGCGTACTATCCTCGCCGAGTGGGCACGTGTTGGCGGCGCAAAGATCGTGAACGGCGATCGTGTAGCTGGCGCGCCGGTGACCCTCGATCTCGAAGGCGTCCCGGAACGCCAGGCGCTCGACATTGTCCTGCGCGGCGTGAGCGGCTATGTTGTGGCGGCGCGTGACGCCGGTCTGCCCGGTGCGTCGATGTACGACCGCATCATGATTCTTCCGACCAGCGTCGCGCCGCGGAATCCGACGCCGACAGCGACATCCGTATTTCAGGCTCCCGGTGGTATCCGGCCGATCGTGCCGCGGCAAGCAGGCGAGGATCAAAACGCCGGCGACGATAACGCAGACCTCAACGGCAATCTCGTCAACGACGGCGTTCCTCTCGGCCGCCCTGTCGCTGTTCCCGCTCAGATTCCCGTTCCGCGCCCGGTCGCTGGCGCAGCGCCGTTCAATCCGACGGTGATGCCTCCGATCGTGCTGCCTGATGGCAATCCGCCTCAGACGCAGCAAGCCCCGCCGGTCGTCGGCACGCCCACCAATCCATTCGGCCTGCCGGCAGGCTCGTCGCTTCGACCCGGGGTGATTACGCCGCCGCCACAGCCCGTTCCGCAGGGGGCGGCGCCGCGACCGCAGGACTAGTCGGCTTGTCAGAAATTGACCGCTTCAAGCCGGACGATCGTCGCGGCGTCGATACTCTTTACCGCCGAACGCATGGCGCAGACGCCGCCAATGCGCTCCGCCTGCGCTGGGACTGGCAACATCGACGCAATCCGTACAACCAGACCGGACAGCCTGAAATCTGGGTCGCGCGCGAAGGACCGACGATCATCGGTCACTACACGACGCTGCCGGTGCGCGTCTCGATCAAAGGGATCGAGGTGGAAGGCGCGTGGGGAAGCGACGCGATGGTCGCGCCCGAACGGAGGCGCCAGGGCATCGGCGAAGCGCTCGTGCGCACGTGGGACCGAAACAGCGGCGCCGTGCTGTCGCTCGGCGCCACATCGGAAGGACGCAAGCTGCTCGATCGCCTGCGCTGGCCCGACGCCCACATCGTGCCGTGCCTCGTGAAGCCGTTGACGCGACGCGCTGTGCGGATGCCTCAATGGCCGCTGCCGGTCAACCGCGTCATCTCCGCGCTGACCTGGCCGGTTGTGCAGGTGATCTCGCGCTCGCGGCCGCTGCGCGCGGAATGCGAACCAATTCGGCGTTTCGATTCGTCGTTCACGGCGCTCTGGGAACGGCTGGCGTCGAAGTTCGATCTCTCGGTACGGCGGGATGCTGCATATCTGAACTGGCGCTACATCGAGCCGCCACACGTCCGCTACTCAGTCGTCGCCTTGAAGCGGATGGGCGAGGTGCACGGCTACGCCGTCTATCGCCACGTGCACGAGCCGCTCGGCCGCGCGACGCTGCTTGTCGACTTTCTTGCGGATCCGGATGATGTGGCCGGCATGAAGACGCTGCTGCGATGGGTGGATCGCGCCGCCCGTGCCGAAGATGCGGACAAGGTGCGCGCCTACGCGATGAATGGTCCGTTCCGGCGCGCGCTGCGGCGCAACGGCTACTTCGCCGTGAAGTCGACGCTCGAAGTGAGCGTCAAGGTCAACGCCGTCCAGGTGCCGAAAGGCTTCTACGACGAAACCGCCAAATGGCACATCACCTACGGCGACTCTGACCAGGATCATTAGCGATTTGTGATTAGCGATTTGGGATTAGTGATTTGTGATGATGCTGCTCCGCGACAAAGTCAACACCGATATCGCCGCTGCCATGAAGGCCAAGGAGCCGATTCGTCTGTCGGCGCTGCGGATGCTGAAGGCCGCGATCATGAACAAGGGAATCGAGAAGTCGCACGACCTCGACGATGCGGAGGTGCTGCAGGTCGTGTCGACGCTGGTCAAGCAGCGGCGCGATTCGATTGAACAGTTCGCGAAAGCAGGCCGCACCGACCTCGTAGACAAGGAAAGCGCGGAAATCAAGATTCTCGAAGAGTATCTGCCGCCCGCTGCCTCCGCTGAGGAGATCGACGCCGCGATCGCCGCGGCGATTTCGGAGACCGGCGCCAGCTCCGTCAAGGACATGGGCAAGGTGATGAAAGCCGTCATGCCGCGCCTGGCCGGCAAAAACGCGGACGGTCGCGTGGTCAACGAAGCGGTCCGCCGCAAGCTTGGAGCATAGGGCACCCTCCGAACAAACCCGTCTCGCGCGCTCCGCCGCATCGGCGGGCGCCGCAACGATGACCAGCCGGATCCTGGGTCTGGTGCGGGATCAGGTCCTCGCCTCAATGTTCGGCGCCGGCAACGCTATGGATGCGTTCAACGTCGCATTCCGCATCCCCAACCTGGTGCGCGATCTGTTCGCCGAAGGCGCGATGAGCGCGGCGTTCGTCCCGGTATTCATGCGACAGCTCGCGTCGGGCGACAGGTCATCGGCGTGGCGTCTGGGCAGCAACATCATCAACGCGCTCCTCGTCGTGACCGGAATCCTCGTCGTGCTCGGTGTCGTTTTCGCGCGCCCTCTGGTGTACGCGCTTGCCGCTGACTACGCAGCGGTCCCCGGCAAAGTGGAGCTGACGGTCCGGCTCACGCGCCTCATGCTTCCGTTCCTCACACTCGTCGCGCTTGCGGCGGCGATGATGGGAATGCTCAACTCGCTGCATCGTTTCTTCATCCCCGCGCTCGCGCCCGCGATGTTCAACATCGCGACGATCGTTTGCGCGCTGCTGCTCGTCCCGGTGATGCCGCGATTCGGCATTCCGCCTATCACCGCGATTGCCATCGGCGCTCTCATCGGCGGTGTCGCGCAGGTGCTGCTGCAGGTGCCGCTGCTTCGCCGCGAAGGTTTCACCTATACGCCGGTGCTGAACTGGAAACAGGAAGGACTGCGGCGCGTGCTGATGCTGATGGGGCCGGGAACCATCGGCCTTGCGGCGACACAGGTAAATGTATTCATCAACACCGTACTGGCGACGGGCCAGGGGACCGGAGCCGTCTCATGGCTGAACTACGCGTTCCGCCTGATGTATCTGCCAACCGGGCTCTTCGGTGTCTCGATCGCCACCGCCACCGTTCCCGCGGTGTCACGTCATGCGGCGCGAGACGATGAAGTTGGAGTGAGAACCACGATGGCCGACGGCCTGTCGCTGATGATGATGATGAATGTGCCCGCAACGGTCGGCCTTATCATCCTGGCGCATCCCATCGTGCGCGTCATCTTCGAGCGGCGGGCATTTTTGCCGGCAGACACGGCCGCGACCGCGGCCGCGCTGCAGTTTTACGCCATCGGGCTGCTTGGCTATTCAGTCGTGCGCATTGCGTCGCCGACGTTTTACGCGCTCGGGGATAGCCGCACACCGGTGTACATCAGCATCGCCTCGGTGGTCGCGAACGCGGTATTGAACGTCATGCTCGTGCACGCGCTCGGCTATCGCGGCCTGGCGCTCGGCACGTCGATCGCGGCGCTCTTCAATGCGACGGCGCTGTTGTGGATGCTGCGCGCGCGGCTCGGGGGACTGGACGACCGGCGTGTGCTCAGCTCGCTGGCGAGGATCGCCGCCGCTTCGCTGCTGATGGGGACGGCGGCGGTTGTGGTTAACAGCGCGTTAGAGGCCTCGATGGGCGGCGACACATTCATTCGCCAAGCGGGACGGCTGCTGTTCACAATAGTGACGGCTCTTTTGGTGCTGGCAGTTGCCGCGCATTTTCTACGCATCCGCGAATTTCGGGAAGCCGCTGCGCTCGCGCTGAAGCGCAGCGGTCCCAGGGCATAGAAGTTGCTCAGCACCGCATAGTTGGAACAAACTGGATCGATGCGATCCCGATATCCATCCTCATCGACGCTCGCATATTCCTTCGGGCCAGGGCCGTGGACCCCCGCCATCAAGGCCATCATCATCGCCAACGTCGCGATGTTCCTAATCACGTACATCGCGCCGGTGGTGCAGGTTCCGCTGTGGCTCAATCCCCAAAGCGTCGTTCACGGACAGATCTGGCGGCTCGTGTCGTACATGTTCCTGCACGACGGCGTCTTTCACGTGCTCTTCAACATGCTCTTCCTGTGGATGTTCGGGGTCGAGCTGGAGCGCATGTGGGGGACACGATATTTCGTGAAGTACTACTTCATTACTGGGATCGCCGCCGCCGTCACGACCATCCTCGTCTCGTTCATCCCCTTCTTCGGGTTGCAGGCGCTGTATTTTTCGCGGACCGTCGGCGCGTCCGGCGCGATTGTGGCAGTGCTGCTCGCTTACGGGCTCTACTTTCCGCACCGAGAAATCTTCGTCTATGGCATCTTCCCGATTAAGGCGAAGTACCTATTGCTGATTCTCGGGGTCATCTCGTTGTTCTCCGGCGGCAACGTCGCGCACGCCACACACATCGGCGGCGCGATCGCCGGTTACTTCTACCTGAAGGGTGGCCGCCTCCATCTGCTCTCGGAATTTCAGTACCGCTACCTGAAGTGGCGCATCAACCGTCGCCGTACGCGGTTCGATGTGTACTCAGGTGGTCGCGCGGACGACGTCAATCGACGGGTTCATTGAGGTCGGTAGGATAGGGGCCGGGTGTTAACACACCCGCCCCATTACCGCGAGGCGCTGAATGGCAGGCGCGCGCCGTTGATGGCCAGCGCCAGCAGCCCACCGAGCACCGGCAAACCCGTTCCATCACGCAGAAAATCGATCGACCAGAACGCGCTCGTCGCGAAATGGAAATTCAGCACCATCAGGAACGCGACGGTCGCGGCCATACGCGTCCAGAAGCCGGCGATCAACGCCAGGCCCGCGGCGATCTCGCCAAGCGGGACGAGCCGCGCAAACAGCGGCGTGCCGGGAATGCAGACGGTCTCGAGATACCAGCGCACGATCGGCGGCGCCTTCGGCAGAAAGATCATCTGAAACTTGTTCAGCAGGATGCTGCTATCGAGGAACCAGCCGAACTTCGTCGAGCTCATTCCGAGGAAGAAGATGCCGAGCATGACGGCGAGCAGCCGCAGGCCCAACACGCCGCGCGGCGCCGCGACGGCCCCGCGTGCGCGCGCCTGCGTTGCCATCAGCGTTCATCCTCGTCTGCTACGACGTCGATCCACTCGGTGCGGAGGGGACTGAAGATGTCGAGCTCGAGCGTGTCCTCGAGCGCTTCGGCCTGATGCGGCACGCGCGACGGGATGTGCAGCACTTCGCCTTCGCGCACGATGATCTCCTCGCCGCCGATATAAAAGCGAAGCGCGCCCTGCAGAATGTAGGTCATCTGCTCGCTGTCGTGCGTGTGGAACGGCACGAGCGCACCGCGCTTCAAATAAATCTGTGCCAGCATCTCGCGCTCACCCGACACAATCTTCCGCGAGATCATCTCGGTGACCTTCTCCAGGGCGATCTCATCCCAGCGATGCAGGGTGACGGTGGCGGCCATACGAGGGCTGCACGAGTGTGACATAATTTTTTTGCCATGAAGGGGTCGACCCTCACCAACGGCGCGGCAACGCGCTCGAAGGGGGCGGCGCAAGATCTATTGTCCGCCTATCGCCTCATGCTCCTGTCGCGAAAGATCGACGACAAGGAGATTCAGCTCAAAAATCAGAGTCAGGCGTTCTTTCAGATCAGCGGTGCGGGCCACGAAGCCGTGCTCGTCGCTGCGGGTCGCAACCTTCGTCCGGGGCACGACTGGTTTCTCACCTACTATCGCGATCGGGCGCTGGCGCTGACGCTCGGCGTCACGCCGCTCGACATGCTGCTCGGCTCGGTCGGCGCGGCCACCGACCCTGCGTCCGGCGGACGGCAGATGCCTTCCCACTGGTCGAATACCCGCCTCAACATTCCGTCGGCGAGCAGTGCGGTTGCGACGCAGTGCCTGCACGGCATCGGAGTCGCGGAAGCAGGGCGGCTGTACGAGCGCCTCGCGGACATCCCCGACCGCGAATCACAGTTCGAGCGCGACGAGATCACGCTCATCACCATCGGCGAAGGGTCGACGAGCGAAGGTGAATTCTGGGAATCGCTCAACACCGCATGCACGCGCAATCTGCCGGTGCTCTATCTCGTCGAAGACAACGGCTACGCCATCTCGACGCCTGTTGAAGTGCAGACGCCCGGCGGCGATCTGTCGCGCGTCGTGAGCGGCGTTCCGAACCTGCAGGTCTATCGCTGCGACGGCACCGACTATCTCGCCAGCTTCGACACGATGCGCGAGGCCGTCGCGCACGTACGCTCGCGCAAGGGTCCGGCGCTGGTGCATGCGAAAGTCATTCGTCCGTACTCGCACTCGTTATCGGACGACGAGAAGCTGTACAAGACGAAGGAGGAGCGCGAGGCCGAGGCACGTCGCGATCCGATTGTGAGGCTACGCGACCTGATCCTATCGGAGGAGCTCGCATCCGCCGAAGAGCTTGCGCAGCTCACCGGCGATGTCGAGCGGGAGGTCAACGAGGCCGTCGAGCGTGCGCTAGCCGCTCCCAAGCCCGAACCCGATACCGCAGCCCGCTACGTTTTCTCTCCCGATGTCGATCCGACATCAGCCCAATTCGAAACCGACCCCGCTCTCGACGGCTCACCCGACACGATGGTTGGCGCCATCAACGCCACGCTTCGAGATGAGATGGCGCGGAACCCCCGCATCGTCGTCTTCGGCCAGGACGTGGCGGACGCGAGCCGGGAAGCCGCGCTGGCGAAGGTATCGGGCAAGGGCGGCGTGTTCAAAGTGACGCACGGGCTGCAGAAACTCTATGGCAGCGACCGCGTGTTCAATTCGCCGCTGGCGGAGGCGAACATCATCGGACGCGCCGTCGGCATGGCGCTGCGCGGCATCAAGCCGGTCGTCGAGATCCAGTTCTTCGACTACATCTGGCCCGGCTACATGCAGTTGCGCGACGAGATGGCGATGATGCGCTACCGCTCCAACAACCACTGGAGCTGCCCGATGGTCGTGCGCGTTCCCATCGGCGGGTATCTCCGCGGCGGCGCGCCGTACCACAGCCAGTCCGGCGTCGCGATCTTCGCGCACTGTCCGGGCATCCGCATCGCGTTTCCGTCCAATGCCCACGATGCGGCGGGGCTGCTGCGCACCGCGATCCGGTGCGACGACCCGGTCATGTTCCTGGAACACAAACACCTGTACCGGC
>DATJJE010000014.1:0-116113 GCA_035492455.1 Vicinamibacterales bacterium | reverse complement strand
CCCTTCCTTGCGATTGTCCACCAGGCCGGCACGGCGAAGCGCCTGCAGATGCTGCGACGCATTGGCAAGGGAGATATCTGTTTCTGCGGCCAGCGATTCGACGGTGCGCTCGCCCTGCGCCAGCAGCTCGAGGAACTCGATTCGAAGCGGGCTTGCCAGCGCTTTCCCGAGTACGGCGAATTGACCGTAGAGGCTGTTCTTGAAATGGCGATGGGCGGCGTCGGCCATAGTCAAGTATTCAATAGATTACTTGACTATACCTTGTCAAGTCCCCTTATCCGCGGGCGGATTCGACGGGGGTGACGGCGACGGTGCGACGCCGGCCCGCGCGCATCACCGACACGGCAACGGTGTTGTCAATTTGCTCTTCGCCCAGAACGCGGTGCAGGTCGTCAATGCCCGTGACCGCGACCTCGCCGAACGCGATGATGATGTCGCCTTGCTCGAGGCCAGCAGCCGCGGCGGGACTCCCCTTCTCGACGGACGCGACGCGAACAGCGGATGACACCGCGAGGTTGTTCGCGCGCGCGAGGGCGCGCGGCACGTCGATATTCTGCCCGGCGATGCCGATATAGGCCCGCCGGATGCGGCCGTCGCGAATCAGACGTGAGGCGACAAATCGCGCGGTGTTGATGCCGATGGCGAAGCACAACCCCTGCGCCGGCCGGATCATCGCGGTATTGATGCCAATCACCTCGCCCCGGGTGGTGACGAGCGGTCCACCCGAGTTGCCCGGGTTCAGCGCGGCATCGGTCTGGATGATGTCGTCGATCAGACGTCCGGACTGCGAGCGGAGCGATCGGCCGAGGGCGCTGATGACGCCCGAGGTGACGGTGTGCTGGAACCCGTACGGATTTCCGATGGCAATTGCCACCTGGCCGACACGCACGCGGCGCGAATCGCCGAAGCGGGCGAACGGAAGCGTGGCGTCAACTCGCAGCACGGCCAGGTCCGTGCCCGCGTCCTGACCGATGACCTCGGCGCGCAGCACGCGGCCGTCGGGGAGGATGACCTCGGGCTTCGATGCGTCGTGCACGACGTGGTGGTTTGTCAGCACGAGACCATCCGGTGTAAAGATGACACCGGAACCGGCGCCGTCGCCGCCACGGTGAACGTTGACGACCGCCGGACCAACGGTTTCGACGGCACCGATGACCGCCTGCGAATACGCGTCGAGCAGCTGGTCGTCGTCGAGAATCGGTTCTGTATTCATCCGCGAATCCTAAAAACGGCGTGGGGTCGCGCGGATCACCCAAAAGGTTAGTTATGTGCGACCTGAATCACCACACTGCCGACTTCGGCTTCATCGTTGAGGTGCCGGAGATCCGTGCGTTGATCGATGAGACGCGCCGGCTCTCGCGGGAGATCCGCGACCACGCGCAGCGCGTCGAGGCGCTGCGTCCGGCATTCTCGCGTCTGCTCGCCGCCCAAGGGTGGCTGCCGGATGAGTTCGCGCAGCCGGACACAACGAGCGGCATGGGCGGCGGCATCGGACAGTACGCGCTCTATCGGGATGAAGCCGGAGAGCTGTGCCTGTTCTCGCTCGTCGTGCCCGCCGGTTCGTCGACGCCGGTGCACGACCATCTGGCATGGGGACTCGTGGGCGTCTATCGCGGCTCGCAGCTCGATACGACCTACGCGCGGCTCGACGATGGTCGGGACGACAGGAAAGCGAGGCTGAAGATTTCGAGTCAGCTCACCGTCAGTGCCGGAGAGTTCTACACACTGCTGCCGCCGGACGGCGACATCCACTACGTGAAGACTGTGTCAGAAGGACCCTCTGTGTCGATCCACCTGCTGGCCAACGACACCGGATGCGTCCTGCGGCACAAGTACGAGCCCGAGACCGGCACCATCACGCCGTTTCGGTCGAATTATTCCAACGTCAAGTGCGATGGTGCGAACGTGCGATAGTGCGAGGGTGCGTCCGAAGGTGCGAGGGTGCGAGGGTGCTCGTGCGCGGCTCCTCTATCGGGATGTATCGTTCGCCGATGGATTGTCGGGCTGCCTCGTACTTGTATTCCCGATGTGATCGGCCCAGCGGTTCGCGTCGTTGCCACCGGTGTTGCTCTCCGTCACTTCCGGCAGCATCGTCGCGTTCCAATCAAGCCATTTCTTCGCCAGCGCGTCGTACACCTCTTTGCGCCGATCTTTGAGGTTCGCGCGCTCCATCGGGTCGTCGACAACGTTGAAGAGAAAGGTATTCTCGCGAATCTTGAGGTACTTGAAGTCGCCGTCACGTACGGCGCGCTGCGCGTTGGCTTTGTAGCGCCAGAACAGTGTGCGGCGCATTGGTGTGGCGTTGCCTTGCAGCACCGGCAGCAGGTTCACTCCGTCGGATGGATACGACGCGTCGGGCTCCGCGCCCGCCGCGGCCAGCAGTGTCGGCAACCAGTCCATGGAGATGGCAACCTGCTCATTCGTCCTGTTCTTCGGAAGCGCTGCCGGCCACGAGACGATCGCCGGAATCCGCAGGCCTCCCTCGAGCAACTCCGTTTTCCTGCCCGTGAACGGCCACGTGTCCGCAAAGCGCTCGCCGCCGTTGTCGCTGGTGAACACAACGATCGTGTTGTCGGCAAATCCGTTTGATCTCAGCGCATCGCCGATGCGACCGACCTGGGCATCGAGTCCTCCGATCATGCGCTGGTAGGTCTTCTGAGTGCCGCCGTCGTAATGGAACAGGTCTCCCGCGGTTACGCGCGCGGACTCGGCCTCGTCGCCCGGCGCCTCCCATGGCCAGTGCGGCGCGTTGAAGTGGACGCTCAAGAAGAACGGCTGGCGCGATTTCGCAGCGCCGTTGATGGTCGCGACGGCGCGATCGCCGAGGAGGTTCGTCATGTATCCGGACTGCTGGACGGGAACGTCACCGTCCCACAGGTCCGGCTTGTGATTCGTTCCCGTGTGCGAGTAGTAATCGATCGCTCCGCTGCGGAATCCCCAGAAGTGGTCGTACCCGCTCTGCAGCGGCCCGAACTTCGGCAGATATCCGAGATGCCACTTGCCGACGAGCGTCGTGCCGTATCCCGCCTTCTTCAACATTGACGGCAGCGTCGGATGCTCGGGTGGCAGACCCACATCCGGCACATCGGTGCCGAGCGGCTCCTCGAGCCCGACGCGCAACCGGTATTGATAGCGGCCCGTAATCAACCCGACGCGCGTGGCCGTGCATACCGCCGAATTCGCATAGGCCTGCAGCAAGCGCACGCCGTTGGCGGCAAGGCGATCGATGTTCGGCGTGCGGACATCCGGACGGCCGTAGCACGCCACGTCCGCGTAGCCCATGTCATCGGCCAGGATGAAGACGATGTTCGGGCGGCGTCCTGTCTGCGCGCGGCTGCGGCGCGCGACGACAAGAGACATGGAGCCGAGTGCCGCGGCACGAAGCATCCGCCGGCGGGAAATATGCGGCGACATGGCGGGAAGTCTATACGAACGGTAAGTGCGACGGGGGCGAATGTGCGACAGTGCGGCGGTGCGTCCGAGGGTGCGATCGTGCGACGGTTCTGCAAGAAGCCGTACCCCTATAATTCGTCCGCACGATGCGCTTTTATCTCGACACGAAACCGGGCGAACGTACGACATCTCACCAGATGGTAAGCGCTTTCTGATGATCAAGGACGTTGCCGCTGACCAGTCATCCGCGTCAGCCAGCATCGTCGTTGTCCTGAACTGACAAGAAGAGCTGAAAGCACGAATGGTGCATTAGGGCGGGGTGCGAACCGTCGCACCTTCGCACCTTCGGACGCACCATCGCACCATCGCACCTATCGCACCGTCGCACCGTAACGTTTGACCGCCTCCTCATTCCATTCGATCCCGGCTCCTGGACGATTTGGAATGATGGCGTGCCCATCGCGGATTTCGATCGGCTCTTTCAGCACGGGCGATGCCCAGTCGACGTACTCGAGCCATTGACACGTCGGCGTCGCCGCAAGCAGATGTGCACTGAACTCGGGATACAAATGCGATGACATCTCCATGCCGGCCGCGTGCGCAAGCACCGCGGCTTCGAGCCATCCACTGACACCACCGATGCGGGCGAAGTCGGGCATCGCGTAGTCGCATGCCTTGGAGGCCAGTGCCTCGGCCATCGCATGCGGCGTGTCGAAGTTCTCGCCGATCTGAATCGGCGTGGCGAGTTCGCGCGCCAGCGTCGCATTGCCTGCATAGTCGTCGTGACGGATTGGCTCTTCAATCCAGGTGAGCCGTTCGCCGTCGAGGGCGCGTCCACGCTGCAGGCCCTCTTCGACGGTCAGCGCCTGGTTGTAGTCCGCCATGATGGTTGTGCCCGGCGAGACGCGTTTGCGTACGGCCTCGAGCGCCGCGAGATCTTCAGCGAGGGTGTTGTAGCCAAGACGCAGCTTGATGGCGTTGAAGTTTCCCTCCGCCAGCAACTGCTCGGCCTCGTCGGCGAGCGCTGCCGTGTCCATCAGACTCAGCCCGTTGCTGTTGTACGCGAGTAGAGGACGAGGCGTGCCGCCGAGCAGCGCGACGAGAGGAACGCCCGCCGCGACCGCGAGCGCATCCCAGCACGCGCCATCGAATCCGGCAAGCGCCATCGTAACGATGCCGCGGACGCCGAGCAGGCGGAAGTGACGCGCCAGCTTGGTATTGAGATCGACAGGGCTGACGCGATCGCCTTTCACGCGCGAAGCCGCGTCGTGAATGATCGATTCGATGCCTGTTGTCGCGGCTGGGAGATAGCAGAAGACGTAGGCGCGCCCGGTCACGCCTTCTTCAGTATCGAGATCGACGAGGACCAACGGTGCGATGTCCATGCGCCGCGCGCTTGTGCCGAGCGCGCGCTTCATGGGCACGAGGACCGGCGTCGTGCGAACCCGGCGAATGGTCAGCGATGGATGAGCAATGGGCACGTGTAGCGCGCCCCTTTTACGAGGCGCCAGCTTCAGACAGGGCCAGGATTTCCCAGACCGCGCGATTCATCGGCGTCGGCACGCCCGCTTTCTCGCCAAGCTGCGCGACGCCGCCGCTCAACCACGACACTTCCAGACGCTTTCCGGCCTTCAGGTCGTGGTGCATCGACGAGGTCATCTCGTGCGGCAAAGTGTCGACGAATGCCAAACGCTGATCCGCAAAGTCGGCTGGAAGCGCCACGCCAAGCGCGCGCCCAACCGCCACCGTCTCGCGCATCAGCTCCGACAGAAATCTCCGCGAGCGCGGATTGGATCGAATCGGCCCGATCGTCTCCCGCATCGTTGTGGTGGATCCGGACAGAGCGACGAGAAATACGAACTTCTCCCAGATCGCCTTCCTGACGTCGTCGCTCAACTCGGCGTCGATGCCGCCGCGCAGGGAGAAGTCGAGGAGCGTCTCGGCACGCTTCGAGCGTCGGCCGTCGTACTCGCCGAAGATCAGGCGCTGCATAGTCCCGGTGTGCTTGATGACGCCGGGACGATCGATGTTTGTCGCGATGTAGGCGACGCCGCCCATCACCGCCGTGTCGCCAAAGGCGGCGCGCAGGATGTCGTCCTTCTGCACGCCGTTCTGGAAGGAGATGATGCCGGTGTCAGGGCCGATGAGCGGCCGCATCGATTTCACCGCGCCGTCCATGTCCCATAGCTTCACCGACAGCCACACCATGTCCGCCGGTCCGATGTCGGCCGGGGTCTCAGTGGCGTTGACCTTGGGAAGATGAATGTCGCCGAGCGGGCTTTCGACCGTCAGCCCATCGCGCCGCATGGCCGCCAGGTGCGACCCGCGCGCCACGAAATGAACGTCCGCTCCTGCCTGTTGTAACCGCGCGCCGAAGTAGCCGCCGACGCCACCCGCACCAATGATCGCGATCCGCATCAACAAGAAAGTCTAGCGCACGGAAGTTGCCGTTCGTGCGACAGGACAGGGACACGTCGCGCTAACCCACAGAAATACAACGACGAAGCCTCAGCAGAGGCGCGCACGACTGCCCCACTGCCACTAAAGCGCCACACCAGGAGGGTTACGCCAAGGTGCCGCTCAGAATCGGGATCGTCACCGAGTACTACTATCCGCTGCTCGGAGGAATCAGCGAGAACGTGCATCACACGGCGACCGAGCTGGCGGCGCGAGGACACACCGTCACCATTATCAGCACCAATCCGCCCGCAAACGGCTTGACGCTAGCGATGCCGAATGGCATCCCAACCCGCCGCGTCGGCCGGAGCGTCCGCATCTATGGCAACGGGGCGATGGCGCATTTCGCCATCGGCACGCACCTCTGGCGCGACCTGCGCCAGGTGCTCGAGCAGGAGCGGTTCGATATCGTGCAGCTGCACTCGCCGCTGTTTTTCACACTGCCTCCGCTGGTCACACTGCTCGCCCGCTGCGCGCGCGTCGGCACGTTCCACAGTTACTTCGAACCGAGCCTCACCTATTCCCTGTTCAAGAGCGTCCTGCAGAAGCAATTCGTCAATCGCCTCGAGGGGGTGACCGTTGTGTCGCAGAGCGTCCGCGAGGCACTCTCGCGATATTTCGAGTTCGATGCGCGCGTCATTCCCAACGGCGTCGACACTGCGATGTTCAACCCGCGCGTCGCACCGCTCGCGCGTTTCGGTCCTGAGAAACGGACGCTGCTGTTTCTGGGACGCTTTGATCCGCGCAATGGGCTGCCGTTCATGCTGCACGCATTCGCGAAAGTACGGCAGCGTGTCGGCGACGTGCGCCTGGTGGTCGTCGGCACCGGACCACTCGACTCCGTGTACCGCGCCATGGTCCCCGAGCATCTCCGAGACGATGTCCACTTCGAGGGCGCAGCGCTGATCAACCGGCCGTCGTACTACGCGTCAAGCGACATCTTCTGCTCACCGATCCGCAACGCCTCGTTTGGCATCACACTGCTCGAAGCGATGGCCAGCGGAACGCCGATTGTCGCCACCGACAACGTCGGCTATCGCGACCTGCTCGCAGCCGAAGGTCTGCTTGTCCCCTACGAAGTCGAGGCGTTCGCCGACGCGATCGTCCAGCTGCTTTCGGATGACCGGCTGCGCGTTTCCATGCGTGAGGCCGGTCTGCGCAGGGCCGAGCATTACGCATGGCCCGTCGTCGTCACACACCTGCTCGACTACTTCGCCGAGGTACTCGCCGGGAAATGCGCCGTTTCGTGCTGATCTCGTTTGTCGTGGCCGTCATCTCGACGCTGACCGCAGCGGCGGGGGCCGCTGTCGCATACGCGCTATCACACGTGGGCATCGCCGCGCCGATGCGCGTCTGCATCTGGACCGGCGTCGGCCTAGACGCGCTGCTCATCTATGCCGTGTTCGAACGGCGCGCACCCATCTTCGGGCGTATCATCAGCCGCGGACGCCCGCGCGCGCCCGCGATCGCCATCACGTTCGACGATGGACCGACGGAGCCGTATACGTCACAAATTCTTGACGTGCTTCGGGAGTTCCGTGCCCCGGCCACGTTCTTTGTGCTGGGCGCACGTGCGGAATCAGCGCCAGAGGTAATACGACGCGCCGTGCGGGAGGGACACGAGATCGGCAACCATACCTGGGACCATGCCGCGCTCCCGCTACGCGCACCCGCAGCGATACGCTCAACAATCCGCCGGACCTCGGATGTGATTGAAAACATCGCCGGAACGCGGCCACGCCTGTTCCGTGCGCCCTTTGGCTGGCGCAATCCGTGGCTTAACAGTGCCGCGCGTCGCGAAGGCTGTGAACCGATCGCGTGGACCACCGGCGTCCACGACACCGATCGCCCCGGCGTCAACGCCATCGTCACCCGCGCGATTGAAGGATTGGTGGACGGCTCGATTCTGCTTCTCCACGATGGCCGCAGCTTCGATCGCAATCCTGATGCAAGCCAGGTCGTGGCTGCGCTGGGGCCCATCCTGCGAGAAGCACAGCGCCGCCGGCTCCGACTGTTGACCGTCTCGGAGTTGCTCGCCGAGTCAAAATGAGCCGACGCGCTCGAGTCGCTGTCCTGATCGCCGTGCTGACGGCGACCGGCGTCGCGATTGCCCGATCGAACCCGCGCGCCATCGGCCGTGCCCTGGCAGGCATGTCGTGGCGCTGGGCCGCGATTGCGTGCGTAATCAATCTGCTCGGCGTACTCATCGATGCGCTGCGCCTGCGCATCATCGCCGGCGCGTCCCGCGATGTCGGCTGGCAGCAGGTTGTCAAGGCGCAGTTCGTCGGCATCGTCGGCAACGTGCTGTTTCCGTTCAAGCTCGGCGAAGGTGCGCGCGCCTACATGCTCACCCGCGATGGACAGCTATCCACTGCGAACGCGCTGAAGATGGTGTTCGCGGATCGCGTCATCGATGCGGCCGTGCTGCCGATCTTCATCGTCGCCGCCAGCGTGGTACTTCCACTGCCGCCAAATGTGCTCCGCTACCGCGGGTGGTTGATGGCGACGGTGGTCACAACGATCATCGCGATCCTGGCCATTGGTCGCCATCGAGGCCGACTTGCCGGCGCTGTCGCCGCTTCACTCGTCTCCTGGACGGCGCGTGCCGCAATTGTGTGGTGCATGCTGATCGCGTCTCACCTGGCGCTGCCGCTCAGTGCAACAATCACGACGCTGCTAATCGTCAACCTCGGCATCGCCATCGCGGCGACGCCGGGCAACGTCGGCAGCTTTGAGCTCGCCGCCGCAGCGGCGCTCGCATTATGGAAGGTGCCGTCGGATACGGCATTCAGCGTCGCGATCGCGACGCACGTGGTGGAGGTGGTGCCGCCGATGTTGATTGGCCTGATGATCGGCGGTTCATCGCTGGTCACCTCGTCGTGACGGGCGCGCCGAGCAACGCGCTCATTTCCACC
Organism: Vicinamibacterales bacterium; assembly: GCA_035492455.1. GTDB lineage: Bacteria > Acidobacteriota > Vicinamibacteria > Vicinamibacterales > UBA2999 > Gp6-AA40. The sequence goes on along the minus strand of DATJJE010000014.1, from coordinate 107,348 downwards.
TTGTTGACGTCGTCAATAATCTTCGCGAACACGTGCGCCGATTGCTCGAGGCCGGCCGCAGGAACCGCGTCCAGCGTATCCATATCCGTGTGGTAGACGATCTGGTCGATGATATGGAAGCTCGGCGCATCGGTGAACACCTGACCGAGCTCGCCACCCGGCCGCGGCTCGGGGCGTGAGAAAAGTGCCATGCCGTAGTCCTTGAAGTTCTTCATCACGATCGCCTTCAATTGATCGCTGCCGCCCACGAACCAGCGGCGCGCGCTCACCTGATTCGACCCGTACAACGTATCGCCGACGAGGAACGTCGCCACCTGCGCCGTGTGCTCGCAGTTGACGAGCAGCGCCGTCTTCGCCCACATCTGCTTCATGTTGTTGTGGATCCAGCGGATGCTTGCGTTCTGACCCGAGGGTGAGTGATGCGCCGAAGTGGTGAAGAACGTCATCGTGCGCCGCCGCTGCCCCTTCGGAATCTTCGCGTAGTGCTCGGCGAGGGCGACGAGCGTCGCCATGCCGGACGCGTTGTCCATAGCGCCCTCGAAGAATGAATCGGTGTGCGCCATCACCGCGATGTTCTCGTCGGTCGCTCCAGGCAGCACACCCCACACGGTCGCCGTTTTCAAACCGGTCCGAAGCTCCACCGCAAGCCGGAAGCGGATCACAGGCGACTCGTTCTTCTCAATCATCTGCCGAAGCGCGGTGCCATCCTGATTGCCAAGCATGAAGATGGGCATCCGCGCCGGCGGCTGCGTGCCAGCCGCTGTCGGCTCGTTCATCACGTTGCCAGGAAATCCGAGGACGATGAAAAGCGCCGCCGCACCTTGCTCTTCAGCGCGCTTGACGATGCCCCAGGTCAACGCGGTGTTCTCGCGACCGCCCGGATTTGGGAATCCATAGGCGATGACCGCCTTGCCGCGCACGTCCCGACCGTCGAAGTCGGCCGCGGTACCCATCCCGACCCAGACCGGTTCGAGGTTCACCTGGCCGTTCGTGCCGACGGAGCGATACAGCGGAAAGGCTGTCTTCATCGGAACAGCCTGCGCGCCGACGGCCGTTACTTCCCATGACGTCGGCCACCACTGCTCCGGGAGATCTGTGAACTCCTGGGTGCGCGTCTCGAGCCCGATGCGTTTGAACTGCGCCGCCACCCAGTCGCTTGTCATCTTGTCGTACGGCGATCCGGTAATGCGCCCCCAGTACTGATTCCCATCGTCGCGGCTCTTTCGCGAAATGGCGGTGATCTCGTTGATGTAGCCCTTGATCTTCATGCCATCCAGGTCGGCATACACGGCATCGCCGGCCGGATAGGGCCACTTCGGAAACATCTCGTCGCCCCACCAGAGCGTGGGCTGATATGCGCCACGGCCTCCCTGCGGCGCACCGGCAGTACCCGCGGCCTGCTCACCACGTTGCGCGGTGAGTCCGACGGTCATCGCCAGCGCGAGCACGAGAGCGGTGCGTATGTTTTTCATGAGCGGTAACACTACTTTCTTTCCCTGCTGCCCACAAACACGCCGTTCAGCATCCAGCTGACGATGCTGACGAGCAGGGCGCCGAGCAGAGCCCACCAGAACCCGTCCACGCTGAAACCGGGAACGAGCCACGCGGTCAGGCCGAAGCAGATGGCATTCAAGACGAAGATGAACAGGCCAAGGGTGATGAGCGTGAACGGGAGCGTCAACAGGAACAGGACAGGCCGGACGATCGCGTTCACGAACCCGAGAATGACGCCGGCAACGAGCGCGGGAACCGGCCCGGTGATGTGGATGCCGGGAAGCAACCACGCGGCGACGATGATTGCTACTCCATTCAGAAGCAGGCGGGCGAGAAATCTCATCTGTAGGTGTCGGGTATTATTTCCCGGTTGATGATTTTTCCGAACGGTACGCTCGCCTTGCCACGCGGGTGGCGTGCGGCGTTCGAGCTCCGGGGCGGCGCGACCGTCGAGCCGCCATCGCTCGACATCGGCGCCGACATCCTCAACATCGAGCGGCGGCCCGCGGAGCCATCGCGGATCACGATCTGCCGGCAGTCACCTGAAGACGCGGGCTTTCGGGAGATTTTTGTGTCGCTCGATGGCGAGTCGATCGCGATGCTGGAGGCCGGCGACAGCTTTACGTGCGAAGTCAAGCCGGGCCCTCACAAGCTGCGCGCGCACAACACGCTGTTCTGGAAGACCCTTCATATCGTGCTGCGCCCTGGCGAACACGCGAAGTTCATCGCCATCAATCGAACGGGCCGGATATCGTTCGGCCTGCTGTTCATGCTCGGCGCCTTTCCGCTCTATCTAACGTTCGAACGCGAGACAGAGAAGCTCCAAGTTCCAAGCTCCAAGATCCAAGTTCCAAATCGGGACTAACGAGACGTTTGGTTTGGAGCTTGGATCTTGGAGCTTGGAACTTGGAGCTTTATTGACAAGCGCCCTCAACGCCGCGCAGCCGGATAACGTGGAATTCAGGCAGCGCGCTCGCGCCCGGCGCGTCCGCCGCGCCGCCGGGCATCCGCGCTACCGCCGCCTGCGCCGGATCCATTGCGCCCGCCTGCGCCGCGACGTTCGGTGATGGCCACAGGCCGGTCTTGAAGGTGATGCCCTTCCCCGGAGGACCGCCGACGATCTCGACCCGCTGCCCGACAAACTTCTTCAGGTTTTTTCCCGTCAGGCGATAGCGATCGCCGCTGTCGTCTTCGCGAAAATTGAACTGTCCAGGGGTCCTGGCGTCGCGGGAGATGCAGCCATTCAGGCGTAGTTCCTTGGACGCCTCCTTCGCCGGGGTCTTCGCGTCCTGGGCGGACGCCGTCGCAGCAGCCTGAAGCACAAGCATCGCCGTCACCAGACTGCCTGTCAGAAAACCGCTCATATCGCCTCCCCTCGCTGGCGCGAAGATCGTAAACTCACGGAAGCAATGTTCCTTCGCCGCCGGGTGCTCCTCGTGTTCGCCATGTTCGTGGTCGTCGCGGCATCGGCAGCCTGGGCTCAGCGGTTCCGTGTCATGGAAGGCCCGGGGATGCCGCTCCACATGCCGCCGCCCCACTTCAGCGATGGCGCCTTCACGATATGCAAGATGATGTACACCAGCAACCGTCGAGAAGCGAATGGTTTCGGCTGGTCTACAGACTACCCGTATGCCGGCCTGAACCTGATGATCCGCTCGTCCGAGCTCACCAAAACGCGTATCAGTAAGGATTCGCACGGCGAGGCGAAATACTGGACGGTGCATCTGACTGACGACGCGTTGTTCGAGTGCCCGTTCCTGGTCGGCTCGGACGTCGGCACAATCGGCCTTTCTCCGCTGGAAATCACGCGTCTGCGTGAATATCTGCTCAAGGGTGGTTTTCTCTGGGTCGACGACTTCTGGGGAACGCGCGCATGGGACCAGTGGGCCGAGGCGATGCGTGAAGTGCTGCCGGAGTTCCCGATCTTCGACATTCCCAACGACCACCCGATTCGCGAAACGCTGTTCGAGGTGACGCACGTACCGCAGGTGCCCGGCATCAACTTCTGGCGCGCGAGCGGCGGCGGCACGTCCGAGCGCGGCACCGACAGTCCGCAGGTGGATTTCCGCGGCATCGCCGACAGCCACGGCCGGCTGATCGTGGTGATGACGCACAACAGCGACATCGGCGACTCGATGGAGCGCGAATCGGAAGATCCGGAATTCTTCGCAGCGTTTTCGCCTCAAGGCTACCAGGTCACCATCAACATGGTGTTGTACGCCCTGACTCACTGATCATGGGCTTCACGCTCCTCGCGTTGATGCTGCTGACTGCAGCGCCGGGGCCGCCGCAAACCGCCACCTCAGCCGATCAACAAGTGAAAGCGCGTGTCGAGCAGCGGCTCGCCGAGCGCAAGGTGCGCGGCGTCAAGGTGTCGGCGCAGGGCGGCAGCGTTACGCTGTCCGGCAACGTCGCCAGTGCCGGCGCGAAGCAGGATCTCATCGCGGATACTCTCAAGGTTGAAGGCGTCAAGGAGATCATCAGCGAGCTGAACATCGGCAAAGCGGAAAGCGATCAGAAGCTCGCCGAGCGCATCGCCGAGCAGATGCGCCGATCGACGTACTTCACCGTCTTCGACGATGTGGAGATCGGCGTGGATAACGGCGTGGTGACGCTGACGGGATACGTGACGCAGCCAATCAAGTCGGAAGATCTCGCGCGTCGCGCCTCGCACGTCGATGGCGTGCAGGAGTTCGTCAATAAACTCGAAGTGCTGCCGGCGTCGCTTGCCGACGACCGGCTGCGCGCTGTCGTCGCGAACGCAATTTACCGCGACCCGACCTTCTCGAATTACGCATCACAGACAATTCCCCCAATCCACGTCATTGTCCGCAACTCCAGCGTTCTGCTGACCGGAGTCGTCAACTCGGAGGTCGAGCGGCGGCAGGCAGAAAACATCGTCCGCCATATTCCCGGCATCATCGGCGTGCAGAACGCTCTGCGCGTTGAGCGCTAATCTCTACGACGTCGCCGTGCTCGGCGGCGGCAACGCCGCACTCTGCGCCGCGCTCGCCGCGGCCGAGCGCGGCAGGCGCGTGATCGTGATCGAGCGTGCGCCGCGCGCGTTCCGCGGCGGCAACAGCCGGCATGTGCGCAACATGCGCTGCATGCATGCGGCGCCGACCGAGGTCCTCACCGATGCATATCCCGAAGACGAGTTCATGACGGATCTGCTGCGCGTCACGGGAGGCATCACCAACGAGACGCTCGCGCGCATGGTGATCCAGGGGTCGGCCGAAGCAACGCGGCGCATGAAGCGTGTCGGTGTCCGTTTTCAGCCGTCATTGCGCGGGACGCTGCACCTGGGCCGCACCAACGCGTTCTTTCTCGGCGGCGGCAAAGCGGTCATCAACAGCGAATACGCCGCTGCCGAGCGGCTCGGCGTGCGCATCATGTACGACGCCGAAGTTGTCGGCCTGTCGATGCGGGACGGGCGCTTCCAGTCCGCTGCGATACGAACGCCCGACGGCGAGATGGACGTGCACGCCCGATCGGTCGTGCTCGCCGCCGGCGGCTTCGAATCGAATCTCGAATGGCTTGCGGACGTGTGGGGAGACGCCGCCAGGAATTTCATCGTCCGCGGCACGCCGTACAACACGGGCACCGTGCTGCGCCTGATGCTGGATGCGGGCGCCGACGCGGTTGGCGATCCAACGCAGTGCCACGCGGTCGCCGTCGACGCGCGCGCGCCGAAATTCGACGGCGGTATCGTCACCCGTCTCGACTCGGTGCCGCTTGGCATTGTCGTGAACAAGCATGGCGATCGGTTTTATGACGAGGGCGAGGATTATTGGCCACAGCGCTACGCCATCTGGGGCCGGCTCGTCGCACAGCAGCCGGATCAGATCGCCTATTCGATCGTCGATGCGAAGGTGGTCGATCGATTCATGCCGTCGGTATTTCCGCCAATGGTCGCGCAGTCGATTCGCCAGATTGCCGACCTGATCAACGTGCCTGCCGGCACGCTCACCGGGACAATCGAGCGGTTCAACGCAGCTGTGAAGCCGGGCACATTCAATCACCAGTTGCTCGACGACTGCCGCACCGAAGGGCTCGTGCCGAACAAGACGCACTGGGCGCAGCGACTCGACACGCCGCCATTTCTCGCCTATCCGCTGCGTCCGGGCATCACGTTCACGTATCTGGGCATGAAGGTCGACGAGCGGGCGCGCGTGGTAATGAAGGGCGGCGTGGCCGAGAACATCTTCGCCGCCGGTGAGATTATGGCTGGCAACATCCTCGGACGCGGGTATGTTGCCGGTGTCGGCATGACCATCGGCACCGTGTTCGGCGAGATTGCGGGTACACAGGCGGCTACCCTGCACAAATGACCCCGGACCCCATTTACCGGCAAGCCGAGCACGAGATGGTGGTGTGCAACGCCTGCCGCTACTGCGAGGCGTACTGCCCGGTGTTCCAGGCGATGGAACGGCGCGTGACGTTCACGTCAGGCGATCTGAATTACCTGGCAAACCTCTGTCACAACTGCGGGGAGTGCTTGTACGCGTGCCAATACGCGCCGCCGCACGAGTTCGGGATCGACGTCCCGAAGTCGTTCTCGAAGCTGCGCGTCGAGTCGTACGAATCGATGGCATGGCCGTCGTTTGCGGCCGCGGTCTTCCGCCGGCCGTACGCCGCGACAATGCTGGCGCTTGTCGCCGGCGCCGTCGTCTCCGCCACGGCGGCGCGGAGCTTCCACGTTGCCGATTCCGATTTCTACGCTGTCATCCCGCACGACACGATGGTGCTGCTATTCGGCCTCATCGCCTTATTCGCCGTCGCCGCGATCGCTATCGGTCATGCCCGCTTCAAAGCCGGCGTCACCTACGAGCCGCGGGCGGCAGCCGACGTCCTGACGCTGACACATCTCCATGCCACCGGCGAGGACTGTGTCGATGCCGAAGAGAAGCGAACACCATGGCGCCGCTGGATGCACCACTGCACGTTCTACGGCTTCGCGCTCTGCTTCGCGTCGACGACGGTGGCGGCGATCTATCACCTCTTGTTCGGATGGATCGCACCGTACGCGTACACGAGCGTCCCCGTCGTGCTCGGAGTTGTCGGCGGCATTGGATTGCTGATTGGTCCGGCGGGATTGTTTCTGGTCGATCGTCGGCGCGACCCGGCGCTCACACATGAATCCGAGCGGTCGCTCGGCAGCGCGTTCCTCGCGCTGTTGTTCGCGACCAGTCTGACCGGTTTACTGCTGCTGGTGCTGCGCGACCGGGCGTTTATGCCGACGCTGCTGGTGATTCACCTCGCGATTGTCGTCGCGCTGTTCGTGACGCTGCCGTACGGTAAGTTCGTTCATGGAATCTACCGTGCGGCAGCGCTGGTGAAATTTAGACGAGAAGAGTCTTCAACGTAGACGAGCCACAGAGACTTTCGCCCCGGCGTTCTCCGGCGCCGGCTGGAAACCCGCAACGCGGAACGAAATGAGTGCGTCGCGCTCCGTGCCGAAGAGTCCATCCCACACCGACGCCGGCGCCAGTGCCGTGGTCTTCGTTAGAACCTTGCGCCAAACGCGATACGCATCGCGCGGCCGCCATTCTGTCCCGTGTACGGCTGCGGGAACTGGTTGTCGTTGGTCGCCTGTCCGAAGCGCGCGCCCTTGATGTAGTCCACCGGAACCCCGTTCGCGTCGAGTAGGCCGACGCGATTGGCGGTAACGGTCTTGTCCCACGCAATCTGCTTCTGATTGTTCAGCGCGTTGTAGATCTCGACCTTGAACCAGGGCGACGCCGACTTCCACACGGGAATCGCATACGTTGCGGCGAGATCGACGACGCCGTAGCCCTTGAAGGAATACGCGCCGCGTTCACCGAAGTAGATCGTTTCACGCACGGACGGGTTGATGTCGTTGCTCGGATAACCGGGGTTGCGCGCCAGTTGCGCCGCCGTCAACGGAAGCGTGGCAGTGAGGCTGTAGGCCCGGCCCGAGTTGACGCGCCAGATCGGCGAGAGGTCTACTGAGCCGAAGCGGCCCATCGACTGCGTATAGACGCCATAGGCACGCATCTTGTGGCGCTGGAAGCTGTCCAGACGGCCCTCCGGCATCAGGCGATCGAGTGCCGCGCCGTAGATCTCCGGGAAATCGCCGTAGATCGACTGCGCGCCGGGCACCCCCGACGACTCGCCAGCGAAGTTGCCGTTGTTCTTCAACTGCACGGTGTAATCAACGCCCATCCACGTCCGATTGGCGATGCGGTAATCGGTCTGGAAGATCGCGGCCTGATACGCGCGCTTCGGCGCATCCGTGTTGTCGAGCAGCCGGTTCGTCAATAGTCCGACGAATGGCACGTCGACGCTGCCTGTGCTCAACGACGCGAAGTCTTCGACGAAGTTCGCGGTGTTGCGCCGTACGTACGTTGCCTTCGCGTGACCCTGCTGGCCAAGCTGACGGCCGAGTGCCACGGTGCTCTCACGAACGATCGGCGAATGCAGTCCATTGGCAACGTTGACGTTCGCGGTTGGGAAGCTCGCAAACACTACCGTCGTGTAGTTCGATGGATCGAAACCGGGTGCAAAGGCGCTGCCCTGCCCCGCAGGACCGGTGTAGACGTAGTCCACCTCGTTCGGCCGGCTCACATTGCTGTTCGAGGAGAACTGCACCTGGCCGTACTTGCCGGCGTACTGCGCGTAGCTTGCCTGCACCATCGTCTTACCGTTCGCGTCCAGGGCGTAGACCGCGCCGAGCCGCGGAACGATCGTCGTGGTATCCACCGCGTGAATGTCGCCGGTCGCATTCGAGCGCACCATCTCGAGGCGCGTGCCAAGATCAACGGTCAGCCGACGATTCACCGTCCAGCGATCCTGCGCGTACAGCGACGATGTTTTGATGTCAATCTTCGCGCCGCGGAACGCCTCGAAGCTGAAAATCTCCGAGCGGCCGGGAGCGAAGTTCGGCGTCGGCGATCCGTTTGCTTCGAGCAGCGGCTTACCGGTGGTGTCCGTCACGTAATCGCTCGCAAACACGTAACCGGTTGACGACTGCGAGTTGCCGCCAATGCCGGTCGAGACGAAGTACTCCCCACCGGCTTTGACGTCATGGCTGCCAGTGCGGCGCGTCGAAAACATCCGCGACACGCTGCCGGTGATCTGCTGGTTGTTGCGCTGCTCCGGGTCCGTCGCGTCGAGATACGGCGCGTGGTAGAAGAGCCCACCCGGTGAGGTTGCGCCGAGCGTGACAAACGGCGAATTCGTCAGCAACGTGCTGCTTCCGCCGTTCTTCTGGAACTGCTGCTTCTTCTGCGAATACTGCAACGTGGCGAAGTAGGACGAACCGGCGATGCCGTTGTAGCTGACGACCATCAGTCGGTTCGGCAACTGGCGCGTGACGAGGACGTTCTTGTCCAGAATCGCCGCCGCAGGCACACCAGACGTATTCACCTGCTCGGTGCTGTTGTTGATGTAGGTTCCCGAAATCGAATCCGCCAGCCGGAAGCGACCCGTGACCTTCACCTCACCGCGTCGGTTATGTTCGCTGCGCGTGTACGACAGTCCGGTCTGCGAGAACGTGTTCGGCGTGTTCGTCGTTTCCCAGCGGCCGGCGCCAAAGAACCAGATGCGGTCTTTCGAGATGGGACCGCCGAAGGTCGCCTCGTGCGTCTTGCCGACGGCGCTCTTGTGCACGACGTTGTTCGTGCGCTCGAACGGGGTCTCGTTGATCCACGCGGGGTTGCTCAGGTTCTCGCGCAGGCTGCCGCTGAAGGCGTTGCCGCCGCTCTTGGTGACGATGTTCACGACGCCGCCCGAAAATCGGCCGTACTCCGCGGAGATGCCGTTGGTCAGCACCGTCGTGTTCTGGATCGCATCCTCGATGTAGAGGTTATTTGCGGTGCCGTTGATCGTGTCGTTGACGTCGACGCCGTCGACCATGAACACGTTGTCGAATCCGTATGCGCCGGAGATCGCAACTTGATTGGTCGTGAAGGTGTTGTTCGTCAGTCCGGGCGCCAGTTCGGCGATGTCCACGGGGCGGCGGCCCATCGGCAGCGCGTCGATCTGGTGCTTCTCGAGACTCTGTCCGGTTGCGACCGTCGTCAGCGTTGACGGCGCTTCAGCGGTAACGGTCACCGTTTCTGTGCGCGCGGCGAGCGACATGGTGGCGCTGACTTCGATGATGCCGCCGACGGTGAGCACGACGCTGTCGCGGCGAGCGGGCTTGAAGTTGGTCAGCTCGAACGTGACCGTGTACGAGCCCGCGGGCAATCCTTTGATCGAATACACGCCATTGACGTCGGTCACCTCGGACCGATCGCCGAGAAGTGCTGCCGAAGAAGCAGTCACCGTAACGCCTGGGAGCGCGAGGCCGTCCGCGGAAGTGGCGGCGCCGGTTAGAACAGCCGTTTGCACTCCCTGCGCGCCGGCGGGGATGGCGCAGAGCAGCATGCCGGTCAGGCACACGACGGCGGTACACCAACGGTTCTTCACAACGTTTTCTCCTTAAAAGAAATGCGCGAGTTCCGGGGTCAGCAGGCTTATCGGCCTTACGGAAGAGGCTCTGCAATGAAACTGTCCGTTCGTGGCAGATCGGTGACGTCACGTGCACGCTATTACGCTTCTGTAGAATTCCCCGATGCCCGAGACCCTCACGGCCGCGGAGCGGCTCGATCGCCTGACGATCTCGTCCTTCCACCGGCGTGCGGCCCTCCTGCTCTCCTACGTCTTCTTCTTCGAGTTGGGGGACTTGAACAGCTTCGCCTACGCCGCCCCGGCGCTGCGGCTGCACTGGCAGCTGTCGCTGCAGACGATTGCGACGATTACGTCCGCATCATTCGTCGGCATGTTCGTCGGCGCGACGACGGCGGGGACGCTGTCCGATCACATTGGGCGGCGGCGCGCGCTGACCTTGACGACGCTCTGGTATTCGGTGATGTCGCTGTTGAACGCCAGCGCATGGGATGTCCCGAGCCTCTTCATCGCGCGCCTGCTCACCGGTGTGGGTCTGTCGGGCATGACCGTGGTCGCAATGACGTACATCGGCGAGATGTTTCCGTCACGGGTGCGCGGCAAGTTTCAAGCGCGCATCCTGATGTTCGGTCTAATCGGCATCCCGGCGACCGCCTACGTCGCGCGCATCGCCGTGCCGGCGACCGATTGGGGCTGGCGCCTGATCTTTGTCTGGGGAGCACTGGCGATCTTCTTCCCGCTGTTCGCGAGGAGGCTCGAAGAATCACCGCGCTGGTTGGAGCATCGAGGGCGCCACGACGAAGCCGAAGAGATTCTTGGGCGCATCGAGCGTGAGAGCGCGCACGTTGCCAACGACGACCGGCGAGTCGCATCGCGAATCCCGAATGCCGAATCCCGCCGTCAGAGCATCGGCATAAAAGGCCTGATTCGATCGGGCGCCGGCCCGCGCGCGCTGTTGCTCATCGCCGTGTGGTTCTGTCAGACGCTCGGCTTTTACGGATTCAACGCGTGGGTGCCGACGCTGCTCGCCGAGCAGGGCATTCCAATCGCACGGACGCTGTCGCAGTCGTTCGCCATCTCGATCGGCGTGATTCCCGGCGCATTCGTTGCGTCGGTGATTGCAGATCGCTGGGAGCGCAAATATCTGATCGCGCTCGTTGCCGTCCTCGTCGGCACATTCGGCATGATCTACGGCCTGAGCTTCAACACCTGGATCATCGTTACGTTCGGTTTCCTTGTAGCGATGGGCCAGCAGGTGTTCGCGCCGATGTTGTACGCCTATACGGCAGAATGCTTCCCCACGACTGCGCGCAACACGGGCGCCGGTCTCTCGTACGGCATCGGCCGCCTCGGCAACGCGGTGGGTCCTCTGATCGTCGCGTCTCTGTACGCGACGTACGGCTACCGCAGCGTGTTCGCCTACATCCTGGTGTGCTGGGTGCTTGTCGCACTCCTCGTTCTGGCGTTCGGTCCGCGGATGAACGCGCGGACGCTGGCCTGAGGGACCTTCAGGTCCGCTCCGACAGCGATTCGTAGGCGAGCGAGCGAACGATGACGGTCTGCTGGCGGAAGCGGACAGCAAGCTCCCGCGAATAGTCCGACCACCACTGCCGATCGAGCTGTTCGGTCATCGTCTCGACAACCACAACGTCATCGCGGTGCACGGCACCTTCGGGACTCTCCCACGTGCCTTCCGCCGGGGCGCGTGTATAGGCGGTAACCCCGCCAAATCGATCCGTCAGCTCACGTCGGATCCGTGCGAAGAGCTCGCGTCCGATCGGCGCGCCTTCGTTGTCGTAGATTGGCAGGATCAGCTGAACGAGGTAGCCGGTCATGGGATGACCACAACATAGCGTCCGACATGATCCCATGTGGCATCCGCCAGCGGCAGGATGCGCGGCACGCGGGCGGAAGCAAGATCGGCTGGAATAGTGACCACCGCATCATGCGGAAAGGGCCGCATCGCGGCCAACTGCTCGACGCTGACGCTCTGGATCTGACCGTCGCGCAGTTGCGAACGGAGCTGCGGCTGAAGATAGTAGACGAACGAGACGCGTTGATCGAAAACGAAGATCGTTTTCGGCAGACGGCCGGACGCATTGAAGTACGCGGCGAGGTCGCGCGCGGAGTGTTCTTCAGCGAGACGGGGCCCGAACGCGAACAGTGCGGTTGCGAAGATCGCCGCAGTCGCCAGCGTCACCGCACGCCACACCCGCTGAGCTGTAAACGACGCCACCGCCAGAATCGCAATCGCCGGCATCGCCGGAAGGATGTACGTCACAGCCTTCGACTGTGCAAGCGTGAGCAGCACAATTGCCGATCCGAGCCACGACCAGGCGACGCGGTGTGGCGCGTCGAACGAGACGCGACGGACGAAGACAATCCAGGGCAGCCCGCCGCCGATCACCAGCGGCAGGTAGTACCACCACGGCTGACCGTGATGCTCCTGCGTGGCAGTGGCGAATCCAAGCAGGTGGCGATCGACGAAGTAGTAATGCAGGTAGCCCGGCTGGCGCGCATTCATCGCGAGATACCACGGCAGCGCCACGAACACCGCGATAGCGACGACAAGCGCGCCCCGCCATATCAGGTGCCATGTCAGCGCGCGCGCGATCAAAAGGTAGAGGGCATAGCCGGCACCGACGATGGCGACGCCTTCGAATCCCTTTGTGAGAATCGACAACCCAAGGACGACACCGGCCAGTGTCCACCGCGACCGCCACAGAAAGCCAAGCGCGAGGTTGGTGAACGGCACGAGCGCGATGTCATGCACCGGCGCCTGCGCCAGCAGAAACGGAAGGGCCATCGTCGCGTAGCAGCCTGCTGCCATGCAGGCAACCTGCGGGCCTGACCAGGCCCGCCCTGCATCGGCCCGCGGCGCATCGGAAAAAAGAACGGCCGCGAGCCAGCCTGTCGTCGCGATCCCGAGCAATGCAAAGATCAGCCCCGGCAGCCGCGCGGCGGCGGTGTTCAACCCGAACACGCGCATCGATGCAGCCTGCGCCCAGAAGAAGAGAATCGGTTTGTCGAGAAACGGACGGCGCAGGAAGCGCGGCACGATCAGATCGCCGCGCTCGACCATCTCCTGCGAGATGGCGGCATGCAGGCCTTCATCTGGATCCGTGAGTGGCGCGTTGAGGAAGAGCGGAGCGAGATAGAGAAGGAGGACGACAACGAGACAAGTTCCAAGCTCCAAGCTCCAAGCTCCAAGCTCCAACGTTGAGGCTTGGAATCTGGAATTTGGAGCTTGGAGCTTTCTTTCTACTTCCAAGCCACGCGAAGCGGCTTCCCGATCAGGTAGTTCGGGTTGACCCCCTGACGCGGGCGGAACTTCTGCGCGCCGCCCTTGTCAACCTCGGACACGTAGAAGTTGCCTTCCATGTCCGTGCTGAAGTCGTGCACGCCCCAGAAGCCGCCGGGGAAATCGCCCCACGTGCCCCATGCATACAGGAAGTGACCGTCGAGATCGTACTTGAGCATCTTGCTCGTGCCGCGATCGAACGCCCAGATCGCGTTGTCGAAGTACTTGATCAGGTGCACGTCAGACGGCGCATCGCCGAACTTCCACTGATCGAGGAACTTGCCGTCCTTGTCGAACACCTGCACGCGATGGTTGCCGCGATCGTTCACGTAAATGCGCAGGGTCTTCGGATCCACGGCGACGCCGTGCACGTTGTTGAAGTAGGCGGGACGGGTGTCGTTGTTGTTCTGCCCCTTCTGGCCCCACTGCGCGATCATCTTGCCGTTCTTGTCGAACTTCACGACGCGCGTGCCGTTGTAGCCGTCAGCCACGACCCAGTCGCCGTTCGGGAAGAAGTCGATGTAGGTCGGGCGATTGAAGTGCTTGTCGTCGGCGCCCGGTTCTCCGAACGTGCCGTAGCGTGCGAGCACCTTCGAGCCGTCATTGCTGAACTTCCAGATCGTGTGCTTGTGGTCGTCGACGAACCAGACCGCTTTCTCGGGATCGTACGGATTGATCGTGATCGAGTGCGGGCGCTGCATCATCGCGTCGTACTTCATGAAGTTGTTCGTATCCGGCAGCAGGTTGCCCTGGCCGTCGAACACCATGATGTTGCGCTCCCACTTCGCATCGACGCCCATCTTGTTGCCGGCGCGCTCCCACGCCTGCATGCCTTCTTCAGCGAGCTGACCGGTGCCGCCGTTGCCCGGAGGGCTGGAGCTCGTCGTATCGCGCCATGGCAGCCGGCCGATCGGGAAGAAGATGCTCGGACCCATGTCGCTCAGCTTCTTCGTCATCGGGCGCTTGATGTTCGGCAGCTCACCGTGCTGCACGGCGTAGATGCGGTTCGGACTTTCAGCGAACACGCTCGACCCCGCGCCGAATGTCCACGCCTCGTTGCCGGGAATCGTGGACAAGTCCTTCGGCCATCCGGCAACGACGTCGTAGCCGCCAAACACGTCCTGGCCGCCCTTCTGATTCGGGATCGCCGAGATGGACGTAAGCCAGCTCTGAGCCGTCACCAACGGGCTGTTCAACAGATATCCCGCCGCCAGACAGATAAGGCCGGTCAGCAGAATCGGTACGCGATTGCGCATCGGTTTCTCCTCAAAATTTGGATGGGCGATTCTATACCTTACGGAGCAAACCAGTAACTGAGCTTGATGGCGAAGGTATTCGTGCCCGCGGCTCCGAATGCGCCGCCGAGATCGCGCCACGGGGAGAAGATCCCCTTCCGCGCGTCTTCGTCCGACGTCGAGAGATTCCAGACGGCAAACAGCGTGCTGCCACGAACATACTCCCACCGGAGCACGATGGTGCCGCGAACTGATTTCTTGTTGAAGTCGGGATTATCGTCCAGCGTCACTGGAGAGAAGTCGAACGATTTTGGCCGTGCCAGCTTGCGGATATCGAAGTAGTTGCCCACGGCAACGAAGGGCTGCAGATACGCTTCGAGCGTCATGTCGCGCGTAAAGGAGTAGGTTGCGCGGCTGGTGATGTTCACCTCGTGCCGCCGCAGCGTCCCGTACACGTTGTCCTCGGTGCCGTCGGCGTCCGCATCGATGTTCTTGATCCACTGGGCGCTGTCGAGCGACGACGTGATCTCGGCGCCGATCGTTGCGACCAGCCGCTGCGACGGCTGCAGGCGAACGTTCGGCTCGAACTGCGTCGCATAGCCCCCGGCCTCGTCGTGGAATGCGAACATCCGCAGGCCGCCACCCCACTGCTTACGGGAGTCGCTGTCGACACGCACGTTGATCCAGCTGCCCGTGGGAAACAGAATCGCCGGTCCGCCGCGCGTGTCCACATCGTCGTAGTGCGCCGGGCGGTCGAAAACGCCGACGAACAGGTGCCAGAAGTTTTTGAAGTTGACGTTGCCGTTGACGCCGCCCCATCCGCCGATGCGCAGCCCCTCGTCATTCCACTGCCGGCCGCCGAAGAAATTGATCGAGCTGTTGCGGATAAATGACTTGGGGTCCGGCTGAAAAAGAAAGACGCCGCCATTGATTTCGTTCTTGTCCGGTCTGGCGAAGAAGAAGCCCATGTCCGCATTACGGAACGACGGCGAGAACCGGTCGACATGGCCGTTCACATTGAAGTACTTCCGCGTGTACTCGGAGTTGACGATGCCGCCGAAGCCGCTGCGCACGACGCCATCGATCGGCGCGCGCGTGCCAACGGCGTGGCCGGCCAGCGCGAAGCGGTTGCGATCGCGCCGAAGCGTCGCGTCGACTCCGGCAAGTGACGCATCGGCATCGAGCTCGCGCGCAACGTTGGTGGCGATGAAGCCGACGTTCGACGTGTCGCCGAGGACGTTGCGCGAAACGCGTGCGACGCTGTACAGCGAGCGCGGCTCGATCACTTTCCGTTCACGCTGTGTCAGTGTGAGGCCGAGCGAGTCAACTGTGGCGTCAACGGTGCCGGACTCGCGCGACGTGATCGCGGTGAGCGCGCCGTAATTCCACCGGGACGTCTTACCAGTCAGCTTCGCAGCACCAAAAATCGTCGTTGTATCCGGCTTCTTGACGAGCGTTTCGTTGTCGGCCAGTTCGAAATGATTCGGCTGCTGGCCGATGCGACGCGAATAGAAGTCCGGCGCTTGGCCAAACGGCAGAACGAACGTCTGGCTGTCTTCGAGGAAGAATGGCCGCTTCTCGGGATAGAACGTCTCGAACACCGAGAGGTTCAGCACCGACGGATCCGCTTCCACTTGGCCGAAGTCGGGATTCACGGTCGCCGACAGGCTTGCCGATGAGCCGAGGCCGATGCGCAGATCGAATCCGGCGTTGCCGGCGGCCGACGCGGCGCCCGCGCTTTCCGTCTGCAGCTGGCCGAGGACATACGGCGTCAATTCGAGACGACGCGGCGGCGAAAGACGGTCGTCAAAAATCAGGTGAGCGAATCGCGACACGACACCGGTGGCACCACGCGGCTTGGCGATCCACCAATCCTGCTCGCCCCGCTCGAAGACGTCGCGCCGGACTTGAAAGCCCCACACCGTGCGGTCGCCAGCCTGCGCCGGGAACCGCATCTGCGAAAACGGAATGCGGAACTCGGCGTTCCATCCTTGTGCGGTTCGCGCCGTGACCACCTCCCAGACAGCCTCGTAGTCATTGTTGGTGCGCGTGTCCTCGACCTGGAGGTAATCGTTCTGCACACCCGAGGCATTTACTTCGAACACGTACGCGTTCTGATGGTCGTGCGCGGTGTCAAAGGCGATGTAGGCCTTGTCGCTCGGCGGCGCATTTCCGCGCCGTGCCAGGCCATCACGCACCTGCGACGGGTCGCGCATGAGCATCTCCATCGCGACATAGATATATCGGTCGTCGTAGGCAACACGGACGGTCGTGGTCTCGGTCGGCGCAGCCATGTTGTCCGGATCCTCCTGCTGCAGATCCGAGATGACTTGCGTCCGCTGCCATGGCTCATCGTCGATGCGACCGTCGAGCCGAATGCTCGAGCCGGGTCCGACGCGCAGTGCGTGAATCTCTTTACCGACCTTATCCTGCGCCGCAGGCTCGCTGTCCGTGGAATTGATTTGCGCGTATGAGAGGCGGGCTCCGCCTGTGAGGAGGATCCATACCAGGGTGGCCGCGGTCCAAGTGGACGCGCGCATCCGGTGTTTTTGCTGTTAGACGCCGTTCGTCGAAAAATGGCCGAACGGTCACAACCGTTCGCGGATCTGCGCCATGTGATGCTGCAGATGCCCCAGGTAGTCGATTACGAGCGCCTCCAGCGTCAACGGCTGCGAATCGTCGATGACACACGAGACGTTGTACTTGTCGGGCGGGATGTGCGCCATCACATCCGCCAGGTGCAGGTTCAGGTGGGTCCACAGGGTCACGAGGTGCGCCCAGTCCGCATCCTGATAGCCCTGCGAGGAGACCCAGTGATTCTGTTCGTACCCGGGCAGCACGAGCCGGTCGGCTTGCTGTGCGCGCACGAAACGCTGATGGTTGTTGGCCGCCGAGTCGATGAGATGGCCCAGCACCTCCTTCGGCGACCAGGCGCCGGCCGCCGGTCGTCGCGCCGCAGCGCGCGCATCGACCGACATCAGCTCCTTCGAAAAGCTGTTTGCGACGCTGCGGAGCTCGGTCGCAGTTCCTTGTACCGACGGCGCCGCCGTCATGGCGCCAGTGACGTTACATACGCGGCCAGCGCCATCATGTCGTCTTCCGTCAGCTTGGCAACGACGTCCTTCATCAGCGGACTCCAGAGCCCGTGACGCGAGCCGACCTGCATGTCGTAGAGCTGGCGCGCGAGGTAGCTGGCCTGCCGTCCCGCGATCGCCGGCACCGGGTCGAGGCCGCGCAGACCGGGCCCATGACAGACATCGCAGCGAATCGTCTTGCCGTTGCCGCCGGTCGTCGCCAGCATCTCGCCCTTCTTCAGCGTGCCGGGTGGCACGTAGGCTGTGAACGGCGAGTGCGGATTGCGTATGTTCTGCGCATCGTCCGGATCCTCGGGCATTTCAACCAGCCGGTTGCCCAACGGAACCTTGTCGCCGCCCGCCGCCGGCAGGAAAAGGTTGTTCGCATTGGGAGCGAACTTCGGGATCATCGTCGTTTCAACGACCTTGTTCTTCGGGTAGTACTTGACGGCGGCGAAGTACTCGGCCGCCTGCTTCCATTCTTCAGGCGTCATCGCCGCGGCCATCAGCGGCATCTCCCATGCGTTCGCCTTGTTCTTGTCCGACGTGTGGCGCAGGCCGTTCTTGAAGTCGGCGAGCTGGTTCATGAAGTACTGAACCGACGTTCCGGAAACAGGTGCGTTCTCGGGCTTACCCGTGCCGTTCGGAAAGTGGCACAACGCGCAGGCTCGAATGCCGCGTGCCTTGTCGCCGTGCGCGACGATATCGGGCATATTCGGATGCTCGTTCGGATACCAGTCGACCGGACCGTAGTCGTTGGCAATCTCCGTCACCGTCCATGACCCCGTACCACCCGGCAGTGTGCGTTTCCGGCCATCGTCGGCGGGCGTGCCGCCGCGTGCGCAGTCGACCGGACGCTGCACGGTGCATTTCTTCGAGTAGTCGGAATCGGCCGGCGGTGGATCGACGTAGCCGTATGCCCAGAGCGGCATTCCTGCCGCGCGTACCAGCACCGCCCCCGCCGTGGCGAGGACCAGACTCACCGCCAACGTTCCGATGATCCGTCTCATTACGCCCCCACGGTGCATACCATAGCATTGTTGCCGTTGCGCCTTCGCGTCTTCACCACCCTCTACCTGCTCTCGGGTGCCGCCGCGCTGCTCTACGAGGTGGCGTGGCTGCGGCTGCTCACGATGTCGACGGGGCACACCACAGCTGCTGTCGGCGCGGTGCTCTCGGCATTCATGGGCGGACTCGCAATCGGCGCGTGGACCGGTGGACGAATCAGCAGCGGCTTGCCCGCACCGCGTGCGTTGCGGATCTACGCGGCGCTAGAGGTGACGATTGCGATCTTCGCTTTAGTGATCCCGCTGGCGCTCAACGCGATGCGCCCGCTGCTGGCGTGGGCGTACGCGAACGGAACGGGCGGAGCGATGTTTGGCGCAACACGCCTGGTCGTTTCGATCCTTCTAATCGCGTTGCCTGCTGCCGCCATGGGAGCCACCTTTCCCGTCGGCGTCGTCAGCGTCGGCAACAAAGACGCGGCGGAACTGTATGCCGCCAACACAGTCGGCGCCGCAATGGGAGCCGCGCTTACCGGATTCGTCCTTCTGCCGTCGTTTGGCTTGTTCGGAGCAACGCTCGTCGGCATCGTGCTGAATGTCATCACGGCGCTCGGAGCAGTGGTCCTCAGCTCCGCGGGCCCTTCGAGCCCGCAAATTGAATCGCCGCCCAGATTCGCCGACCGGAAGGGTCCGCGCCGCGGCGTTCGAGAGCCAGCCTTCCTTCTCGCCATCTCGGGCTTCGTCGCGTTGACATATGAAGTCATCTGGACACGCGTGCTCGCGATGACGCTCGGCCCGACGACGTATGCGTTCAGCGCGATGCTGGTGGCGTTCATCGCGGGCCTCGCGATCGGATCGGCCGTCGCCGCCGCTCTCGTGCCGCGCACGAAACGTGCCGATCTCTGGCTGGGACTCGCCATGATTGGGGCCGCCGCCGCTGCGCTGCTGGCGTCGTGGCGTGTCGATCGGCTGCCCGTCACCATCGCCCTGGCCGCTGGACGGGCGGATGCGAGCTTCGCGTCCGTATTCGCGCTCGATGTGGCGATTGCCATCGCGATGTTGCTGCCGATGACAGTCGCCCTCGGCGCGACGTTCCCGTTTGCCATCGCGCTCGCGTCCGGCAGCGCGGATGCTGAGGCGCGTGCGGCGGCGACCGTCTACGCGGCAAACACGGCTGGCGCGATCACAGGCGCACTCGCGGCCAGTTTCATCCTCGTGCCCCAGCTCGGCTTGCAGCGCTCGCTGGGACTTGCCACCGTCCTCGCCGCTGCTGCGGGAGCGTTCGTCTCTCGATCGACGTCGGCTCGGGCGGCGGCGTTGGCCGTCGTCGCGCTTGCCCTGGTGCTGCCCACTTGGAACCACACGCGTCTGGTGAGCGGGGCGTACCGGCTGGCGCCGATTTTCGCGGCACGCGACGTTGAAACCACGCTCGACGCGGGTGACCTTATCTATTACGGCGAAGGATCGGCCGGAACGGTTTCCGTACGGGAACTGATCGGCGTGCGGTCGCTGGCCATCGACGGCAAGGTCGATGCGTCGAACGGCTCCGACATGCTCACGCAGAAGCTGCTGGCGCATCTGCCGCTGCTCCTGCACGACAACCCTCGCACCGTCTACATCATCGGCCTCGGCAGCGGCGTTACGCTTGGTGCTGCGCTGACGCACCCGATCGATCGGGTCGTTGTCTCAGAAATTTCGCCGGAAGTTGTCGTCGCGTCGCGCGCATTCAGTGCCGAGAACCACAATGCGCTGAGCGACCCGCGCGTGCGCCTCATCGTCGGCGACGGCCGCTCGCATCTGCTGCTGTCGCAGGAGCAGTACGACGTGATCATCTCGGAGCCTTCGAATCCATGGATGGCCGGCGTATCGACTCTCTTCACCCGCGAGTTCTTTGCCGCGGCGCATCGGCGGTTGAAATCCGGCGGCATCCTCTGCCAATGGGCGCACACCTACAACATCGCCGATGCGGATCTGCGCTCGATTGTCTCCACGTTCATGTCGGAATTTCCGGACGGCAGTGCATGGCTTGTCGGCGAGTCCGACCTTCTGCTCGTCGGCTCCTCAGGGCCGCTGCGAGCGCTCGATGAAGGCATGACGCGCGCATGGCAGCGCCCCGGCGTGGCGGCGGATCTCGCCGAGGCAGCCGCACGGGATCCGTTCAGCATCATGAGCCTGTTCGTCGCGCGCGGAGCGGACCTGCGAGCCTATGCCGCTGGGGCAGGGGTGCAGTCGGACGACCGGCTGGCGCTCGAGTTTTCCGCGCCGCGGGCGATCTACGGGCGATTTCAGAATGCGAACGTCGGTCGTCTGCGCTCCATCGCCGCGCGTGCGCAGCAGCCACGCGCGGTGTCCGTGGCGCGCGCGAGCGCGACCGCCGAGAGCTGGCGGAACCGTGCCGCGATGCAGACGCGAGCGGACTCGCCGGAGCTGGCGTATCAGGACTATCTCGAAGCGGTACGGCTGGCGCCCGACGATCCGATGGTCCTGGCGGGATATGTCGGCGCGGCCGCTGCCAGCAGCCACCTTGATGCGGCGGACCGTTACCTGCGCGAGCGGATTGCTGCGCGCGAGGCGCCGATCCTGGAGATGGAACTGTCGCGCGTGCTCGCGGCGCGCGGCGATCTAAAGGGTGCCGCCACCGCTGCGCAGCGGGCGGCGGCGCTCGACCCTTCCAGCGACCGCGCACTCGAACAGTTGGCGACGGTCCTCGCCGACGAGCGCAACGACGTTGCGCTCGAACAGCTGACCGTCCTGCTCGTTCGCACCGGCGCGACGCGGCCGGTCACGCTCTACGCGCAGATGAGGCTCGCGGAACTGCGTGGGCGATTCGATCAGGCGGTGGTGTTCGGCGAACGGCTCGTCGCCAGCGGCGGAGACGAAGAAAATGCCGCGCGAAACTACAACCTGCTCGGCATCGCCTACGACTCGGCAGCCAACCATGACAAGGCGCGAGAGGCGTTTGAATCGTCACTCCGCATCGCGCCGCGTGCGCCTGCGGTGCTGATGAATCTCGCCTTGTCACAGCTGCGCGCTGGGCACCCGGCGGAAGCGGAGAAACGGTTTTCTGAAGCGCTCTTTCTTTATCCGAATCTTACGGCCGCACGGGACGGACTCGCACAGGCGCGCGCCGCGGCGCGGCGCGAATAGAGGCTGGTACCCGGCTTACTTGCCCACCCGCTCTATTTCGCGGGCGCGGCGGGCGGTAGGTACCACTTGAAGCCCAGCTGCAGAATCTGCTGCTCGTGCTCCCGATTCCCCTCGTGGCAGGCGTGCTCCCATGATTCGGCGGCGTACGGATCTTTCGCGTCTGCGGCACGCTGCCGGCGCTGAGGCGCGCGCAGCGTGAACGGCCTGGTGAACGTCTCAGGATCGTCAATGGTTGCCGAGTAGTCGAGAAAATTTGGCGCAACGAGCCGGATGCGCTCCGTTACCTTCGCATTCGGACCGATGAAGTTGCCAGCGCTGTCCAGCCACATCTTTCCGTTCAGGTTCGTGGTCTCGATGACGAGCGTGTCGCCCTCGAAATGACCGCGCGCGGTTCCCATCCAGAGCCGCACATCGCCGGCGGGACGTGGCCGGTTGTCCAGCGGAATCACTCGGTAAATATGCCCCCAATTGAGCATCATGATGACCGTATCTTTCGTCTGCACCAGCTCGTATCCGCGTTGCGAATAACGCGGCACGCTCTTCATGCAGAACGCCTGCGGGTCGTAATACAGGTGCTTCGACGGATCCGTGGACCAGACTTCGCGACCGAGGCCTTCCCTGTGCGCGTTGCGCTCGGCCAGCGCCCAATCTTTGTACGGCAGCTTACCGTCAGCAGGGTCTGCCACCCAGCTCTCCCACGGCGGCGTCGTCACGTCGAGGAACTCCGGGATCAACTCGATGTCGTCACCGCTCCACGTGCCGCCCCAGCGCCCCTGCAAATCCGGCTGTCCATCCTGTGTACGCGGGGGTGTAAACGGCGGAAGCTTGTCGCGCTCCACGGACCAGGCCTTGGCGCCCGGGCCAAGCTTCCCTTCGGGCCAGTCCTTCGGATTGAAGATGGCTTGCGCGCCGGCCGCTGACGTCAGCGCCAGCATCAGGGATGCGGCGCCGATCATCGGTCGCAGATGCATTGGTCGTCTCATTTCTTGGTGAACTGATCCTCGAGCTGATACGCATAGCACTCGTATTCGAGCAGCTCGACGTTGGCATCAATGCGACGATACAGAATCGCGCTGAGGCTCCACGGGCGCGTAAAGACCTTCGGGTCTTCGATCGTCACGTCGTAGCGCATGTGGTACGGGCTGATAGGCGTATACCGCTCCACGACATGCAGCTCGTCGCTGTGATAGTTACCGGCGCGATCGAACCAGGTCTCCTCGCCGAAGTCGACACTGTCGACGACGAGCGTGTTGCCTTCCCAGTGGCCGCGCGAATCGCCCATCCACCAGTCGATGTGACCCTCCGGATGCGGATTGCCGTTCATGTAGATCTGGCGAATGGTGTGGTTGTACTCGTAGAGCACATTGACCTTGTCGTTCTGCTGCACGATCTGGAACGGGAAGGGCATGAACGTGATGCGCGGCACGCCCGAGAGATAACACTTCGATTCCGGATCGAGCGTAGCGCGCTGCGCCGCGTTCTCCTTCTTCTTGGCGAGCGCTTCCGGCTTGTAGGGAATCTCGTTGCCAACGACAACACCGCGACCTGCGGGGACGCCAAGGGTCGCGCCGTGATCCTGCAGGTCCCACGCGGCCGTATCGAGTACCTGCCAGATGCCCTGTATGTCCGGCTGTCCATTGGCCAGCTTCGGCGGCGTGTACGGCGGCATGTTTGCCGGCGCCTGCGCATGCGCGGCCGCCGGCAGCACGATGACGAGGCACAGAGACGCAGAGACACAGAGGTACAAGAAATTTCTCTGTGCCTCGGTGCCTCTATGGCGCGACGCTGGTGTTGTCATCATGGTGCGGAATCTTGAAATAGAATCGTCGGAATGTCCACATTCAAAATCGCCGTTATAGAGGGGGATGGCATCGGCCACGAAGTCGTTCCCGAAGGATTGCGGGTGCTCGAAGCGGCCGGAAAGAAGTTCGGCTTGTCCTACGAGATCACCCATTTCGACTGGAGCTGCGAGGTCTACGCCAAGACCGGCCGTATGATGCCGGAAGACGGGCTGGAGCAGCTGAAGAAATTCGACGCGGTGTTCCTCGGCGCGGTCGGCTATCCGGGTGTGCCCGACCACGTGTCGCTGTGGGGTCTGCTCATCCCCATCCGGCGCGGCTTCGATCAATACGTGAACCTGCGTCCGGTGAAATTGTTCAAGGGCGTGAAGACGCCGCTCGCCAACCGCAAGCCCGAAGAGATCGACTTCGTCGTCGTCCGCGAGAACACGGAAGGGGAGTACTCCTCAATAGGTGGCCGCATCTTCAGCGGCACCGAGAATGAGTTCGCGATTCAGGAAACAGTGTTCACCAAGCGTGGTGTCGATCGCGTGATGCGGTATGCGTTCGATCTCGCGCGCAAGCGGCGCAAGCATCTGACGGCCGCCACCAAGTCCAACGGCATCATCCACACGATGCCCTTCTGGGACGAGCGCTTCGATGCGCTGAGAAGCGACTATCCTGACGTGAAGATCGACAAGTTTCACATCGACATCCTCACTGCGCACTTCGTCCGCAATCCCGACTGGTTCGACGTTGTTGTCGGCAGCAACCTATTCGGCGACATCCTGTCGGACCTCGGTCCTGCGGTTGCGGGCGGCATCGGCATCGCCCCGTCCGCGAACCTCAATCCCGAGCGGAAGTTCCCTTCCATGTTCGAACCGGTGCACGGCTCGGCGCCCGACATCGCCGGCCGCAATATTGCCAATCCGATCGGCACCATCTGGTCAGCGGCGCTGATGCTCGATCACTTCGGCGCGCCGCAGGCAGCGCGGGCCGTGGAAAACGCCATCGAATCGGTCTGCGAAAAAGGTCCCCACACACCGGACTTTGGTGGCAAGGCGACTACGCAGGACATGGGCAAGGCCATCGCGGCTGCTGTATAGTCACCCGCACACCGGAATCGCTCGACGCCGCCGACGCGCACTGCGTTTCGGCGGACACGTCCCAGGAGGAACAATGTTCAGATTGCGCGCGGTGGTTCTTTCACAGCGGTGGGCGCTCGGACTCTTCGCGCTCCTGCTGACGCTGGGGCTTGCGGCCCCGGCCGCGGCCCAAGGCGAACGTGGCGTCATCGGCGGCACGGTCGCTGATGCACAGGGAGGCGTCCTCCCTGGCGTGACCGTCACGGCGCGCAACGTCAACACCGGCTTCACGCAGACCGCTGTTACCGAAGCGGACGGTAAGTATCGGTTCGGCGCGCTGCCGCTCGGCACCTACGAGGTGAAAGCGGAGCTGACGGGTTTTACCACGGCAACCATTACGAACCTCGTGCTCACGGTCAACCGCGAGCTGCAGCAGAACATCACCATGGGTCTGAGCACGCTGCAGGAGTCGGTGACTGTAACCGGTCAGGCGCCGGTGGTCGAAGTCACCAAGAGCGAAGTCTCGTCGGTGATCACACAGCAGCAGATCGAGACGCTGCCGGTGGCAAACCGCGCGGCCGTCACGCTCGCGCTTCTGTTGCCGGGCACGAGTCAGGACGGCACGCGTCCGCGCCGCAGCAACGCGCAGGTGGGCGCCGGCACGCTGCAGTTCACGACGACCAATCTCGCCGACGGGACGATGAACATGTCGACCAAGGCCGGCGAGCCGCGTCAGGATTTCCCGCAGGCGGCGATTCAGGAGTTCAAGGTGTTCACGACGCAGCCGCCCGCCGAGTACGGCGGCCGCGCCGGCGGCGTCATCAACGTCATCACCAAGAGCGGCACCAACAGCTTCAGCGGCGAGGGGTACGAGTTCTTCCGCAACAAGGGGATGGGACGGCTCGACGAGTTCACGCAGGCGGCTGAAGACGCCGGCCAGGGCAAGAGCCGATACACGCGCCATCAGTTCGGCGGCGCGCTCGGCGGACCGATCGTCATGAACAAGATCCACTTCTTCGTCGCGGAGGAGTACACGGAAGAGAACTCGAGCTATCTCGTGAGCACGGGCGTGCCGCAGTTCTACGGGAAGTACGAAGGCGTCTTCGACCAGAAGCTGCCGAACCAGATGTTCTTCGGCCGCGCGGATGGCCAAATCTCGCCGAAGCAGAGCGGCTTCGTCCGTTGGGCGTACGAGCGCCAGGAGTTCAGCTGCGAGGGGTGCGGCGGCAAGTCCGCGAATGCCGGCAACACGCTGATTCCGCGCGACGCGCTCGTGATGGGACACACGTGGGTGCTCGGCTCGAAGTTCCTCAACGAGTTCCGGTTCAACTACGCCCAGCAGCATCAGTATCAGAGCCCGGGCGGCCTGCCGTACTACAAGAAGTTCGACTTTTCGCCGGCACGGTTTGCGGGCACGACGCCGACCTACAACTTCCCGAGCTTCTCGTGGGGCAACGACAATTTCTTCCTGCACCACGCAATGATTCGCGAATGGCGCGACGACTTCTCCGTCTCGCAGGGCGGCCACAATGTGAAGTTCGGCGCCGACATCCAGAACCTGCCGCTCGAAGAAGACGCCCAGGGCAACCCGGCCGGGACCTGGACGATCTCGCAGGATCAATTCTTCGACGATGCCAATCCGGTGGTAATGGCCAACCTGAAGGGCGCCACGCGCTTCACGGCATCGTTCCCGGGTCTGGTTCGCCAGCAGGCGCACCACTACTTCCAGTACTACGCGCAGGACGAGTGGAAGGTAGCCGCGGGCCTGACATTGAATTTGGGACTGCGCTACGACCTCGACACGCGCATCTGGAACGACGATCGCAAGAACGACGGCTCGTTCTACCCGAAGATCCTGCCGTTTGTGAACTTCTCGACACGCGGCGACAAAAACAACTGGTCCCCGCGCCTCGGGCTTGCATGGGACCTGAAGAACGACGGCAGGGACGTCGTGCGTGCGGGCTACGGCCGGCTGTTCAACACGATCATGAACGGAACGCCAGGCGCTGAAACGACGACGCTGCTGCAGACAAGCATCAGCATCGCGAACCCGACGTATCCGGACCCGTACGGCGGCCGCTCGCCCGCGTCGTTTGCCTCGACGGCGCCGCCCAACATCGCCATCGTCGACGACAACATGGTCAATCCGTACTCCGACATGTACAACGTCGGCTACTCACACCAGCTTGGCGAGAACATGGCGATCAACGCCGACGGCGTGTATACGAAGTCGAACGCCTTCAACGCCGCCGTGAACATCAATTCGCCGCTGCAGTCCTCACCGGGCATCGCGGCGACGCCGACCGTGCGTCCCTATCCGGCATGGGGCAACATCTCGCAGGTGCAGTCGATCGGCACGCAGGATTACAAGGCACTGCTCGTGCGCGTCGAGAAGCGGCTCTCGAATCACTACCAGTACACGGCGTCGTATTCGCTGCAGAAGGTCACCGACAATTCGTTCGGCGGCACCTCGACGGGCACGATTACCGATGCCTACAACCGGCAGTGGGACAACGGCTACAGCAACGCGGATCGCCGTCATGCTGCGGTCTTCAGCGGCGCGTATCAGGCGCCGGCCGATGTCATTGTCGGCATGGTGTGGACACTGCGCACCAGCGCGCCGTTCAGCGCGCGCGCGGGACGGGACCTCAATGGTGACGGCGCGACGACCGACTTCGTGCCAGGGACAATCAAGGGCATGGGCAATCGCGACAACGACGCGATGATGAAGGCCGTCAATGCCTATCGCGCGGCCAACGCGCTGGCGCCCGTGACGCTCCTCAACAACACCAACGGCTACAACCGCTTTGACGTCCGCGTCAGCAAGGCGTTCAACCTTGGCAGTCGCCGCCGTGCGGAGTTGATCGGCCAGGTCTTCAACCTGTTCGGCCGCACCAACCTCGGAGGCATCGGCAGCAGCTTCAACACCAACGCGCTGTCAAACACATTCGGCCAGCTGACGACGGCGCAGCCGCGACAGCAGGGAGAGGTCGCAGTCAGGTTCACATTCTGACGCCTTCGCGGTAGGTATCAGGTGTCAGGCCTGGTCGGTACCAGGCCTGACAGCTGGAACTCTATTTCCAGAATCCGTTAACTCCGATACCAGAACGTGTCGGAGTTCAGGTTCGAAAAACAGCGGGTGTCGGCAACCCTGATACTCGCCCCCGGAACGTCGGTCAGCGGCTCGTTCTTTGTCGCGGGGCAGACGTCCAATCACGATGGCGCCGAGCGGATCGGCGACCTCCTGAACGCCCAGATCGGTTTTTTTCCTTTCGAACTGCGAGACGGAACAACGGTTCTCTACAACCGGTCCCATCTGGTCGCCGTCGCGCTCGACGCGGGCATCAGCGAGGCGGAGCGTGACCCCGGCTACGACGTGGCGACGCATCGCAATGTCGGCATGCTGCTGTCAACCGGCATGCGCGTGAAGGGCCGGGTCGCTGTCTACGCACCGCAGGGGCGGGACCGCCTGAGCGACTACGCACGCTCCCCCGAAATCTTCCGCTACCTCGTTACGCAGAAAAACACGCTCATCATCAACGCAGCTCACATCGTCGAGCTCACGGAGTTAGCTGACTAGCGTTATGGCCACCGAAGCGCCCGCGTCATATATCGACACCCTGTTGAAGCGCGTTGCGTCGCGCGGCGGAAGTCTCGGCATCCGCTTCGAGAGCGGCGCCCCCGTGCGCGTGACCGACGGCGCCGGCGCGGCGCGCGACGTCACCAACCGCACGCTGTCATCTCCGGAAATCGCCGCGGCGATTGCGCCGATCGTCCCCGACACGATTAAGCGGCTGCCGCCGCAGCCGTCGGTTGCCTTCAATTACGACTGCGATGGCGTGGGGCTCTTCAACATCCTCATTCGACGTGAAGGCGACAAGATCTGGGTTTCAATCGATCCGGGCTTCGCGCCGCCGGTTGCAGCAGCACCGCCGCCGCCGCCGCCACCGCCTCCTCCACCGCCGCCGGCACCCACACCGCCAGAGCCGGAACTGATCATCGAAACGACGTCCGTAAGCGCGGTCGTGGAGCCGCCTGGGCCGCTACACGGCTACGGTGCGCCAGCCGCCAACAACACGTACGCTGCACCCGCGGCCGTCGACGAGAAGCCGGTCGTCGAAATCGCAACGAGCGCGTTCGCTGTCGAAGAACCTACAGCACCTGTCGCACCGGTTGCACCTAGTGCACCTAGTGCACCTGTCGCACCGACCCAAGCCGGCACCGGAACACCACCAATCGATCGGCTGTTCCACGGAATGTGCGACGTTCGCGCATCCGATCTGCACCTGTGCGTCGGCATGCCGCCGCTCGTGCGCAAGGACGGTGAGATTCAGCTGCTGGAAGAAGGCGCGCCCGCACTCGATTCGGAGTCGCTGTGGGCGCTTCTCGATCCGATCATCCCGGAGCGCAACCGCGAGGAATTCGAGCGGCGCCACGACACCGACTTCGCCTATCAGGTTCCGGGCCTGGGCCGCTTCCGGTCGAACATCTTCATGGACCGGAAGGGACCGGGCGCCGTGTTCCGCGTCATTCCATCAAAGATTCTCACGGCCGAAGATCTGAACCTGTCCCCCTTCATCCTCAAGCTGTGCACGCTGAACAAAGGCCTGGTGCTGGTCACCGGCCCGACCGGCTCCGGCAAGTCGACGACGCTCTGCGCGATGATCGACTACATCAACCGCATGCGCCGCGATCACATCATCACGATCGAGGATCCGATCGAATTCGTTCACGAGAACAAGCAGTGCCTCATCAACCAGCGCGAGGTGCACACGCACACCGACGGTTTCAAGGACGCGTTGCGCGCGGCGCTGCGTGAGGATCCGGACATCGTGCTCGTCGGCGAGATGCGGGACCTCGAGACGGTCGCGATCGCCATTGAAACCGCTGAAACCGGCCACCTCGTCTTCGGTACACTGCACACCACGACGGCGGCGTCGACGGTGGACCGCGTCATCGATCAGTTCCCGACGGATCGGCAGGCGCAGATCCGCATCATGCTGTCGGAATCGCTGAAGGGCGTTATCGCCCAGAACCTGTGCAAGAAAATCGGCGGGGGCCGCGCCGCCGCCCTTGAGGTGCTCATCGTCACCAGCGCGGTGAGCAACCTGATTCGCGAAGCGAAGACCTTCCAGATCCCGTCGATCATGCAGGTCGGGAAATCGGTCGGCATGGTCGCACTCAACGACGCGCTGATGGATCTCGTGGCGAAGAAGCTCGTCGCGCCCGAAGAGGCGTACCTGAAGTCGGTCGACAAGACCGGCTTCGAGGCGCTGCTGAAGCGCGCCGGCATCGACACGAAGTTCGTTGCCGGGCAGAAAGACAATTAGGTAGGACAGGCTGGATGGCAGCAGAGGCCCTCCAGCCCATGCGTCAGAACAAGAACCGCATCCCCAGCTGCACCTGCCGGGGGTAGCCGATGCTCGGTATGTAGCCGGTCGGCCGCCTGAAGGTTGCGCTGCGAGCGTTCCCCCCATACGCGTTGCCGAAGTTCGCTGTGTTGAACAGATTGAAGAACTCCACGAAGAGGCCAATCTTCCGATCGGCGCCAAGGTTGAAGAACTTCGTCGATCGCATGTCGAACACAAACGTGTTGTCGCCGCGCGCCGAGTTCAGTGACACCTGCTTGCCGGTCGCTGGATCGATATAGCGATCGTTGTTGGTGCCGTCACGGTTCAGATCCGTGCCGGCCGTCAGGTTGTACGGACGCGCGCTCGCCAGCTGCATCACGGGCGAAAGCTGGATGCCATACGCCAGGTCGAATACGCCGGTCGCGACCAGGCGATGCCGCTCGTCGGCGCCCGTCGGACCCCATTCACCGGGACCGAACGGCTGGTTCCAGACCATCGGCGCGCTCGCGCCCGATCGGTTGCCGGTGGAACCTCCATACGCATACGCATTGGCGAACGTGTAATGCGCCTGCAGCGTCGCACGCGGCATGCGCCGTTGGAACAGGAACGTCAGCGCGTCGTACTTCGATTTGTTGATCGACGACAGGATCGAGACCGACGAGAACTGGTCGGCCGGCAGGCCTGCCGCCACCGCCCGCGGCGCAAGCCGGCGCGTCCCGCTGATGATCGGGTTGATGTTCAGCGACCGCAGCTCGTGCCGGCCGACGCTGAGCGTGTAGTCGACCGAGACCGTCGTATTGGTGGCCACGGCGTGGGCATATCCGACGTGCGCCTGGTACGTCCTCGGCTCGACGATGTCGGGGCTGATCCACTGACCCTGTGAGTTGAGCGGCAGCTTGTCGGCTTCGGTCGGCGCCGGCGGCAGTGGGTCGAGCATCAGGCGGAAGTTCGCCAGGTCGCCGACGCCAATCGCGCTGTTGTCAAGCGTCGCCAGCGCGTTCAGCGGGCGCCGGTTTTGCGACGTAATGTCACCCGCCGCCTGCGCCGTGTTGAACTGGTCGAAGTAGACGCCGAAGCCTCCGCGCAAGACCCGCCGGCCGTCGCCGCTGAGGTCATACGCGAAGCCGACACGCGGCGAGAGGTTCGTCTTGGGTGTCTGAGGATATCCGCCGTTCGGATCACCGATCTTTTCCAGAATCTGGCGCGTGGCGTTCAGCGGGAACCCGTGCTCGTCCATCAGGTTCACGTCCAGGTCGTAGCGGAGACCGAGGTTCAGCGTGAGCCTCGGCGTTGCACGCCAGTCGTCCTGGAACCATGTGGCGAACTGCTGCACGTTGCTGATGGTGTCGGCCCAGTAACCCTGCCCATGCATGGCGCCGCCGTTGGCCTGCTGCCATGTCTTGAGGATGCCCGGCGTCTGGAAGCCCTGCGGATAACGGCCGTTGGTGTTGTTGATGATCGTCAGCGGATCGTCGAAGAAGGTAAGCGTCGCGAACATCTCGTTGCCGTTGAGAATGCCGAGATGCCAGAGGTAGTTGTAGTTCACGCCCATCTTCAGCGCATGATTGCCTTCGAGCAGCGATACGTCGTCGCGAATCTGGTAGACGCGCCGCTTGGACTGCGTGCCCGCATCGCCGCCCGCCCCCGTGTTGACCGATGGGAACGACAGACGCGGACCGAGAATGTCCACGCTCGGGA
Source organism: Vicinamibacterales bacterium (assembly GCA_035492455.1). Taxonomy (GTDB): domain Bacteria; phylum Acidobacteriota; class Vicinamibacteria; order Vicinamibacterales; family UBA2999; genus Gp6-AA40. Next base: position 75,769 of record DATJJE010000014.1, on the reverse strand, counting down.
AATCGCGCGTATAGTGCTTGCCCGTCACCTGATCGACGACGTCGGCCAGGTAGTTCATCTGGTTCATCTGGGCGGTGATCTGGTTGAGCCCCGAGTTGCCGAGCACGTAGCTGTGCTGCGCCACGGCGCTAAAAGCATCGATCGTCATGTTGTCCGGCTGGCCGTTGTCGTTATTGTTCCGCCACGTCACCGCATCGCGCGCTTCGTTCTGCCCCGCATAGCGGAACATCAGCGACTGCGCGTTGTTCAACTGGGCGTTCGCCTTGCCCGTATACATCCGCAGTGTGCTCGGCTGGTTCAAGTCGCGCGGATGCTGCGGGTAGATCGAGCCAGCGGGGAGCTTGCCGGCCGCGAGGAACGGTACGAGTGCATCAAGCTGGCTGTAGAGCGACTGCGGCACGAAGTTGCCCTGGTGCTGCGTCTGCTGCTCGATGGCGCCGAAGAAGAACATCTTGTTCTTGACCAGCGGGCCGCCGAGCGATCCGCCGTATTGCTGGCGGCTGAAGGCGGACTTGGTGCCATTGGCTTCACGCGTGAAGTAGTCCTTCGCCGTCAGCTTCCGATCGCGCTCGTAGCCGAAGGCCGTGCCGTGCAGCTGGTTCGTGCCTGACTTGGTCACGAGGGAGATGGCCGCGCCGCTCGATCGCCCATCCGCGGCGGAGAACTGGTTCGACGCGAGCTGGAACGTCTCCAGGCTCTCGGTCGTGAAGCTCATGAGCGGGCCGCTGTAGTGGTTGTCGCGGTTGTCGGCGCCGTCGACGGTCGGCGTCACGTTGCCACCGGACGAGCCGCCGTACGAGACCGAGCCCACGGTCTCCTTCGTGCGGTGCAGCGCCGCCACCGGCGCCGCGCCCGGCAGCAGCTCCAGCATGCCGGTGACGGTGCGCGTGATCATCGGCAGGTTCTGCAGCTCGGTCGTCTGAATCGTATTGGCGACCTTCGACTGCGTCGCCTCGATGAGGGGCGCCTCGCCGTTGACGGTCAGCGTTTCGTTGACGCCGGCGAGCGCGAGCTTGAAATCGATGGTCAGCGTCGCGTTGATGCCGAGCCTCACGTTGTCACGCATCGAGGTCGCGAAGCCGCCGAGCTCCGACTTCACCTCATAGGTCCCGGGCTCGAGGCCGGGAAGGAAATACTGGCCTTCCGCGTTGGTAACCGTGGTCCGCACCACGCCGGTCGCGGTGTTGGTGACCGTCACCGTCACGCCGGGAAGAACGGCATCGCTGTTGTCGACGACCCGGCCGTTGAACGTACTCGTCGCCTGTGCGAATGACGCCACGGCCGTGACGAGCAGCACGGCCGCAGCTTTCCACACAGCACTCCACACACGCATCCCGCCCTCCTTCCGCCGACACGTTTGGCGTTGGCGCGGACAGTACTGCGCGGTGAAAGGGTGGACCTATCGGGTGTGGGCTGGATTCTCGGGAGGAGTAGGACGGGATAAACCCGTCCTACTCTTTTTGCTCGATCTAGAACTGGAACCTGGCGCCTAGCTGAACCTGCCTCGGATACCCAATGCCTGGTATGTAGGTGCCCGACGGCGCATTGAAGTCCTCTGGCGACTGGGGCGCCGGACTGTACGTCCTGGCGTTGCCGGTGAACGAGGCGCCCAGGTTCGTCGTGTTGAAGATGTTGAACGCCTCCACAAACGCACCGACACGTCTGTCTCCCGACAGTGTGAACCACTTCGTCGATCGCATGTCAAAGACGAAGGTCTTGTCCCCGCGACCGGCGTTCAGCGAGACCTGATGGCCTGACGGATCGATCCACCGATCGTTGTTGTTGCCGTCGGCGTTCAGGTCGGTGCCGGCCGTCAGGTTAAACGGACGTGCGCTCGCCAGCTGCACAACGGGCGAGAGCTGGATCCCGTACTTCAGCTCGAACACACCAGTGACCACGGCACGATGCCGCTCGTCGGGACCGTTCGGACCCCACTCACCCGGACCGAACGGCTGGTTCCACACCATCGGCGCACCGGCGCCCGACCGGTTGCCCGTCGAGCCGCCGTAGGAATATGCGTGCGCGAAGGTGTAGTGCGCCTGCATCGTCGCCTTCGGGAAGCGGCGCTGGAACAGGAACGTCAGCGCGTCGTAGCGCGACTTGTTGATCGACGACAGGATGTTGACGTTTCCGAGCGAGTTCGCCGGCAGCCCATGCGCCACGAGGGTCGGCGCGAGGCGGCGCTGGCCGTTGAGGATCGGGTTGATGTTCATGACGCGCAGCTCGTTGCGTCCCTGGCTGAGCGTGAAGTCAACCGACACCGTGGTGTTCGCCGCCAGCGTGTGCGCGTAACCGACGTGCGACTGATAGGTGCGCCCCGACTTGATGTCGGGCGAGATCCACTGCCCGGTCGCATTGGCGGGCAGCTTGTTGCCTTCGGTCGGCTGCGGCGGCAGCGGATCGATGCCAAAGCGGTAATTCGCAAGCGCGCCGACGCCGATGGCTGTGTTCACCATCGTCGCCAGCGAGTTGAGCGGCCGCTTGCTCTGCGACGTGATGTCACCCGCCGACGCGGCGGTGTTGTACTGGTCGAAGTACACGCCGTAGCCGCCGCGGAGCACGCGACGTCCGTCGCCACTCAGGTCGTACGCAAAACCAACGCGCGGCGACACGTTATTTCTCGGCGTCTTCGGGTAGCCGCCGTTCGGATCGCCGATCGCTTCGAGGATCTGCCGCGTGGCATTCAGCTGGAAGCCCTTCTCGTACATCAGATTGAAATCTGTGTCGTAGCGGACGCCCAGGTTCAACGTCAGCTTCTCGTTCGCCCGCCAGTCGTCCTGGAACCAGGTGCCGAGCTGCTGCGCGTTGCTGATCGTGTCGGCCCAATAGCCCTGGCCGCCGACCGGACCGCCGTTGGCCTGCTGCCACTGCCGAACGATGCCCGGCGTCTGGAAGCCCTGCGGATAACGGCCGTTGGTGTTGTTGATGATCGTGAGTGGATCGTCGAAGAACGTGATCGTCGCGAACATTTCGTTGCCGTTGAGAATGCCGAGATGCCACAGATAGTTGAAGTTGACCCCGAACTTCATCCCATGCGTGCCCTTCAGCAGCGAGACGTCGTCGCGAATCTGATAGACGCGGCGCAGTGACTGCGTACCCGCATCGCCGCCGGCGCCGGTGTTCACCGTCGGGAACGAAATGCGCGGTGAAAGGATGTCGACGGTCGGGAAGTCACGCGTGAAGTGCTTGCCCGTGACCTGATCGACGACGTCCGCCAGGTAGTCCATCTGATTCATCTGACCGGTGATCTGGTTCAGACCGGCGTTGCCGAGAACGTAGCTGTGCTGCACGACCGCGCTGAACGCGTTGATCGTGAAGTTGTCGGGCTGGCCGTTGTCGTTGTTCGTGTTCCACGTAACCGCGTCGCGACCTTCGTCCTGCCCCGCGTAGCGGAACATGATCGACTGAGCGTTATTCAACTGCGCGTTGGCTTTCGCGGAATACATGCGCAGCCTGCCCGGCGTCATGCCGATGCGCGGGTGCTTGTCGTAGACGTAACCAGCGGGAACACGGCCGAGGCGGACTTGGCCGACGAGTGCCTCGAGCTGGTTGTAAATGTTATCGGAGACGAACTGTCCCTTGTCCTCGAGCTGCTGTTCGATGGCGCCGAAGAAGAACATTTTGTTCTTGATAATCGGGCCGCCGATCGAACCGCCGAACTGCTGGCGACTGAATGGCGCCTTCTCCAGCTTGACACCCTGCGCCTTCTCAGATTCGCGCGTGAAGAAATCCTTCGACGTCAGCTTGCGGTCGCGCTCGTAGACGAAGCCCGTGCCGTGCAGCTGATTGGTGCCCGACTTGGTGACCAGCGAGATCGCCGCGCCGCTGGTGCGGCCGTCGGCCGCAGTGAACTGGCTCGACGAGAGCTGGAACTGCTCGAGGCTCTCGGTCGTGAAGCTCATAAGCGGACCGCTGTAGTGGTTGTCGCGGTTGTCCGCGCCGTCGACCGTCGGGATGACATTGCCGCCCGAGGAGCCGCCAAACGATACGGTGCCGACGTTCTGCTTGGTGCGGTGCAGCTCCGTGATCGGCGTGGCGCCCGGCAGCAGTTCCAACATGCCGCTGATCGTGCGCGTGATCATCGGCAGGTTCTGAATTTCTTCAGTCTGGATGGTGGTCGCGACCTTCGACTGCGTCGCTTCGATGAGCGGCGCTTCACCGGTCACCGTCAGCGTCTCGTTGACGCCGGCGAGCGCCAGCTTGAAGTCGATTGTCAACGTTGCGTTGAGGCCGAGCCGCACGTTCTGTCGTACGGAGGGCGCGAAGCCGGAGAGCTCCGTCTTCACTTCGTAGGTCCCGGGATCGAGCCCGGGCATGAAATAAGAGCCTTCCGCGTTGCTGACCGTCGTGCGCGACACACCGGTCATGACGTTGGTGGCGGTGATGGTCACGCCAGGGAGCACCGCGTCTCCCTGATCCAGCACCCGCCCGTTGAACGTGCTTGTTGCCTGCGCGTATGCCACAGACGCCGCGATGGCCACGATGAGTATCGTGATAATCGCCTGGCACAAGCGCTTCTTCGACACCCGCATGCGCGTACCTCCTCCTGACCGGAAACGACAACGAAAACCCGAGGGAATAGAGCTGCCGCGAATCGAGCTAGCCGTATGAAGTGACGGGACTTGTAGCATGCCGGCCATGGGTGTTGTCAAGGCATTGCGGATGACGAAATCGGGCGTACACACCACGAAAACGCGGCAAAAGCGCGATACAGTAGCCGCGTTCCATGGCATCGCCGCGATTTCGGGGATGGCTCCTGCTGCTGTTTGCCGGAAGTGGGTGCGCGGCTCTCGTTTACGAGATCGTCTGGTTCCAGTTGCTCGAGCTCGTCATGGGTGCCACCGCGCTCTCCATCGGCCTCCTTCTGGCGACCTTCATGGGCGGAATGTGCCTCGGCAGCCTCCTCCTGGCGCGCTTCATCTCCCCTCGTCGGCATCCGCTGCGACTCTACGCGCAGCTCGAACTGGGGATCGCGATCTTCGCCATCGTCATCCTTCTCGCCGTCCCGACGCTGCGCGGACCGTCGGTTGTGCTGCTGCTCCCGCCAACGGTGTTGATGGGTGCGACCCTGCCGGCCATCGCGCGGTGGGTCGAGAGCAGTCCGGAAGGTGTTTCGTGGCTGGGGTTTCTATACGGCGGAAACATCGGGGGTGCCGTAGTCGGCTCGCTGCTGGCCGGCTTTTATCTGCTGCGGCTGTTCGACATGGCCCACGCGACATACGTTGCGGCAGCCATCAATGTAACGATGGCCGCAATCGCGTGGGTGCTCTCGACTCGCGCGGCACACTACGCTGTTGAAGCCAAAGCGCCGGCCGCCAAAGCCACAAAGGTTCGCGCCACCAGCTCGCGTCTTCCGGTCTATGTCGCCATCGCGCTCTCAGGTCTGGCCGCACTTGGCGCCGAAGTAATCTGGACACGCGTTCTGTCGCTGTTGTTTGGCGGCACCGTCTATACGTTTTCGCTCATCGCGGCGGCGTTCCTCTTTGGCCTCGGCATCGGCAGCGCGGTCGGCGCCTGGCTCGCGCGAGTGGCGCAGCGCCCGGTGGCGCTGCTGGCTGCCAGCCAAGTCGGAGTGGCGCTTGCCGTCGCGTGGGGCGCGGCGCTGATCAATCGTGCGTTTCCGTACTGGCCTATCGATCCTGCCCTGGCGGCGGGACCCTGGTTCAATTTCCAGATCGATCTACTTCGCGCCTTCGTCGCCGTCGTGCCGGCCGCGTGTTTCTGGGGCGCCAGCTTTCCGCTCGCGCTCGCCGCCGCATCGGCACGCGGCGAGGATCCGGCGCGTCTGGTCGGCACCGTGTACGCTGCCAACACCATCGGTGCGGTCATCGGCGCCCTCGCCTTCAGCCTGCTCGTCATTCCTGCGTTCGGAACCCAGGATGCGCAGCGGCTGCTGATCTGGATCTCGGCTATCGCCGCACTTGCAACGCTGACATGGCGCGTGGCCGTCCCGGGCATCATCGCTGCCGCTGTTGCGTCGGTTACTGTCGCGCCCGTGCCACCGGATGTGATCGCCTACGGCCGTCAGCTGGCGACATTCAAGGGTGCGAACTTCGTCTACGAGGGCGAAGGACGCAATTCTTCGATCGCGGTCTCAGAGACAGAAGGAGGCATCCGCAACTTCCACGTCAGCGGCAAAGTCGAAGCCTCTACCGAGGTGCACGACATGCGCCTGCAGCGCATGCTGGGTCACCTGTCGGCGCTGATGCACCCGGCGCCGCAATCGGTACTCGTCGTCGGCTTTGGGGCGGGCGTGACCGCGGGCTCGTTCGTGCTGCATCCCGGCGTCAAACGGATCGTCATCTGCGAAATCGAGCCGCTCATTCCGAAGATGGTTGCCCCCTTCTTCTCCAGCGAGAACTACAACGTCGTCAACGATCCGCGCGTCCAGATCGTCTACGACGACGCGCGACACTTCATCCTGACGACGAAGGAGAAGTTCGACATCATCACGTCGGATCCGATTCACCCCTGGGTGAAAGGCGCGGCGTCGCTCTACACCAAGCAGTACTTCGAGCAGGTCAGAGCACATCTCAATCCCGGCGGCGTCGTGACGCAGTGGGTGCCGCTCTACCAGAGCACGGAAGACGTCATCAAAAGCGAGGTTGCGACCTTCTTCGACGTCTTTCCCTTCGGCACGATCTGGAGCAACCAGTACGCGAACGGCGGTGGCTACGACGTCATCATGCTCGCCAAGCAGCAGCCTCTGACGATCGATCCGGCGGCGCTCGACGCGCGGCTCCGTCGTCCCGATCACGCGCAGATCGAATCGGCGCTGACGCAGGTTGAGCTCGCGGGTGTCGACGGACTGATGGCCACCTACGCCGGCGAGGCACGCGACCTGAAGCCGTGGCTGGCGGACGCACAGATCAACACTGACCGCAATCTGCGCCTCGAATATCTCGCCGGGATGGCGAACAACGTCTACGACGCGCAGATTTACCAGGACATGCTGATGTTCCGGAGGTTTCCCGAGGAGATGTTCAGCAGCGCGTCGCCGGAGTGGATGGTGCGGCTGCGCCGCGTGATGGCGCAGCCGCCAGGATCGCAATAGATACGGGTCTGCCGATCGGGAGGAACCATGTCGAAGATTCGGACCTTGCTGCTGGTCATCGCCGTGTTCGCGGTTGCCGCGCTCGCACCTCGAGCCGGCGCGCAAGGAACAACTCCCGCGCGTGGGCCGGACTCGATGGCGTTCCTGGCGCACGTGAAAAACGCGCGGTTTCTAGCCGCCAACGATCTCGCCGCCCGCAATCTCGTGGACTGCAGCATGCCGCCGGGTAACGCCGCCGCCGGCGGCGGGTCGCCGGCCGACGCGCCGCCCACCAGGATTTTCGACGGGTTGTACTATCTCGGAACGAATGTCGTCGCCTCGTGGGCGATCGTGACCAGCGCCGGGATCATCCAGATCGACAGCCTGAACGACGCCGAAGAAGCGCAGCGCGTCATCGTTGGCGGTTACAAGAGAGTGGGGCTCGACCCGGCCCAAATGAAGTACCTGATCCTCACGCACGGCCACAACGACCATTTCGGCGGAGCGAAGTACCTCCAAGAAACCTATCACCCGCGTGTGCTGATGTCAGCCGCGGACTGGGACATGGTGGCGAAGCTGCCTCCGCCAAACTCCGGCAAGCAGTTTGCCGGCGTGCCCGCGCGTGAAATGGACATCACCGATGGGCAAAAGCTGACGCTTGGCAAGACAACGCTCACGTTCTACATCACGCCCGGCCACACCCCCGGCACGGTGTCCATGCTGGTGCCCGTCGCCGATAACGGGCGCAGCCATTTGCTTTCCTTCTGGGGCGGAAGCGCCATCCCGCGCGAGCTCGGGCCTGCCGGCCAGGTTGGACGGATGGATGCGGGCATGCTCGCATACAAACAGTCGTTCGACCGGTTCTTCACGATCGGACAAGAGGCCGGCGTGGACGGATATATTGCCAATCATCCGTACCGCGATCAGACATTCATCGACGGCAAGACCGACAGAATCGCCGCGCTTCAAGCGCGCAAGCGTGGGGAGCCGCACCCCTTCGTCGACCGCGGTACCTACATTCGGTACTACATGATCAGCGTGGAGTGCATCGAGGCTCAGGAAGGCTGGGTGCGGGCCGGCAGGCCTGCGGTTGGTCCGCCGTAGGTATCACTGAGTTCCGCCGGCCGCGGCCATGTTTACTTTCCGGCCGCCGATGTAGACCGAATCAATCTGGCGCGTATTCTTGATATCCGTCAGCGGATTCGCATTGAGGACGACGAGGTCCGCCCATTTGCCGTTCTGCAGCGTGCCGGCGCCGTCGATCTTCATAACGCGCGCGGCCGTCGCTGTCGCAGCGACCAGCGCCTGCATCGGCGTCATACCCGCCTGCACCATCATCTCCAGCTCGGCGTGCTCGTTGTAGCCGATCCAGCGCCCGAGGTTGCGATCGGGAATCGATCCGCTATCAGAACCCATGGCGATCGGGATACCGGCATCCACGAGCACCTTCAGATTCTTGATGCCCTGCGCCAGCTGCGGCTTGCTTGCCTGAATGCCGGCGTTGGTGCGATAGCGCTGCTGGGTTGCCGCGTCGCTCAGGACGTCCACCTCGTGTTTGTAGGTCGGCATGCCGCGCAGGAAAAACGGATCCTTGAAGAAGTCCGGCAGGTTCTCGTAGATGAACACCGATCGGTCGCGCACCAGCGTCGGGATGACTGCGATATTGCGCCGCTTGATCTCCGCAATCGTCGCCGCGTCGATGTCCATGTCGCGGACGCTGTGCGCGATGACGTCCACGCCGCCGGCAATCGCGGTCTTGGCATCCTTCAAATAGACGATGTGCACGGCGGTCGACATGCTGTGCTTGTGTGCCTCGTCTATCGCGGCGGCAATGACGTCCGGCTTCAGATCCTGCGGAACGCCGTCCAGATGCAGCTTGATGTAATCAGCACGCAGCGGCACATGCCGCTGGACGTCGATGCGCGCATCGTCCGCTGTCTCGGTACCAGTCGGACCAGGACGGAACAGGATCGGCCGGCCCGACGCGTAGAGCCGCGGCGCATCGGTCGCGACCGGGCCAATGCCGAGCCGCTGCGTATCGCGCAGGTAGAAGCCCTCCGGTTCGTCGTACGTTTCGAAGCCGAGGGTCATCACCGACGTCACGCCGTAGATGGCGTACGTCTTCAGGCGGCGCACCATCTCGTCGCGGTACGGGCCAGGGTTGATGCTGATATCGGGATCGATGTGCGCGTGCGAGTTGATCAGTCCGGGAATAATCGTCTTGCCCGCGACGTTGATCGCCGTTGCACCGGCCGGCGGCATCACGCTCGCCGATGGCCCGATCGCCGTGATGCGCCCGTTGGTGACGACGATCGTCGCCTGCTCGATCGGTGCGCCGCCGCTGCCGTCGATGACGCGGGCGCCGACGAAGACGACGACGCCAGCCGCCGGAAGCTGCGCCAACGCCGGCGTGGCGATCGCGGCCAGCGCGAGGGTCGCGATCACGACGGCGTACTTCACACTTACTTTTCCACTTTTCAACTTTTCCACTTTTCCACTTTCCGAATTATCCCCATCGCGGCTGTTCGTCGGGATTGATGCCAAGAGACACCTTCCCCACAATCTCGTGCGTGAGCAATGGATTCGCCGGGTGGAACTTGCCGGCGCGCGCATCGCGGAAAAGGCGCTCGAGCTCGCTCTTCTTGAACATACCGAAGCCGCCCGAGAGATCCAGCGCGCGGTCGGCGACGCGGAACGCGCCCTCGACCACCTTGTGCTTCATCGACATCAGGCGCACGAGCCAATCGGGACCGACGTTGCCTTCGGCCCACGCCGTCGCCACCGCTTCGACATGCGGGCCCATCGCCTCGAGGTCCATTGAGATTTCCGCGATCCCATGCTGGATCTCGGGGTGGTAAATCATCGGCCGCGTCAGCGCAATCGACGTTTTGGTCTTCAGCTGCTCGATGAGCACCTCACGCACGCGCAGCGCCAGGCCGTAGTAAATGTTGCCGAAGCCGACGAGCGCCCACGTGAAGAAGCCGACCACGAAGTTGTCCGCTCCCGCTGCGCCGGCGGCGACAACACGCGCGATGTACTTGTCCGGAACGAACGCGCCTTCCAGGACGGTGTCGTCACTGCGAGTCGCACGCATGCCGAGCACGTCCCATGTGTCCTTGATCGAATATCCCTTGCTGTCGCGAGGCATGAAGGCGTGGACGATTTTGGGCGCCGACGGATTGCTCATATCCATCCCGTGCATGCCGAGGCGCGTCCACACGGGTGTCAGACTGCCGAACGATTTGCGGCCCGAAAACCTGTAGCCACCATCCACGCGTTCTGCCTTTGTGGTGGATAGCAGACCGGGAATGTCGTTGCCGTGCTCGGCGTGTCCGGCGGCGAACACCTCGCCGGCCGCCGCTTCCTCGAGAATCCACTGCAGCGATTTGTCTCCGCTGCGCCACGCGTCGGCCGCATCGCCGACCCAGTAGTTGTGCATGTTGAGCGCGAGCGCCGTCGCCGGCGCATACATCGCCAGTTTTCGCGTTTCGCGGCCGACTTCGGCGACGTTCATTCCCGCGCCACCGAACTCTTTCGGCAGCGCCATCCGCAGATACCCTGCGGATTTCAATTCGTCGAAGTCTTCCTGGAAGAAGCGATTGTTTCTATCGTACTCGGGGGCGCGTTCGCGACACCTGTTCAACAGTGACTCGGTAAGAATCGACTCGGCAACGACGGCCATGGATATACCTCCCGTGAGCGAGAACGTATGAGGGCTTGTCTCGAGCGCGCGTGCGTGCGCGAACGCGGGAGTATATACCGCCTATTCGTGCGAGAAAACGACGATCGACCGCGCGCCGGCCTGGACGATGGTGCCGGCGGCATAACTGCCGTCCCCATCGCCCATTTCCGCAGCTGTATCCAAAACGAGCTGCCATGTATTCCCGAACATCGCAGCCGGCAGCGTGAAGTCGAGCGCCTCGTGGTGGGCGTTGAACAGGAGCAGAAATGAGGCGTCGCGGATGCGTTTGCCAGCCTCGTCGAGGTCGTGCAGCCCGTCGCCGTTGAGGAAGACCATGAGGGACTTGGCAAAGCCGGTCTGCCAGTCCTCTTCCGACATTTCTCCGCCGTCGGTGCGGAACCAGGCGATGTCGCTGATCCCCTTGCCGCGTAGCGGACGTCCCTTGAACCAGCCGCGGCGCCGAAACACGGGATGGTCATTGCGGATTTGAATGACGCGGCGCGTGAATTCGAACAGGCCGCGATCCATCGTCTCCCAGTCGAACCAGGAGATTTCGTTGTCCTGACAGTAGGCGTTGTTGTTGCCCTGCTGCGTACGGCCAATCTCGTCGCCGCCGAGCAGCATCGGAATGCCCTGCGACAACACCAGCGTGGCGATGAAATTCCGCTGCTGCCGCGCACGCAGCTCGTTGACGGACGGATCGTCCGTCGGGCCTTCGGCGCCGCAGTTCCACGAGCGGTTGTGGCTCTCGCCGTCCTGGTTGTTTTCGCCGTTCGCCTCGTTGTGCTTCTCGTTGTACGACACGAGATCGCACAGCGTGAACCCGTCGTGCGCCGTAACGAAGTTCACGCTGGCGTAGGGTCTGCGTCCATCATCCTGGTAAAGATCCGCGCTGCCTGTGAAGCGGTACGCGAACTCGGCGAGCGTCTGATCCTCGCCACGCCAGTAGTCGCGTGCGTTGTCGCGGTACTTGCCGTTCCATTCGCACCACCGCACCGGAAAATTGCCGACCTGGTAGCCGCCGTTTCCGAGATCCCACGGCTCGGCGATCAGCTTCACGCCACGCAGCGTCGGGTCCTGATGGACGACGTCAAAGAATGCAGATAGTCGATCGACGTCGTAGAGCTCTCGCGCGAGCGTTGAGGCCAGGTCGAAGCGGAAGCCGTCGACGTGCATCTCCCTCACCCAGTATCGCAGCGAATCCATGATGAGCTGCAGCACGTGGGGGTGACGCATGTTCAGCGTGTTGCCGGTGCCGGTGTAATCGACGTAGTAACGCGGGTCCTCTTCGGACGTCCGGTAGTACACCGCGTTGTCAAAGCCCTTGAACGACAACATCGGCCCGAGATGATTACCTTCGCCTGTGTGGTTGTAGACGACGTCGAGAATCACTTCGAGTCCGGCGGCGTGCAGCAACTTCACCATTCCCTTGAATTCGCGAATCGCGCCGAGCGGATCGCCATCGGCCGCGTACTCGTTGTGCGGCGCGAAGTAGCCGTAGCTGTGATAGCCCCAGTAGTTGCGCAGGCCCTTGTCGAGGAGATGCTTCTCGTGCACGAACTGATGCACCGGCAGCAGTTCAACCGCCGTGATTCCGAGCGATGTGAGGTACTCGATGGATGCGGGGTGCGCCAGGCCTGCGTACGTGCCGCGCAGATGCTCTGGGATTGCCGTACATCGCTTCGTGAAGCCTTTGGCGTGAACCTCGTAGATGACCGTCTCGTGAAGCTTTCGTCCCGGGCGCCGATCGCGTTCCCAGTCGAACGAATCGTCAACGACGACGGATTTCGGCATATATGCCGCGCTGTCGCGATCGTCGCGCTGCAGGTCGTCGCCGCCAAGCGGGTACGGGAACACAGCATCGTTCCACTCGACCCCGCCGCTGATGGACTTCGCATACGGATCGACCAGCAGCTTGGCTGGGTTGCAGCGGTGGCCACGTCCCGGCTCCCACGGGCCATGGACGCGGTATCCGTACCGTTGACCCGGTCCAATACCAGGCAGATAGCCGTGCCAGCAGAATGCGGTTCGCTCAGGTAACCGGACGCGCGTTTCTCGTCCGTCGTCGTCGAACAGGCAGAGTTCGATTCGATCCGCGACCTCCGAGAAGACCGCGAAGTTCGTCCCACGTCCGTCCCAGGTCGCGCCTAACGGAAACGGCTCGCCGGGCCGGATTGCTGCGCTGCTGACAGGCGAGGAAATCGAGGCGATGGCAGGAGCGGGGGTGCTGCTCATGCCGGCGCGTCTTTGCAAGGCGAGCGCCGCACACGGGCGGTTTCCGCACACCAGGCGCACCAAACCGTCGACGGCGGGCAAGGATTTGCCGCGGCGTCCGAGTGTGCGGCGGCGGCATCGGTCGTGCTACCTCTGCCGCGGTGATCATGAGCGACCAGGTTCCCGCAACGGAAACCGCAAACCCCAGAACCCGTGCCCGAGTCCTGATCGTCGACGACGAAGAGTCAATCCGACGACTCGTGTCGAAGTGGACGGATATGTCAGGCTACGAAGTGAAGGCCGCGAGCAGCGCCGAGGCGGCGTTGCTGATGATGCATGCATGGACGGCGGACGTCGTCGTCTGCGACATCCGGATGCCGCGCTACAGCGGGATATGGCTGATCGAGCACCTGCGGGCGCTGTATCCCTCGGCGGCCATCATCATCTCCACGGGCTACGGCGAAGTCGATCCGTCACTGCTGCTGCGCGCGCGAATCACCGGCTATCTGGCCAAGCCCTACGACCGCGGGATGCTGACGGCGGCACTCGACCAGGCGCTCGACGCGGCCGTCCACTAAACGACTATCGAACGCGGCAACCTCCGAATCACGCCAATGACCGTTACTGCTGTTCGATCCGATAGCCGCGCTGCTGCAGCATCGCCAGCAGTCCCTGCGGGCCGACGACATGCGCCGCGCCGACGACAACGAAGCACGGGGAGGACCGCTTGAGGCATGCTTCGAGCTGCGGCATCCAGTTGCGGTTCCGCTCGTTGATCAGGGAGTCATAGGCCGCCGGGTTGTCGCGGAAAGAGCCGAGCAGCATCTTCTCGATTGCTGCTGCGTCGCCGTTCTGCCAGGCCGTGAGAATCCCACGCAGGCTGCTCTGCTCCGTTTCCATTTCGGCCAGCTCGCTTCGGAGCATCTGTTCCTGCATACGCTCGGGCATCTTGTCGAAGCGATCAATCTGCGATTCGGCGGTTTCGAGACCGATTACCTGCTTGCCCTTGTCGTTCGCAAGGTCGTAGAAGTGTTTATCCAGGCCGAGCTGCGGATCGAGACCAGCGGTCTGCGCGCCGAGCGCTTCGATCATCAGCATCACCATCCATGGCTTCATGGGCTGGATCAGATCGATGGCCAGCGGTGTGTCCTTCAATTTCTGCTCGACCATCGCCAGCGTTTCGCCCGACACGGCGCTGTTGAACGTCCGGCCGTCCTGATACATGCCCTTGGCCAGCAGGCCGAGCCCGCCGCTGAGCGGATCGGCCTCAGCGAGATTGATTTCCTCGACGAGCGCACCTGATGCGTCAAAGGCGCGCTGATACGCAGGGTTGAGCGGATAAACGTCGGCTGTCAGCGCGTGCACCGAGCCGGCGAGGTACATGACGTTCGTACCCGACTGCACCTTCCACAGGAAGTTGCGCCCCCGCGTCTGGGCAACCGCACCCGACGCGAGGACAACCGCGATGGAGAATGTAGCGAGAAATCGGCCGATGAGAGCGTGTCTGCGCATGCGCTATCTATCGGCCGATCATAGCGGCTACTTCGCGTCGGTCGCAGGCGGTGTGACCGTGCCGCTCGTGGCACGCGCGGACGTACCGAGCGTGTTTACGAACGCTGTAGCCCCCGCCAGTGTCGCCCCGTTGCCGTTCAACACGTCGGCGGGCACTGGATTCGAGTACGCGTCCATATTCGAGTCCTTATCCGCTTTCAGCGCGCCGCCGGAGAGGTTGATCCCGGCAAAGAGTCCCTTGCTGCGCGAATAGGACAGCACGGTCGCGAGCGTTCCCGTCGTGCTCGCCGACGCAGCGCGTCCAACTGGACCCGCAGCGACGGAGGCATCCGCGCCGAGCGACACCTTATTGTTCAGCATCTTCGCTGCGGCGTCCTTGTCGGTGACGAGCAGCACCAGATCGATCTCCTGGGCGCCCGCCTGGAACCCCCAGCTCCCTTTCTCGAGCTCCATGAATACGGGAGAGCTCCACCCCTCCGCCGTACGGCAGCTCATCACGCCCTTGCCATATTCACCGCCGATGATGAAGGCGGCCTTCTTCATATCCGGAATGACGATGACGCACGCGGCCTTCTGCCACAGATCCTCCGGGATCCCGTTGTCCGCGTTGCGAATAGCGGTGACGACGCCGGCGGCATCGTTGATGCGCTTCTGTTCGGCCGTTGAGAGCGCGGCGAACGCCGTGGTTGAAACAAGTGAGGAGAGAACGAGTGCGAGCCCAGCGGCTCGCGCAATACGCAGGTACATACAACACCCCCGCGCGGACCTCTCCAAATTCGATGCCCATTATGGGGTTCGGCGAACGTCTAGGCGGGAGCCTCGCCTTCTTCTGGCGGTCCGGCGATCGTTTCTTCCACCGTGGCGGAAACGAACGCGTGACGAGGGAAGACCAGTCGCATCAGCGGAGGCGTCACCATTGTCGTCACGAGAACCATCAAGACCGATGCGGAAAACACATCCGATCCGATCAGGCCATTGGCCAGACCATAACCGGCAACGATCAGGCCTACCTCGCCGCGTGAGATCATGCCGACACCGACGCGGACCGACTCCGTAGTAGAGAAACCGAAGAGCCGCGCAAACACGCCGCAGCCAATCGCCTTCGCCACGATCGCGACAAGCACCAGCACAACTGTGAACATCGCGCGTGGTCCCAGGTCCCGCGCGTTGGCTTCAAGCCCGATGCTGATGAAGAAAAGCGGAACGAAGATGGAATACGTCAGCGGATGGATTCCAGCATCGATCTCTTTTTTGAAGTCGGTCTGCGCGATGAGCACACCTGCGAGATATGAGCCGGTGATTGCCGCGACAGCACCGAGGTACTCCGCCGCCCAGGCATACAGAAACATGATCACCAGCCCGGCGGAGAGCACCGCCTGGCTGACGCCGAGCGTGGACGCCCATCGGAGCGCGGGCGTCAGAAGCCGACGTGCTGCGATGGCGGCAACGAAATAGATCGTCACACGCACAACGACAATGCCGAGCTCGCTCCAGTTGAGCCCGGCGCCAGACGCCTTCGCCAGCGCGACGACGAGCGACAGCACGATGATGCCCATCACGTCGTCGATCACGGCCGCGCCCAGGATCGTGGAACCCTCACGCGTGCGCATCGCCCCGATCTCCAGCAGGGTCTGCGCTGAAATGCTCACGCTCGTCGCTGTAAGAATCGCGCCGACGAACACACCTTCCCAGTAGAGCGGCAGTCCGAACGTGACGGCAGTGATCGCTCCGAACAGCATCGGCAGGATCACGCCACCGAACGCGGACCAGAAGGCGACCCGGCCGACGTGGCGCATCATCACCAGGTCGGTTTCGAGTCCGGCGACAAACATCAGCAACAGCACGCCGACCTGCGCGAGGTCGCGCACGAGATCGAGGAGCGACAGCGCGTCAACGCCGGCAGGCGGCGCGAACATGGGCCAGGCAAGGACATTCAG
The DNA here is from genome assembly GCA_035492455.1 of Vicinamibacterales bacterium. Taxonomy (GTDB): domain Bacteria; phylum Acidobacteriota; class Vicinamibacteria; order Vicinamibacterales; family UBA2999; genus Gp6-AA40. The sequence continues at coordinate 59,391 of DATJJE010000014.1, read as the reverse complement.
CAACGTCGGGCCGAGCAACAGGCCAACGAGAATTTCACCGAAGACCGACGGCTGGTGAATGCGCGTGGCCAGCGCACCGGCTGTCTTCGCCGCCGCGACCACAAGCGTCAAGAGAAGAATGACCTGGAGTGAATGAGTCACAACCTTGGAGGACAGGGTACAACGTAGAGGCCGACCTTCAGGTCGGCCTTTACAACGTGAGCGCGGGAGCAGGGACTGGAGACCTACGCCCGCGCTCTATTACCGATGTGCAGGCACGATGCTCACCGGCAACATTCGACCTACTGCTCCGCGCGGACCGGCGTGAGCGCCGGTGCACCGGCCGGCGTTTTCGCCGCCGCCATCGCCATGCCGCCGACCGGAGTGCCCGGGCCGAGGACGAAGTCGGGGTATGCAAGGGCGCCCATTTCGGGGATGTCGAGACCTTCGATCTCCGCCTCCTCCGACACGCGGTTGCCCATCGTCACTTCGACCAGCTTGAAGAACGCGTAGAACGTCACAAACACCCAGACGAAGCACGTCAGCGTACCGACGCACTGCGCGGCGAACTGCGACGCATCGCCGTAGAGCAGGCCCTTCACCGTTCCAGGCACGCCGTTCCAGCCGTCGCCATAGGCTCCGTCAGCGAAGATGCCGACGCTGAGCACACCGAATGCGCCACATACGCCGTGCACCGAGATCGCACCGACCGGGTCGTCAATCTTGAGAACGCGTTCGACGAAGAGCACCGATTCGACGACCAGGATGCCGGCGATCACGCCGATAACGACCGCGGACACACTGTTGACGAACGCGCATGGGGCGGTGATCGCGACGAGACCGGCGAGCATGCCGTTGACGATCATGCTGGGATCGGGCTTGCCGAGCCGCTTCCACACATAGAACATCGCCGCAATGGCGCCGCCGGTGCCGGCCAGCATCGTATTGGTCGCAACCACCGCGATGCGCAGGTCGCCGCCTGCCAGCGTGGAACCGGGATTGAAGCCGAACCAGCCGAATGCAAGGATGAACGTGCCGGCGATGGCCATCGGCAGATCGTGCCCGGGAATCGCGACGGGCTCGCCATTCTTCGTGTACTTGCCAAGGCGCGGACCGATCACGATCGCACCGGCAAGCGCCGCAACGCCACCAACCATGTGCACGACCGAAGAACCGGCAAAGTCGACATGGCCGTGACCGAGACCGAACTGCGCGCCGAGTTGCGACAGCCAGCCCGCGCCCCAGACCCAGTTTGCGAAGATGGGATAGACAACCATCGACATGAAGAAGCCGAAGACGACGAATGCGGAGAACTTCCAGCGCTCGGCCATCGCGCCGGTCGGAATCGTGCCCGCCGTATCCATGAACACCATCTGGAAGAGGAAGAGCGCGAACACGCCAACGTCATAGGTGTTGCCACTGAGGAAGAACCCGTTCAAGCCAAACAGTCCAAACGTGTGGCCGAACAGGCTGACCGTGAACTCGTGATTCAGCGGTGCCGTTCCGCCCAAAACGGCGACCGCGCCGACCCCACCCATCTGCAGGGCGTAGCCGCAGATCCAGTAGCCGAGCATGCCGATCGGATAAATCATGAAGTTCATGCACATCGTGTGCGCCGCGTTCTTGGCGCGCGTAAAGCCGGTTTCAACCATGGCGAAGCCGGCCTGCATAAACATCACGAGAAAGCCGGCCAGCAGCGTCCACACGAAGTTGATAGCAATCCTGTTGTGACCCACGGCCTCCATCACTTCGCTGAGGGTCGGGTTCTTGGCATCCTTGACGGGCACATCCGCTGCGGTACCAGTGGCGACGCCGGAGGGATCGCCCTTCGGCTGTGAGATCGCGCCCTGGGCGTGCAGGGTGGAAGGCGCGACGAAGCTGCCGACCGCGACAGCGAGCAGCGCAGTGATGATGACGTTACAGAGAAGGTGCGGGCGTCTGTTCATCTCCAGTCCTTTCCTGATAATTCAGCTGTGAGGAGCGCGGCCGTCCGTCGAACAACAGCCACGTCGCTGCGTTCAGCAAAGCGGGATCCATCGGACGCAGCCGCGCGATCGCGCGGAATTCATAAGGAATCGGTAAAGAGGTCCCGACATCTCTGTGGGATCGCGCCGACGAAGGCGACAACGATGACGTTCTGACAAAAAGGACGCCCCAAGAGGGCTGAACCTACATGAATGTCGCTCGTTCGCCATGCAATGAACGCGGCCGACGCGAGGGTAGGTGGCACCTCGGTGGCAGACGCCGCCGCGCGATCGCAGCGTCCGGAATCGACTCCGCCCTATTTGTTTGAACGATCGAGGCTCACGACAAAAACGTCGCCTATAGCGCCTCCGGCCGATTTGACGAATGCTTCATTTTCGTGCGGAAAAAACGCTCTTTTCGACGAAAAGGGACGATTCCGAAAATGGCGGGGATCTTGTTACTGCACGCGTCAGCGATATCAATTTTCACGCGACCTGACTGGAGGGTCCATGAATCAAGCTGACACCGCGTGGATGCTCGTGTCCACGGCTCTCGTTCTCCTGATGACACCAGCGCTCGCCTTCTTCTACGGCGGGCTCGTTCGATCGAAAAACGCGCTCAACACGATGATGATGAGTTTCATCTCACTCGGATTCGTCGGCGTGGTCTGGGCGCTGCTTGGCTATTCGCTGGCGTTCACCGGCGGCAACGCGGTGATCGGCGACCTCTCCAACGCGTTCCTGCGCGGCGTCGGCCTCGAGGCCAAAGGCACAATCCCGCACGTGCTGTTCATGGGGTTCCAGGCGACGTTCGCCATCATCACCGCGGCGCTCATCTCCGGCTCGATTGTCGAGCGCATGCGCTTCTCCGCCTACACGGCGTTCATCACGCTGTGGGTGCTCGCCGTCTACGCGCCGATCGCGCACTGGGTTTGGGGCGGCGGCTGGCTGGCGCAGTGGGGCGCGCTTGATTTCGCCGGCGGCACGGTCGTGCACGTGAACGCCGCGGCCGCCGCGGTCGTTGCGGCTGTCGTCCTCGGCAAGCGGAGTGATTACGGCTCTTCCTCGCTGCTGCCGCACAATGTGCCGTTCGTGCTGCTCGGCGCCGGCCTCCTCTGGTTCGGGTGGTTTGGCTTCAATGCGGGCAGCGCGCTGGCCGCCAGCCCGATTGCGGGCCTCGCGTTCATCACGACGATGCTGGCGCCGGCGGCGACGCTGGTGGTCTGGACGTTCCTCGACGTGATGCGCTCCGGCAAGGCGACCGCGGTCGGCGCGGCAACGGCCATCGTCGTCGGCCTCGTCGCGATTACGCCGGCAGCCGGTTTCATCAACCCGATGAATGCGATTCTGCTCGGCGCCATTGCTGCGGTCCCCAGCTACTTTGCCCTGCAGCTCCGTGCGAAGACGTCGCTTGACGACTCGCTCGACGTGCTGGCCGCGCACGGCGTGGGCGGCACGGTCGGCGCGCTGCTGACCGGTGTCTTTGCCGAGAAAGCGATCAATGGAGTCGCCGACGGCCTGCTGTATGGCAACCCGCGTCAGCTGCTGATTCAGGGCGTGGCTGTGATCGCCGCGTGGGTGTACAGCGGCACGATCAGCTTCGTGCTGCTCAAGCTCGTGAACGTCGTGCTGCCGATTCGCGCGACGAAGACGGAAGAAATGGAAGGCCTCGACGTCACGCAGCACGGCGAGGAGGCCTACATCCACGACGGCGGCCTCGACGCGGCGATCCGTGGCGAAGGAGCAGCTGCCGCTTCCGGTCTGGTGGCAGAGCCGGCCTCCTCGACGTATTAAGACGGGGCGGTCGAGTCCAGCTTGCCCACCGAAGCGCGCAGCGCCAAAGTGGGCCCTCGATCGCGCGTGGGGGCAGACCAGCACGTGCCTCTGGTCTGCCCCTTTTTCTATATCCGAGTTGGTGCGACGGTGCGATCAGTGCGTTGGGTGCGATGGTGCGTCCGAAGGTGCGGAGGTGCGAGGTGCGCACTTCGGACGCAGCTTCGCACGGGTCGCACCAATCACACGTCTCCACCGCTCAGCGTCCGATCGTCGAGTGCTTTTTCGTATCGCGCATCCCCACATAGACCAGCAGCGATACCGCGATCACGGCCGTCAGGTAGTAGTAGAACCAGCGTTCGTGCCCGATGGACTTGAACCAGAGCGCGATCGATTCCGCAGTCCCGCCGAACATCGACACGCTCACGGCATATGGAAGGCCCACGCCCAGCGCGCGGATGTGCGTCGGAAACAGTTCGGCCTTCACCACCGCGTTGATCGATGTGTAGCCCGCAACGATTAGCCACGCGCCACAGATCAGCAGAAACGCCCCTAAGCCGCTCTTCGTCACCTGCAGCGCATCCAGCAGCGGAATGGTCAGCAGTGTCCCCATCACGCCGAACCAGATGAGAAGCGGCTTGCGCCCGATGCGGTCGGACAACGCGCCGTAGGTCGGCTGAAGTATCAAAGCGACGAGCAGCGAGCCGCCCGTCACAACGGTCGTCTGCAGGTCGCTGAGGCCAACCGACAGCTTCAGAAACTTCTGCATGTAGGTCGTATAGGTGTAGAACGCCGTCGTCCCGCCCATCGTCAGTCCGACGACGAGCAGCACTTCACGCGGATACTGCATCAGCATCCGCAGCGATGGCTTCGCCGCGCGTTTGGCTTTGGCGCTGACGAACTCGTCGGTCTCGTGCAGGTTGCGCCGCATCGCCAGCGCCGTTAACGCCAGCAGCGCGCCCACCGCGAACGGTATGCGCCATCCCCACGCGCGCAGCTGGGCGCCGGTTAGAAACACCTGCTGCAGGAGGAGCAGCACCAGGATCGCGCACAGCTGACCGCCGATCAGCGTTACGTATTGGAAGCTCGAATAAAACCCCCGGTGCTCCTCGTCCGCGACCTCGCTCAGATACGTAGCACTGGCCCCGTATTCACCGCCAAGGCTCAACCCCTGAACGATGCGCGCAAAGGCCAGAACCACCGGCGCCATGACCCCGATTGAGGCATAGGTCGGCGTGACCGCGATCAGCAGCGAGCCGAAGCACATGAGCAGCACGGAGAGCATCAACGCCAGGCGTCGTCCGTAGTGGTCGGCCATGTGCCCGAACAACCAGCCGCCAATCGGCCGCACGATGAAACCGACGGCGAAGAGCACGGCAGCATTCAGCTGCTGGACGACCGGGTCAGTTCCCGGAAAAAACGACCCGGCAAAATACAGCGCAAACGCCGCATACGCGTAGAAGTCGTACCACTCGACGAGATTGCCGATCGAGCCGACGAAAATGGCTTTGATGCGCCGTCGCATGTCGACGCGGTCAACCGAGCGGTCGGCGTGAACGGGAGCGTACGCAGTTGCCATAAGGGGCCCATTGTGTCCCAGGTGACGGGTCGTTTGATATCCTCGGCCTCGCATGGCCGCGTCCGAACAGCCGATGAGCACCGCCGTTGCCGCACCGCCGCCGCGAGAGGAGGCGGTCATGGCTCCGCCGATCCGCGCGAACATCGGAAGGCTGCTGTGCGTCGCGGTCCCGCTGGTGGTGTGGTTCGCGCCGATTGGCATCGACACGCGGATGCAGCACGTGCTGGCGATTGCCGCGTTCATGATCGTCGCGTGGATTACCGAAGCGATTGATTACGCCGTCGCCGGGTTCGTTGGCTGCTATCTCTACTGGGCCCTCGGCATCGTGCCGTTCAACGTCGCCTTCAGCGGGTTCGCGAACGACACGCCGTGGTTCCTGTTCGGCGCCGGCCTGTTCGGCGCAATGGCGACGAAGACGGGTTTAGCCCGGCGCATCGCATTGTTCGTCATGCGACGCATCGGCCATACCTACGGACGGCTTCTGCTCGGCTTGATCATCACGGACTTCGTGCTGACGTTCGTCATTCCGTCGGGAATCGCGCGCGTCGTGGTCATGTCGGCGGTAGCGCTGGGACTGGTCGAAGCGTTCGGCGTCGGTCCTGGAAGCAACATCGGCCGCGCGATGTTCCTGATCGTCACCTACACCGCCAGCATCTTCGACAAGATGATCATCGCGGGCGCAGCCTCGATTACGGCGCGTGGCGCGATCGAGCGCTTCGGAGGCGTCGAGGTGCTCTGGAGCCGCTGGTTCCTCGCCTATCTGCCGTGCGACATCCTCACCATCCTGATCGCGTGGCGCCTCACGCTGTGGATATATCCGCCGGAAAAGAATGCGTTGAGCGCCAACGAAGCGGCGTATCTCGAACGCGAAGTTCGGCAGCTCGGCGGCTGGACCGCGGCAACGACGCGAGCTGCACTGTTGATCGCGTTAGCGATTGGCCTGTGGCTGACGGACTTCCTGCATCACATCTCGCCGTCAATCATTGGACTCGGCGTCGGTCTCGCGGCGGTCCTGCCCGGAATCGGCGTCCTCTCGGTCGAGGATCTGCGGCGCGTGAATTACCTGCCGGTATTCTTCGTTGCCGCAGCAATCAGCATGGGAGAGGTCCTGGCGCAAACGAAGACCCTCGACCTCGTCACCAACGTGCTGCTGTCGTGGATGGAGCCTCTGCTTGGCAGCCTGCTGCAATCCACGCTCGTGCTCTATTGGACCGCGTTCGCCTACCACATCCTCCTGGCGAGCGAGATCTCGATGCTCGGGACCTCGGTGCCAGTGCTGATGCAGTTTGCGAAAGAGCACGCCATGAACCCGCTGCTTGTCGGCATGATCTGGACCTTCGGCGCCGGAGGAAAGCTGTTCGCCTATCAGTCGGGAGTGCTCATCGTCGGCATGTCGTACGGATATTTTGGCAGCCGAGATCTGTTGCGGATGGGACTGCTGCTGACGCTCGTGCAGTGCGTGCTGCTGCTTCTCGTGGTCTTCCTGTACTGGCCGATGATCGGCATCCGATAGCAGAAGCGAACGCTACTCCGCCTTACCCCGCTCCTCGGCCACACCGCTCTCCTTCTCGAATCGACGCGCGACGATCCAGCAGAGCGAGGCCCAGAAGAACCCGAACATCCAACCGGCGACGACGTCGGTCGGATAATGCACGCCAAGGTAGACACGGCTGATACCGACGAGCAGTGTCATGAACACCGCGATGCCGATGCAGTAGATCTTGGTGATGCGGCGCTCCGCCAGGCGCATCAGCATCGCACCGAGCGTGAGGTAGATGATGGCGGACTCCATCGCGTGGCCGCTCGGAAAACTCGTGGAGCTCACATCGCGGAGATGCGGGACGATCGTCGGACGCGGGCGCAGGAACAGGTTCTTCATCGCCATGTTCGCAATCTCTCCGCTGGCTGCGGTGGCGAGCACGACCAGCGCCGTGTGATAGCGTGTCTGCAGCAGCAGGAACCCGGCGACGGAAACGACGACGAGTCCGAGAACCGTCGGACCGCCGAGAGCGGTGACATCCAGAAGAGAATTTTCGACCCATTGCGGACCAATCGGGCGTGACGGGTCGTCGGCCTTTCTGAAAGCGAGAAGGATGCGCGTGTCGACCGTGGTCGTATCACCTTCCATCACTTCGTCGGCAAGCGAGAGGAACCCCCATAACAGCAGGCACACACACGCGCCGACCACCAGCCATGCAATCTCGTGACGTTCGAGCTTGCGGAGCCGACGCCAGCCCCGTACCGCAGTCTGTGTAGTCACCAGCCGGGAATATACAATTTCGAAACCGCATGGAACTCAACTTGGTGATGCTCGGCCCGCCGGGCGCCGGCAAGGGCACGCAGGCACGCCAGCTGCGCAGGAAATGGAACATCCCTCACATCTCGACCGGCGCGATGCTCCGCGACGCCGTGGCCGCGGGAACGCCGCTCGGCCGTGAAGTTGCCGGCATTATGGAGAGCGGCGGTCTCATCAGCGATGAGGTGATCACGCGCGTTGTGACCGAACGGCTTGCGCAACAGGATACGAAGATCGGCTTCCTGCTCGACGGATTTCCGCGCACTATTCCACAAGCGGAGTCACTCGATCGAATGATTGCCGGCCGGTCACCGCTCATCGTCGTCGACATCGTTCTCAGCGAAGCGGATGTCATTCGGCGGCTCGCATCGCGAATGGTCTGTGCCGAATGCGGCGCGAATGCGGTTGGCGAAGGTACGAGCTGTCACGATTGCGGCGGGCCGCTGGTGCCGCGTGCCGATGACCGCGAACAGGTCGTCCTGAACCGTCTCAAGGTCTACCGGGAACAGACGGAACCGCTCGTGCAGTACTACGGCACGCGTCCGACTTACTGCCGCATCGACGGTGCGCGTCTTCCCGACGATGTGACCGCGGACATCATCGCGGCAGTGGAGAAACACAGATGATTCGTGTCGTGCGGATCGGCGGGCCGAAAGCGCGCAACGAGGGTGTCCGACTGGGTACGGTCCGGCTGCTGCCGCGAGGCGTGAAGAAAGAGGAGTACTCGAGCCGCAACCTGTTCGACGTCTGGGTGCCCGAGGTGTCGCCGTCGCGCGAGCTGGTCGCGTACGCGCAGGCACAGCCGTGGACCGATGCGCGATGGGACGCCTACCGGAAACGCTATCTGCGCGAGATGCGGCGGCCCTCTGCGCAGCACGTCATCGAGCTGCTGGCGAAGTTGGGCGAGCAGACGAACTTCTCGATCTGCTGCTACTGCGAGAACCCGTACCGGTGCCACCGGTCGATTCTCGGCGAGCTTCTCCGCGAACGCGGCGCCAAGGTCGTCATCCCGCGTTCCGCATCCCCGCGGCAATCCCGTTAACGGTCACGACGAACGCATCGCGGAGGCGCGGGTCCTCGTCTGCGCCGCTTCGCATCCGGCACAGCAGCTCGATCTGAACCAGGTTGATTGGATCGACATACGGATTGCGCACGTTAATCGAGCGCCGCAGCACCTGATTTTCCTGGAGCAGCTCGTCGTGGCCCGTCACTGCGAGCACCGCGCGGATCACGCGCTGCAGGCGCGAACGGAGGTCCGCACCAAGCGACCGCAGATGCTCGGGCGCGAGGCGCCGATCATATTCGGCCGCAATCCGCGCGTCGGTTTTCGCCAGCACCATTGCGGTGAGATCCATGACCGATCGGAAATGGGGCCACTCGCCGTACATGCGGCGAAGCTGGTCGAGCTCACCCCGTTCGATTGCACCCTCCAACGCGTCCTCGGTGCCGAGCCAGGCGCCCAGAATCAGGCGTGTCTGCGTCCACGAGAACTGCCACGGAATCGCTCGCAGCGTCTCGATGCCGGTCGTCCTCTTGCGCCGCGCCGGGCGGCTGCCGATGTTGACGTGTTCGAGCTCGGCCAGCGGCGTGGCGGTGCGAAAGTATTCGAGAAACGACGGATTCTCGTGGACGTAACTGCGAAACGCACGCGCGCCGTCGACCGACAATCGATCCATGCACTCGCGCCACTCGGCGTGCGGTTCCGCCGCGGGTGCGAGCCAGGCGTCCAGCGTTCCGGTCGTGTACACCTCCATCGTGCGCGCGGCGATGCCCGGCAGCCCGAACAAGGCTTGAATCATCTCGCCCTGTTCGGTCACGCGGATGCTGCCGTCGATCGATCCACTCGGCTGCGATCGGAGCGCGAGGTAGGTTGGCCCGCCGCCGCGGCCGACGCTGCCGCCGCGGCCGTGGAAGAGCGTGATGTCAATGCCCGCTCGCCGGCAGGCGTCAACGATCGCCTCCTGCGCTTTATAGAGCTCCCAGGCGGCGCTCAATCGTCCGACGTCTTTGGAGGAATCCGAATAGCCAACCATCACTTCCTGTCCGGCCTTCGCCGCTTCGCGGCTTCCGACTTCGGGCTCCGCGCTACGTCGGACAAGTTGTCGTGGCAGGCTGTCAATGAAGGCTCGGTATACGCCGATCTCGAATACGCGCTTCATGACCTCGGGCGCGCGGCGAAGATCGTCGGCTGTCTCAAACAGCGGCACAATGCGCAGCGGGCGTTCAACGCCAGCGGCTCGCTGCAGGAGCTGCACCGCGAGGAGGTCGGAGGCGTGATGCGTCATCGTGATCACATACGCGCCAAGCGACTCGTGTGGGATGCGCGCGATCATGGCGAACGTGTCGAGCACGTCGATTGCGTCGGGATCCGCTGAGAAATAGGCGGGCACAAGCGGCCGGCGGGCGCAGAGCTCCGCGACAAGAAACTCGATGCGTTTGGGCTCGTCCCAGTCGACATACGACCCGAGGCCGCGTGCACTCGTGATGGCGGTGAGCGCCGCAGTGTGCCTGTCGGACTCCTGACGGATGTCGAGCCGCGCCAGCGTCACGCCGAAGGTCGCGACGCGCCGCAACACATCCGCCAGCCGGCCGTTGGCAATCACCTCGTCACCGGTCGCGACAAGCGACCGATAACAGAGCCGCAGTGGATCTGCGAGCGCGTCTGCCTCGAGGTAGACATCAGCGTTGGGCGCCACCTCCTCGCGCAGCGCCGCTTCCACCCACTCGCGCGTGGCGAGCAAGCGTGTGCGTACGCCGCGCAGCAACGCGCGATAGGGTTCGTGCGTGGTCCCAGTGACAGCCATCAGCTCCGGCGAAGCGTCGGCCATCGACAGCTCGTCGCGCAGCTCATTGATCTCGGCCAGGTACAGATCCGCCGCCTGCCAGCGCGCCAGCAGACAGGCCTTGCGCGTGACCTCCGGCGTGACGTTCGGGTTGCCGTCTCGGTCGCCGCCAATCCAGGACCCGAATCGAATCGGGGCGATGTCGAGAGGGAGTCCCTCGCCGGTAATGCGGCGCAGCGCGGCGTCGACACTGCGCAGAAACGCCGGCACCGCACGCCACAGGCTCTGCTCGAACACGACAAGTCCGCCGCGCACTTCGTCGAGCGGTGACGGACGCTCGTGGCGCACCTCGTCGGTCTCCCACGCGGACACGATCTCGCGCCGCAGGGCGTCGAGCACTTCTTCACGTTCGGGAACCGTCAGGTCCACGTGATCGCGCTGCGCGAGCAAATCGGCAACGCGGTTGTGCTTGTGGATCAGCGTCCGCCGCGAGACCTCTGTTGGATGTGCGGTGAGCACGAGCTCGATGCGCAGCTTGCAGACGGCGTCGTGCAGCGCGGCCGGCGCGACCCCGCCGGACACGAGACGCTCGAAAGTCTCCAGACACGAGCCGGCCTGAGGACGCGAGTTGCGATCGGCGAGATAAGCGCGCCGCCTGCGGATGCGGTGGTGCTGCTCGGCGAAGTTGGCCAGATTCAGGAAATGCGCAAAGGCGCGGGCAAGCGGCGTCGCCGATTCGACCGGGAGCGTCGCGAGAAACGCCGCTAGTTCCGCGAACTGCAACTCGCCACCCGCACGCGAGGCCTTCGACAGCGCGCGCACGCGCTCGACCGTGTCGAATAATTCCTCGCCGCCGTGCGCACGGAGAGTCTCGCCCAGCAGTTCCCCCAGCAGCCGCACATCGTCGCGCAGCGGCTTGTGGGGGTCGTCGATCACCTATTTATTGTTGAACAGATCCAGCAACGCGACCGTTTCGCCACGTACAGCCGCCTTCAGAGTCGGCTCCAGATCAGGTAGCCACTCGGGAGAATGGGGCGCCGGCACCGGAACACCGGTGCGCTTCGCCTCCGCAAGCTTTGCTGGACTCACTGCGCCGATGTGGAGCAACAACGCCGGCACGCCCGCACGCCCGTACTCGGCGAAATCTTCTGACGTCATCTTCGCCGGCATTTCCATCACCTGTTGGGCCCCCAGGGCTTTCTGCAGCGCCGCCGCAACGCGGCGGGTCAGGGCAGGGTCATTCACCACGACGTGTCCCGCTTCGGGGGTTGTAATGGTCGGCTCGCGCGTCGCGCCCGCTGATGCCGCTTCCGCCCTGGCAATGCGCATCACCGCGGCGAGCACACGCTTCTGCGTCTCCTCGCTGTAGGTGCGGATGTTCAAGCCGAGCGTCACTTCGTCCGGAATGACATTGGCCTGAGTGCCGCCATGAATCGATCCGATCGTCAGCACCACCGGATCCATGGGATCGTTTTCGCGCGACACGATCGTCTGCAGCGACATCACCGTGCGTGCCGCCAGCACCACTGGATCGATCGTGTTGAACGGCATCGCGCCATGTCCGCCGCGCCCGTACATTGTCAACGCCGGCGAGATCGAGATGGCGCGAAAGGGACCCGCGTGGTATCCGATCGTGCCCGCCGGCATCGTATCGTCGTCGTGCAAGGCGATCGCGTAGTCGGGTTTTGGAAAGCGCGAGAAGAGCCCATCCTTCAGCATCGCTTCGGCACCGCCGATCGTCTCCTCCGCAGGCTGGCCGACGATCATCAACGTGCCGTGCCACTGCGTGCGGTGCTCCGCCATCCACTTCGCGGTGCCGACGACCGCCGTCATGTGCAGGTCGTGGCCGCACGCGTGCATGACCGGCACCGTTGCACCCGCAAGATTTTTCGTCACGACCGTGCTCGCAAACGGCGCGCCCGTCTTCTCCGCGACCGGGAGCGCATCGAGTTCGGTGCGCAGCATCACCGTCGGCCCCGCGCCATTTCTCAGCAGACCGACGACGCCGGTGCGGCCGACGCCGGTCGTGACTTCGTAGCCGTATGTCTTCAAGCGTGCCGCCAGCTTCCCGGCCGTCTGCACCTCCTGGAAGGCGAGCTCGGGATTGCGATGCAGATCCTGATAGAGCGTCTGCAGCTCCGGATAGTAGGTGTCGATTTCCGCTGGAGTCTGGCCACTGACCGGCGCCGCGATCAGCAGCGCGATTACGGAAATGAATTTACCTACTCTTTGCATCGCCACTCCTTCTGACTCCTTGCGAGCGGGTATTCGCCATCATAGACTGGCGGCCGCGTCCTCGAAGCTTCCCACATCAGGGAGATCCCCGATGCCCCGTTTGCGTCGATTCCTTGCGCTTGCCGCCCTTCTTACGTACGTCGCGTTTGCCCCTGCCCCAGTCGCCGGGATTTCAAACAGCGTCGTCATCAGCCAGGTCTACGGCGGCGGCGGGAATAGCGGCGCGACATATAAGAACGACTTCATCGAGCTCCACAATCGCGGCAACTCGCCCGTCAGCCTAAGCGGCTGGTCCGTCCAATACGCAGCGGCCGCTGGCACGACCTGGCAACGCACGAACCTGACGGCTGTCACGCTGCAGCCCGGCCAGTACTACTTGATTCAGGAGGCGCAGGGAGCGGGCGGCGCAGTCAATCTACCTACGCCCGACGCCCCTGGCGCCATCGCGATGTCTGCAACGGCCGGCAAGGTCGCGCTCGTCAACAATCAAACCACTCTCACTGGAACGGGCTGTCCGTTCGGCGCAGCCGTTATTGATTTCGTTGGCTTTGGATCCACAGCCAACTGCTTCGAGGGAACGGGGCCGACCGGAACGCTGAGCAACACGACCGCGGCGCTCCGCGTTGATTTCGGCTGCACCGATACCGATCAGAACAGCGTCGACTTCGTAATCGGCGTGCCAACGCCGCACAACACGCTGTCGCCGCCGGGATGTTCCTTCCCCACTGGAACCGGCTCCGCAGCTCCGGAAGTCGTTCCGGAGGGCGGATCGGTCACGCTGACCGTCGTAGCGACGCCGGGCAGCAACCCAACCAACACCAACTTCACTGTAACAGGCGACCTTACGTCGATCGGTGGTTCGGCGACCGCAAGTTTTGCAGCCGTCGGCGCGCCCACGCCTGCTGGTGAACAGACATTCGCGTTCACGTCGATCATAGGCGCGGCGATCACCCAGGGACCGAAGACCATTCCGATCAGCATCATCGATGGCCTTTCGCGGCCGGCCGCCACGACGATCACGCTGGCGGTCAAGCCGGCCTTCATCACACACATCCACGATATTCAGGGTCACGAAAGCATGTCGCCCCTCGCCAACCAGTTGGTGTCGACGGAAGGCATCGTCACCGCACGCCGCAGCAACGGCTTCTTCATTCAGGATCTCGAGGCGAACTACGACGTCGACGTGAACACCTCCGAGGGCGTGTTCGTCTTCACGTCCGGCGTCCCGCCCTCGGCAGCTGCCGTGGGCAACCTCGTGTTCGTCATCGGCACGGTGAGCGAATTCATCCCGAGTCAGGATCCGTACAGTCCAGCGACAACTGAACTCGTGAACCCGTTCGTCGCCACGGAGGCGACTGGTGCCACCCTGCCAACGCCAGTGGAATTGACGCCGGCGGATCTCGACGCCGGCGGGTCGGTCGAGCAACTCGAACATCTCGAGGGAATGCGCGTCTCGATGGCGTCCGCGACCGTCGTTGCCCCGACAGGCGGCACCCAGACCGAGTCGCTCGGCACATCAACGAGCAGCGGCGTGTTCTATGTCGTGCTGCCCGGAATTGACCGGCCATTTCGCGAGGCTGGAATCGAGGTGTTCGAACCCGTTCCTCCAGATGCGCTCTCGCCGGCGACCGTGACACGCTTCGATGCAAATCCCGAGCGCGTTCGCGTCGACTCCGATGCAGTCGGCGGTACGCCCCTTGACGTGACCCCAGGGCAGACCGTCACCAACCTGGTGGGCCCGCTGGACTACAGCTTCCGGAGCTACACGATTGATCTCGAACCTGCCTCGCCGCCGATTGTATCGGGCGCACCTTTGACATCTGCCGCAGTGCGTGTTGCAGCGCCCGGTGAGTTCACGATCGGGACTGCAAATCTTGAGCGCTTCTTCGACACGACCGACGATGCGGACACCAGTGATGCGGTCTTGACATCCGAAGCGTTCGCTAACCGCCTGAATAAGGTGTCTCTGCAGATCCGCACCATCATGCGCCTGCCCGACATCATCGGAGTGGAGGAAGTTGAGCACGAAACAACTCTCCAGGCGATTGCGGCGAAGGTGAACAGCGATACGGTTTCCGCCGGCGGACCCGATCCCGGCTACGTGGCATACCTCGAGGAGGGCAACGACATCGGCGGCATCGACTCCGGATTCCTCGTGAAGTCGTCGCGTGTCACCGCCATCGATGTGACACAGGAAGGGCTGACGACGCAGTTCATGCAGCCGGATGGAATGCTCGCAGTTCTCAACGATCGACCGCCGCTCGTGCTTCGCGCGTTCATCCATCAGACCGTCGACGACGCCGGGCTGCCGGTAACGGTGATCGTCAACCATCTGCGATCGTTGTCATCCATTAACAGTGGGACCGACGGCGCGCGGGTGCGGGCCAAGCGCAAGGCGCAGGCCGAGTTCCTGGCGAATCTGATTCAGACGCGTCAGTCGGCGAACCCGTCGGAGCTGATCGTCTCGGTTGGCGATTACAACGCATTCCAGTTCAGCGACGGCTACGTCGATGCGATCGGTACGATCAAAGGGACGCCCACACCGCCGGAGCTGGTGACGCTCGCGAGCGACGACCTCGTCAATCCGAATCTAGTCGATCTTGTGGATACGGTTCCGGCTGATCAGCGGTATTCGTTCGTCTTCGACGGCAACGCACAGGAACTGGATCACGTGATTGTGACGCCGAACCTGTTTACGTTGTCGAACGGTCTTTCGTATGGCCGGAACAACGCCGATTTCCCCGAGGCGCTGCGAAGCGACCCGAACACACCGCTTCGCATCTCGGATCACGATCCACTGGTCGCCTATTTCGCCTTCCCCGTGCCGACGAATACGACAGTCAGCGCAATACCCGATCCCGCGCACCTCGCACAGGACATCACGTTCACGGCGGCGGTGACGGCCACCCGTTCGGTCACATCAGGCTCCGTAGAGTTCTCGGATGGCGTCGGATACTCGGCCTCCGTCGCCGTCAGTAACGGCCAGGCCTCGGTAACAGTCCCCGCATCGGCGTTCGGCGTCGGATCGCACACGATGTCCGCGTCGTACACCGACGGCGGCGCGCTTACACCGAGCAGCGGGTCCGTCACCTTTGACGTGATCGACAACTATCCGTTCTCCGGATTCCTCGCGCCCGTGGACAACCTGCCGGCGCTCAATCAGGTGAAGGCCGGCGCGGCAGTTCCCGTCAAATTCAGTCTTGGTGGAAATCTGGGATTGAACATCTTCACCACCGGCTACCCGAGATCCGAGACGGTGCCGTGTGACACATCGTCTATGGCCAACGGCATAGACGAAACCGTGACGGCCGGCAACAGCAGCCTGTCCTTCGATGAGGCATCAGGCCAGTACTCGTACATCTGGAAGACGGACAAAGCGTGGGCCGGCTCGTGTCGTCAGTTTGTAGTGAAGTTGACGGATGGAACGGTGCAGCGCGCGGACTTCAAGTTCGCGCGGTAGACGCGCGCGGGCCGGCGACATACACTGGCCCGCGATGAAAATCGCTTCTCGAATCTCTGTCGTTCTGTTGCCGCTCGTCGTGGCGGCGTGTCAGCAGCCTGGCAGACCAACAACTCCTGCGAACGCGCAGACACCTGCGCCCGCCGCGGGGTTTGCCGCCGTTCCGGGCGAACGCGGTGGGCAGGATCAAACGGGCCCATACGAAGTGGTTCGCGACTGGCCAAAGCCGCTGTCGCAGCTGCCGGGACACGAGAAGTGGACGTTCGGCGCCGCGCAAGGCATCTTCGCGGAAACGCCGAACCGCGTCTTTCTTCTTCAGCGCGGCGAGCTCCCGAATCTCGACCGTCCCGAAGAGGTGCCGTATCCCAGCGTAGGCCCGAGCGTCTCGTTCCCTGTCACGCAGACACCATGGCGTAACGCCTCCGTCGGTCCGGTAGCGAGCCCCGGCAACCAGGGCTCGGATGGCTGGAATGGATGGAAAGGCAAGCTGGGTGTCGACGCCCGCTGGGAACACTGCGTGCTCGTCGTCGATGCAAACGGCAACGTCGTTGAAGACTGGACGAAATGGGATTCGCTCTTCCGCCGTCCACACTCAGTGACCATCAATCCGTACGATCCCGAGAAACACATCTGGATCGTCGAGGACCGCAATCACGTGGTCTACAAGTTCACGCACGACGGCAAGCAGCTCGTGCAGACGCTTGGCGTGAAAGGCACATCCGGCAACGACAGCACCCACTTCAATCGCCCGACGTTTCTCTCGTGGCTGCCGGACAGCACGCTGTTCGTGTCGGACGGCTACGCCAATACACGCGTCGTCAAGTTCGACAAGGAGGGCAAGTTCCTGATGGCGTGGGGTCAGAAGTCGACGAAGGCGGACGACACGACGCCTGGCACCTTCAACGCGGTGCACGGCGTGCAGGTGGACCCGACGACGCGCAAGGTGTACGTCACGGATCGCGAGAACCACCGCATCCAGGTGTTCGACGAAAACGGCAAGTTTCTCGACCAGTTCAGCACCGGCAATCCCTCGACGCCGCAGGTCCTCTATTTGGCTTCGGACAGAAATCTGTGGACCGCCGACAACATCACCTCGAAGATCGTGAAGTTCGACGTCGAGGGTCACTACCAATACTCCTGGGGCAGTCAGGGCCAGTGGCCGGGCGCATTCTGGAACATTCACGGCATGAGCGTGGACTCCGACGGCAATCTGTACGTGGCCGAGGTCAACAGCGGGCGGTTCGAGAAATTCCGTCCGCGCAAGGGCGCAAATCCCGCCTTTCTCGTCGGACAACCGATAAAATCCGCGTCATGAGAATCCTTGCTCTCGTCTCCTGCCTGATCGCGGTTCCGGCGTTGGCGGACGCGGCAACCTGCGAACAGCTGGTTGCATCGATCAAGCTGACCAATGCAAGAGTCACCGCGACCGAAACGGTGACTAGCGGCACCTTTATGGATCAGAAGGGTCTCCCGCCTTTCTGCCGCGTTCAGTTGACGCTTACACCGTCAAATGATTCGGACATCAGGAGCGAAGTGTGGCTGCCGTTGAGCGGTTGGAACGGCAAGTTTCAACAGGTCGGCAACGGCGCGTGGGCGGGATCGATTCAGTACGGCGCGCTGGCAGAGGCGCTGCGCCGCGGCTACGCGGCGGCGTCGACCGATGCGGGGCACACGGGCGCCGATGCGAGCTTCGCGATGGGGCACCCGGAGAAGCTGAAGGACTTCGGCTATCGCGCGGTGCATGAAACCGCAGTGCAGAGCAAAGCGACTATCACGAACTTCTACGGTATGGGGCCGAAGCTCGCGTACTTCAATGGCTGCTCGGGCGGCGGACGAATGGCGTTTCAGGAAGCGCAGCGCTTCCCCGCGGACTTCGATGCGATTCTCGCCGGCGCGCCGGGCTACAACCGCGTCAACCAGAGTGTGTGGATGCTCATGAACGCGAAGGCGACGCTCGACAACCCGGCGAGCTTCATCCCTGCGGCGAAATACGCCGTGCTGCATCGTGCAGCGCTCGACGCCTGCGACGCGCAGGATGGACTGAAGGACGGACTGATCAGCGAGCCTCTCAGTTGCCATGTCGATCCGGCAGTCACGCAGTGCAAGTCCGGCGACGCACCGAACTGCCTGACCGCACCGCAGGTCGAAGCGGCGCGAAAGCTCTATGCCGGCGTCACCAATCCGAAGACGGGCGAACGCATCTTTCCGCGTCTCGAGCCGGGCAGCGAGTTGAGCTGGGGCGGTCCCGCCGGTGGTCCAGAACCGCTCGCGGTCGGCGCCGACCTCTTCAAGTTCGTCGTGTTCAAGGATCCGAAGTGGGACTTTCGCAAATTCGATCTTGCGCGCGACTACGACGCCGTGCACAAGATCGACAACCTCGATTTGAGTCCCACCTCGCCCGATCTCAAACAATTCGTCGCGCGCGGAGGCAAGCTCCTGATCTACCAGGGGTGGGCCGATCAGAACGTCGCGCCGCAGTCCACGGTCGACTACTACAACAGCGTGGCCAGGACACTTGGTCAGAAGCAGACCGATGAATCCGTGCGACTCTTCTTCGCGCCCGGCATGGCGCACTGCGGCGGCGGCGACGGACCGAATACGTTCGACGCGCTGACGCCGCTCGAGCAGTGGCGAGAGCAAGGCAAGGCGCCGGCTTCAATCGCAGCCACGCACTCGACCAACGGCAAGGTCGACCGCAGCCGTCCGCTCTGCCCGTTCCCGCAGGTCGCGAAATACAAAGGCACTGGGAGCATCGATGATGCTGCGAATTTCGTCTGCGG
Organism: Vicinamibacterales bacterium; assembly: GCA_035492455.1. Taxonomy (GTDB): domain Bacteria; phylum Acidobacteriota; class Vicinamibacteria; order Vicinamibacterales; family UBA2999; genus Gp6-AA40. The sequence goes on along the minus strand of DATJJE010000014.1, from coordinate 40,542 downwards.
AACTGCGAGGAATGATGTTCAAAGCACTCGCTAGCGCGCTCATTCTGGTCGCGCCTGCCCTCGCGTCTGCGCAAACCGCATCGGATGCGACGTGCGCACGTGTCGCAAACACGCTGAAGCTGCAGGACACCACGATCACGTCCGCAGCTATTGTTGCCGCAGCCGACGGCTTGCCCGCCTATTGCCGCGTTCAGCTCACCATCAAGCCTTCCGCCGACTCCGACATCAAGAGCGAAGTGTGGATGCCGATGTCCGGCTGGAACGGCAAGTTCCAGCAGGTCGGCAACGGCGCCTTCGCCGGATCCATTCAATACGGCGCGCTGAAGGACGCATTGAAACGTGGTTACGCCGCGGCGTCGACGGATACTGGTCACACGGGCACCGGTGCAGCCTGGGCCGCCGGCCATCCGGAGAAGATCATCGACTGGGGCTACCGGTCGGAGCACCTCACCGCGTTGCACAGCAAGGCAGCCATTACGAACTTCTACGGCGTCGGGCCGAAACTCTCGTATTTCACCGGATGCTCCGGCGGCGGCCGCATGGCATTTCAGGAAGCGCAGCGCTACCCCGCCGACTTCGACGCGATCCTCGCGGGCGCGCCGGCGTATGACCGCGGCAACGAAGCGTTCGGCTTCATGGCGAAATGGAAGGCGACGCACGAAAGCCCGGAGAGCGTGATCCCCACGAGCAAGTATCCGGCGATCCACCGCGCGGCGCTCGAGGCGTGCGATGCGATCGACGGCTTGAAGGACGGCCTCATCGAAGACGTCCTGTCTTGCCGCTTCGATCCCAAGGTCCTCGCGTGCGCACGCGGCACCAATAATGATTCGTGCCTCACAGCACCGCAAGTCGACGCGGTGCGGAAGCTCTACGCGGGTGCGAAGCATCCGAAGACCGGTGAGCTGATCTTTCCGGGATTCGAGCCAGGCAGTGAGCTGCAGTGGACCGCTGTCACCGGCGGCGCCGAGCCGCTCGACGTCGGCTACGACGTGTTCAAGTACATCCTCCTGCAGGATCCGAACTGGGACCCGAAGTCATTCGACCTGGCGAAGGACTACGATCGCCTCCATAAGCTCGATAACTCAACGCTCAGCCCGGCGAATGCGGATCTGACACCGTTCGTCTCACGCGGCGGGAAGCTCCTTATATATCAAGGATGGGCGGATCCGAACGTCTCGCCGCGATCGCCGCTGATGTACTACGACCGCGTCGTGAAGACCATCGGCAAGAAGGCTGTGGACGATTCGATGCGTCTCTTCTACGCGCCCGGAATGGGCCATTGCGGCGGCGGCGAGGGACCGAACGTCTTCGATGCGCTTACCGCGCTCGAGCAGTGGCGCGAGCAGGGCAAGGCGCCAGCTTCGATTCTCGCAACGCATTCGACCAACGGGAAAGTTGATCGCACGCGTCCGCTCTGTCCGTATCCGCAGATTGCGCAGTACAGAGGCAGCGGCAGCATCGACCAGGCGGAAAACTTCTTCTGTGCGGAGAAATCACACAATGTTTCTGCATCCAAGTAAGCGACACGTCCTCATCGCAGGATTCATCCTGCTCTGCGCCACGTCGGCGTTGACGCAAGGTCTCCGCTGGACGAAAGCGGCGCCGTTCCCCGAACCGGACGAAGAGCTGTACGGCATCGGCGTCAACGGAAAGATGTACGTGCTCGGCGGCTTCGGCAACGTGCGCGGCAAGAACTACGAATACGATGCCGCCGCCGACAAGTGGACGAAGAAGGCGCCGATGCCGCGGCCGGCGCATCATCAGGCGATGATCGAGTATCAGGGAAAGATCTACGTGTTCGGCGGATTCGTCGCGCCGATGAGCGGACCACAGGGTGGCTGGGAGCCGATCGACAACGCGTGGGTCTACGACCCTGCCGCCGACCAGTGGCGCAATCTCGCACCGATGCCGATCAAGCGCGGCTCCGCTGCCGCCAATCTCGTCAACGGCAAGGTCTACGTGATGGGCGGTGCGACGACCCCTGAAGGATCGAAGGACGTCGCCATCAGCAACGCGACGACATCGAATAACCTGACGCGCAACGACGTCTACGACATCGCCAGCAACACATGGTCGAGCGGCGCGCCGATGGCGCTGGCGCGCAATCACATGTTCTCGGGGGTGGTGAACGGAAAGATCTACGTCATCGGCGGCCGCATCGCGCACGCGTTCGTCGCCGCATCGCAGAACACCGACGTCGTCGAGCAGTACGACCCCGCAACCAATTCGTGGGGCCCGCAGATGGCCAAGATGCCGACCGCGCGCAGCGGTGGCGGATGGGCGACCTACGGAGGCAAGATCTACGTCGCCGGCGGCGAGGTCGCGACCAACTCGCTGGTTGGCGCCTTCCGCGCCGTTGAAGCGTTCGATCCGGCGACCAACTCCTGGTCGATTCTGCCGTCGATGCCGATGCCGCGGCACGGCGTCGCGGGCGCGATGATCGGCAACAAATTCCATCTGGTAAGCGGCATGATCACGTCAGCCGCCGCAGGCGCCGGACAGGATCGGACGGTCGAAGTGCACGTCGCGCAGCACGACGTGCTGGAGCTGCCGTCGGCAGGAACGAACTGAATTCAAAATTCAAAATGCAAAATTGCATTTTGAATTCCTCCAGAATTCGCGCACCTGCACGGGCGCGCGCGGCGCTGCATCGGGAACCGACTCTGCTCTGCGAGTCGGCATGAATTTTAACCGCCCGTTTTCAGCTTTCGCGATCGGCGTCCTGACGCTTGCGCTGGCGCAGTGCGGCGGCGGCTCCTCCGCGCCGACCACACCATCGCCCACGCCGTCACCCTCGCCGTCGCCGTCCCCAACACCGTCGCCTTCGCCGGCACCGACGGGCGGCTCGCTGTCGATCAGCCCGCAGTCGATTCAGGGGCAGGGACAGCCGCAAGGCACAGTGACGTTAGGGAGTGCCGCGCCGTCGAGCGGCGTCGTCGTGCAGCTTCAGAGCAGTAACACGAACGTCGCGAAAGTTCCTGCGAGCGTCACCGTCACGGGCGGATCGCGCACCGCGACGTTCGCCATTGACACTTCCACCGTCCAGTCCCCCACCACCGTCACCATCACTGCTTCGTTCAGCGGGACGTCGATGTCTGCGAACCTGACTGTGACCGCGGGAACGGTCGGCGCAGGGTTCGTGGTGCGATCGGCGTCGCGCGGCACCGGCGCGTGCGTTGTCGAACCCGACGCGGTCGACTTCGACTGCGTCCTCGACGGTTCGCAGTCGAGCGGTCCGGTTGCGGCGTGGATCTGGACCTATACGATGGGAACGAGCACGCTCGGCCACACCAGCAGCACCGCGAATAGTCATCCGCAGATTGTGACGAAATGCGCGTTCCTCAGCACGGCAACCGGCGGCGACGCGCCGAACGGCGAGCGATACCTGAACATGTCGGTCACGCTGCAGGTGCGCGACTTCTCAGGAAACGTCAGCAGCACCGTCCAGCAGGCGGTGAAGGTGTATCCGAATAAGGAGTGCGGATTCTCTTACTAGACTTTGATCTTTCTCACGGTCTGCGAATTGTCTTCGAGGAACGACTTCTTGTTCTCGAGCTCCTTCGCGGTCGGCTGAATCTTACCGGTCACGTCAATTGCGCGAGACACCAGCGTGTGCTCGCCGGGTGAGAGGTTGTTCACGGTATACGTGAACAGCTTCCACCCGTACTTCTCCTTCGTCGACGGATCCATCGTCGCCGCCTGCCACGGACCGTCGTCGGTGCGGACCTCAACAACCCTGAGCGGCGTGCCGTCGTTGAGCACCACACCGGTCACCTTGTAACGCGAACCGTCCGTCGTGATGCGCGCGATGTATGACTTCAGCTGCATGTGCGTGATCGCGGTCTCGATCCATTTCATCTCGCCGTCGATCATCTCGCCCTTCAGGGTGCGGTACCACCGCGCCTGGAATTTCCCGAGGTAGGCGTCTTCCTGCGGGTGAATCTCGGACAGCCATTTGACGTTGTTGACGCCATACCACCCTGGCACCAGCAGACGCAGCGGCATTCCCTGATGAAGTGTCAGCGGCTCGCCGTTGAGCGCCCAGACGAGCATAGGCTCCGGTGAGAGCGCCTTCTCGCGCGTCAGCGCGCGGCCGAACTGCTGCTGCACCTTGAATTTGTCGTTCCGCCATTCGACCTCTTCCTCGCCGCGATCGGCGCCGAAGAAGACGAACTCGCGTGCCTGCGCCTTGACGCCCGCCTTGTCGAGGACCTCTTTCAGCGGCACGCCCGTCCAGCGTGCGTTGCTCGACAACCCCTGCAGTGGACCGCGGTTGCCGGAACATTCGAACCCGGCAACGAGCTCTTTGCTGCCGATCTTCCGCAAATCGTCAATGGACAGCGACAGCGGCCGATCCACCAGGCCCGACACCTGCAGCTTGAACGTGGCGGCATCGACCTTCGGATGACCGTAGTGCTGTGTGGTGAACCACTGGTCCTTCGGCGTAAACGGGCCATCAATCGTGCGCACGTCGATGATGCGCCGATCCGGCGCTGGATTCGTGACGACGCGCTCCGGGTAGTCCAGGAACGGCACCACGGTATCGCCCTGCGCAAGCGCTGGGAGCACCCACTCGGGAACGGAGACGAGACCAAGCCCCGCAAGCGCGAGGCCCGTCTTCAGCATGTCGCGGCGGGATGTCTGCTGTCTCATGCTGCCGAAGATACCATCAGGCGCGGTCAAGCCGCCATCCGCTTCTTCAGCTCGGTATCGATCGCCGTCATGAAGTCGTCGGTCGTCAGGAACGGGTGATCCGCCCGGATCAGGATGGCCAGGTCCTTCGTCATCCGCCCCGATTCGACGACGTCGACGCACACCTGCTCGAGGGTTTCGGCGAAGCTAACCACGTCGGGTGTGTTGTCGAACTTGCCACGCCACTGCAGGCCGCGCGTCCAGGCGTAGATGGAGGCGATCGGATTGGTGGACGTCGGCTTCCCCTGCTGATGCAGGCGATAGTGGCGCGTCACCGTTCCGTGCGCGGCTTCGGCCTCGACGGCCTTGCCGTCGGGCGACATCAGCACCGATGTCATCAGGCCGAGCGAACCGTAGCCCTGCGCCACCGTATCGGACTGCACGTCGCCGTCGTAATTCTTGCATGCCCACAGATAACCGCCGTTCCACTTCAGGCTGGCGGCGACCATGTCGTCGATCAGCCGATGCTCGTAGGTCAACTTCTTCGCGTCGAACTGCGGTTTGAACTCGGATTCGAACACGCGCTGGAATGTGTTCTTGAACGCTCCGTCGTAGACCTTGAGGATCGTGTTCTTGGTCGACAGATAGACCGGATAGTTGCGGCCCAGGGCATAGGTGAAGCACGCGCGGGCGAAACCTTCAATTGACGAGTCGAGGTTGAACATTCCCATCGCCACGCCGCTGCCCTTGGTCTGAATGACCTCGCGCTCGATGGCGGCGCCGCCATTTGCGGGCGTGAAGCTGATCCGCACCGTTCCGGCGCCCGGGAAATGAAAATCCTGCGCGCGATATTGATCGCCGAAACCGTGGCGGGCGACGACGACCGGTTTGTTCCAGTGCGGGACGACACGCGGCACGTTCCTGCAGATGATCGGCTCGCGGAAGATGGTGCCGTCGAGGATGTTGCGTATGGTGCCATTCGGCGACCGCCACATCTGCTTGAGGTTGAATTCCTTGACGCGCGCTTCGTCGGGCGTAATCGTCGCGCACTTCACCGCGACGCCGTACTGCTTGGTCGCGTTGGCCGCATCAACCGTGATCCTGTCGTCCGTGCGATCGCGCGCCTCGATCCCGAGGTCGAAGTACTTCAGCTCGATGTCGAGATAGGGCAGAATCAGCGTCTCGCGGATCTTCTGCCAGATGATGCGGGTCATCTCATCCCCATCCATCTCGACCACAGGATTCTTCACCTTAATCTTCGCCATTCACGCTCCTGATTACGATTTTCGCTCGCGGAACAAACTTCGAATTCTAGATCGGATCGATGTAGATTACGCACAAGGAGAGCAGAAATGACGCGGCTTGTCGCCACACTTGCGCTGACCGTCACCATCGCGGCGTCGGCCTCCGTTGCGGTCGATGCACAGCGTGGTCGCGGCGGTGGTGGCTCTCCGAGGACGATGCGCCCCTCAGAGCCGTCGCCATCGCCATCGCTCAACAGCCCGTCGTTTCCCGTCAGCGGACTGAATCAACTGTCGTTTCCCCTGCGAGGACCACTCGGTGTCGGTCCAGCGGTACCGTCGCCGTTCGACGCGCGACCGGGCACGTTCACGCGCCTGCATCGTATTCCACCGTCGCTCGGCATTCCGTTCGGCTACGGATACAGCGGCTCCTTCTACGATGGTGAGAGCACGTACGAAAAGATGTATCGCACGCTGCAGCCGGAAATCACGGCGGGTATGCTCGTTCTCGACGTCACGCCCATTGACGCGCTCGTGTTCGTCGACACCGCGTATATAGGCAGTGTCGGCGACGTGCAGGCGCGCGGCGTCGCGCTCTCCGCCGGCCGCCACTTCCTCGATCTGGAAGCACCTGGCTACGACAAGAAAACGATCGAGCTCGCGATCACTGCGGGCGAGTCGCTGCGCTACCGCTACGACATGACGCCGGTACAGCGTGCAGCCGTGGCGCCCACTCCGGTCGGGCCGCGGCCCCCGCAAACGATCTATGCGATTTCAGGCTGCTACGCCGGCAACCGTCCGCCCGTGGCGGCGAACCTGCCGCAGGGATGCGACATCCGAAACGTCCGCGTCGTTCGCCCGCAGCCGCCGCGCGCCAATTAAGTTCGAAATAGACCACCCTGCACTTCGAACTTACTTCCAACGTCCAACTTCCAACTTCCAGGTTCGAACTTCCGAAAGGAGCGGTGACCAACATCACCGACCCGTACATGTTGGGCGCCTGGAAATAGGCGGCGCGGGTGGAACACAGGTGCGACAGTGGCGGTTTCCTTGCACCTGACGTGCATAGGGAGGCTTATGCATATGTCGCACAAGTGGACGAGCACCGCAGCAGCCGCGATTCTCTGCGGCGCGCTCGGCATTTCGCAGCCGGCCGCCGCTCAGGTGTACGACAACACGTCCGCGGCACGCACCATCTCCGCGGGTGTGAACATTCCGATCCGCACGAGCGAGGCGATCACCTCATCTGCGGAGGACGGCCGCATCTTCCGCGGCGTGGTCGATCAGGACGTCTTCGACGTCAACGGGCGGATTGCGATCCCGCGCGGCTCGACGGCCGAGCTGATGGTCAAACGCGACAGCGGTGACCTCGCGGTCGATCTGGAATCGCTGACGGTCAACGGCGAGCGCTACGCCGTGGATGTCGATCCCACGAAAACGGTCGGCACGTCGGGGACCCTCGGCGACCGAATCGAAAACGGCGCTGGCTCAATTGGCGCGAACAAGGACACAGCGACGTACATCGGCGGCGGCGCGCTGCTGGGCACGATCGTCGGCGCGATCACGGGCGGCGGTAAGGGCGCAGCGGTTGGAGCGGCGGTCGGCGCAGCCGCCGGTGCCGGCGCGCAAATCTACACGCACGGCAAGACAATCAATGTGCCGGCCGAATCGCTTGTCACGTTCAAACTGGCTCAGGACCTCACGCTCGGCGTGCAGGACAGCGGCTACACGAACAACGGCTTCCACTATCACCGCTTCTGATCGTTCGGGTCGTTCGGGTCGTTCGGGTCGTTCTGATCGTTCGGGTCGTTCGGGTCGTTCGGGTCGTTCGGGTCGTTCGGGTCGTTCGGGTCGTTCGGGTCGTTCGGGTCGTTCGGGTCGTTCGGGTCGTTCGGGTCGTTCGGGTCGTTCAACGGAGAACGCCTCGAACGATCCGAATGACTCGAACGAGTCGAACGTTAACGCGGCTTCGCAAACCTCGCCGCGTCAATCCGCGCATTCGGCTGCACGGTCTTCAGCGTGTAAACATTGCGGCCGTCGAGCCAGCTCATCGTCCATTTGAATGGAATCTTCACGCCCGTGTTGCCGGCTTCACGGTAGTCCTCGTAATCCACGCGCGTCACAATGCGGCCGACCGGTGACGGACCGTAGCGCAGCATGCGTACGAGGAGGCCGGTCTGTGCATCGAAGCAGAGTGTCGCAATGCCACCGGCCGTCGGCAGGTTGCCCTGAATGACGTTCATGCGGCGATCGTTGATCTCCGTGCCGAATCCCGTGCGCCAGTTGCGAAGCGCTCCTTTGATCTGCGAGGCAAAGAACAACTGCGCCTGCAACCTGATGCCGTCCATCTCCTGGCCGGTGAGCGCGATGAGCGGAAACGGACGATCGGAAGCCGGCGCGGCGTACCACGCAGCACGCCCATCGAATGCCGTGACGTGCGCGCCCGACGCTGGATGCGCTTCGGTGTAGTACTGCCCCATTGACGTCAGCGCAATCTCGAGTGGGGTCTCCTCTGAATCATCGTAGCCGCGATACATCCCGGTGCCGGTGAAGCTGGTGAACGCGGCGACCTTTTGCGCGCCCCCCACGGCCGCGATGAATTTGTCAATGATGGAATCGGCAGTCGGCTGGTTCGGCGCCTGCGCGAACAGATCGCCCGGCTCCTCGGGCGGCGGGGTTCCATACAGCTGATCGATGCTCGGCATGACGTTCGGATTCGTCACGCCCCGGTGACACGTATTGCACGTCACCATTTGACGGCCGCCGAAATTCTCCTGGTTGATCTTCTGCATCATGGTGACCATCGTGCGCGCGCGCCGCTTCAAGGGCGTGTCGTCGGCGTACTTCGCCCAGTCACCACCGCTGTCGTAGCTGTGACAGTCGGTGCAGTTGAGACCCAGCGACGACGAAAAGAAGCCCATCGTGCCCATGAACTGATCGACGGGGATTCCTTTCAACACCTGGATGTTCTTGAACACTTCGTCCGACATCGGCGGACGCTCGGCAGGCGCCTGCGCACCCGTCACGCCGACACACACCACCCACAGTGCCGTCGTCGCTGCTATCGCCAGTTTCATGTCAACCCCTTCTTCGTGACCGTCCTACTGTCGTGTTCTTCGTGTCTAGAAATCAAACTGTGCGCCGAAGCGAAGCTGGCGCCCATTCAGAATTTGCGTCACGTCTTTCCACGACTGGCCGTAGGTCGTATTCATCGCCAGCACCGTCGCCGCATTGAACAGATTGTAGATGTCGAGGCTCGGCCGCAGCCGCCGCGTACCGCCGAAGCGGAACGTGCGTGAGAACCGCAGATCCAGCTGCTGTGCGCGCGGCTCGAACAAGGAATTGTCGGGAATCAGCGCAATCGTCCGGTTCGCGTTGCAGGCGGCGGCGCCAATCGCGCAATCCGAGAGATTGCGTCCGAGCGACGTCCGGATGGCGGCGTTCGTGACGACGTAATTCGCGGTGATCGGAATGCCCGCGCTGTTCTGATACACGGCGCTCGTCTGCACGTCGTACGGCAGCGGATACACCACGAGAAACTTCACGTCGGTCGCCGCGCCCCACGGCCGCGCCGTGCGGCAGAAGCCCGGACGCGCATCCTGCGGCGAATCGACAACAACGCAGTTGTCGGTGACCGTACGACCGATGCTGACGCCGCCGGAGAGCTGGCCGCCCTGACCAAAGCGAATATTCGTTGTCAGGTCAACGCCGTTGTAGACGCGCGTCTTGCGACGACCGAAGTCCTCCGCTGATTTGATGACGTTGTCAGCCTGTCCGAAGAGCGCCGGATTCACATCGAACAGGCCGCACAGCCGCTGGCCGCTGGTCGGCAGCCGGCTGTCGGTCGGTGCGGTGATGCAGTACTCGCTGAAATCCGTCGGTGTCACCTTCAAGTTGTCGGTAACGGTCAGAGTTGTCTCCGCTCCGGGGATGCCGCTGCCTCCACCGTCGCCCACGTACCACGTGCGGTAGTACGCCGCGCTGACGCCGAAGCCGGGCTTCAGCTCGTGCTGGAACGCAACCGACCCCTGCCAGTTCGCGTATTGCCGGTTCCATCCATTGAGCACTCCGGGCGCGTAGCGCGAGCCGACTAGTTGGCCAAATGTGAGGTTCGACCACGGGCCGCACTCGCCGTTGGCCACGGGGTCGCGCAGGTTGCAATCAGGCACGTAGTTGCGAGTCCGCGAATCCCCGACGTCGAACTGACTATCGTTCCACGTGCGTGTTGTGGTACGCGTCAAGTTGTTTGCCGGATTGCCGGACGCCGTGCGGATGATGTCCGGATAGTGGCCGAGCGACGCCTTCACAGCAGTCTTTCCATTGCCGAACAGATCATAAGCAACGCCAACGCGCGGGCTGATGTTCTGGTAATTAGGGATGTTCTTCAACGGTTGGAATCGACGCTCCGGCACGAACTTGCCCGCGCCGAGCACCTGCAGCGGCGTTTCACCGGTTGCGTGGTTGTAGCGGGCGCCGAGATTCAGTGTCATCCGGCCCATGGTCCACTGGTCCTGCGCGAAGAGCGCGAGATCTTTCGTCGTCTCCTGGAAATTCCAGGGCGCGTCGAGCAGCGTCACGAGGTTGGGCACACCGGCGTTGAAGCGGTAGTCCACCGCCGTGCCGTGCATGTCGGGATCGTTGCCGAGCTTGTCGATATTGCCGATGGTCGTGTGGCGGAACGTCATGCCGGTCTTGAACTGATGCGTGCCGGTCACATACGACACCGCGAAGCGGCCCTGGTGCTGTCTCCGCGGCAGCGTGCGCGTGGCTACGTTGCCGTACGTCAGGTTCAACGCCTGATCGGTGATGCGATAGAAGCTCGGATTGTTCCACCCCTCGATGCGCGTGTCGTCCTGATTGTTCACCTGCGTGCCCTCTCCGCCTTCGATGAGCAGCCGGCTCGTCACAGGCCGCGTCCATGAGAGGCTCGCCGTATAGTTCGGGTCGTAGTGATGCTCGCCGGCCGCCTCGGGCGTCAGGCGCGTGCCCGTCGTGAGGATGTTGAACAGGCAGTTGCAGTTCGGCTGGTGCGACGTGCTGATGACGATCTTGTCTTTCTGCGAGACCTGCCATGTGAGGCGTCCCGTCAGGTCGCGCGTGTAGTCGTTCGTGAACACGCGCTTGCTCGGGTCAGGCTGGTACAGATACGACTCGGGCTGATGGAGGGCGTTCCACTGCACGCCGTCGGCGAAGAGCTGGTTCACGCCTTCGCGTGCCGAGACATAGAACCACACCTTGCTCTGCCTGATGGGTCCGCCGAGCGCCATGCCCGTCTCTCGATACTTCTTCAGCGAGCCGACGCGCTTCGGATCCAGGTGGCGCGCAATGAGATCGTCATTGATGTTTCCCGCCTCGAGCGCCGGTCCTGAATAGGCGAACTGCGACAGCCCTGAGTACTGATTGCCGCCGTCGCGCGGCACCATCTTCAACATCGTCCCGCCGAAATCCGCTTCGGCGTCGCCACCGCTCGTTGCGGTGACTTCCTGGATGTTCAACTGGCTGAACACGAACACGCCGATGGTGATGCCGGGGATCTGCTGGTTGATGCCGTCGACGTAAGGCTGCGCCTCGGGTGCGCCGTGCAGGCTGAAGCGCGTCTGGGTGCGATCGTTGCCGCCCGCGCTGCGCTCGGTCGAACTGGTCAGGCTCGCGCCGGGCAGCAGCGTGTTGAGCAGTGCGAGACGTCCGGTGCCCGGCAGCGCTTCAAGAGTCTGCCGCTCGACCTGCATCTGCGTGCCCGAGCTTCGGATGTCCACGATCGGCGCCTCGCCCGAAACGGTCACCGTCTCCTGCAGCGTGCCGACGCTCAGCTCCGCGTTGACGGTCGCCGTAAATTCCGCGGGCAGCTGAATGCCTTCGCGCTTTAGCGTGGAAAACCCCTGTAGCGAGAACGTGACCGTATATGGACCAGGACGGAGGTCGACGACGCGATACAGACCGTTCGCGTCGGTCACCGCTGTTTTCGAGCCTTCGATGAGCGCAGGGCTGCTGGCCTCGATGGTGACGCCCGGAAGCACGCCGCCGGAGGAGTCACGCACAACACCGGTGATGCTGCTCTGGGCAAACGCGGCAGCGGGCAGGAACACGAGTACGGCAACGAACGTCCGGGTCAGTTTCATTTTTTTCCTGGGGCAGCTTCCGCTGCGTAAATGCTCTTCACTGACGCGGCTTCACTCGCCGATGGAATCATCTCCATCAGGTCGGTGCTCGAAGGGAGCAGCGTCAGCTTCAGCTGGTCTCGTCCCATCCAGGGTCTGGTATACGTCTTGGGATCGTCGATGACGACAGTCAACTCCATCGTGCTGGCGTCGACGCGGTGGTAACGCTCTTCGACCTTCAGTTGATCGCTGTGCGGATTGCCGGCGTTGTCGAGCCAGGTGCGCTCGTCGGTGCCATTGCTGTTGACGACGAACGTGTAGTCGTCTTCCCAGTGGCCGACGGAGTAGCCGTACCAGCGGGGATCAGGATTGGTTGGGAGTTGGCGGCCATCGGTCCAGATCACGCGCCACCGCTTTTCGAACATGTAGAGCATCAGCACCTTGTTCGGCAGCTGCACGACTTCGAACGGCCTCAGCTCGAAGAGGAGGTCGCGCGGAAAGCCGCCGGGATCGGCAAGTGTCGACAGCGGATCGTTGATCTGATCCGCCGGCACCATGCGTGCGCCGTCGCCGGAATGGTGCGTCTTGCTCACCGTCTCGCCGAACGCCGTCAGCGGCGACGTCTGCATGCCGCGCGCGCCAATGCCGCCGCCACCCGCATCCCAGATGCCCGTGATGTCCCGCTGCGGCGCCGGTCGCGCTGGTCCCGCCGCCGCCGCGGCCGGACCTTGCGCGCCGCCCGGGTTGTTCCAAGGAAGGTTCTGTGCGAATCCGACGGTCGCGCCCAAGGTGATGGCACATGCACCGACGAACAAAGCGAGTTTCATGAAATACCTCTTAGAAGTCGAACTGAGCACCAACACGAAGCAGACGGCCGCTCAAGATCTGGATCGCGTCCTTCCACGAGGAACCGTAGGTGGTGTTCATGTTGATGACGTTGCTTGCGTTCAGCAGGTTGTAGACGTCGAGGCTCGGACGGATGCGACGCGTGCCGCCCAGACCGAATACGCGCGAGAAACGGAGGTCGACCTGCTGCAGCCGCGGCTCGAACAGCGACGAAGGCGGAATCAGCTCGATCGTGCGCGTTGCGTTGCAGGTGGCGGCCCCGACGGCGCAGTCCGACAGGTTACGGTTGAGCGCGGGCGCGATGGCGGCGTTGTTGACAACGTAGCTGGCGGTAATCGGAATGCCGGAGCTGTTCTGGTAAACGGCGCTCGTCGAAATGTCCCACGGCAGCGGATAGATCACCATCATTTTGAACTGCGTGCCCGCCGACCAGGGCGGCGTCACCTTACAGAACCCGGGCCGCGCATCCTGAGGTGAATCGACGACGAGACAGTTGTTCGTCACCGTACGACCCGCACTCAAACCGCCGGAGATCTGCCCGCGCGACAGGAAACGCGCGTTCACCGTCGCATCGAAGCCGTTGTAGACGCGCGTCAGCTTGCCGCCAACATCGGAGGCCGGACGTGCAAGGTTGTCGAACTGGCCGAAGAGCGACGGCCTGACGTCGTAAAGCCCGCACAGCTGCTGGCCGCTGTTCGGCAGCCGCGAATCGGTCGGCGCGGTGATGCAGTACGAGTCATAGTCCGAAGGTGTAACGCGCAGGTTGTCGGTTACCAACAGACAGGTCACGGTGTTGGTCAGCCCGCTGCCGCCACATCGTCCGCCGTACCACGTTCGGTAGTAGCCAACATTGATGCCGAACCCCGGACGCAGCTCATGCTGGAGGGAAACCGATGCCTGCCAGTTCTGATACTGCTGGTTGAACCCGGTCAGCGCGTTGGGCGAGTACTTGGTGCCGGCAGTCTGCTTGCCAAAATTCAAATCAGACCACGGTCCGCATTCGCCGTTGGCCGCGGGATTCAGCAGATCGCAATCAGGTACGTAGTTGCGCGTACGCGGATCTGCCACGCCAAAGAGACTGTCGTTCCAGGTGCGGTTGGCCTGCCGCGAGAGATTGTTCGCGGGATTGCCGGTCGCGACCTTGATGATCTCCGGATACTGACCCAGCGACGCCTTCAGCGCGGTCTTGCCGTTGCCAAACAAGTCATAGGCGACGCCAAGTCTGGGATTCAGATTCTGGTAGTGCGGAATATGGTTCATCGCCGGCAGCCGGCGTTCAGGAACGAAGAATCCTGCGGCGAGCACCTGCTCGGGTGTGGACGCGTTGATGTCGTTGAACCGCACGCCGAGATTCAGCGTCATGCGTCGCGTGATGCTCCATTGATCCTGCGCGTAGAGCGAGACATCCCACAACGTTTCGCGGAACGCCCACGGTGCGTCGAACAGCGTGAGCTGATTCGGCGTGCCGTTGTTGAAGCGATACGAGATGCCCGGTCCGTTCAGATATTTGTTCTGCGTGTCGCCCGTCTCGCTTCCCTGGCTCGTGCGGCGCAGGGTCGTGCCCACCTTGAAGCTGTGCTCGCCGGTGATGTACGAGAAGGCGAACCGCTCCTGATATTGCCGTCGCGGCACCGAGCGTGTAGCGGTCGGCGCGCCGTAGCTCAAGTTCAAACCCTGATCCGTGACGCGGATGATCTTGTCGCTCCCCTGATCGGTGCCGCTCAGGCCACCGGCGCGTGTGTCGTTCTGATCGAGGTTCTGCGCCGAGAAGCCTGCTTCGATCAGGATGCGGCTGCTCTGCGTGCGCGTCATTGAGAACGAGGGGTTGTAATTCGGGTAGTAGTGATGCTCCCCCGCCGCCTCCGGCGTCGTCCGCCCGCCGGTGAGCAGGTTGAACACGCAGTTGCAGTTCGACTGGAACGAGCTCGAAAACGCAAGCCGGTTCTTCTGCGACTGCTGCCACGTGACGCGGACGCTGTAGTCCTTCTGGTAATCGTTGGTGAACGCAGGACGGCTCTTGTCCGGATCATAGAGATACGACTGCGGCTGCTGCGCCTTGTTCCAGTAGACGCCGTCGGCAAACTGCTGCGTCACGCCTTCGCGTGCCGCGCCGAAGAACCACAGCTTGTCGCGTTTGATCGGACCGCCAATGCCCTCGCCGGTGTCGCGGAACTTCTTCAGCGACCCGACGCGATTGGGATCGAGATGCCGCGCCAGCAGCTCGGGTGTGATGTTCTGCGCGGCCAGCTTCGGACCTGAATAGGCGGCCGTCGCAATGCCCGAGAACTGATTGCCGCCGTCCTTCGGAATCATGTTGATCTGCATGCCGCCGCTGTCGCGATCCGCGCCGACGCCGCTGGTTTCGACGACGACTTCCTGGATGTTCAGCTGGTTGTAGACAAACACACCCTGCGTCGAGTTCGGCAGCTGCTGGTTGACGCCGTCGACGTAGGGCTGCGCTTCCGGACCGCCGTGCACGCTGTAGCGCGTCTGCGTGCGATCGCTTGTGCCGCCGACGCCTCTATTGAACTCCTGCGTCAGCGTTGCGCCGGGCACGATATCCGACAGGATCGTCAGGCGTCCGGCGCCAGGCAGTGCCTCGATCGTCGATTTCTCGAACTGCGTCTGCGCGCGCGAGCTCTTGATGTCCACGACCGGTGCTTCGCCGGTGACCGTAATGGTCTCCTCGAGCGCACCGACGGCCATGTCGACGTTGAGCGTCGCCGCAAACTCCGCCGGCAGGTTGAGACCGTCACGCTTCAGCGTCCGGAACCCTTGCAGGGAGAAAGTGACCGTATACGTGCCCGGCCGAAGGTCGACGACCTTATATATCCCCTGTGCGTCGGTGACGCCGCTGCGCACGCCCTCGATCAGCGCCGGGCTCGCGGCCTCGACCGTGACACCCGGGAGGACGCCGCCTGACGAGTCCCGCACGATGCCCGTGATGCTGCTTTGCGCCCACGCCGCGCAAGGCAGAAGGAAAAATGCCGATACCGCTACAACACGCACCAGTCCCAGAGCGCGCATAAGGTCCCTTTCGCTGACAGCTTGCTATCTGCCTTTTGTCCGTTCGTCGATGTTCTTCCTGAACTCCATCACCTCGGTCGGCGAGCAGATCATTTCCATCATGTCGAAGCCGGCCGGTGCGAGCGTCAGCCGCATACGGTTCCGCGGCGTCCACGGGCGCGTGTACGCCTTCGGATCGTCAATCGTCACCGTCATCTCCATCAGATCGTGATTGACGCGGTGGTAGCGCTCCTCCACCTTGAGGTCCGCGCTGTGGGGGTTGCCCGCGTTATCGAGCCAGCTGCGGTCGTCGGTGCCGATGGTGTTGACCACGAACGTGTAGTCGTCTTCCCAATGGCCGACCGAGTAGCCGTACCAGCGGGGGTCTGGATCTTTGGGGAGCGTGCGGCCGTCGGTCCAGATCACACGCCATCGCTTTTCGAACATGTAGAGGATGAGGATCTGATTCGGCGTCTGCACAATCTGGAATGGCCGCGTCTCGTACATGACCTGCCGCGGAAACCCTGTCGGGTCGCAGACGGTCGATAACGGATCGTTGATCTCGCCCTCGTACACCGCGCGCGGACCGTTGCCCGGCTTGTAGGTCGCCGCTTTCTGCTTCGCCCAGTCGGTCCACGGTGCGCTCTCGTGTCCAGGTCCGGCGATGCCGGCGCCGCCGGCATCCCAGATACCCGTGATATCGCGCTTCGGCGCCGGCGCGGCGTTCGTCTTCGGCGCGTTGATGACGCTGTCGGGGAGTCCGGCGCTGTTCCACTGCTGCGCGCGCGCGCTGTGCGGCGACAGCACGACGAGCGTCGCGATGGCCGCAATCGCGAAAAGCACTTTCACGAGTGGCTCCTTTGCGTCTTACTGAGCGGGCGGCGGAGTTGCAGCAGGCGCTGGTCCCATCGCGGTCAGCATGCTGCCGTCGGGGAGCATGACCGTCTTGAGTCGCCCAATCGGCGCTCCGTTCTTCACGGGCTGAAGAACGACGGTTACCGTGTCGCCGATCTTGAACGACGATCGCGCCCATCCGCGTTTGGTCATGTCGGTGGGGTTGCTGACTTCGACAGCCCAATTGCGTACCGTGCCGGTCTCGTCCATGGCGTCGAATTTGAGGAAACAGTGCGGGTTCGCCCAGATCCAATCGGTGACGGTCCCCTTCAGCGACAGGTCTTTCGAGGTGTCGAAGCTGGCCGTACCGTGGTGGGCCGCCACGGTCGCGGGAACGACGAGGACGGCGAACATACCGAGAACGAGGCCGACGAATATGGCTTTCACAACAGACCTCCAGTGAGTTGGCGATAAGGTAGAAAACGCCGCCTGCAGAGTCAAATTATTTCCAGCTGTCCATCGCTTTGCGCTGCAGGGATTCCGGCGTCAATTCCGCCAGCTCGATACGGATGCCGTTCAGATCCGTTGCATTCGCCAGGCGTGCGTGTGAAAACGCGCTCGGGGCACCGGGGTCGCTCGCCGTGACGCCATTAGCGCGGAAATACTTCACCGCATCGTCGATGCTGTCGACCGCGAGTCCGAAGTGGCTCACGCCCGCGGGCCGCTGCGCGTTGGCTTCCTGAATCTCGATGAACGTCGTCCTGTTCACCTGCACGTACGCCGAAACGAGCTTGCCGTCGGGCGACGTCTGGCGGAACGCTTCGCGGAAGCCCATTTTCTGCGTGTAGTACGCAAGCGCATCATTCACGTTCGGCACCGCGATGCCGACATGATTCACGTACATTTCGGTGCGCTTCTGAGCCACCGCGCTCTGCACCAGTAGTCCAACCACGATTCCCGTAACGAACGTCGCGATACGGCGCATATCGGTCGCCTTTCGAAAAATGGTGTCCGGCAATGTTTGGCGTGGCTGTGCACGCTACTGCACTGACACTTTGGCGTCAACCCGATGGCGACGCCGTTGCGTATGCCAGCACGGCAAGTTTCTTTACAGAGAAGGAGCATCCCCATGCCTTCGCAATCGGGCTGGCGCCGAGTGGCGCTCCGAGTTTTCCTGTCCATTCTCGTGGTCTTCCTGTTCGCTCCGACCGTCCTCGCGCAGAGCAAGAAGGTGTCGAGCGGAACCACCACGACGGGCAATTCCAGCTGGGAGCAGGCGATCGCCGTGCTCCAGGCTCAAGTCGATCAACAAGCGCAGATCATTGCGCAGCTGCAAACCGCGCTCGCCAGCGAGACCTCCGCGCGGCAGGCCGCGGATGCAACGCTGCAAGCATCGGATGCGGCACTGCAGAACGCGATCAATGCAGAAGCAGCGGCACGCCAGCAGGGCGACGCAGCGACGCTTGCCGCAGCGAAGCAATATCCAGACGCCGCAATCGCGATCGAAACCGCAGCGCGCCAGGCAGCTGACACCACTCTGCAGAACAACATCAACAACGAAGTGGCCGCGCGGCAGGCGGCAGGGAATGCGGAAGCCACCGCGCGTCAGCAAGGCGACGCGGACACGCTTGCCGCAGCGAAGCAGTATCCCGATGCGGCGATCGCGATAGAAACCGCGGCGCGCCAGGCGGCGGATGCAAACCTGCAGGGCGGTCTCAATGCGGAACTGGCGGCCCGCCAGGCGGCGGACGTCGACCTGCAGAACAACATCAACAACGAGGCGGCGGCGCGCTTGGCAGCGGTGAATGCGGAAGGGACCGCCCGCCAGCAGGGCGATGCCGATACGCTGGCGGCGGCCAAGCAGTATGCCGACAGCGTCATCGGCGGCGAAACGGCCGCGCGGAAGCAGGGCGATGCCGACACGCTGGCCGCCGCGAAGCAGTACGCCGACAGCGCGATTGGCAGCGAAGCCTCCGCGCGGCAGGCAGCCGACGCGGCGCTGCAGAACAACATCAACAGCGAAGCGGCCGTGCGCCAGCAGGGTGACATCAACACGCTGACTGCCGCCAATGCCTACACGGACACCGCGTTCAGCACGGAGGCGGCCGCTCGCGAAGCCGCCGACGTCACGCTGCAGAACAACATCAACACGCTCGCGCAGAACGGCGGCGGCACCGGAGGCGGCGGGGGCAGCAACACCGGCACGGTGCCGCAGCAGCTGCTCGACCTGGCGCCTTACCTGAGCGTTGACATGAATACGGTGAACGGCGTGCCTGGTCCGAACGTGGTGCTCACGGGCGTGAACCTCCACATCCGCAACGGGCAGCCGGCGCAATACAACTCATGGCCGACGTTCGACACGGCCTCGTACAGCGCCAACGGCCGCGGCAACCTGATCGTCGGCTATAACGACGACGGCGGCCAGAATTCCATCACGCCGTACCGCACCGGTTCGCACAACATCATCCTCGGCGACCTGCATCGCTTCATCGGCAACGGCGCGTTCGTCGGCGGCTGGGCGAACACCGCCGAAGCAAATGCGACTGCCGTTGCTGGCTACGAAAACGGCACGTCCGGATGGGCGTCGACCATCAGCGGCGGACACGCGAACTTCGCGGTCGAGCAGTACTCGCACGTCAGCGGAGGCGACAGCAACATCGCTGTGGGCGTTGCTTCCAGCGTGACCGGCGGCCTGCGCAACGAGGCCGACGGCAACTACTCGACGATCAGTGGCGGCGATCAGAACCTGACGACCGGATTCAACTCGAGCGTCACCGGCGGCGAGAACAACTGGGCGAAGGGAAACAGCTCGACGGTCAACGGCGGCCTGAATCAGACCGCTGACGGCGACTACTCCACGGCGCCGTAAGTCCGTTCGACTCTCTCAAATCAGGGTCGCATAGGGTAGACTCCGACGCGGAGGCTCTATGCGACCTTTCTCATTCAGATCAGTCGTCCTGGCATTCACGCTCGCGACGCTGTGCAGTGCCTTCCTGTTCGCGCAGCAACCCGCACAGGGCCAGCGCGCGGCCGGCGGTGCCGGCGCCGCACGTGCGTCGGTTGCGCCGCCGATCTTCAAGGTGGAATGGGTGCAGCCCGCGGGTCAGACCGGCCAGGTTCCGATCGTGCAGGGCAACGTTGCCGACCCGAACGTTGAAGTGAAGTGGTACGGGGAAGCGGCCAAGCACCTGCTGACGTCGGGCACGCCGGGCAGCGAGACAACGCCGTTCAGCGTCTGGTCCGGTGAGTGCGACGGCCCGTTCGCCATCACGTTCAAGCCTAAGAACAACATGATGGACATGAGCGGCCTCGGAAAAATCCGATGGGTCGTGAAGACGTCCGGCTTCCACGTGGTGCGTCCTGTCGTGAAGCTTGCCGACGGCACGATGCTCGTTGGCGACCACGCCGATGCTGCCGTGCCGATGCTCACGGTAAGAGAGTTCGGCCTGTCAGATGTCCGCTGGATCCGGCTCGACCCGATGCGCGTCGTGACCGTCAATGGCGGGCGCGGCGCCGGCCCGGCAAATCCAAACAACGAGATCTGGGTCAATAATCCAGATCTGACCAAGGTGGATGAAATCGGCTTCGCCGATCTGATGCCCGGCAGTGGCCATGGTACCGGCGGCTACATCCATCTCGGTACAATCGAAGTGTTTGGCAAGTCCGTTGCCCGCAGCACGACGACGGCGAGCAACAACAGGCAATAACGACACGAACCAAAGGGGGTACTTCGGATGTTTCATTCGTCACGCTTCATCTACGGGGCCGCATTTTCGCTTGCGGCCGCGGTCTCGCTGCAGGCCATTGCGGCGCCCGATACGATTCAGGCCAAGGGCGGTGCGATCACCATCCAGCCGATCGCCCATGCCGCGTTGCAGTTGAAGTACGGCAACACGGTGATCACCGTCGATCCGACGATGATGGGCGGTGATTACAACGCGCTGCCGAAGGCCGACATCATCCTTGTCACCGACATCCACGGCGACCATCTCGATCCGGCAACGATCGCCAAGGCGTCGAAAGCCGGCACCACCGTCGTCATTCCTGGCGCCGCATCGCAGCAGGTCAAGGACGGAATGGTGATTGCCAACGGCGAGAAGAAGACCGTCAAGGGCATCGAGATCGAAGCGGTGCCGATGTACAACCTGCAGCGTGGTCCGTCCGCCGGCCAGCTGTTCCACACCAAAGGGCGTGGCAACGGTTACATCGTCACACTCGGCGACAAGCGGATCTACATGGCCGGGGACACCGAGTGTGTTCCGGAGATCAAGGCGCTGAAGAACATCGACGTGGCGTTCATGCCGATGAATCTGCCCTACACGATGCCGCCGAACGAGGCTGCGGAGTGCGTGAAGGCGTTCAAGCCGAAGGTCGTTTATCCGTACCACTACATGGGACAGGACCTGAAGATCTTCGAGGATGCGCTCAAAGGCTCGGGTGTCGACGTCCGCATCCGCGACTGGTACGCGAAGAGCTAATAGATCTTCTCCGTCCGAATAAATGTCTGCGGCGTACCGTCACCGGGGTTCACGAAGTGAATATCCGTCGGCGGTCGCCGCGGCGTATCGACCGCCAGGAACACCAGCGGTTCTTTGTCGAGCAGCTTGATGGCGTGGACGGTCGACTTCTTGAAGAAGATCAACTGTCCTTCCCTCGCTTCGAACCACTGTCCGTCACCAATCCTGAACAGCCCGCGTCCCGACACGACGAGCAGATACTCATCACAGCTCTTGTGGTAATGCGCGGGCACGTCCACATAGATGCGAAACACACGACAGCTCGCCTCCTGCTCGTCGGTCAAGCGTGTATCGACGAGCATCGTCTCGGCGGTCGCCGGGAACTTCGTCTTGATTTCGTTGATGTCGAACACTGCACTCATAGAATCAGCAGCCCCACACAGATCAGCGCGGCGATGCCGCTCACAACCATGCCCGTGCGCAGCGACCGCGATTCCATTGTGAACTCCACACGATGGATGCCCGCCGGCACGACGATGCCCTGCAGGGTCACGTCGGCACGATAGATCGGCACCTCGGCCCCGTCTACGCGCGCGCGCCACCCGGGATACGCATTCTCGCTCAACACGAGAAACCCTCCGCCTGCGCTCGACATACGGATACCAATGTCGCCGTCACCAATACGATCGACGCGCACCTCGGACGGACCGGGTGTGAAATGGGCGTCAGGCACAGGCGTCGCCAGATCGACGATCGCTGTGCGGCGTGGATCGAACGGGTCGCCACCGGGCAGCCGCGACGACTTGACGGCGCGGATCGCCTCTACGTCGTCCATCGGCGTCAGACCTTCGACGAGCCACGCCCGCGGCAGCGCGCGTTGGTTCTCGAACACCGTCACGTCGGTTTCGCCGTCGATGTCTTCATCCGCTCCGCGATCCGTTTCGCGCGATGTCTTGAAGTGCATCACCTCGCGCCACCTGCCGCCGCCCCGCAGCCATCGCTGGCGCTCGGGGTCCTTCAGTTGATCGCTGTTCACGATCGCGTACTTGACGGCGAGGAGATCGAGCGTGGCGTCGTCATCCGCGAGCACGGCGGGCCGCACTTCCCCATTGGTGCCCATCGTCGCCATACGCGACAAACGGTCGATGATCATCGCTCCGTAGCCGCCGGCAATCGGGATGCGCCACGCACGCGCAAAGGTCGCCGGCAGCACCTCGTCAACATGCGTACCCCCGACCGCGAGCGACCGCGCGTGCGTCGGTTCCATCGCTCGCCCAATCGCAAGCGCATGTACGCTCGGCTTCGTTTGTGTCTCGGTAATCGCGTAGTACTCGATGCCGTCGAGCTTGATGTCGTACGGCAGGGCGCTGAGCACGTCTACCAGCAGAATTGCCATCAGCCCGAGCGGCGCGACTTTCGATCCGGTTCGCACCGTCCTCACGAAGACGATCGCGGCCGCCAGCAGAATTCCAAACTGAATCCATACGCCGACCGTAAAGATTGCAAGCGGCCCGGGACCAGGCTGCCCGTGCGGTCCTTCGAGCGGAAACGCTGCCGGGAATATGCGCATCAGGAGCGCGCCTATCACCATCACACCAGCAAGGAGTCCGAACGCCGCGCGCATGCTGCGCATCGAAACCACGCGTCGTTCGAGGGCGGCCATGCCGAAGCCGGCCAGCACGCTCGCGCCGAAAGCAAACAGGAACAGGTGCCGTGACAGGTTCCGGAACCACGAGTACGGCGGAACGTAGTACGCGAGCGTCACGAGGGGTGTTGCCGTGCCGAGGGCCATCAGGACGCCAACGAGACCGGCAACGAGCCAGAACCCGATGCGCCAGTTCGACCGGAAGCGTACGAGGCCGATTTGCGCGAGCAACAGCGTCGCGAGTCCTACGTAGGTCGGCAGCTCGGTGATCGGCTGATGCAGGATCGTCGGAAACACAAACGTGAACATCTGCGGCCACGTCAACGACGGTCCGACAAAGCGCTGGAAGGTGATCCCTTCACTGCGGACGACGAGTGTCCGCGCTTCAATCAGCGGCAGCTCCTTGACCGCCGCGAGCACGATGCCGAGGGCGAACAGTGCACTGGTGGCTACGAGGTGTCGAACGAATCGGGACCCGGGATCCGGCGTCGCCGTTCGGGATTCGATGAAAATGCCGACGAGCGCGTACAGTCCCGCGCTATACATCACGTAGACCGCGGGCTGCGGATGTCCAGAGAGAATGCAGCTGCCGACCGCGAACGCGCCTAGCGCAATCCAGCGCCGCGGATGATCGCCGCGCACGCGATCGAGCGATAGCACGATGAGCGGCAGCCACGCGATCGCGTGCATGTGATTGATGTGCCGCAGCCGCTCGAGCATCTCCTCTGACAAACCGTAGGCGAGCCCTGAGTACGTCGCTGCAAGGATCGACCCCGTCGTGCTGAACACGTACGCATACGTGAACAACGCCGCCAGCAGCGGCGCCGACATCACCACCGCAGTCCACGAGTGCAGCACATCGCGAAAGATCACGTTCGGTAGATAGAAGTCGAAGTTCGCAGGATCGGCGAGCACCGGCAGCCCGCTGAACTCGAAACTCGACCACTTCCAGATGGGCGACAGAAAGATCGGCAGGCCGTTCTCGTACAGATCACTTTCCGCGAGGTAGAGCGGCCGGAGGAAGAATCGCGCGAACAGCCAGACGAACAGCGCAACGAACGCGACGATCGCTGGAAGATGGCGGCGGATGGAAGAGTGTACCATTGCCGAGGTGGTCCGCCCGTTGTTCCTGTCGATTGTCGTCCCCGCCTACAACGAGCAGAGCGTGATCGGCCGCTTCATCGACAGTGTCCGTTCGGAACTGGGCCGCTGCAGCTTCGACTGGGAAGCCATCATCGTCGACGATGGCAGCGTCGATGACACGGTACAGATCGTGCGCGCGGCCATGCAGTCGGATCAGCGTATTCGCCTGGTCGAAGCGCCGCATCGCGGCAAGGGAGCGGCCGTGCGTCAGGGCTTCCTCGCCGCGCGCGGCGAGTGGGTGCTGATGGCCGACGCGGATCTCTCGATGCCGTGGGACAACCTGCCGCGGTTCCTGGCCATCGCGACTGACGCCAATGCCCCGCAAATCATCATCGGCTCGCGTGAAGCGCCCGGCGCGCAGCGCACCGGCGAAACGTGGCGCCGTCGCGTGAGCGGCCGCGCGTTCAACGCGGTCGTACGACTGTTCGCCGTGCCCGGCGTCCGCGATTCGCAGTGCGGCTACAAAATGCTCAGCGCACAGGCGGTGTCGGCGCTGGCGCCGCACCTGACGCTTGACGGTTTCGCTTTTGACGTCGAGCTGCTCTACCTGGCCCGGCTGGCCGGCCTGCGTATTCGCGAGGTCGGCATCGTGTGCCATTGCCGACCCGACAGCCGTGTGCGCGTGAAGGCGGGACTGATCTCGTTTCTCGACGTGATGCGCATGCGGTTGCGGAGACGCGGCACGTTCATAGCAACGGCTTCATCGTCCACTGTGCATCGTTGACGAGCGCATTGTAGATATCGACCGGCAGCGATCGCTTGGCGTAGGTGCAGGCGACGATGAACAGGCCCTTGTCTTCACTCCAGTCCGACCGCGTGACCGTGCAGTCGAACGTCGTTCGACCTTCGTCGGTTGAGAGCGGCAGCACGTCACCCGGCTTTGGCAGCGCCGGCACTTCGATTCGCCGGATAAACCGCACGGCGGAGTTATCAATCCGCCGGTCGGGTTCGTTGGGCGCGCGTACCGTCAGCGTCGGTACGCGCATACTCACTTCGATTTCCGGCATCGCCTCTCGGTTTTATGCGGGCTTCACGTTTTCTGCGCGCGGTCCTTTCGGTCCCTGGCCCGCTTCGAATGTGACGCGCTGTCCCTCGCGCAGGTCGTCGAAGCGCGTGCCCTGACACGCGGATTGATGGAAGAAATACTCGACCCCGTCCGAGGCGGCGATGAAACCGAAGCCCTTATCGGTGAGGCGTTTGATCGTGCCAGTGGCAGTGGCCATGAGCGGGTCCTTCTCGATGCGGCGCGCGCGAGCTGCGACGGCGGCGTTACAGCTACGCAGTATCGCACTTCGCTCGGCAAAAAGCGCGTGCGATGATGCGATGGTGAGGGCCTGGAAACGCGGCGTCTCAGCGGTGGCAATCGCGGGAATTGCGTTCGGGGCTGGACTGGGCCGCTCGGTCTTTCCGCGCATTTCGGTGCAACCTCATCTGCTGGAACAGGGGGATACGGCGGCGTTAGCGCACTCCCCCGAGCGCATTGTGATCCCCCACGTGAACCTGGACGGGCTCGCGCGGCCCTCCTTTACCGGACGGGCCCTCGCGTCCGACCGTCCTCGGTCCGCACGAAACACCACAGGACGAGACGACCGGGGCTGGACGTCAACCCTGCCGAACCCGATTTTCGCGGCTGCTGGCGAAATGCCAGCCGCGGCAGCCCAGCAGCCGCTGGACGGCGATCGGGTTCCCCAGCTGATGGTGTGTCATCTCGACGCTGCCGGTCGGTCGAACGCCAATCTGCTGCAGCAGTGCATCAGCCGCGCTCCCGCGTACTCGAGCATCGAGATTCCCCCGGGCACGTACGTGCTCGATCGTCAGGTTGTTGTCGCCACGCCGCTGACGATACGGACAGCCGGTACCGCGGGCACGCCGTTGTCCTGCGCGACCATTCCTGACGCGTGCGCTACGTTCGTTGCGGCACCCGATTTCCGCGCCCCATGGGGCATGCTGCTCGTCATATCCACCAACAACACGGCGCTCGAGCACATCGTGATCGACGGCGCGCGCGCGTCGCGCGTCGGCTCTATCTCCGCGCGGAACTGCCTCGAAGGACAGAACATCTTTGGCTTCAACGCCTCGGTTCTCTATTGCCTCAATTGCCGTCTCAACGACGTGTTCTCGAGAAACGCGTTATGCGGAACGGGCATGGCCTGGGTGGGCGCCAACGCCGTCATTCAGAACAGCACGTTCCAGGGAAACGGTGACGGTGCGAGCAGCCTGTGGGCCGACGGTCTGACGGCGATCTACGCGCCGCAGTCGGAGATCGTCGGCAACCGCTTCATCGACAACACCGACGTCGCCTTCATCGTTGGCTACGGTGTGGCATCACGCATCGAACACAACGTGGTGCAGCAGCGCACCCAGGCCGTATTTGCCGGCTTGATGCTCCACAATTTCAGCTCGAACGATTTGAGCAGCGGCGGCGATTTCCGCGGCGCCGTCATTGCGCACAACACCGTCGACTGCGGCGCGCAACTCTGCGTATTCGGCATCCAGGTCGGTCCGAGTCCCTGGAATCCAAAGCTCATAGTCGTCGGCGGCGACGTGCATGACAACGCCGTGCTCGGCGCGAAGGTCGGCATCAACGTGGACGGCGCCGGCATGATCAGGGCGCCGGTCGCCATTCACGATAACCTCATCTCCGCCGTGCCTGAAGGCGCATACTTCTCCAACTGCTCGCAGCAGCTCGCAACGAATGCGATGAATATCTCGCCGACGTCGGTCGTCAATCGCGGCGATGAAACCACGCCGACAGGCGCGCAGCTGTCGGATATGTGCCAGCTGTCGTCCGCCGTAACGACAGAAGATTAGTAAAGAGCTGACTCTCTACCGACTCCCGCGGTGGTTGGCGACAGCGGGTGGACTCGTCCTCCTGTGGACGCTGCTGCTCGCGGTCAAGGGCTCGGGCTTGTCGCTCACGCTGTTCCACCTGCAGCTCTCGTCGCGCGATCCGTTCCGTTCACTTGTTGCTGGCGCCGTCCTCGGCTCGTTGGGACTCGCTGGTCTCTTTTTCAAATGGCCCGGCGAACGGCGCCTCGCTGCGTGCGCGGCCTGCGTCGCGGCGCTGACCTGCCTGCTCGGTCTTTCGTACGGCACGTACGTGGCGGCAGGTGCGGACACCTATGGCTATGTGAGCCAGGCGGATCTGTGGCTGAAAGGATCGCTCATCACGCCCATACCGCTCGCATCCGAAGGCCGGTGGCGCGACGCCGATTGGGCGCTCACACCGCTCGGGTATCGGCCGGCACTCCGCGAGGGCTTCATGGTCCCCGTTTATCCGATCGGATTGCCATTGACGATGGCGGCGGTGAAGAGCGCGATCGGGAACTGGGGCGCGTTTGTGGTGTCGCCCGTCTGCGGAGCACTGCTCGTGTGGCTGACGTACGTGTTTGGACGTACGCTGCATCGGCCGGAGACAGGCCTGCTTGCGGCAATCGCGCTCGCCGCCAGCCCGGTATTTCTCTTCTACCTGATGGTGCCGATGAGCGATCTTCCGGTTACCGCATGGTGGGTGACCGCGGCGGTGCTGGCGCTAAGTCCGCAATCCAGGTGGCGGCTCCTCATGGCGGGAGGCGCTACGGCACTGGCAGTGCTGACGCGTCCGAACCTCGTCGTGCTGATCGCGCCGATGGCAGTGCTCGTCACACGCGGCGCGGCGGATAACGGGAGCCGATTCGCACGTCTCGCATGGTACGGGATTCCGGCAGCGGCCGGCGCGCTCGGCGTAGCGGTCGCAAACACCGCGTTGTATGGATCGCCGTTGCAATCGGGGTACGGGTCGGTCGCGGCGCTCTACTCTCCGCGCTACACGTGGTCGAATCTCGCGCAGTTCACAGCGTGGATGCTGCGCACGCAGACGCCCTTCATCTTCCTCGCGCTGTTCGCGCGCCGCTGGTATGCACGCTGGTGCCTGGCGTTTGCGCTGTGCGTGCTCGCCTGCTACCTGTGGTACCTGCCTTTTGACAACTGGACGTATCTACGATTCCTGCTGCCCGCGATACCGATGCTGCTGGTCGCCGCGTCGGAGACGTTCGTCACGGCGGTGCGCCGGTACGCCTTACCGAACGGCGTGGTGCTTGCGGCCGCGCTCATCCTCGTGTGCGCCGGCCTGTGGCAGGGACGCGCGGCGTTCACCATCGGCAGGGTCGAGGCGCGCTACCGCGCCGCCTCGGATGTCGTGCGGACGCTGCCGGCGAACGCGGTCGTCATTTCAAATCTGCACAGCGGCAGCATCCGCGCGTACGCGAATCGGATGACACTGCGTTATGAATGGCTCGGCGCCGACCAGTACGCCGAGGCTCTAAGAACGCTGCGCGAGCATGGACATCCGCTCTACGCGCTGCTGGATGGAGCTGAGGTCGCAGACTTCCGCGAACGCTACAGGCGTGTGGCGGACTTGTCGTGGATGGACGGCCTGCCGCTCGACGTCATTAACGGCAGCGTCTACCTCTACGCGATTCCGTGATCGTGTCACGTGCGCGCAAGGCGAGCCGCGCTGATGTCCTTCACCGTCGGCGTCCCCATCTGCTTCATCGTCATCGTGAGCTCGGCGCGGAGAATGTCGAGCACGCGCTCGACGCCTTCCTGCCCGAACGCCGACAGGCCCCAGATATACGGCCGGCCGATGCCGACGCCGCGCGCGCCTGACGCAAGCGCCTTGTAGATATCCGTTCCGTGCCGCACGCCGCCGTCAACGAAGACCGGTATGCGGCCGCGCACGGCCTCGACCACCTCGGGCAGGCAATCGATCGTCGCGCGCAGCGTCTCGGTGGCGCGTCCGCCGTGATTCGAGACGATGAGGCCGTCGACGCCGTGCTGCACGGCGAGCTGCGCATCGTCGCCGCTATCGATCCCCTTCAGCATCACCTTCATCTTCGTCAGCTTCTTCAACTGATCGAAGGTCGCCCAGGTCGCATCGGGTGGGTTGTAGCGGCCTTCCAATCCCAGACCTTCGTACATCGGACGGTAGCCGGGGACCGGCGTGCCGACACCGTTGCTGTGGCAGGCGACGCAGTTGCGCGTGTCCTGACGTCCGAACCGCGTCATGGTGGGGGTGTTGCGGCCCGCGAGCAGATCGACCGTCCACACGAGCACGGGAACGCCCGCGTCTTCGATGCGCTTCACCAGCTTCTCGGTCTCCGCCCATTTCAGCGGCATGTAGAGCTGCTGCCACGGCGGCGTGCCGAGCGTCTTCGCGACGTCCTCGACTGCGTACGTCGTGACGTTGGAGAGGATCATCTGATGCCGCTTCGCCTTCGCCGCGGCGGCCGTTGCCATTTCGCCCTGCGGATGAAATGCGCGCTGCCCGCCCACGGGGCAGATGAACAACGGCGTTTCCCACCGGACGCCGAACACTTCGGTGCTCAGATCCGGTTTGGACACGTCGACGAGCCGCCGGGGCTTCAGACCGATGTGCCGGTACGCTTCGACATTCGCGCGCAGCGTCAGGTCATCGTCGACGCCGCTCGCCATGTAGCCCCAATGCGCCGGCGGCAGCGCCCGACGCGCCGCCTCTTCGAAGTCCATCACCTGCAGCGCCTCTTTCGCGCTCATGATGGCGCCGGGCTGGTCGTGCGACACCGCCAGTTGCTGTGCAAGCGCTCGCATCGACGGCGTCAGGACGGTGCTCGCAGCGAGAAACTGGAAGAACTCTCGGCGGTTGGAATTCATGCCGCCGGAGATTATCAGAAATTTCAAGCTCCAAGCTCCAAGCTCCAAGATCCAACGTTTGGAGCTTCTTGGAACTTGGAACTTGGATCTTGGAGCTTGGAACTTTGACCTTAGAAACCCGGAGCCAGATTGAACTGGAAGACCCACCCGCTACCGGGCCGATCGAACGGACGCGAGATGTCGAACTGCCCGACGGCGTAGCCGAACAGGTTGGCGCGGAACGCCACGCCGGCCGATGACACGGCTTTGCGGCTTCCGCCGAACAGCGACGGCGTCTCCCCTCTGTTCCACGCGACGCCGCTATCGGCGAAGAGCGCCAGCTCGATCGGGATCGGACCATACATGCGGGACGTGGACACGCCGAACGGCCGCAGCAGCGGGAAGCGGAACTCGAGGTTGCCGACCAGCATGCGGCTGCCGAGGAGACGATCGAACGCCGGGCACTCGCTGACCGCGTTGGCGACGCAATCTCCAGGGCCGAAGGAGTTGATGTCGTAGCCGCGCACGAGTGCGGGATATCCGATGTACATCGGGAACAGCCGCGCGTCTTCACCGCCGCTGCCGTAGCGACCATCGTGAATGATGCGCGCGGCGATCGTATAGAACGGCGCCGGCATCAGGTAACGACGGTAGTCCACAAGCATGTTGGTGAACGTGAGCGCACCGAACGTCGGCGACGCCTCGAGGCGATAGCGCTGCCCGGAGATTGGGCTCGTCGCGCCAAACGCAGACGTGTCGTAGACGAATGCCGCTGACGTGTTCGCCAGGTTCAGCGCTGGCGCCAGCGCCGACGCTTCGCTGACGTCGTCCGACAGAATCTGGCCGGTGGACAGCGACGACACCGTCGTCTCGATGCGACGATCGAAGGAGACGCGTGTCGTTCCCGCCTGGAACTCCACGCGGCGGGCGCGATCGAACGGGTAGGCCACCAGCGCCGACGCGCTTTGCTCCGTCTGGCGGTCAATGACGATTTCGTCCACCTGCACCGTCCCCGACTGCGGCGCGAATCCAATAGTCGAACTGATGCCGCCGCTCAAATATGGCACCTGTCCGCCGATCAGACCCCACTGCCATCGGTGCGACTGATCGAAGTAGCCCGCTTCCGCGGCCGTGTCTTTCAGGCTGAAGTTGTTGCCGATGCCGGAGTTCAGCTGAACGGCCGTCGCCAGCGTGTGGTTGCCGAGCAGATCGCTGAAGTAGAACGAGAGGCCGCCTCCAATCGTCGAGCCGAAACGGTTCACGCCGACGGCAACGGTCGGTTGGCCAATGCCTTCGAGCGCAAGCGACGGCTTGTAGTCGGTCACCTGATTCTGCGCGGTCTGCTGGCGCGCCGGCAGTCCGAACGTCGCATCCGATAGAACCGCGGCGACGGCGCTCTCGCGTCGATCCGCCGGCGGCAGCATCGCCGCATTCACGGTTGGTCGCGCCACCGACGTGCGCGCGGTGTCCGCATCGAGGGTGTGAATGTCGTATCTGCCATTGTTGTAGACGCTGAACGCCGCGACGTCGCCCGAGGCGGCCACCGAGAGGGCAGGGCTCGAGCTGGTGATGCCGCTCGCCCCCGTTTGCACGTTCGTCAGCTGCGCGACTGACCCGTTCGCGATCGTCACCGCATAGACGTTCGCGATGCCGCCTGGATCCGCAATGAAGTACAACTGACGCCCGTCACCCGACCACTGCGGGTTGCGCGAGTCGGCGTCGGCAAATGTCTGAACGCGCTGCACGCGGCTGTTCGCGGGATCGAACGTCGCGAGCTCGTAGTGGCCAAGCGCGAGCGTGTCCAGGTTCGTGGTGAACCGATCCGTTGCGAACGCAATCAACCGGCTGTCCGGCGACCACGACGGGTGCACCTCTGCGTAGGCGTCGTTGGTCAGCCGCTGCAGACGCGATGCGCGAAGGTCGTATACAAACAGATCGCTGAGGCCCTGGGTCAGGCCGGTGAACACGATAGCGTGGCCGTCGGGCGCCCATGCTGGATTCAGAATCTGATCGACTTCAGGAATTTTGATCTCGCGCTCTTTGCCTCCACTGATGGCGTCGTAAATCGCCAGCGCCGGCCGTCCGGATGCGATGGTCGCAATGGTCAGACGTTTGCTCTCGCGGTCCCACGACCCTGCGGAGTAGATGAACTCGATGCTCGAGACGTGCGGATCGGTGGCTGTGCTCGTCAGCTTGCGCACGATCTTTCCGCTCATTGCATCTGCGACGTACAGATCGATCGACAGCAGGCCGCGCGACGAAAGGAACGCGACCCATCGGCCGTCAGGACTGATTGCCGGTCCCACGTTCAACTCTGAGGCTTCGTCCTTCGCGGTGATCACCGCACGCCCAGCACCAGCCGGCGGTGTCGTCGACGCAAGAATGCGGTCGTAGGTCTGATGAATGGCAGCATGCCATTCTTCGGACATCT
Organism: Vicinamibacterales bacterium; assembly: GCA_035492455.1. Taxonomy (GTDB): domain Bacteria; phylum Acidobacteriota; class Vicinamibacteria; order Vicinamibacterales; family UBA2999; genus Gp6-AA40. The sequence goes on along the minus strand of DATJJE010000014.1, from coordinate 8,560 downwards.
GCTTCGTATCGACGCCGACGATCTTCTTCGTGACGGTGTCCATGTCGTTGGCCACGGCGGCGGTCGAGAGCATCACCGGAATCAGGTCGTCGCCGTACTTGCCGCCGAAGTACGCCCAGAACGCCTGGCCCCAGCGATACGGGAAATACTTCGGGTCGTCGAGGTCTCTAATTGACGGCAGTTTCTCCTGGCGCGCGGCATCGCGCATCCACATCGCGGTGTTTGGATCCACAGGTCCAAGCGACAAGTACTCCGCCATTCCCTCGATGAACCAGAGCGGCAGCCGCTCGGCTCCGTTCTCGCCCGGCGCGGCACCGGGCGTGGTTGTGATGTCGAACTGAAATGCGTGCACGAGCTCGTGCCCGAGCACGTGATCCGTATCCGCGAGTGGGCCCGCCAGCGGCAGGACAATGCGCCGACGTACCGGCTCGGTGACACCGCCGGTTCCTTCACCGAGATCGCCGGGAATCACGTTGGTCTGCTGAAAATCCGTCGGCGAAGCGTAAAGAATGAGCGGCTGCCGACCGCGGAGCTCGTAACGAAACAGCTTCGACAGGCGCGCGTACCATCGCTCCGCCATGCGCGCGGCGATGTCGGTACCCGCCTGCTCCTCCGGATAGAAGTAAATGTCGAAGTGCGCGGTGTGAAGCACCTTGAAGTCGAGCTGTCGGTACTGAACCTTGTTCTGTCCGAAGTACTGCGCCGCCACAGGCGTTGCCAGCACGCCCCACGTGCACAGCACGAATGACCACAACACAACGTGGCGAAAGCTGATCAGGGGTTTCATAGCACGACGTCGTTGCAAAGCGGAAACCGGACAGAGCCCGCCCTGCGCGTCAGTGCTCGCTTACGGCACCTGAGCTGGAGATGGTCGCGCGGCTGCTGTTGTCGTCGAGCGTGGCGTCACGCAGCGTGATTCCGCCGAAACGAAATGCCGGCGATATGGCGATATTGCGCGTCAGAAACCGGGCCGGAAGTTCACGACAAAGTGCCACCCCATGGCGGGCGAGAGCGTGCGCGCGCCGTTGAACTCGAACACAAAGCCTGATGCGTTGACACGCGTGCCAATCCCGGCGCTCCACAATTGTCTCGACGCGGCGTTGAAGCCCACCGTCGCCGGCGCGCGAAAGCGGCCCCAGTCGGAGAAGGCGAAGAGCTCGACGGGGAGCAGGCGATCCGTCGGGCGGCCGACGATCGACGACAGCGGAGAGCGAAGCTCCACATTCGCCGCCGACAACTGCGAGGCGCGCTCCACCACACCATCGCGCGCGTACCCGCGCACGATCTCGCGCGGCGACCAGATGAGCGGCAGCAGACGTGGATCCGTGACGTCCCGACCGATGCGGGCGACATGTTCGAGCCGCGTCGCAATGGTGAATCGATCGGTCGGGGCGAAATACCGCCGGTAATCGCCGCTCGCCGTCGTCACCATCAAATCGCCTACCGTGGTGCCGATGGCCGCGCGGTAGCGCTCGCCCATGACTGGACCCGTTGCACCGAACACGGTGGTGTCGTGGACGAACGCCGCACTCGTCACGGCTGATGTGGCGGCTCGCGCCGACGGAACGTCGGTCGTCGACTCGCCGATGCGTCGCAGCGTGTTGCCGGCGTAGGTCATGGTCGTGACCTGGCGAGAGAAGGCGACCGAATCGATCCCGGCGTTCATCTCAATCCGCCGTGCCCGGCTGAACGGATAAATGACCAGGCCGGAGAGCTGCCGGTGCTGCTGCCGATCGAGCACTGACTCGCGCACGATGACGGGACGGCCGGCGTCATCGACGGCGTTGTGGGTCATCAAGCCGCTGCCAACGAGCCAGGGGACCTGTGCACCAGTGACGCCCCAGTTCCAGCGCGAACGTCGGTTGACGTACGACGTCTCCACCGCGAAATCTCTTGAACGCTTACCGACCTGGAGCGCTGTATCGAGCTCCTGCTCGCCAAAGAGATCGCCGACGCCGAACCCGATGCCCGCGCGGAAGTACGATCCGAATGCGCCGCCACCGGCGCTCAGGTATGGCTGACCGAGCGAGAACAACGACAGCTTCGGTTTGTACGGTCGTCGGTTGAATGCGGCCGCCGGTGCTGTTGCCGCCAATCGAGCGGATGGACGCTCGAGCGAGCGAACCACTGGTACGGCAGCTCCCGGGCGATGCACATCAAGCGTGCGGATTTCAAACGCCCCGTGCGAATAGACGCTCATCGCCAGGCGCGTCCCTTCGCTGCCCAGGGAGATCGCCGGGCTAAGGGCCGTAATCCCGCTGACACCCACGGCAACGTCAGTCATGCGGGTGACGTCGAGCGACTCACGATCGAGCCGGTAGACGTTGCTGACGCCGGAAGCATCCGACACGAAATAGAGACAATCTCCGGACGCGCACCAGTGCGGATCGATGTTCTTGCCCGTCGCGGTGCCGCCAAGCGCGCGGACCGTTCCAGATGGCCAGCCGATCGCACCCAGCGTGTAGCGGCCAAACTCGAGCCGCTCGATCGACGATGTGAAGCGATCGGACGTGAACGCGATGTCGGCGCCGTCTGGAGACCATGACGGCTGGAGATCGGAATAGAGATCGTTTGTCAGCGCGCGAACCTCACCGCTGGCGATGTCGACGGTATAGATATCCGTGACGCCGCCCTTCATGCCGCTGAACGCGATGCGGGTGCCGTCGGGCGACCACGCCGGCGTGAATATCTGGTCGACCTCAGAGACGACCAATCGCCGAGCGACGCGACCTGACGGCATGTCGAACACTGTCAGCAAGGCGCGGCCGTCGCTGACGGTCGCCAGCGCAAACGCGCGGCTGGTGCTGTCCCATGCGCCGGCGGACTCGATGAACTGAAGCGCATCGAAATGCGGATCGGTGGCAGTGCTCACCATCGTCCGCATCACCTGGCCCGTAGACGCATCCGCGAGGTAGACATCGACGGCGCGGCGATTCCGCTCGGACATGAACACCAGCCGTCGCCCGTCAGGGCTGAGTGACGGTCCGACATTCAGCCGGCCGTCACGCGACGTGCCGCCGACGACGCGCGGCAGCTCGCCGGCGGTGGTCGCTGGCACCTCGCCGGCAATCCGCGTCACGTAGTCCTTCCAGAGCGCAGTCAGTTCCTTCTCGGAATGCCCTGTGGCGATCTCGAGACGTCCGATCGCGTTGCGCGCGGTGCGCACTGCAAGCGCGCGCACGACGACGTCAGAACCATACTCGCCCGCGAGCGCTGCCCAGAGCGCCTGACCGAAGCGGTACGGAAACCATTTCGGATCGCGCAACTGAGGGATGGTCGGGACGCGCTTGCTGGCCGAAGCATCTCGCAGCCACATGCGCGTGTTCATATCGACGGTCCCAACGGAGAGATACTCCGCCATCCCTTCGCTGAACCAGAGCGGCAGCATCGACAACGAACGCCCCTGTTTGCGCAGGATGTCACGCTGGAATGCGTGTACGAGCTCGTGGCCGAGGACATGGTCGGTTTCGCCGAGACCCGCCGCAAACGGCAGGACCACGCGGCCGGCGAGATGATCGGTGAAACCGCCCACGCCTTCCGGAACAGAGCCGGGGAGGATCGACGTCTGCGCGAAGTGCGAATGGCTGGCGTAGAGGATGATTGGCTGCCGCCGCGAGAACGTGTGGTGCAGCGTCTCCGACAAGCGCTCGTACCAGCGCTCCGCCATGCGCGCCGCGACCTCCGCCGCGTCGCGCTCCTGCGGGTAGTAGTAGACATCAAAGTGCTCCGTTTCCAGGATGGCGAACTGGAACCGTGCGTACTGCACTTTGTTGCGCCCGAAGTACTGTGCGTCGGCAGTGATCGCCGACAGCAGCAGCGCGACCGCTGTCGCGATGATCCGCTTCAGCAACGGCAGCTCCTCTGAAAAACCGCTTGTCGTGGATTCCGGCGCTGCCGTTCCGGGGTCGAGTTGCCGGCAACAGCGTCGAAGTGCCGCTAAGCATAGCTGTTGAGAGAAGGGACGACAACCGCCTGGTGCTGTTGTGCTTCGAGTTGCGTTTCGCAATGGGAAAATGCGGATATGAAGCAGGGATCATTCGTCGCAGCACTGGTGCTCGCCGGACTGGCCGCAACGGCGGCTGCCGCCCGCGCGCCACAGCAGAAGACACCGGGACCATCGCACAGCAAGAGCGTCCTGCCGGCCGGCAACATCGAACACGGTCGCTACCTCGCCGAACACGTTGCCATGTGCATCGAATGCCATTCACGGCGCGACGCCAACGGCAACATCCTTCCGGATCAAGAGTTCGAAGGCGCACCGATTCCGTTCAAGCCGCCAGAGGGCTGGGCCACTCGCGCGCCGCGCAACAAGGGACTGCCCGGGTATACGGACGAACAGGCGCTGCGCCTGCTCACCGGCGGAGCCATCGGGCGCGACGGCAGACAGCTGCAGCCGCCGATGCCCCGTTTCCGCATGACGCGTCAGGACGCGGCCGATGTGATTGCGTTCCTGCGCTCGCTGCCGTGAGCGACAATTGACCGCATGAAGATGATGCTCGTCGCGGCGCTCGTGGCGGCGTTGATGGTGGTGGCCTCACCGCACGCCCAGCCGAGCCTTCCCGCCGTGGATGCCGCCGCTGCGCTGAAGACAGTTGCACCCGACCTCGATGCCCGCCTGGCGCGGTTCAAGCCGGTGAAGATGCCCTACAACGCCGCCGCGCTCAGCGCGCGCGAGCGGCAGATGGTCGATCAGCTCGTCAGCGCGCTGCGGCAGCTCGAAAACATGTTCTGGCGGCAGAGCGATCCCGAGGGTCTGGCGCTCTACAAGGCGCTCGAGAAGGTGAACACTCCGCTCGCCCAGAAGACGAGACATTATCTCTGGATCAACGGCAGCCGCTGGGATCTCGTCAACGAGAACGAGCCGTTTGTCGGCAAGCAACCAATGCCGCCGGGCCACGCGCTCTACCCCGCCGACCTGATGCGCGCGACAGCCGACGCATACGTCGCCGCGCATCCGGACAAGAAGGCCATCCTGTTCGACCCGTACACGATCGTTCGGAGGAAGGGAAACGATCTCGTCGGCACGAAATACCACGATGAGTACGCCCAGTTCATCAAACCGGCCGCAGCGGCGCTGAAAAAGGCGGCCGATCTGTCTGACGACCCCGCGTTCGCGAAGTTCCTTCGTCTCCGCGCCGACGCGCTCTTCACCGACGACTATTACGCAAGCGACATCGCGTGGGTCGAGCTGGTCAACCCGAAGTTCGACATCATCTACGCGCCATACGAGACGTATCTGGACGATCTGCTTGGCGTGAAGACCTCATATGGCGCATCCATCCTGATTCGCAACGACGTCGAGAGCCAGAAGCTCGCGCTCTACCAGAAGTGGGTGCCCGACATTCAGGATGCGCTGCCGCTCGCGCCCGCGGATCGTCCGTCGGTGCGCGGACACGCGACGCCGATGGAAGTGATGGATGCGCCCTTCCGCGCCGGCGATCTGCGCCACGGCTACCAGGCAGTCGCCGACAACCTGCCCAACGACCCGCGCATTCACGAGCAGAAGGGAACGAAGAAGATCTTCTTCAAGAACTTCATGGATGCGCGCGTGAACGAGGTGATTCTGCCGCTCGCCGCGCGTGTCATGGACCCGGTGCAGGCGAAGCGCGCGTCGGCCGACGGCTATCTCGCCACGACCGTGATGCACGAGATCTGCCATGGCCTGGGCCCTGCGTTTGCCCGCGTGAAGGGAAAGAACGTCTCGATTCGCGAAGCGATCGGACGCTCGTTCTCCGGTCTCGAAGAAGCCAAGGCCGACGTCGTCGGCATGTACGCGCTCAAGTGGCTGGTGGACAAAGGCGTGCTGCCGAAGGAACGCCTGGAGGAGTACTACGCGTCGGAGCTCGCCGGGATTTTCCGCACGGTACGGTTCGGCACTGGCGAGGCGCATGGCCGCGCGGAGATGATGGAGTTCAACTACTACAGCGAGCAGGGCGCGATCGTGAAGGTCAATGGCCGCTATCGGGTGGACTACACGAAGATCGGCGCAGCCACCGAGCGGCTGGCCAAGGAGCTGCTGGAACAGGAAGCGACCGGCGACCGGGCGCGCGCCGATGCGTGGTTCAACAAATACGACAAGATGCCCGCAGACCTGAAGGCCGCGCTGGCCGCCGCCAGGGACGTTCCCGTGGATATCGACCCTGTCTCTTCGTTCCCGGAAACCGTCGACTGACGACTAACGACGACCACCGGCACCGATCAGGCTCGCCAGGTCTCCGTCTGCAGATTCGACGGCGGGCAGGTCGATGACCACGCGCGTGCCCTGGCCGTCATCGGCCTCGATCTGCAACGCACCGCCGAGGAGTCGCACCGTATGCGCGACGGCCGCAAGCGTCAACTGGGTGCCGTGTTCCTTGCGCAGTGACTCGGCCCCGAGCACGCGATGCCGCGTCGCCGAGGGCATGCCGGTACTCGAATCGGCGACGGTCAATCGCACGTACGATTTCGCGCGCACGTACGGCAGCCGCAATCCGGGCGGCACCTCCTTCACGGCGGCGGTGCGAATCGTCAACGTACCGCCGTCGGGCATCGCCTGCCGGCTGTTCACCGCAAGGTTCAACAGGATCCGTTCGATTTCCTCGGGCTCCGCCAGCACGTACTTCGCCGTCCGCGCAAGGTCGAAAGTCACACGAATCTGATCGCCCACGGCGAGAGCGACAATCTCGCGGAAGCTCGTGACCACGACGTCAACATCGAGTGGACGCGGTGCCCGCCACGACAGCGTATCGCCGCTCGTCAGGCGTTGCGCGATGCGATCCGCGCGCAGCCACGCGTCGGGGCATTCGCCACCCGACCCGAGCAACACCGTGAGGATGTTGCGAAGGTCTTCACCGAGCACGACCAGGTCGTCGGAATCGATGACGTGCTCGTCGTGGCGGCGCGGCGCCGCCTGCGTCCTTGTTCGAGGCCAGGGCGCTGCGAGCAGGCTCTTCAATCTGGAAATCAACGGTTGGACCTATCGTAGGGTGGCGCCCCTGTCGGTGCATTGATCGGGATCAAGCGCAGCGTTCGGCGCCCGCCGCGGCTAGCCTGGATCGGCGAGGGCGTGCAGCCGTGTGCGGTCGAGGATGCGTAGATGATGGCGGTCTGACGTCTCGATGATCCCTTGCCGCTTCATGCGTGCGACCGCGCGGCTGAGCGTCTCGGCGGTGAGACCAAGATAGTTCGCCACATCCATGCGGCTCATCGGTAGCCACACGGCCCCGTTGCCATCCTCACGCAGCGAGCTGTTGCCTTGCATCATTTCGAGGAACACCGCGACCTTGCAGAGCGCTCCGTGGTGCGCCATGGAAATCAGGCGAGCCTGCGCTTCCCGCAGTTCATGCGTCACCTTGCAGAGAAACTGAAAGTGCAGCGCGAAGTCGCGGCGGAACGAGGCCTTCAACGCTTCGACAGTCACCGCATACATCGCGGCGGCGGTAACCGCTTGCACGCTGTTCACGTAGCGGCCGCTCTCGGCGAGGCCGACAACGTCCGCCGGAAACCAGAATGCGAGCACCCGCTGCGTGCCGTTCCGGTTCGCATGAAAGGTCTTCAGCACGCCGCGCGAAACGATGAAGATGGCGTCTGCTGGCGCGCCTTGATGGAACACGAGTCCACCAGGCCGAAACGTTCGTACAGTTGCAATCTCAGCGAGATGCTGGCGTTGCCCCTCGGTCAACAGCTCCGTGGCAATGCCCTGCGGCCAGGAGCGCTCGAAGGGGATAGCACGGAGCGAAGGACCGAGCGCAGTAAATGCCATCGACGCGATGAACGGGCAACTTTCAGTCCATCGCTCGCCGAAGAAATGAACGCGTGTTGTGCGGAAGGCCGCTGCGCGGCTCACGATATGCCGTGAGCCGCGCCAATGCCGCGGTCTAGTTCGTGGAGCGCGGCCGCCCCGCAGCCTCGAGGACCTCGGTGTACGGGCTGCTGCCGCCATGGATTTGCACCACGCGCGTAACGTCCAGCTTCAAGCGCGAGATGTTATCCACCAGATTCGTGGTGTACGGGCTCGGCATGGGCAGCGGCGGCGCGCCGGGCCGAGGAATGTACGCATCCGCCTGAATCAGCAGCTTCGGTTTCGGCAGATACATCATCAGCAGCCCTTCGGCGTGCGGCTGATCCTTCATCAGATAGATTTCGAGGGTCTGATTGCCGTCGGTGATCACCCGCTTGTCCTTGACAAACTCCAACATCGGCGCGCGCGGCATCCGCGCCAGGCGATCGGGGTTGATGGTGTGTGGATTCTTGAAGATCTGCTCTTCGTAATACTTCTTGTGCGATTCGTGCGTGATGATCGGAATCCCTTCCGCAACATACGCCCGCATTCCGCCCGCGTGGTCGGCATGGTGATGCGAGTTGACGACGTACTTGACCGGCTTGCCGGGCGCGAGCCGCTGCGCGGCGGCAATTGAGGCGGCCGTCACCGCGTCGCTGCCCGGCGCCTCCACCATGACGACGTAATCCATGAACTCGACGAGGATGCTCCCCTCGCCGTTCGGAACCAGCTGCCAGACGCCATCGGCGAGCTTGACCGGTTGTGGCGGCGCGGCCGGCGCAGCCGGCGCCGCGGCAGCCG
>DATJJE010000013.1:0-8604 GCA_035492455.1 Vicinamibacterales bacterium | reverse complement strand
AAGCGCGTGGCACATCGGTTGCTTCCCGGCCTTTGCTTATCGATGCCTCCTTCACTCTCCGGAGCAACCGAATGAAGATGCCAACGAATGTCGCGAAGCTGGCGACAATCTGCGCGGCGGCTGGCGCGCTCGCAACAGTCGCGGACGCGCAGCCTACGACCCGATCGGTCGTCGAGCAGCGCGTCGATGCGAGCGGCTTGTACGCGAAGATCCCCCTGCAAACGTGGAGCGTCGACGTCAAGTCGTTCATCGACCACGCCGCTCGCACGGCCCGTTCGAAGGGCGGCGCGACGAAGGCGGCAACCGATCGAGCGACCGTATACCGGCCGATCGCGGTGTGCCGGCTCATCGACACGCGCGGCCTCGCGGCCGCGATTGCGGTCGCGGGTCCAATCGGTCCCGGCATCAAGGGACAGGGAACCAGCACGTTCATCAATTCCGCGGGCGCATGCGGCATTCCGAACAATGGGAAAGTCGCCGGGATATCGCTGTCATTCCACATCTGGAACCATACGACGACCAACGGCGGCTACATCAGCTTCCTGCAGCAGGATGTATCGACCGTTCCCACGCCGCCCACGGTAAACGCCGTCTTCAACGACGTTCCCGGCACTGTGTGGACGGCCGGGACGGCGAACGTGTCGATCCCCGATGACTCCGGCAACTTCAAGATCTTCATCGCCAACTCGTCCGTCGACGTCATCGTCGACGTCAATGGCTATTATCAGGACCTCGACAACCTCGATGTCGGCTCGCAGGAGCTCAACATTTCCGGGACGACGGCCGGCACCCTGTTCGAACTGGACAACCTCGGAACCGGCAGCGCACTGGCGGCCAGCACCTTCGGCGGCGGCCCGGCGTTTACCATCTTCAGCGGATACATGCGGGCCAACGGCGCAGGCATCGGCACGCCGACCGTTGCGTTCATCCACCGCGTGACCGCGGCGAGCCTTTGCGGCGGGGACAATACCTACTCGGTGATCGACAACCTGTTGCTAAATGCCGATCCGGGCGCAATCGCCGTAGTCGCGCCGCGTTTCAACCCAACGAGCGATCCTTCGGCGGTGCAGCCGTCCACGGCGACGCCGGCGATCGAGTATCGGCTTACGAATACGTGTTCGAATTCGATTCCCGGCGCTCGGTGGTTTCTGCATACGCCCGGCACGTCGCTCGTGACGGATTCTTACTACAACGTCATCGTGATCAAGCCCTGACCTGCACCCGGACGCGAACTGATCCGCGAAGCAGGACAATCCCGCGCCCGCCGGGCTTGTCATTTGCCCGACTCTTTCGCGATCAGTGCGTTCGGCACCGTTGGGCGGGCAACGGCCGGCCATAGCTCACGCGGCCGGTCGGATTCGCGAGCGAGGGTGCGAACACCTGGACGTACTGGCCCGGCGAAGCGGTAGCCCGCACGGTTACGGTGCCTGATGGATTCGCGGGATCCGGAAAGACGACTTCGATTGCATGCGCGCCTGCGTACGGCGTGCCGAACAGGATCGGATACTGGCTTTGGGCGTGGTATCCGGAGCCACCGTCGACGGCGCGCGTCAGCGTGCAGCCGGAACCCGGTCGCACAGCGCATTGCGGATCGGGCAGCGAGGCCCTCACGATGCGCCCGAATTGATTCTGTTCTCCATTGGCGCCACGCACGTCGATGGTGAACGAGCCGCGCGCGCCCGTGTCGGTCGCGTTCGTGAAGTAGAAGGGAAACGGACCAAGGTACATCGCGTCGATCTTCCCGTCGCGATCGACGTCGCCGAATCCGAAGACCCCGCCCGCGCTGAATCCGGATAGCGCACCGGCCCGCACCGATTCGAATCCGCCGCCGGTGTTGCGCAGCACGTAGCTCGGGAAGTCGCATCCCGTCGAAGGTGGATAAGGGCTGGCGACGACCACGACGTCCTCGAGACCGTCGTTATCGAGATCGTAGACGTTCATCCCGTAGCTCGCGCAGTACCCGAGCGCCGAGTACGTCGTTCCGGACGGCCCAGACAGTTTCGCGCCGAACATCCAGCCGAAGCCATCGGGCCGTATCGTGCGCAACTGGAACAGCGGCGCGCTTCGCGTGCCGACGTTCTCGTAGAGCTGCGGACCGCCATAGGGGTCGTGAAGAATCACGTCGAGGAGACCGTCGTTGTTCCAGTCCAGGAACTTGGCACCTTCCTCGGCAAAGAGGCCACTCACCGATGCCGGCAGGCCGCAGTTGCAGTCGGCGAACCGCACCCGGCCGCCCGCGTCCGTTCCCTGGTTCAGGAACAAATGGCCGGCAACATAAAGGTCGATACGCCCGTCGTCGTTGACGTCGAGCGCCTGCACGCCTTCGGGCTGTCCCCCCGGGGGCAGCGCAAGGTCGACGCTGCCCGGGACGTCGCCTTCCATGAAGTGCCCGGTCCTGTCGTTCAGCAGCAGGTACGACTGCGGCGAATTCGGACACTCGTCGGCCGGAATGCATGGAAACGACGCCCCAAACGTGTAGTAGGGGAGGTAGAGATCGGTCGCGCCGTCGTTGTTGAAGTCCGCGACGACGAGTCCTTCGCCGCGTCCATTCAGGTTCAGATTGGAGAACGACGCATCGGCTGTGAACGTACCGGCGCCATTGTTGAAATAGAGCATCGCTCGCGAGTCGATGTTCGGGCTCGGCGAGTACGCCGAATAACCTTGCGCAACGATGTCGGGGCAACCGTCGCCGTCGAGGTCGGCGGCACGCAGGTCGTTCGGTCGGACGGCGGAAAGCAGCTCGTTCAGCCCCATCGAACCAATCGATAGAACAGTCAGTCGCCCGCTGCCGTCGTTGACCGTGCCGAATGGCTCGTACCATCCGTTGCCATCGAAGTCCGCGAATACCGCTTGCGCGAAAGCGAACGGCCCGGCGTCGAAGTTGATCGGGCCCGCCACGAAGCTCAATGGCGATCCCACGAGGACCCGCTCGTTAGGCGTCGCAGGACCGAACCAGGCGACGTATTCGTCGACCATCTGCCATTGAAAGCTGTAGGTGCCCGGTGTCGCGGGTGCCACCACGTCGAACACGAACGTGGCGGTCGCGCCGGGCGGCACGCTACCCGTGACCGGGACGCGATTCGGAAACGGGCTCAGGCCCCACAGCGCGTTGTCCTGAGGATTTTGCGAACCCAGGCTGAACGCATTCGGCGTACCGGGGCCGGTCGTGTTGTTCCATGTGCCGCTGCCGGTGTTCTTGAACGTTACGGATACCGGGTAGCGCTCGCCGGCCGTCATGGACGAGGGGACGGTGAGACCGATGAACTGCGCATCGAGCAGCGGAGCTGCCGAGACCTCGATCCCGAGGTTGGGCGTCGTTGCGCCAAACCAGGCGACGTAGTCCTCGACCATCTGCCATTGAAAGCCGTACGTTCCCGCTGCGGCGGGCGCAACGACGTTGAAGAAGAACGTCGCGGTTGCCCCCGGCGCAACAGAGCTTGCCACGGGAACTCGGTTCGGAAACGGCGCCAGTCCCCAATTGAGATTGTCCTGCGGATTCTGTGCGCCGAGGCTGAACGCGCTCGGAGTTCCGGGGCCCGTCGTGTTCGACCAGCTCGTCGTACCCGTGTTCTTGAGCGTGATGGACACCGGATAGCTTTTCCCGGCCACCATCGTAGTCGGCACGTTCTGGCTTACGAACCGGGCATCGAGAAGCGCGCCCGGCGCCGAAACGGCCACCCTCACGTTTGGCGTCCGCGTCCCGAACCACGCGACGAAATCGTCGACCATCTGCCACTGGAAGTCGTACGTTCCCGGCGAGGCGGGCGCCTTCACCGTGAAGGCGAAGGTTGCCGTGGCGCCAGGGTCGATGCGGCCAGTGACCGGCACTCGATTCGCGTAGGGCGACAAGCCCCAGACGACGTTATCCTGCGGATTCTGCGAACCGAGGCTGAACGCGTTCGGCGTGCCCGAACCGGTGACGTTCGTCCACGTGTTGGACCCGGTGTTCTTCATCGTGACGACGACCGGGTAGCTTTGACCCGCGATCATCGAGGTGGGTACGCTCTGGCTCACGAATTGCGAGCCGAACTGGGCGCTTGCGTCGATCGCGTGGGCGAGCGTCAACAACAACGGCGCTGCGCAGCGCGCCTTGGCGAGGATAAGGGATCTCAATCGTGCTTAGGTGGCAAGGTTGTGTCAACGGTCTTTCGCACTTTCGTTGGCGGTAGCCTGATCGGATCTCAAGCAGCTGCCTCCTCGGGAAGTGGGTTGAGCAGCGTTTCCATCGCGAGATAGCGCCGCTTGCCCCATTTCGTACTTGCGATGTGTCGCAGTCGTGCCGCGACCAACATCAATGCGGAATGTCCGTCCGGGAATGCACCGACGACGCGCGTGCGCCGGCGAATCTCGCGGATAATGCGCTCGAGCGGATTGTTGGTCTTGATCTGTCGCCAATGATTGCTCGGGAACGCAAAGTAGGTCAGCGTCTCGTGCGCCTTGCCCTCAACGAGCTCAGCCGCCTTCGTTAAGCGCATCGCGCGTAGCTTCACAATCACTTCGCGCCCCTTGTCCTCGGCCGAGCGGCGATCCTCCTGGGCGTGGATCGCTTTCAACATTCGAGCGACCTCGGCGACCTTACCCTTCGGCACGTTGGTGAACACGTTGCGGTAGAAATGAACGACGCAGCGCTGCCATTGTGCGTCGGGGAAGAGCTCGGCGGCCGCTTCGACCAGGCCGATACACGCATCGGAAATGATCAGCTGCACGCCGGCGAGTCCGCGCTCCTTCAGATGCCGCAGAAAGCCGCGCCAGCCTTCGAGATCCTCTTTCTGGCCTTCCGCCACACCGAGGATTTGCCGATGACCATCGGCACCCACGCCGATCGCCACCAGCACCGATACATTGCGCACTTCGCCCGCCCAGCTGCGCTTGAGTACGACCCCATCGAGAAACAGGTACGGAAACTCACCCTCGATCGTGCGGTTGCGCCACGCTTCGATGTGGCGGTAGATCTTCTGATTGAGCCGCGACACCGTGCCCGAGCTCACCCGAGTGCCCCACAGCGCTTCGGTGATGTCTTCGACCCGCCGCACACTCACTCCCGCCAGGTACATCTCGACCAGCGCTTCCTCCACCGACGACTCGCGGCGCCGGTAGCGCTCGATAATCGCTGTCTCGAACGGCAACGAGCGCAGCTTCGGCACCCTCAGCGTAACCACGCCCGCCTTCGTTTCCAGCTTCCGCTCGTAGCTGCCGGCGCGCGTGTCCACACGCTCCGGCGAGCGTTCGTAGCGCGTCGCTCCGCAGATCCCGTCGGCTTCGGCCTGCAGCAGCGCGTTCAACGTCTCCTCCACGCTCGAACGCACCACCGCATCAACGTGCCCGCGCAGCTCCGCGGTATCGACTCGAATCGCGTCCCTCAATCCTTCCGCTGTATCCTCTGCCATGGTGGCCTCGCTGTGGTCTGGAACATGGTTTGCCTCGCAGCTACCATTGAACCAGATCGAGGCCACCGCCTCGAATGTGCGAAAACTACGTTACGTCATCATCGCTCGCCATAGCAATTGCGTAGCTAAACACCGTAACACCGAACCCCGCGAAGCCATAAAAAGCTACGTTTCAGCTACGTCGCGAATCGCCATAAGCGCTAGCTAGAGCTTCACGCGGAAATGCGTCTCGATGAGACGCCGCGAGATCGATGCGGCGGTGGGGCGGCCTCGCAAGCAGCCTATTTGGCGTTCGCCTTCTTCACGAGCGCCATCACCTCGTCGTGGTAACCGCGAACCCAGTCGGTTACGGGCACCCACGCGCTGCCCTTCACCTGATAGATCCGCAGATAGCCGCCGCCCTCGTGATCCTGCGGCGTGATGTGAAGCGGCGGACCCAGTCCCTGCAGGTCGAGTTTGCTGATGGACTCGTATCCCCGGCGCACGTTGTCGCCGGTGAGTGGCAGGCCGTGGTTCTGGATCGCGAGCCGAATCCCTTCCAGGATGATCGCGCCGGTAAGGACGCCGCGGTTGTAGTACGCGCCGCCGACGTACTTCGGCGCTTCTTTCCCCCCGTCGCGGTACATCTTCAGGATTTCCTGGATCACGGGAAAGTCGCGCCCAACGGAGGCGTATTGGACGCCGAGATAGCCTTGGGCGGCATCCCAGCCCGCCTCCTCCACGTCCGGGTCTCCGGCTCCGTACACGAAGCTGATGACGTGATTCAGCGGAAAGCCCGCCTTCCTAAACTCCCGGATCGAAACCGCGGGCGGCCGGCCGAACAGGCTCGTGATTACCCAGTCCGCCTTGAAGTCGCGCACGATCGCCGTCACGTGTGGCTCCATCTCGAGGCCGGGCGGTTGCACCGCATACTTGCGCAGTTCGTATCCCTCGCTCGCCGCCACCACTTCCACCATCGCGATGCCCTCGCGACCGGCGGGGCTGTCGAGGTAGAGGTATGCAATCTTCGTCCCCTTCTTCGCGCCGCTGTCCTTCAGGTACTTCATTACCGCACCGGCCTGCGACCAGTACTGGGCCGTCCCAGGAAAGATGTAGGGCCACACCGTGCCGTCGATGTACTCGCCGCGCCCGGTGCCCGAGTTAAAGGGCGGGAGCTTGTCTCTCATGTAATACTGCGCGAGTCCTTGCAGGGTAGGCACGCCGTAAGTGAAGAAGGTCACCGCGCCATCGCGCTTGAGCTGCTGGTAGGCTTCCACCGCACGCGGCACCACGTAGGAGTGGTCGATCTCGGTGTATTCGAGCTTGTGCCCCAGGAGCCCGCCCTTCCTGTTGATGAGCGCGATGTAGTCGGCGACGCCGGGACAGAGCTCGATGCCGATCACCCGCGTCGAGCCCGTCCGGTCGCACATGCCGCCGATCTTGATCGGCTCCGCGGTCTGGGCGCGCGTCACGTCGGCACCGAACGCGACCACGAGCGTCAGAATTCCGACGGAGGCGAGCTTGGGCCTCGACCTGCGTCGGAGCGACCACCCGCCATCGGGGTGCGAGTTCACGATTCGATCACCGAGTCGGCCCGGATCATGATCGACGGCGGCATCGCGAGGCCGAGCGCCCGCGCGGTCTTCGCGTTCACGATAAGCTTGAACTTGTCGGGCAACTCGACCGGGAGGTCGGTTGGTTTGGCGCCCTTGAGGATCCGATCCACGAAGCTGGCTACGCGGTCGAATACTGCGCTCCAGTCGTCCGCATAGGCCATCAGGCCGCCTTCGTACGCGTACGAGGGAGAGGTAGAGGCGAGCGGCAACCCGTTCTTGAGCGCGAGGTCGGCAACCAATCGAGGAACGAGCATGCTGCTCGGCGGCACGATGAGCAACTCGCTGCCATGCTGCTTGATCGTGGCAAATGCCGGCTCGATCTCGCTGTAGCGCCGCACCGTCACCACGTCTAGCGACACGCCGAGCGTCTTTGCGGCTGCCTGGAGTTGGCGAAGCCTCGCCCGGTGGTCGGGATCAGTCGAGTCGAGCAGCACCGCTGCCCGTGACATGCGCGGAGCGAGCTCGCGAAGCAACGAGAGCAGCTTGCCGCTGAGCTCGGTACCCGCGCCCGCCAGGCCCGTGACGTTGCCCCCGGGGTGAGGGAGACTGTCGACGAGGCCGAGCTCGACCGGGTTGTCCGCCCCGGTCATGACGATCGGTATGGCCTGCGTAGCCTTGCGGGCGGCGAGAGCCTCGGGTGTGCCCGGCGCGATGATGATGTCGGCGGGCAATCGTACGAGCTCCGCAGCCACCGCCTCCAGGCGCTCCGCCTTCCCTTCTCCGCCGCGATATTCGATGCGGAAGTTCTTGTCCTGCACCCAGCCACGACCGCTCATCGCCTGGACGAAAATCCCGAGATTTTCGGCAGCAGAGCTGTAGTCGAGCCAGCCGGTCCGAAAGAGCCTGCCCGGCTGCTGCGCCCACACCGCGAGCGGAGCGCAGAGCGTCCCCGCCGCGGTTACGATGAACTCACGCCGATTCACGGGCGACACTCCCCCGGCTCTTCACCGCTCTAGCGGTTCCCGCGAGCCCCGTCCGTCCATTATCCACGGGAAACCTGTTCGCGAGCAGATCGGGAAGCACTCGACGCACGTATTCAGCTACAGGGGCAAGCCGGTGCGCCAAGTCAATACCAAAGCCTGGCGGCAGGCGCTCAAGCGGGTCGGTATCGAGGACTTTCGATGCCACGAACCTGCGGCACACCTGGGCAGGCTGGCACGTACAGGCGGGAACGCCGTTGCCGGTACTGCAAGAGTTGGGCGGCTGGCAGGTGCTCGAGAACGGTGTTGAAGTACGCGCATCTCGCCAGCGATCATCTCGCGCCGTACGTCGACCGCATGTCCGGCTTGCGGCTCGTGAAAGATGGGGAAGTGGCTACGTTTTCTGGTACAGGCACCAAATGATAAGGGCCTGCAGTAATTGCAAGCCCTTGAAAATTTGGCGCGCCCGGCAGGATTCGAACCCACGACCCCCTGGTTCGTAGCCAGGTACTCTATCCAACTGAGCTACGGGCGCAAGCCGCGTATTCTATCACGCAGAATTTCACGTTTTAGCCGCTGGATGGACTATGGTCGCGTCGCGCCACTACCGCATTCTTGCGTACAACCACATCGCCAGCGCCGGACTGCGACGCTTTCCCGCCGAGCGCTATCGCGTCAGCGATGACATCGATCGACCCGATG
>DATJJE010000012.1:0-74177 GCA_035492455.1 Vicinamibacterales bacterium | reverse complement strand
CAAGTTCCCGATCTCGCGCATGGCGGACGATCCGCCCGAGATCAACATCCACTTCTTCCCGACCGGACACTGGCTCATAGGCATGGGCCACGACCGTGCGACGTCGATCCAATCGGCCATCGGCGACGCCATCTTCCAGATTACCGGCAAGCGATTCCGCGACCTGCCGTACAGCAAACACGATCTGACGTGGAGCTGAGGATAGTTGGTAATTCGCCGATGGCGCGCGGCGTCGTTGAGCCGTGCGAAACGCGAAACCGTCGTACGCGATCGGAAAGCCGCGTCGTTGACTACTCGACGACTCTTGCGTCGCCGACGAAGCGGCGGTAATCAGAATAGGTCTGTGTTCTGCGCGTCGACTGCAGGCCGCCGCGCGCGATGATCAGCGACTCGATCGACTCGGGCAGCAGCAGCGATTCGTCAGGATCGGTGAAGGTGACTGTCCGGTAGCGAATGGTCGTCTCTTCACGCTCGATGACCACGGCGTTCTCGAGGTTGTGCTTTCGTTGTATGCGGTAGGGGACTTTCACATCGAGCATCGCCCGCAGACCGCGCTCCATGCGCACGACGTCATAGCTTGCCGCATCCACCCAGACGCGACCTCTCGATGCAACGTGCCCGGACCAGTCGAAGCAGTCAGCGTGACCAGCGGGGTCTTCGATGAGTTCGACGCTGCTGCGAGCGTCGACCGATTTGAAGTCGATAAGGAACACTCCTCGGCTCCTGTCCTTTCCGACGCCTGCGAAGCGGAATTCGTACTCGGCGCGGTGGGCCGGCAGCAGAAACTCGAGCGGCTCGAGAGAGAGCGGCGTCGGATCCGTGCAACCGGAACGATCCTTCAGGTCTCTGTCGCGCGGCGCCCGTCCGTTTACTTTCCGTACTTCCCTCACGAACGCCGCCGCGCCACTAGTGTCGTCGTCCGCCGGCTCGACGTGCAGCTCCGATTCGACGATGCGGGCAAACCCTTGGGAGGAGAAACTGCGATCGATTGGCTGCACCGTCGATGTCTCGATGCACATCACATGCTGCGCGCGCTGGTAAAACTCGGCGATTCTGTCGCCGACGCGGGCCAGCAGCCCGTCAATCGTCTGCGTATTTGCGGCGCCGACAGGTCTCACGAGCACCGCCCCGAGCGCCGCGGGCAGTACCAGCGCCATCAGCGCCCGGCTCGAGCGTCGGTGACCCATGCTGCAGGATTCCGTCACGCGTCAAGAATACAGCGCACGCATGTGGCGTTAATATCGCGCGTGAGGTGAATGCATGGCGATTCGAGTGACGCGCAGCACGGGTATGCTTCTGCTTGCCATCTGGCTCATCCTCGTGGGCATCGGCGGAGTCGTGTCTCTGGCAATTCCGCCTATTGTTACCGCGGTGATCGCGCTGGTGGCGGGCGTTCTGATTCTCATCGGACGGTAAGTCCCCGTTTCAAGCGGTCGCATGGAACTACGTCCTGATGATCTGCGACGTATTCTTTCAGAACCACTCCCTGGACTCGCCGCCCAATTACGCATGGCCCCGGATCCGCGCACATGGCCGGACGAGGGCGCCACGCTGCGGCCGGCCGCAGCGCTGTTGTTGATCTATCCGCAGCAGGACGAGTGGCACCTGCCCCTCACCGTTCGAGCCTCTGGTCTGCGTCACCACACCAGTCAGGTCTCGCTCCCCGGCGGTCGCCTCGATCGACCCGATGAATTGCCGGAGGACGCTGCACTGCGCGAAGCGGAGGAGGAAATCGGCGTCCCTCGCCGCGAGGTCGACGTGCTAGGCCGTCTGACGCCGATTCCGATTGCGGTGAGCGCACATCTCCTCCATCCCGTGGTTGGGCTCGCGCGACGGCGGCCCGCATTCAACCTTGCCGCTCGGGAGGTGGCGCAGTTGATCGAGCTGCCACTCTCGCAGCTGATGCAGCCGGACATCGTCCGCTCGGAGCGGCGGCTGCGGCCGCTGCCGCCGCACGTGATGCAGACTGTTCCTTACTTCGACGTCGCGGGTGTGCGCATCTGGGGCGCGACGGCGATGGTACTGGCCGAGTTTCTGGCACTGCTGAAGCGCATGGATGTCGTCGCATCACCCTGACCCGTGACGGTATGCGACGATGCAAGGATGCAGATGAACCCCCTTTGTGATGTTGAGCTTCGCTACACCTCGCTTGAATCGATCGACTTCGGCGCCGGCGGACAGCTGTATGGAACGATGGAGGGCACCGCATCGGGAGAACGGCTGCGGGGAACGCTGCGCCTGACGAATCTGGCGCCACGACGGGCCGACAACGTGAACATGCCGACGCTGCGAGGAGTCCTCGATGCGCATGACGGCGCGAAGATCTACGTGGAGATGAACGGCATCGCCACCCTGCGCGAATCAGATAAGGCACGCGTCTTTGTCACGACGTTCACGTTCCGCACCGCGGATTCCCGCTACTCGTGGCTGAATACAACGTTCGGGGTGCTCGAAGGCGTTCTCGATTCCGTTGGCGTCGGGGGTGTTGCTCGCGGGCGCGCATATGGATGTGAAGCGACCGTGCCGCGTTAGGCGTCGGCCGTCCACTCGATGGCGTGGAGACGGTTGCGCGCCACCATGATGTCGACCTTCAGTCGCGCGACCATGTCGCGCACCAGGTCCTTGCCCTGAGCGGTAGCCTCGTCCACCATCGCCTTCAGCTTCCACATCGGCGTCTCTTTCAACGCGTCGAAATCGTTATCGAGGAGCGCGATCTGTTCCTGAAGCTGAGTCACGCGCCGCTGCAGACGCACGCGGATCGCTTCCGGATCGCTCCCCTGAACGGCCTCCGGCCTTCGCGTCCACGACTCGAGAATCCAGCGCAGCCGGTCTTCATCGCCCAGCGCATATGCGCGGTTGGCTTCGATCATCATCGCGTGACGACGGTCGCGCGCAACTTCGTCTTCGGCGAGGTCCGGATGGATCGCCTTGGCCACATCACGAAAGAGTTTGCGGACCGCATCGGAGGTGTAGCGGGGCAGAGGCTCGGATGCAGACAGCGCGGTTGATGCGTCCGGGCGACCGGCTTCACTTGCAATCCGTTTCGAGATCTGGCCAAGCTCCGCTTCGGCGATCGCCGCCTCGAGATCGTCGAGCTCCTCATGCAGCCGGCCGACGCGTTGCCGGTAATCGATGGTGAACGCGGCAAGTTCCCGCTTCGCGCATGCAGCTTGCGCCGCCCGCTCGTTGAACGTGGCTTCGAGCTCGCCAACGCGCGTCGATAGCGCTGCCACATCGTCGCGGTCGCGCTCCGATCTGGCAAGGGTGGACACGAGCGAATGATATCGGATGGTTTCGCGCCTTAGAATCGGTCGCATCATGCATCGAGTACGTGAGCAGAACCTGCCGTTCGTCGAATCAGTTCTACATCCGGCGAGACGCTCGTCGTAGGCGAACCAGCACGAGTGCCGGAAGGAGGAGCGCAATCCCCAGGGCCCGCCATGTAAAGAATCGACTCACGTCAGAGGCGCCGATGGTGCCCTGCGCCGCATCGATCAGTTTCTCGGGGTCATAGGTGACACCGTCCTTGACGACGAAATCGATGTTGCGGAGCCGATAGATGTCTCGCGCCAGATCTCCACGAATCACCACAAGATCGGCTTTGTTCCCTGCGGCGATCGTGCCGATATCCGATTGCCGCAGGAACTTTGCGCCGTTGGACGTGGCGATCTGGATGGCTTTTTCGACGGGGAAGCCTTCCTCCACCAGTAGCTCGAGTTCGCGCCGGTCCCCAAAACCGGCGGCCACACCGCCCCACCCGGTCGGATCCACACCCGCCATCAACGTGCCGCCACGAGCGACGAAGGCCCGCTCGAATTCCTGCTCTTTGTGAAAGGCTCCGTAGTACAGCGCACTCGTTCGCGTGCTGGGATCGGTCCGTAGCTTCGCGGCGGCATCGTAGGCCTCCTGCAGCCTCGGCACGAGCAGTAGCCTCACCCGCTTGTCGGCGGCAACCCCGGTCACGCTTTCGAGCACCGCGAGCGTGGAGGTCAGCGCCACATTGTCTTTGACGAGCTCGTCGATCGTTCGCCGGATGTCGTCACCACTCACTTCCTTATTCGCCATCTCGGCGATCACGGAATTCTGATCGGGGCATTCATCGAAACGCTTGCCGGAGTAGAACTCGGTGTCGAACGGCAGGCCGTGCTCGATGTTGTCTATGCCGAACGACGCGGCCTCGCGGAATCCGACTGCGCACAGGTGTCCAGTCACCCGCAGACCGCGTTCGTGGGCGGCGGCGATCGCTGCTTTGAGTTCGCTGGAACGAAGAGTCGTGTAGGCCTTGATCGAAGTGGCGCCCCGATCGGCGTACTGATTGACAAGCCTGACGATGCCATCCGGGTCGGGCTGCGGTGTTGTAGCGCCGAAATAGCCGCTCGTCAGAAAGATCCGTGGTCCGGGCTCCTTCCCAGCATCAATCCTCTCCTTCAGGCGCACATCGCCGTCAAAGTCAATTGTGCCGGTCGTGCGGACGGTCGTTACGCCGTTGGCCAGATACAGCTTTGCGAACGTTCTTTGGGCGGGCACGGATATTTCGCCCGACCCGGCGGACTCGACCTCGTAAAACAGATGATCGTGCATCCCCACAAGGCCGGGAATGACGGTCCGGCCGGCGAGATCAATCAGTTCCGCGTCCGGCGGAACGGCCACCGATGATGCAGGTCCGACTGCCCTGATGCGATCGTGGTCCACGACGATGGTCTGGTCGTCTTTTGCTGAGGCGCCTGTGCCATCGATTAGCCGCACATGTTCGAGTGCAAACGTCGGCGTTCGCGGCGCCCGATCGAGCGACTGGCCAAGTGCTACGGCAGTGGCGAAGGCCACGCATGCGGTGATCGTCAGGCATGTCCGGCCAGTGCGCTTGGTCTGCACGTTGTTCATGGCAGGGGCGGGCCTTGCAAATTGCGAGCGCGATACGCGCGCGGCGAAAGAAGGGATTTCAGTATCAGATCGATGACCTTCGGTTACGAATTTCTCCGACCTTCACGGAAACCGTGAGGCCGTCCGCTGCGCAGATGCGCGCACGGACGCGTAAGGGCCGCCTCACCCGGAAATTGCAGAACGACCGCCGTTATCGACGGCCCTCATCCAGGACATCGCGAAGGAGTGTGATCGTGCAGACACGACTGATGTTTGTCTCTCTCGTCGTGATCCCAACCGCGATTGCCGCCTGCGCGCGTCCGGCGACGTCTCTTCCGACGCTTACGAAACCAGCCGCGGCGGCGGCCGCGAGCCCAAGGCCGTATCGGCCCACGCACCAGGGAGGGATCAATCTCCCCACGGGCCTCTACTTGCGAGACGACGACGATCTATTTCTGGAGACGGCAATGCCCGTGGTGTTGCGACGAACGTATATGTCGGGAGACGGTCATATCCGGCGGTTCGGCATGAACATGAGCCACTCCGGCGAATGGTGGTTGTCGGGAGATTCAGACCCGAGCGTGCCATGGGCGAATCTCATGCTCTCCGACGGTGCGCAGGTTCACTTCACCCGTATCTCCCCCGGCCATACCCAAGCCGACGCTGTTCTTCGGAGTGAGGACTCGCCTTCGGAATTCGGCGGTGCACTGATGGTCTGGACGGGATCGATATGGGAACTGCGGCTTCGCGACGGCGGCGTGTTCGGATTCAAAGACTGTCAGGGCGAGCACGACGTCTGTTCGCTCATCGAACGCCGCGATGCGTCGGGCCATCGAGCCGAGTATGTGAGGGATGACAACGGCCGCCTGCTGCGCATTGAATCGGACGGCGAGGCCATCGCGTTGCAATACGACGCCGCGAATCGCATCACGCGAGCGTTCACCTCGAATGGCCGTGGCGTCTCGTACGCATACGATGCCCGCGGAAGACTTATCAGCGCCATCGCGTCGGATGGCGCCACGCGGCTCTACGACTACGATGCCGCCGATCACCTGATACGCATCCGTGAGCCGGGGAGAATAGTCGAGAACTGGTTCGACGGCTCCGGCCGCGTGATTCGGCAGGAGGTCCGGTATCCAGAGAGCGCCCGCCGGCCGTACGTCGCGACGGTGCGCTACGAGGTTGAGGCAGATTCGGTAGTACAGGCCGATTTTGACGAAGGTGACGGGGTGGAAAGACAGCGCTTCGACAGCGATCATTTCCTGGTATCCGACACATTTAACGCGAACGGCAGCACCCCGATGACATTCACCTACAACAGAGACCCGCGGACCCACGCCGTCACCGCGGCGACGATGGCGTGCACCGGACTCGCCGGTCCTATCACACGGCCGGTGCCCGTAACAGCCGAAGATGACGACATGAAGTGGCAACTCATTCGCGACATGTGCGTCTGGCGGTAACGATCGCGAATCACAAATCACAAATCACAAATCACAAATTCGTTTTGGTCGTTTGACGCTCAGTTCAGCTATCGGGTAGAGTCGCCTCCTCCCTGACGGACGGCGTCGCGTTCGATTTTCCCCCGCGATCCCCCTTCTTTCACCATCACCATCACTGTCACACGTGTGCCCGCCGATTGCGGGGAGGGAGCTGCCATGGGAATGTCAACTCGGAAACGAAGCACTGTCTGGTGGCGCTGGTTCGTCGTCTGCTCGCTGTCGTTTCTTCTTTCAACAGCGGTCATGGCGCAGAACGATCCAGGCGCGCGCACGACGACGGCCGGCGCCGGCGGCGCGGTCGCGGGGCTGACCGTCAAGGAAGCAAAGTTCTTCCAATCAGGGGCCGACGCATTTGGGGAATCAGCTTCGGTGAATGGCAGCGTGGCGGGTACGGAGGCGGGTCTCGGCCCACGGTTCAATTCCACGAGCTGCGTCAGCTGCCATGCTCAACCTGCCATGGGCGGCTCCAGTCCCGCAACCAATCCGCAGGTGAACGTCGCGCCCGCGGTGCAGGTGAACGCGCTGATCGATCTCGGGATCATCAGCGCTGAGGGGCCGGTGCGCGAAGTGCGGTTCACGAGCGATGGCGGCGTGCACGATCTGTTCACCATCGCCGGCATGACGGGGACGCCGGACGGATGCAGCGCCCTCCTGAAGCAGCCGGACTTCGCGGCGGCGAAGGCAGCCGGCGTGCTGCGCTTCCGTATTCCAACGCCAACTTTCGGCCTTGGCCTGATCGAAGCCATCGCGGACGCAACCATCGAAGCCAACGCCAAGGCGTCCAAGCCGTTCGGAATTGCCGGAAGCGTGAACCGGAATGGGAACGACGGCACCATCACTCGGTTCGGATGGAAGGCGCAGAACAAGTCGCTGGTGATCTTTTCCGGAGAAGCCTACAACGTCGAGCAGGGAATCACGAACGAGCTGTTCCCCGACGAGCGCGGTGAAGGGAACATCGCAGTCGCGGGCGCGTGCCGGATGATTGCTGGACCGCAGGACTATGTCCAGTACGAGGAAACGCAGCCGCAGAGGGTCATCGACGACGTCAACAACTTCGCCAGCTTCATGCGCTTCCTCGCCGCGCCTGTGCAGGCGGCTTCCTACGGCCTGGTGACATCAACGCAGATCACCGCCGGCGAAACGGCCTTCAACAAGGCTGGTTGCAACGCGTGCCATATGAAGTCGATGACCACCGCCACCCATGCGGCCGCCGCGCTCTCCGGCAAGGAAGTGAGGCTCTTTTCGGATCTGCTCCTGCACGACGTGGGCACAGGTGACGGCATTCAGCAGGGACTTGCCACCGGCGACCAATTTCGCACCGCTCCGCTGTGGGGTGTCGGCCAGCGGGTGTTCTTCCTGCACGACGGCCGCACGAGCGACATCGTCGAAGCGATCAGGGCGCATGGCGGGGAAGCGACGCGCGTCACCAATAACTTCAACGGTGTGAGCGTCGCCGAGGATGCGCCATTCAACCTGACCGCGACCGAACGGCAGAACCTGGTCTACTTCCTGCGCTCGCTCTGAGCTGCAGGTCGGGAGTTCGCGAAGGTCACGACGGTCGCTCAGCCCCTCGTGGCCTTCGCGGAGACGCTACTTGCTGCCGATCACCGCGTAGCCCTGAATTTCAATCTTCGCGTTCGGGTCCGCGAGTCCGGTCACGGTGATGAGCGCGCTGCCTGGAAAGTTGTCGCCGAAGATTTCTCGGCGTATCTCCGTGAGCCGGTCGCCGTTGCGAACGTCCGTGATGAACACGGTCATCTGCACCATGTCCTTCAGCTTGCCGCCGGCCTTTTCCAAGGTCGCATTGATCAGCTTGAATATCTGCCGGACCTGGCCCTCGAAGTCGCCGGCCAGCGACTTGCCCGAGTCGTCCACGGTCGCGATTTGCCCACCAAGCCATACCGTCTTGCCGCCTTCGGTGATGACCGCCAGCGAGTAGCCCCGCTGCTGCGGGCGTTCTCCCTTGACGTACTTCTGAGCGTGGAGCGGAATCGTGAATCCGAACACGAATGCCGCGGCAGTGATACCGATCGAAATCCGTCGGAATGCCATCGAGGTCATCGTCGCCTCCTGCGCGCGAATCTTGTACCCTCCTCGGATCATGCGCAAGCAAATGCGTGAGGCCGACCGGATCGCGGATCAATTGCAACGGATGTACAACGGCGACGCATGGCACGGGCCGTCGGTGCGTGCGGCGCTCGAAGGAGTGGACGCGTCGATGGCGGCCGACCGTCCTTTGCCGGCTGCGCACACCATCTGCGAGCTCGTGCTGCACATGACGGCATGGACGCATGAAGTGACGCGGCGTCTACGTAGCGGTATCGCACGTGAGCCGGAAGACGGAGATTGGCCGACGCAGCCCGATCTGAATGAAGCTGCCTGGCGCGATCTCATCGCCGCGTTCGACGTGGCCAACAAGGATCTCGTCCAAGCAATCGCCGCCATGGACGACGCACAGCTGGTGTCAATTGTCGAAGACGTTCGTCCCGGAGCATCATCCGGCGTGTCGCACTACGACACGCTGCACGGGCTCGTGCAGCATCACGCCTATCACGCGGGCCAAATCTCGCTGCTGAAAAAGACCGCAGGTTGATGTGCTAGCATGCCGTCCCTCGCAGGAGGCATCTGATGAAGCTCACAGCCATTGTCGCCCTCGCCGTCGTTGCATTCGCGGTCACACTTGTCGCCGCGCGCGGTGTCCCGAGTACGGTCACCTACATTCCACACGACAAGGTGAACGCGACGATGGCGAAGGGCGGGCAGATCATCGGGGAGAACGGATTGATCGTGCTGGCCCAGCGCCGTGGCGCGGGCGAGGTTGAAGTGCACGAGAACACGAACCATGTGTTCATCATCGTCGAGGGCGAAGCGACGTTCGTCACCGGCGGCACGCTCGTGCAGCCGAAGAACACCGCGCCCGGGCAGGTGCGAGCGCCGCGCGTCGATGGCGGGCAGACCTATCACCTCACCAAAGGTGACGTGATTACGATTCCGGCGAAGACGCCGCATTGGTTCAAGGAGGTCCCGAGCCAGACGATCGCCTACTACGCGGTCAATCTCGAACCGTGAGCGATCCAGACACAAACCACGGAGGTACGAAGACGGTCTCCGTGGTTCGTGCTCCGACGATGTTTGCTGGCGATGTTTGAGTTGATGGCGGATCCCTCGGTGCAAACCAACATGAGCGTGTTCCAGCGACAGAAGCGGTTCAACGACGCGTTGACGGCGAAGTGAAGCAGCTCGCGACGTATTCGATCTCAGCTTGGCGTTCGGCATCGTCGCCGTGAGTGGAGCTGACGTTCCTCTTGGCGTGCGGCTCGATTCCGACAGCACCGACGGTCTCTCTCACCATCAGAACCAGCCAGTTCAGTAACCCGGTTTGGAAAATTCGTTACAATCCGCGCGTCAGTCCCGACAACTGATGTCCCTCGGCCCCGGTGCTCGCCTCGGACCGTACGAAATCCGATCCGTCCTCGGCGTAGGCGGGATGGGAGAAGTGTATCGAGCGCGGGACACGCGATTGCAACGTGATGTCGCGCTAAAGATCCTGCCGGAATCATTAACAAGTGATCCCGATCGTCTTGCGCGATTTGAACGTGAGGCACAGGTACTGGCCACGCTGAATCATCCCAACATCGCGGCGATTCATCATGTTCAGGAAACCGCGGAGGGGAGATCAGCAATCGTCATGGAGCTCGTCGAAGGTGAGACGCTCGCTAACCAAATCTCGCGCGGTGCGATTCCGCTTGAAGAGGCCTTGCCGATTGCTAGGCAGATTGCGGAATCCCTGGAAGCTGCGCACGAAAAAGGCATCATTCACCGCGATCTGAAGCCAGCGAATATCAAGATCCGTGCTGACGGCACTGTCAAGGTCCTGGACTTCGGATTGGCAAAGGCGTTCGAGCTGCCATCGGCGATGGGTTCAGATGCGACTCTCTCGCCGACGATTACGAGTCCCGCAATGATGACTGGCATCGGTGTACTGCTCGGCACTGCCGCCTATATGGCACCCGAGCAGGCCAGCGGCAAACCGGTGGACAAGCGTGCCGACGTCTGGTCCTTCGGCGTGACGCTGTGGGAGATGCTCGTCGGCCGACGGCTGTTCGATGGTGAGACCGTCTCAGACACGCTCGCTGACATCTTGCGCTCTCCGATTGATTTCACACGACTGCCTGCCGAGACACCTGGGGCGATCCGCGAGCTGCTGCGGCGGTGTTTGAACCGGGATGGCAGAAAGCGGCTGCGCGACATCGGCGAGGCGCGGATTCAGCTCGACGATCTCTTGAGCGGCGTCAGCTCCGAGGCTGGATCGCCAGCGGCGGCTGTCGTACCGCCCGACGGGCTCGTGAAGAGCGTTCGCTTTGCATGGAGCATTGCGGCGCTGGTGCTCGTCGCCGCGGTTGCATTGGCAATTTCGTCGATGCGGTATGCCGGCGAGCGGACGCTGAAGGCTGTGCAGACACGCTTCGACGTCCAGACACCTCCGACGAGCGATTCCGATTCCTTCGCGCTTTCGGCCGATGGCCGTCGTCTCGCGTTCGTCGCGACGACGGAAGGTGCACCGCGCCTCTGGGTGCGTTCGCTCGACCAAGTGACACCGCGCGTCCTGCCCGGCACCGACGGCGCCACGTATCCGTTCTGGGCGCCAGATGGCACAGCAATCGGCTTTTTTGCGGACGGCAGGCTGAAGCGAGTCGATCTTGCCGGTGGGATGCCCCAAACTCTCGCTGAAGCACAGACCGCGCGCGGTGGCACATGGAACCGCGACGGCATCATCGTGTTCGCAGGGAGGGCTCTCCTCGGAGATCCGCTGGCTATGCTGACGCGTGTGGCCGCTACCGGTGGCGACGCGACACCAGTGACGCACCTTTCGGCGGGTCACACGAGCCATCGATGGCCGCAGTTTCTTCCCGATGGCCGCCGCTTCCTCTTTTTTGTGACCTCGGACAGGCCTGACGTTCAGGGGGTCTACCTCGGGTCCCTTGAGGGCGCCGAGCCGACACGAGTGCTGGCCGCAGACACCGCAGCGCTCTTCGCGCCGCCTGACTTCCTGCTGCTGGTGCATCAAGACGCGCTCGTGGCCATCCGCTTCGATCCGGTACGCGGCACGGTCAGTGGCGACACGGTGCCAGTGGCGCAATCTGTCGGCGCCGACACAGCTGTCTTTCGCGGCGCGTTCACAGTCTCGGCGGGCGTCTTGGCGCACCGTGCCGGTGGAAGCCAGCGGCGGCAACTCGTGTGGGTGAATCGATCGGGCAAGGTGCTCAGCACAGTGGGCTCGCCTGACGAGGCCGCGCTGTCAACTCCGGAAATGGCGCCTGACGGCAGGCGTGTCGCCGTAAACCGCAATGTTGGAGGTAACTACGACATCTGGACGATCGATGTCGGGCGCGCTGTTGCGAGCCGATTCACGTTTGACCGCGCGGCGGACTTTGTTGCGGTCTGGTCGGCGGATGGGCGCCGCGTGGCGTTCAGCTCTACGCGCAACGGTGTTCGCGACCTGTTCGAAAAGTCGTCGAATGGCGTTGGCGACGAAACACCACTGCTGTCGACCGAAGAAGGCAAAGTACCGCTGTCGTGGTCATCCGACGGGCAATATCTCCTGTACGCCAGCCAGAATCCGAACACGGGCGGCGACCTCTGGGCTTTGCCGATGGCCGGCGGACGCAAGCCGTTTCCAATCGTGCGAACACCCTTCGACGAAGCGGAAGGGCAGTTCTCCCCAGATGGGCGGTGGGTGGCGTACCAGTCGAATGCATCCGGGTCAACGGAGATCTACGTGCGGCCGTTTCCGAAAGCAGGCGGCGAATGGCAAGTCTCGACGTCCGGCGGCACGCAGCCCCGTTGGCGGCTGGATGGCAAAGAGCTGTTTTATGTCGCGGCGGACGGGCGCTTGATGGCGGCGCCAATCGCTGCGGGGACGGACCGTCAGACGTTGGATCCCGGCGCGCCGATGCCGCTCTTCCAGACTCGTCTGGCGACGGGCGCGAACATTCCGTTAGGTGCGTTGTCGACGGCGCAGTACGCCGTCGCGTCCGATGGCCGATTTCTGATGAACGTGGCGGTCAACGACACGACGGCATCGCCGATCACGGTCGTGCTTAACTGGGATGCAGAGATGACCAGGTGACGCAGATGACACCCAGGGGCGGCCATGGAAGATGGCGACTGGGCAATCAGAAATCACGACTCACAAACCACCAATCATAGTGGTACCATCCGCGCCGCCATGTGCAAACTCCCGATGACGGCGGTTCTGGTCCTTGCGTGCGTCATCCTCGCCACCGCGGACGCGCGCGCCGAGCTCCTCGACAAGACAAAGAAAGTGGGCGGCACCACCGTGCATTACAAGGTGGTCCTGCCTGACGGGTACGATCCCGCGAAGGAGTATCCAGCCATCCTTGCGTTCGGTGGCGGACCGCAGACGATGAACACCGTTGAATCGATTCTGATGCGCAACTTCCGCGCGGAAGCGGAGAAGCGCGGCTACATCGTCATTGCACCTGAGGCTCCCGGCGGTCGACTCTTCTTCGAAGATGGCGCGCGGATCTTCCCGGAGTTTCTGAAGATGATCCTTGCCGACTACAAAATCCAGAGCGGGAAGTTTCACATCGCTGGTCCGTCCAACGGCGGCATCGCGGCCCTGCATGTCGCTGCGGCCAATCCTCAGTATTTCCTGTCGGTGACCGCCTTTCCCGGTTACATGTGGCAGCCGAGCACGGCGAAGCTCCAGGCGATTTCGAACATCTGCGTCTTCATGTACGTGGGCGAGCTCGACGAGTACATGTGGCACGGCGAGATGAAACAGGAAGCGGAGTATCTGCGCTCCAAAGGGACGGTGGCGCGCTACACCGTAGAGAAAGGTCAGCCCCACCGTCTCGACACGCTCGCCGGTGCGAATGCCGGCAGGCTGTTCGATGGATTCGACGAAGCAAGGAAGGGATGCCGACTATGAAGAGAAGCCTTGCGTTGATTCCGGCGATCGGCGTCGTCCTGATTGCGGTGGTTTCGGCACAGGTGCAGCCGCCGCCTGCGGCGTGGCGAGGAGCCGGCCCGACGCCATGTGTTGGCACGGACGGCGGCGTTTTCAAGTGCGCGCCCGCAGCTCGAACGATTGCCATCCGCGCCGGGCGTCTCTTCGACAGCACCGCCGGTCAAATGCTGACACGCCGCGTGGTGCTGATCACCGGCGAGCGGATCACCGACGTCGGCGCCGAGGGTGCCGTGAAGATTCCAACCGGTGCCCAGGTGATCGATTTGAGCCAGGCGACGCTGCTTCCCGGACTGATCGACGCGCACACGCACATGTTCAACCAGCGTGCGGCGACGAAGAGCGCCGAGCAGTCGCTGCTGATCGCGGTGCAGAATGCGCAAGCGGATTTGCGCGCGGGGTTCACCTCGGCCCGCGACATGAGCTCGCACGGCAACGGCTACGCGGATATCGAAATCCGCAACGCGATTAATGAGGGCCGCTTCGAGGGACCGCGATACCAGGTATCGACGCTCGGCATCGTCTGGGGCGCCGAGCCGCGCAAACCTGGGGTGACCGAGAATCCGCTCGCCAGCACCATCGTTCGCTCGGTCGACGAGGCGCGCGCGGCGGTGCGGGAGCAGATCGCACACGGCGCCGACTGGATCAAGCTGTTCCCCACCGGCGGCTACACGTTCGATGCGGCGGGCAAGGCGCGCTATCAGCTCACGTATCCGATGCCGGTGCTGCAGGCGCTCATCGATGAGACGCACCGCCTGCGGAAAAAGACGGCCTGCCATGTCCTCGGCGGCGAAGGTCAGCGCAACGCCATCGTCGCGGGGTGCGACACCATCGAACACGCCTTCGATCTGGATCAGGAGCAAGCGAACATGATGGTGGCGAAGGGTCTCTATTACGATCCGACGCTGCAGCGCTACACCGAGCCGTACATGGACGACGTGGATGCGAAGAGCACGGGTGGCAAGTACCGGATGATCCCGATCTTCCAGCATGCGGTGCAGATCGCGGCGGCGACAAAAGGGATGAAGATCATGATGGGCAGCGGCGTGGACGGGTCCACGTATCCGCACGGCAGCCAGGCGCTCGACTTCGAGATGCTCGTGCGCCACGGCGGCCTCACGGCCGCGCGCGCCATCCAGGCAGGCACGTCCGTTAATGCCGAAGTCCTGGGTTGGCAGAACCAGGTCGGGTCGATCGACAAGGGCAAGTATGCGGATCTGATCGCCGTGTCAGGAGATCCGCTCGCCGATATTACCGAGCTGCAGCGCGTCGCATTCGTGATGAAGGGCGGCCGGATCATCCGCAACGATCTCGTTACCCCGGTCGCCGCGACGAGATAGCTCGAAGGAGGGCTTGTGCGTACTCGCCTCTCGTATCTTGTCGCGTCTGCGCTGCTCGTGCTGGGCGTGACACACGCAAGCGCCCAGACTGTAGACACGATCCTCGTCAATGGCAAGGTGGTGACGCTCGATTCCCAAACATCGATCCGCAGCGCGCTTGCCATCCGCGATGGGAGTATTGCGGCTGTCGGTGCTGACGCGGACATTCGCCGGCTCGCCGCTCCGGGAACGCGCGTCATCGATCTGCAGGGACGCACGGTCATTCCGGGTCTGATCGATTCGCATATGCATGCGACGCGCGCCGCACTGAGTTTCAGCACCGAGGTGAACTGGATCGGTGCCGCCTCGCTCGCGGAAGGCCTGAGCCGCCTGCACGAGGCATCGCTCACAGCGAAACCGGGCGCATGGCTCATCGTCGTGACACCGGCGGCGACGCTCGATACGTTCAAGGAGCACCGGCGTCCGACGCAGGCGGAGCTGATTGCCGCTGCACCGAATCACCCGGTGTACGTGCAGCTTGGCTACGGCTGGGCGATGCTGACGCCTCTCGCGCTCGAGGCGCTCGGCATCACGAGCGCCGATGGCGTCATTACCGACAACATCATCCAGTTGTTCGACAAGCTGCCGAAGCCAGGCTTCGACGAGCAGGTCGCGGGAACGAAGCTGTTCTTCCGCGAGCTCAATCGTCTCGGCCTGACCGGTGTGGTTGATCCCGGCGGCAACAACGTCACGCCGCGTGAGTATCAGGCGCTGTTCAAGGTCTGGCGCGATCAGCAGCTGACGCTGCGGGTCGCCTACAGTCTTTGCGGCATGACCAGCGGCTCCGAGTTCGCCGAATATCAGAACTATCTGGCCATGATGCCTCAGGGATTCGGCGACGACATGCTGCACTTCAATGGGATCGGCGAGCGGATTACGTGGGCGATGAATGGCATCCGCGGCGTCCCCTCGGACGCCGACAAGGCGAAGTACTACGAGATCGTCCGTTGGGCGGCGCAGCGTGGCCTGACGGTGACGATGCATTGGGACACGGATGCCAACGTCGATCACCTCCTCGGTATCTGGGAGCGGGTGAACAAGGAATTCCCGATTGCACCGCTCCGATGGACGGTCGCGCATCTCAACGACGCGTCCCCGCAGACGCTGCAGCGCATGCACGCGCTCGGAGTGGGATGGACGGTGCAGGACGCGATGTACAACACCGGAGACGACGTGCTGAAGCGCGAGGGCGACAAAGTACGTCGCGAGCCGCCGGTCGTGACGGGCAGCAAGATTGGCATTCCGATCGGCGCAGGCACGGATGCGCATCGGGTGTCGACCTACAACCCGTTCACCGTGCTGCAGTGGTTTCTGGACGGCAGGAATGCGGGCGGTACGGCGCTCCGTGGACCGGAAGAGACGCCGAGCCGCATCGACGCGCTTCGTTTCTACACATCCGGCAGCGCGTGGGTCTCGCATGACGAGCGTGTGCGCGGCTCGCTCGAAGTCGGCAAGTTCGCCGACCTCGCCGTGCTCTCGAAGGACTACTTGACCGTCCCTGTCGATCAAGTCGGTGGAATTGAATCGCTGCTGACGATGGTCGGCGGCAAGGTGGTGTATGCGGCCGGCCCGTTCCTGGCGCTCGACCGGACGCATTGATTGGAGGAGCACATGAAGTCGCTTGTCAGTCCGAGACTGGGTTCCCTGGTCGTGGCGGCCGCATTGGTGATCTCCTTCAACTGGGTTGCCGCGCAGCAGCAGAGTAGCGGCGCGGTTGCCATTGACGCCGACGACATCGGCGGCACCGTTGGCAGCGCCAAAGGTGCGGAAGCTGGCGTGTGGGTAATCGCCGAGACGACCGATCTGCCCGCCAAGTTCGCGAAGATGGTCGTCACCGACGATCAGGGGCGATACGTCCTGCCCGACCTGCCGCAGGCGAACTATCAGGTATTCGTGCGCGGCTACGGACTCGTCGACTCGCCGCGCGTCAACGCGAAACCGGGACAGCGTCTCGATCTCAAAGGCGTAGTGGCGCCGGATGGCCGCGCCGCGGCGCAGATCTATCCCGCCAACTACTGGTTGAGCCTGCTCGAGATTCCGAAAGGCGAACACTCGCCGCAGGAGTTCGCGCTCGAGACGAAAGCGTGCTTCTCATGCCATCAGGTCGGCACCAAGGCGACTCGTGAAATTCCCAAGGGCTCGCTGGCCTCGATGCTCGACGCATGGGATCGCCACACGGCGATGGGTCCCAACGGGGCCAACATGAGCAATGTCTTCAAAGGTCTCGGTGAGCAGCGCAAGGCGTTTGCCGATTGGACGGATCGAATCGCCGCCGGCGCATATCCTGAAGCCCCGCCTCGTCCCGTGGGTGTCGAACGCAACCTCGTGATCTCCATGTGGGACTGGGGACTGCCGACAAGTCGCCGCAGCGATGCGGCCGCCACCGACGAGCGCAATCCAACATACAACGCGAACGGGTTGGTGTACGGACCGTACCAGAGCTCCGACATCCTGGCGGTGCTCGATCCGCGCACGAACACGACGAGTGAGATCAAGCTTCCGTCGAACGGCCCGGTGCTCGATGCGAATACGCCCGCTTCGCCGTACTGGGGCAGCGAGAAGATCTGGCAGCGGCAGGCCGATCCACGCAGTGTGGCGATGGATGTGAAAGGACATGTCTGGGTGACCGCGCGAATCCGCGCGCCGAAGGATCAGCCCGCGTACTGCAAGGACCCGGCGAACAAGTTTGCGAAGTATTTCCCGATGGAGGGCCCCAGCGCGCGGCAGATCGAATTGCTCGATCCGAAGACGAAAAAGATCACGATGATCGACAGCTGCTTTGCCGCGGACCATAACATGTTCGACGAACACGACAACCTGGTCTTCGGGCAGGACGACGCCGTCGGTTGGCTCGACACCGTTGCCTTCGACAAGACGCACGACGCGGGCGCGTCGCAGGGATGGTGTCCGGGCGTCGTTGATACAAACGGCGACGGCAAGATCTCGACCGGCTGGACGGAGCCGAATCAGCCGGTGGACGCAACGAAGGATCACCGCATCGAATTCGGATGTTATGCCATCGGGATCAGTCCGACCGACGGCAGCATCTGGTGCTCGGGCATCGGTCACGATGACCAGACGCTCGTTCGGCTCGAACGGGGCGCCAACCCGCCGGCGTCGTGCAAGGCCGAGGTCTACATACCGCCGCCATCGAAAGCCGCGTTGAAATATTCGGGAGGTGTCGCCATCGACAGCAACGGCGTTGTCTACCAGAACTGGCGCGGTGTCCACGAGATCCTCAGCTTCGACCGCCGCAAGTGCAAGGTGCTCAATGGTCCGACGGCAACCGGACAGCAGTGCCCTGAAGGGTGGACCGTCTACACGAAACCCGGTCCGTCATTCAAAGGAGCGGCGCCGTCGCGCGAGGTCAGCACCGACATGCTGTATCTCACGAACATCGATCACCACGACGCGCTCGGCCTTGGCAAGGATGTCCTGCTGGCCGGCGACGTCAACGCTGATTCCTTCTTCGTCCTGCAGCCGCAGAATGGGCAGATGAAGGCCTTGACGCTGCGCGTGCCGTATCCGCTCGGTTTCCATGCGCGGCACATCGATGGACGCATCGATGATCCGAACGCCGGCTGGAAGGGACGCGGCATGTGGACGAGTTACTCCATGTACACGCCGTGGCATCAGGAAGGCGGCAAGGGATCGCGTCCGAAGGTCGTAAAGCTGCAGATGCGGCCGAATCCGCTCGCGAAGTAGCTGCTACTTCGCTGCGGCAACCGCGATCGACTTGCGCGCCCATCTCGCCAGGTCGATCGCGCTCTCCAGCACCTGAACGGGTACCGCGTAGTACTGCATCGTCGTCGGCCGGTTTGGATACGGCTTGAACGGCTTCATGCCGGCCCTCTCGTAGTCCGTTCTGTTCGAGTCGTCCACCTTCAGATACAGCACGTCGCGGGCGACAATGCCGAAGAAGACACCGCGGTGGTAGAGGCCGACTCCGCCGAACATCGAGCGCGGCATGATGTCACCCACTTCCCCAAGCTGATCGAGGACGAACGCCTTGAACGCGTCCGTGACGGCGAGCGAGTTGCGGCGACGACCGCCGGTCATCGACACTAGATTAGCGCCATGTCATGGCAGCTCTTGAAGGGCGAGCGTACGCCGGACGAGGTCATCGTCACGGAGTCCGAAGAAGACGAAGACGCCACCAGCTCGATCAGATGTCCGCGATGTGGATGGCGGCCGTCACCTTCGAGCCGCTGGTCCTGTGATTCGGTCGATGGTCCGGAGCCTCCATTCAGGAGCTGCGGAACGGTGTGGAACACGTTCGCCACCCGCGGGCAGTGTCCGGGATGCAAGCATCAGTGGCGCTGGACTTCCTGCCTGCGGTGCCACGAGTGGTCGCTGCACGACGACTGGTACGAGACGACGCGTTAATGGGACCCATTCACTACCTCCCTGCGGTGGTAATCGAGGGGCATCAATCCTCCGGCTCCGGCACTCCTGATCATCCGATGCGCATCGCCACCAGACGCGCCGCTGGCCTGGAGCCGGGCGGCTGGACTGGCGAGCTGCGCAGCGAGGTCGCCGCATTCTTCGACGATCTCGCCAGTGAATGGCACACGCGTACATCGCGCGAGCGAACTGCTGTCGTGACGGATGCGCTGTCGCGCGGTCTCGACCCGTTGCACATCGGTGCTGGACTCGCCATCGAAGTGGGCAGCGGGATCGGCACCTACTCGGGTCTCATCGCGCAGCGATTCCCGCAAGTACTCGCGGTCGATCTCTCGCTGTCGATGCTGCAGCGGGCGCCCTCGGTTCCCGCGCATCGCGTTCAGGCAGACGCGGCGAGGCTGCCGGTCCGCGATGCATCCGCGATGGCCGTTGTGCTCATCAACGCATTTCTATTTCCTGCCGAAGTGGCGCGCGTGCTGTCGCGCGGCGCAGCCATCGTCTGGGTCAACAGCAGCGGCGAGCAGACGCCGATTCATCTGTCTCCAGACGACCTCCTCGCAGCGCTGCCGGGTAGCTGGCGCGGAATTGCGAGTCGGGCGGGCGAGGGTACCTGGTGCGTGCTTCGGCGAGGACCGGTTTCCGAGTAGGATCTCGTTCCCATCATGCTCACCCGGCGCCGCTTTCTGTCCGCCTCCGCAGCGACGTTTGCGTCGCTGCACTTCACGCGGTTGCGCGCACAAGCGGCGCGCTACGACCTGATCATCAAGGGCGGACGCGTCATCGATCCCGCGGCACGACTGGACGCGGTCAGCGACGTCGCGATCTCGTCCGGACGAATCACGGCAATCAACTCCAACATCGCGGGTGACGCCCGGGCAACGTTCGATGCGCGCGGCAAGCTTGTCGTTCCCGGTCTTCTCGATATTCATACGCATGTCGGTCGATCCGCGGAGGGTGCATCGCTCGTGCTGCAGGACGGTGTCACTGGCTGGATCGATGCCGGTACGCAGGGCGCCGATCGGATCGATGACACGATCGCGATTGCGCGGTCCGCCCCGCAGCAGGCACGTGTGCTCCTCAACATCGGACGCGCCGGCCTCCTGCCGGAGGGCGACACGATGGATCTCGCTCGCGCCGACGTCGCCGCCGCGCGCGACGCCCTGACGAAACATCGTGACTACATCGTCGGCGTGAAGGCGCGCCTTTCACGCGACGTGGCGGGCAACAACGACTACGAAGTGCTCCGTCGCGCGCAGGAGGTGGCGACCGCCTTCAATGTTCCGCTGATGATCCACATGGGCCAGACCATTTCGCCGCTGTCGAGACTGTTGCAGCTGCTCAAGCGCGGCGACATCGTCACCCACATGTTCGCGCCGCCGCCAAACAGCATCGTCGATGACAACGGGCGCCTGCTCCCAGCGGTCGTCGCCGCCAGGCAGCGCGGTGTGTGGTTCGATGTCGGAAACGGTCAGACGGGCCATATGCGATGGGACACCGTTGACACGATCATGAAGACGAAGTTCTGGCCGGACACGTTCTCAACGGACTGGAACACCAACAGCCGCCAGACTGGTGTCATCGACCTGCCGAACTGCATGTCCAAGCTGCTCGGCTACGGCATGACCGTGCCGCAGGCGGTCGCGTGTGTGACGACGAACGCGTCGCGCGTGTTTCCGGTGTTCCGCAATCGCGGGACGTTGAAGGTGGGTGCGCCGGCCGACGTTGCGGTGCTGGAGCTGCGTGAAGGAGATTTCGAATTCCTCGATAACTTCACGGGCACGATTCGGGGCCGGCAGCGGTTTTTTCCGAGCGCAACGATTCTCGCCGGGAAGCTCGTCTCACATACCTGAAGGAGGACACGGTGCGTCTGGCCATCGCGTTGTTCGTTGGTGTGGGGGTCGCGGCGTCTGCAACCACGGCCGTCGCACAGAAAGCGTCCACCTCGCCGGCACCGCCCGGCTTTGAGTATCTCGGCACGATGCGTGTCCAGACCGGCACGCGCACTGTCGTCGAGAACGGACCGCAGGGCACGAGAACCATTGTTCAGATCAACGGCGGGCGCTTCGAAGGAGCGCGTTTGAAGGCGACCGTGCAGACGCCCGCCGGCGACTGGATCACCAATCGCGCGGACGGCAGCTATAAGCTCGACGTGCGAATCACGCTGCGCACCGACGACGGCGCGTTGATCCTCGTTACCTACAACGGCATTGGCCAGACGACCGCACAAGGTGCGACGCTGCGCGCCGCGCCGTTGTTTGAGACCGGAGATCAGCGATACACGTGGCTGACACGCCTGCAGGCGGTGGCCATTGGTGAACGCGTCGGTACGGACGTGAAGTACGACGTGTTCGCGGTGAAATAAGTGTCCCTGTTCGATCGCGAAAATTTCTCCAGCGGCACACGCTGGGAACCGGTGGTCGGCTACTCGCGCATGGTGCGGGTCGGCGACATGCTCTGGGTCTCCGGCACGACGGCAACAGGGCCCGATGGCCGTATCGTCGGTGTGGGCGATGCCTACCTTCAGGCGAAACAGGCGCTGAGCAACATTGCGGCGGCGCTGGCGAAGGCGGGCGCGTCGATGCGCCATGTCGTGCGCACGCGCATGTATGTCGTCGACATCGCGGCGCACTGGGAACAGGTCGGCCGTGCGCATGGCGAGGTGTTCGGCGACATACGACCGGCGACGGCGATGATCGGCGTCAGCGGATTCGTCAGCCCGGAGATGCTTGTCGAGATCGAAGCGGATGCCATTGTTGAGAGGAGCGGCACATGAAACCCGTACAGAGATGGCCGGTGATCGTGATCGTTGGTGCGTTCTGTTACGTGGCCGGCCTGGCCACCGGACACGACGTCGCATCCGCGCAGGCGCGCAAGGCCGTGTTCGTGACGCGGATGTTTACCGGTCCCGACAATCAGACCCACACCGAGGACGTCGAAGCGAAGTTCGCCATGAATGGCAGCCGCGACGTCGCGCAGCTGATGAAGATCACGGGTGCCGAGCTGCATCGCGGAAAACCGGGCACGGTGCAGGACTGGCATACGGCGCCGCAGCGTCAGTACGTGATCACGCTGAGCGGACGCGGCGAGGTTGAGGTCGCGGGGGGCAAGAAGATCCCGCTCGAGCCAGGGCACATCGAGCTGGCCGAGGATCTCACAGGAAAGGGACACATCACGCGCGTGATTGGCAACGAGGATCGCATCACGCTGTGGCTGCCGCTCGCCGATCAACGTTCGACGAAATAACCGCGCGTTCCCCCGAGGAGTGGTGCCATGGCCGGTGTCGACACTCTCGAGTCCGATCGTGAGCGGCTGGTTGAACATATTCGCGAGGCCGTCCAGCAAGTACGCCGTGCCGGACGCCGCTATCGCCGGGTCAGCAGCGCGCTCCTGTTGATTGGGTTGCTGTGCGGCGCCGTCTCGACAACGCTGGCCGGCGATGCATTTCGGGGCGGCGCGGTCGCGGCGCGAACCGCACAGGCGACGACGGGACGCGTACCGGCGGAACTGGCGCGCGGCTGGCGGAACGTCTGCGGCATCATTGCCGTGCTGACGCTTGCCGGCACGCTGGCGACGGGAATCAACTCGATCCTGAAGCTGTCGGATCATCAGGCGCGGGCCACGGCCTGCCTGGCTGCGCTCGGTGCGCTGCAGGCCGACTTGTTCGGCGGCGACGCGCAGCCCGCCTCCATCGCGAGGGCGAAGAGCGCCCTCGAAAACATCCGCATTCAATACGACGAGTATTTCCCATAGCGTGCTGCCGCTTGTCCGCGATCTTCGGCGCTGGGATCTCGTTGCGCTTGTCATCAACTCCGTCGTAGGCGCCGGCATCTTCGGACTGCCGTCGCAGGTGTACGCACTGGCCGGGACATATAGCCTCGGCGCGTATGTCCTCGCTGCGGTCGCCATCGGCCTTGTCGTTCTGTGCTTCGCCGAGGTGGGCAGCCGTTTCGGTGCGACCGGCGGCCCCTACGTCTACGCGCGCGTCGCCTTCGGTCCGCTGATCGGGTTCGAGGTCGGCTGGTTGATGTGGATTGCGCGCATCATGGGGTTCGCGTCGCTGACGAATCTCTTCGTCACGTATCTCGCGTTCTTTGTACCGGCCGCCGGCGCCGACGCCGGGCGCGCGGTCGCCATCGTCGTGCTCGTCAGCGTGTTGGCTGTCGTCAACATCGTCGGCCTGCGCACGTCCGCTGCCACAACCAATCTGCTGACCGTCGGCAAGCTGCTTCCGCTTTTTGCGCTGGTGCTCGCCGGCGCATTTTTCGTCGACCCGAGCCGTTCCGCGTCGCCGATCGTGCCGTCGTACCGCTCGTTTTCCCAGGCGACGCTGCTGCTCGTGTTCGCCTACATGGGGTTTGAAGGCGCCGTGATTCCCAGTGGCGAGATGCGAAATCCGCATCGCGATCTGCCGTTCGCGCTCATCGTCGGTATGACCGTCGTCACGGTGCTGTACGTCGCCGTGCAGGCGGTCTGCATCGGAACCGTTCCCGACCTCGCGGGTGCGGCGAGGCCTCTCTCGGATGCGGCGTTTCAGATGTTCGGCGCGACCGGCGAATCGCTCATTGCGGCTGCGGCACTCGTGTCGATTGGCGGCATTCTCAATGCCATCCTGTTCGCCACGCCGCGCCTGGTGTTTGCGATGGCAGACGCCGGCGAGCTTCCGGCGACCCTTGCCGTGACGCATCCGCGATTCCACACGCCGGCCGCGGCGATTGGTATTACTGCTGCGATCGCCGGCCTCGTCGCGCTGTTCAGCACGTTCCTCTCGGCCCTGACGATCAGCACCATCGTCAGGCTGGTCGCGTACATCGCGACGTGTGCTGCGCTGCCCGCGCTGCGGCGCAGGCACGATCTGCCATCGCCACCATTTGTAATTCCCGCCGCAACGCTTGTGTCCATTGCCGCAATCGGCCTCGGCGCGTGGCTCGTGTCGACGAGTCCCGTCAACGAAGTGCGCCTCGCGATGATATTCGTGGTCATTGGCGTCGGGATGTACTTCGTGTCACGAACCGTGACGGCACGAAGACATAGAGGGAACAGGGTGGGCGTGTGATTACATTCAGGCCCCTGGCGGCGAGTGACTTGCCGATGCTGCACGAATGGCTGCAGCGGCCGCATGTGGTGGAATGGTGGACGCCGACGCCGTCGCTCCGCGAGGTGATCGAGGAATTCACGCCGACAATTCATCCCGGTTATCCCGTTCAGGGCTACATTGCCTTGGAGGGCGATCGCGAGATCGGGTTCATGCAGTCGTACGTCGTCAAGGACTGCGGCGACGGCTGGTGGGAAGACGAGACGGACCCCGGCGCACGCGGGATAGATCAGTTCCTGGCGCACGGCGAAGATCTCGGCCGCGGTCTTGGCACCGCCATCGTGCGCGCGTTCGTCGCGCGGCTGTTCGAGGATCCGTCGGTTACGCATATTCAAACTGATCCTCACCCGGGCAACCGGAGGGCCATCCGCTGCTATGAAAAAGCCGGCTTCCGTGCGGTCAGGGAAGTCGATACGCCGGATGGCCGG
Organism: Vicinamibacterales bacterium; assembly: GCA_035492455.1. GTDB lineage: Bacteria > Acidobacteriota > Vicinamibacteria > Vicinamibacterales > UBA2999 > Gp6-AA40. The sequence continues at coordinate 49,521 of DATJJE010000012.1, read as the reverse complement.
GCGCTGCTGATGATCTGCACGCGGGCTGCGTTAGGATTGGGCGCGTGAATCCGACCGCTGCGATGGTGCGAAGGTGCGGATACTTCACGAACGCTCTGCTGACCATCGCCGTTGCACTCTCGGCTTATGCGGCCGCCGCGCAGTCGCTCCAACCACGTCCCGATGTGCCGACGCCGTACCGAACCATCGAGCGGTGGATCACCATGCCGGCAGGCCGGACGATGGGTTCGACGAGCGCGATCGAGGTCGAGCGCGATGGTCGCTCCGTCTGGGTTGCAGACCGTTGTGGCGGTGCGAGCCGCATGGATTCACCGCTCGCCCCCATTCTCAAGTTCGATCCCTCCGGAACTTTGACGGCGAGCGTCGGTGCTGGTCTGTTCCTCGTGCCGCACGGCATTTACGTGGACCGCAACGGCAACATCTGGGTGACAGATGCATCCGACGGCATGAACGTGCCGCGGGCCAAGGGGCATCAGGTGTTCAAGTTCACGCCTGCAGGCCGACTGTTGATGATCGCTATCGGGAAGGGAAAGAAACCAGAGAAAGATCCGATCACGGCAGCGGCGGGTGTCGCCGCCGACCGTATGGGCAATGTCTATGGAGCTGTGGTACCGACACCCGGTGTCACGAAACACATTCGACGGTAACGTGGAGGCTGGAACAGTGCGGCGGTACGAATCGTGCGACCGTGCGTCCGACAGTGCGACAGTGCGAAACTTCGAAGCAACGCATAGTCCCGCCGGCTTCGAGCACCATCGCACCTTCGCACCTTCGGACGCACCACCGCACCCTCGCACCCTCGCACCATCGCACCGCCGTAGTGCAGCGACAGTGGTCTTCATCGCGGTTGCGATCTCCAGTCGCATGGTCGCGGCTCAGACACCCGACATTCCGGGGGTGATCAAGGCGGGCACCGAGGCGCAGGTCGTCGTCAAAGGCCTGCGCAGCGCCGACGACCCGATCTGGGTGCCCGATGTCGGCCTGCTGTTCACAGAGTCGGCGGCCAACCGCATCGTGCGGCTCACAGCGGATGACAAGGTGGAAACGTTCGTTGGCGATCTGCACGGGCCGCTGGGCATGACGCTCGACCGTCAAGGCCGATTGATCTCGCTGCAATCGCAAAAAGGTTTCGCGGGGCCGCGGGTCGTCTGGCCCGCGGGGAAGGAAGCCACGCTCGCCGATCAATTCGAAGGCCACGCGTTCGGCCGGCCCAACGGGATTGTGTCGGATCGGAAGGGCGGCGTTTATTTCAGCGACTTGCCATTACGACCCGTTCCTCCGGACGCGATGGCGCCGGCCGTGTACTACGTACCTGCTGGCGGTGCACCGCTTCGTGTGGCCGAGGATCTTGGGCGGCCGAACGGCATGACCCTCAGTCGCGACGAAACAATTCTCTACGTGAACGACACTGGCGGCATTCATTCGTATGCGTTCGACATTCTTCCGGACGGCCGTTTGACGAACCGCCGCGTGTTTGCCACCTACGTGGGCCGCGACAAGACTATTCCCGCAAACGAAGCGCCAATCTCGAATGCGGACGGGGTGGTCATTGACGATGAGGGTCGGTTGTATGCGCTCACAGAGGCGGGCATCGAGGTGGTGAGTGCTGCAGGCCAGCATCTCGGGGTCATCCCGGTGTGGTGCATCACGCGCCGCTGCCAGGATCTCACCTTCGGTGGGCCGGACAAGCGCACGCTCTACATCGCGGGCGGCGGAACGGTGCTTCGCCTTCCGATGATCGCGCGCGGATTCGGCGGGCGGGCGAAGTAGACGAGGAGAGTTACGAATGACGCCGAGAAGGCGCTTCACGAGACGGCGGATGCTGGAGAGCGGCGCAGGTCTGTTGGCTGCTGCGGCCGTTCCCGCGCAGGTGCAGGGCGGCCAGCGCGAACAGGCGCCGGCGTCGTCGACAGACCTGACTGGACGAGTCGCCAGATATATGGCCGCCGCGCGTCAGCAGCCGCTGCCCGCCGATGTGCTGCGCGAAACGAAGCACCGCGTGCTCGATACGGTCGCAGCCATGATCTCGGGTGCGAAGCTCAAGCCTGGTGAGATGGCGATCCGTTTCGCGCGCGCGCAAGGAGGCGTTGCCGAAGCGTCGGTGCTGACGACCAGCATCAGGACCTCGGCCATCAATGCGGCGCTCGTTAACGCGATGTTCGCGCACGCCGATGAGACCGACGACTTCGAGCCGGTGACCAAGGCGCATCCGGGTTGCGCCACCGTGCCCGCTGCGCTTGCTGTCGGCGAGCGCGAGAACGCCTCGGGTCTGGACTTTCTCCGCGCGGTCGCGCTCGGCTACGACCTGTGCTGCCGGTGGCTGCAGGCGCTTGGTCCCAATCACGTCCGCGCTACGCATCGCAGCGCCGAAGGCGTGAGCGCGACGATGGGTGCTGCTGCCGCCGCCGCCTCGATGGCCAAGCTCGATGAAACGCAGATGCGATATGCGATCTCCTACGCCGTGCAGCAGGTCTCTGGCGTCTGGAGCTGGGAGCGCGATCTCGAGCACGTCGAGAAGGCGTTCGACTTTGCGGGGATGGGCGCGCGCAATGGCGTGACCGCCGCGCTGATGGCGCAGGCCGGATTCAGCGGTGTGCCTGACGTGCTCGAGGGCGAGCACAACGCCCTGGAGGCGCATTCGACGCAGCCGCGGCCCGAAGAAATGGCGGCCGACCTCGGCAAACGGTTCTACGTGACCGAGACCGCCATCAAGACGTTCTCAGTTGGGTACCCCATACAGTCGGCGCTCGACGCCTTCATCACACTGCGGCGCGAGCACGGTCTCACGTCCGCCAACGTCGACCGCGTGATCGTCCGCCTCCCGGAAGATGGCGCAGGCATCGTCAACGACAGCGCAATGCCTGATGTCAATCTCCAGTACCTGATCGCCGTCGCGCTCATCGACGGTACCGTCTCTTTCGACGCGAGCCATTCGTACGAGCGCATGAAGGATCCACAGGTGCTGGCGCTGAAGCAGCGTGTCCAGTTGTTCGGCGACCGCGGCCTCATGGATCCGGCCGCGCCGCGCAGCGCGAATGTCGAAGTCCGCCTCCGCGACGGCCGTACGGTCAATCACTTCACGCGCCACGCACCGGGCACGAAAGAGAACCCGCTCGACACCACCGGCGTGGCCGCCAAGGCGCGTGCGCTCATCGCCCCGGTGCTCGGCGATCAGAGGTGCGAGCAGGTGATCACGCGCATCAACACGCTCGAGACTTCGAACGTTCGCGCACTCGTCGCGCTGCTCGCGGGGTGAACGCCTCGCACGATCCTGTGTTCCCCGCGCTTGCTGCGCGCACTCGATGAGCCCGTGCTAGGATGCGCGCCACGCATTTGGAGGCTCTCATGCCAGATCTTGATTCCACTCTTATTGCCAATCGGGAAGCGGTGAACGAACTGGCGGTTGCGGCGGAGCGCTGCGGCACGGTGTGGACGACTCCGCGCGCGCCCGGGAAATGGTCGCCGAGCCAGCTCGTGGAGCACGTCGCGCGTTCCCTGGAGGAATCGGCGAACGTGATTGCCGGCGTGCCGTCGAAACTGCCCACGCTCCCATCGTTCGTGCGTCCGCTTGTGCGCACGCTGATCTTCAACCGCATTGTGCGGACCGGATCGTTCCCCTTTAGGGCGAAGGCGCCAAAGGCGATGGATCCGGCGAGCGGTCCCGCGACGCCGATGGAAGGGCGGCGGCGGCTCGAAGAGGCGTTGATGCGATTCGATCGCGAATGCCGTGCGTGCGCGCAGCGAGGCGGCGTGGTCTCGAATGGTGCATTCGGGCGCATCTCCGTCGCGGACTACGCGCAGTTCCTGGCTATCCACACGCGTCATCATCGCAAGCAGTTGCCCGCCGGGGTTGCCGCGTCGTGACCTGACGCGCGTTGCCGCCGTGGTGCGCTAGCATTGCGGTCCATGACCGCAATCAATCCGCAGCTCGTCACCACCGCGTTCGAGCTTCCCGGCTGCCGCATCGTCCAGAACATCGGCGTGGTGCGCGGCATCGTCGTGCGCTCGCGCAGCATTGTCGGCACCCTCGGCGCGTCGCTGCAGACGCTCGTGGGCGGCAACATCACCCTGTTCACACAGATGTGCGAGAAGGCGCGCGAGGACGCGTTCCGGCTGATGCTCGAACACGCCGCACAGCATGGCGCCAACGCGCTGATCGGCGTTCGCTACGACGCCAACGAAGTGTCCGCCGGTGTCACCGAGGTGCTCGCCTACGGCACCGCCGTCGTCGTTGAATCGGTGGCGCCGCGATGACACCGCAGGTGGCCGAGTACCGGCGTCTTCACGAGTCAGGGTGCTTCGTGATGCCCAACCCGTGGGACATCGGCAGCGCGCGTCTGCTCGTCAATCTCGGATTCCGCGCGGTCGCGACCACCAGCGCCGGCTTCGCCTGGTCCGTCGGTCGGCGGGATACGGAGATCTCGCTCGAAGTGGCGCTGGCGCATCTGCGCGCGATTTCTGGATCCGTTGACGTGCCGGTCAACGCGGATTTCGAGGATGGCTTCGCCAAAGAGCCGGAAGCGGTCGCCGCAAACGTGAGCGCCGCGGCGGCAACGGGTATCGCCGGCCTGTCGATTGAAGATTCCACCGGCAGTAAGCAAGCGCCGCTCTACGAGTTCGACCTCGCGGTCGAGCGCATCAAGGCGGCGCGGCGCGCCATCGATCAGAGCGGCACCGGCGTGCTGCTGACAGGCCGTTCCGAGGGTTTCATCGCCGGACGACCTGACATCGACGAAACAATCAAGCGTCTCGTTGCATACGCGGATGCGGGAGCCGATTGTCTTTATGCACCGGGTGTGCGGTCGGCAGCGGACGTATCCGCGATCGTGCGCGCCGTCACGCCGAAACCCGTCAACGTGCTGGTTGGCGGCGATTACTTCACCGTCGGCCAGCTGTCCGATCTTGGCGTTCGTCGCATCTCCGTCGGCGGAGCGCTGGCCCGCGCCGCATGGACGGCGTTTCTCACGGCCGCAAAGGAGATTGCGGATCACGGAACGTTCACTGCGCTTTCACGCACCATTCCTGTCCCGGAGCTGAACGCTCTGTTCAGCGGCATCGGCCGTCATGGCGCATGCTAGTATCCCCGCCCATGAGATTTGGTCTTGCAATCTGCGCGGTCGTCGTTTCCGTTGGAAATGCCGCCGGCCAGGGCGTCGTGACCGGCATCGTGACGCAGCGGAGCCTTTCTCTCGGCCTCGCGAAGACGATCGCCGAAGCTGCACAGGCGGAATGTGCGGCGAAGGGGTATCACACGTCAGTGGCCGTGGTCGATCGCGCCGCGCAGGTCCTCGTCATCCTGCGCGACGAGCAAGCCACGGGACAGACTGCCGAGATGGCGCGCCGCAAGGCATATACGGCGCGGATGTTCCGTGTTTCGACGATGGAGTTTCAGAAGCGGACGGCAGAGGATCCGGGCCGCGAAGCACAGCGCGATCTGACGGACATCCTCGCGTTGAGCGGCGGCGTCCCCATTCAGATCGGTAACGACACGATTGGCGCCGTCGGAAGTGCCGGCTCGACGCTCGAGCAGGATGACGCCTGCGCCAAGGCGGGCATCGCAAAGGTGAAGGATCTTCTCAAGTAGGGGTTGACATGCGGATCACCAGCGGTTGGCGTGTAGTCATCGTGTTCGTGGCAGGTGTCGCGCTGGCGGCCGTTACGGCAGGCCAAAGCGCCAGGCCCGCACCGGTGCCGGGCAACGGCACCCTTCTCGACGACCTCGTCGTCGCCAACCGGATCCTGGCGAACGAAAACATTCTTGACGGCCTGGGCCACGTCAGCGCGCGCAGCCTGCAGCACCCCGATCATTTCTTCATGGCCAGAGATCTCGCCCCCGGTCTCGTGACAGCCAACGATCTCGTCGAGTACGACCTGGATGGCAAAGCGGTGGATGCGAAGGCGCCGACCGGCGTGCGCGAGCGTTTCATTCACGCCTCGATCTACAAAGCGCGTCCCGATGTGCAGTCGGTCGTGCACTCGCACATGCCATCCGTGCTGCCATTCACGGACAGCTCCGTCGCGCTCCGGCCGATGTATCACATGGCGCCTTTCCTTCTTGCGGGCGCGCCGGTGTGGGACATCAGAACCGTGCCGGGGCAGGTTGGGATGCTCGTCGACAACAACAAAGCCGGCGCCTCGCTCGCGCAGATGCTCGGCAACAGGACCGTGGCGCTGATGCGCGGCCACGGTGCGGCGATCGTCGGCGTCACGATTCCTGACGCTGTCAGCAACGCAATCTTTCTCGACGTGAACGCGCGCGTGCAGGCGCAGGCGATTGCGCTCGGCGGCAAAATCAGCTATCTCACGCCGGCCGACGTCGAGGCGGGCGGAGTAAGCCCGCAGCCGGCGGCACCGATGGGAACGCCGGGCTACTACCCGCGCAGTTGGCCAATCTGGAAAGCGAAGGCAATGGGAGAAAAGCGATGAGATACGTGATGACGCTGTTGGCGGTCGTTGTCGCCGCCGTGACCGTTTCTGGCCAGTCCGCTCCGGCAAATCCATTGATGGGCGCGTGGAAAGTGGACGGCGCGCAGCCAGGCCTCTACATCTTCACCAAGCAGCATTACAGCTTCTCGCGTGTGCAGGGCGAACCGCTGCCTGACTATCCTTCCAACGACAAGGCCACCGACGCGCAGAAAGTCGCAGTGTTCAACACGCTGTACTTGAACTCAGGCACCTACACCGTCACCGGCAACATGCTCGCCACGAAAGCCATGATGGCCAAGAGCAAGTTCGCCATTGGCGGCGCCGGCAATCAGTACGAGTTCACCATCAGCGGCAATGCGCTTACGCTCACTCAGAAGCCGTCGGGCGCGACGCTGAAGCTGACCAGGCTTGAATAGGTGCTGTCCAGGCGAGAGATGATCGTAACGCCGGTAGCGATGATGGTCGCTACCCGTGCGTCCGCCGCCACGAAGATGTCGCTCGCCATTCACCAGAACACATCCGCCGCGTCGGGCTATCGCAAATCGCTCGAGGGGTGGGCGCGCGCCGGAATCAAAAACGTGGAGATCACCGCGGCGCTGCTCGATGAGTACCTCAAGACTGAATCGCTCGCCGCAGCCAAACGTTTACTGACCGACAACGGGTTGACGCCTGTATCGGCGGCGTGCGGCGTCGCCGGGTTGTGGGAGCCGAACCCGAATCACGCCACGGCGCTCGAGAACCTGAAGAAACGATGCGAGCAGTTCGCCGAGCTCGGACTCAAGCACATCTACGCGCCTGTCGGCGGCATGCAGAAGTTCGCCGAGGACGACTACAAGACCGGCGCCGACAACATGCGCTCCGCCGGCGACGTCGTCAAGCAGTACGACATGCGCATGACGGCGGAGTTCACGCGCGGATCGGCGTTCATCTCGACGCTGCGGACCATGCTGCAGGTGACGCGCGCGGCGGCGCACCCGAGTGTGAAGCCGCTGCTCGACTGCTATCACTTCTGGTCCGGCAACAACAAGCTCGAGGACCTCGATCTAATCCGTCCCGGCGAGATCGGCCACGTGCATTTCCAGGACGTGCCCGACATGCCGCGCGAACTGCTCGACAACACGACGCGCATCATCCCGGGCGACGGCATCAGTCCGCTGACGACAATCCTCCGCAAGCTGTCCGACAAAGGCTACGCGGGGCCGCTGTCGGTGGAGCTGTTCCTCCCGAAGTTCCAGCAAGGCGATCCGTACGAGGTCGCGCAGGAGATTCGCAGGAAATCCGAAGCCGTGATGCGCGCCGCCCGCGTGCTGTGATGACGCGCGCTCGCCGCGCGCTGATCGTTCTCACGCTCCCCGCCGCCATCGGCTGTTCTGCGAACACGCTATCGACTTCTCCCACGTCGGTCGTGCCGTCCGGCCGTGCCACGACGCGCGTGCTGATGCTGACGACGACGGCAGCGTTCCGGCACGAGTCGATCCCGGCGGCGCGTCAGGCAATGGCCGGTCTCGCGGCATCGACCGGTGAGTTCTCGGTAACGGCAACCGAAGACCTGTCGGCGCTCGCGGCCGATAATCTCCGCGCCTACGACGTCGTGATGTTCGCGTTGACGAGCGGCGAGCTGCCGCTGTCGCCCGCGCAGAGGACCGCACTGCTCGACTTCGTGATGGGCGGCCACGGCTTCATCGGTGTGCACAGCGCAGCCGACACGTTGTACGAGTGGCCGGACTACGGACGTCTGGTTGGTGCGTACTTCCGCGACCATCCGTGGACGCAGCAGGGTACCGTTGTCGTCGAAGACCCGTCACATCCCGCCGCTGCAGGCGTCGGCGATCGATTTTCGCTGCTCGAGGAGTTCTACACGTTTCAGGAGAACCCGCGCGGCCGCGCACAGGTGCTGCTGCGCCTCGATGCCGCATCCGTCGGCGCGGCGGGTGACTATCCCCTGGCCTGGGCGCAGTCGTTCGGAGCCGGACGCGCGTACTACAACGCGCTCGGTCATTTTTCCGAAACGTGGAGCGATCCGCGGTTTCAACGGCAGCTGGTCGGCGCGATCCGCTGGACGGCAATCCCGGTAGGTGCGATGGGTGCGATCGGTGGCAAATAGACAGATCGCTTGACACGGCGATTGCCAGGCGTATCGTAGCGACCTCTCGGTCCCAAACCGATTTTTCGATTTCGGCTCCCCGCGTGCGCCAACGCGATCGGGACGCGCTGTCGTCCGCGAGCTGCGCGAAAGGAGTCCGTCATGCTGAAGAGGATCACTGGACCCCAGGCGCTCACAGTTGTAGTCGTGGCGATGATCATTGCCGTGGCGGGGCTCGCCAACTTCAGTCGGGCCCAGGCGCCGCAACCGCCGCCTGTTCGCATCCAGGTCACCACCATCCAGCTCAAGGCCGACATGTTGACGGTGTGGGAGGACCTGCAGAAGAACGAGATGATTCCGGCGCAGAAGAAAACAGGGCTTCCGTGGCGGCACACGCTGGCCAACGGCGCAACGGGTCAGGGCTTCACGCGCCTGACGATCATTCCGCTGGCCAACAACGCGCAGCTCGATATGCCTGGATTCATCACGCGCGCCATCAGCGCGGAGGCCAATGCAAACTACAACGCGAAGCTGCGCGCGACCATTCTCAGTCAGCGTGCGGAGATTTACACGCTCGAGCAGGATGCGAGCCTAATGAGCAATCTCACGGCAATGCCGCAGCTGCAGCTGGTGCAGGTCGCGAGCGTGCTTCCGGGCAAAGGGGGCGAATTTCTCGCGAGCATGAGGGAGGACTACCTGCCGAACTACAGGAAGGCCGGCGTCAAGGACTATTGGGTGTGGACTCTGAACGCTGGGGGCCCTGGCGGACAGCGCGTGATGGTGCGGCTGCTCGACAAGTACGCAGACATCGACAGACCAGCCTTGCTCCAGCAAGCGGGTCTCAGCCAGGAGCAGCAGAACAAGATCGGAGCACGGCGCAACGCTACGCTGGCCACGCCGATTGAAAACGAGGTGTATCGGTTCATTCCCGAGTTGAGCTACGGCCTGCCGACGGGAGCGGCAGCGGCCAGGGCGACGAACTGACGGCTACTGGTGGTTCGAGAGTTCGCGGGTGCGGTGATTCGCCCGACCACGAACCTCGAACCATCGCACCACTGAATCATCGAACCACCTAACCCCTACCTGCGCCACCGTTCTCGTCGGGTCTGTGGACGGCTAGTCCGGGAGCGCGAAGACGTAGAGAGCGTTCCCGGTCGCAGGCGAATGGATCTCGGGAGCGATCGTCGCGGGCACGTTGCGGGGGCTGCCGCCGCCATTGCCGGTTGTCACCGCAATGTACTGTTTTCCGTCCACACTGAACGTCACGGGGAAGCCCTGCACCGACGTGCCCAGGCGCGTTTCCCACAGCACCGTACCGGTCTTCACGTCCAGCGCATGGAACCGCCGATCGACGTCGCCGATGAATACAAGACCGCCAGCCGTTGATACGGCAGCCGTGAGGAACGGCGCGCGTTGCGTATATGACCACTTCTCCTGCATCGTCGCCACGTCAAACGCGGCGAGCTTGCCGATCTTGCCGTCGCTGCCGGGCATCTCGAAGAAGCGGCGCGCCGCGCCGCCGCCGCTGCCGCCGCCTTCCTTCAGCTCGATCTTCTGACCGTTCATCTCGAGACAGCTCTGGCTCAGCGGAATGATCAGCGCTTTCACACCGGCGTGATACGTCGAGGCCGGCCAGTTATGTCCGCCTTCGGTGCTCGGGCATCCCTGCACCCATTGCCCGAGCTGCTGCTCCATGATGTCGAGCCGGTACTGCGGACGTCCGGTCCTCTCGTTGAATGCCGCCCAGACGTTCTGGAACAGCGTTTCCTTGTGACCCAGATACTTGCCGGTCTTGCGATCGAGCTTCCAGAGCACGCCGTCTTTGCCAACGGTGAACACGACAGACTGATTTCCGTCGTCGACAAGGACGCGTTCGAAGACGACATCGAGGTCGAGCGCTTCGGCCGGCGCGTGCTGGAAGTGCCACGCCAGTTTTCCGGTGTCGACGTCGAGCGCGAGCGTCGAGCTCGAGTAAAGCGCATCGTCATCCATCGACATGCCGCGGCTGACCGCCATCCATGGCTTCGCCTGCGCGGTGCCCCAGTACGTCAGGTTCAGCGCCGGATCGTACGAACCCGTGATCCACGACTCGGTGCCGGCGCGGAACAGGTCGGGAAGCTTGCCCCACGTGTCGCCGCCCGGCTCGTTGGAGCGCGCGATGGTTTCGAACTTCCACACCAGCTTTCCGGTGGCCGCGTCATACGCGCTGATGAAGCACTTCTCCTCGCGGTACGTTTCACAGTTGCGCAGGCCCTGAATCACTTTCCCCTTGGCCACGAGCGGACCGCTGCTGGCGCCGTAATTACCTTTCGATCGATCGCCGATGACTGTCTCCCACACCGTTTTGCCGGTGCGCGCATCCAGGGCGACCAGATGCGCATCGTCGGTCGCGGCAAAGACCTTGTCGTCGTAGATGGCGATGCCGCGCATTGCGGCGGCGCCGGCGTTGGTGCCGTACTTGTTCTCCCAGATCAACTCACCGGTCTTCGCGTCGAGCGCCTGCATTGTGTTGCCGGCGTTGTTCACATAGACGACGCCGTTGTGAACGATGGGTGCGGGCTGGTTGGTGCCGCCTTCATTCATCGCCCACGTCCACACCAGCCGCAGGTTCTTCACGTTGCCGGTCGTGATCTGGTTCAGCGGGCTGTAGTTCGAGGCGCGGTAATCGCGCCGGAGCATCAGCCAGTCGCCGGGATCGGGGTTGCGCAACATCACATCGGTCACCGGCACGAAGTTCTTCACCTCGCCGGCGACGGTGACACCCTGCGGCTTCGCCGGCGCAGCCGGTGCGGCAGTCCGACCGCCGGCGGCCTGACCGGCAGCGGCTGCCTGTCCGGTTGCGATCGACGCGATCGGTACGCGCACGTTCTCGCTCAACGTCTGCGTGCCGGCGCGCGCGCCGTTCGATTGCAGGATGAACGCCGCGATATTGGCGTACGCATCCGCGCCGAGCGAGCCTGGACTCGCTGGCGGCATCGTCAGTTGAATGAATGTGACGAGGTCGCGCGTCGTCCGCGTGCCCCAGCCGCCGATGAATTCACCGCCGGCGAGCGCAGGTGCGGTGCCCTGCCCCTTGAGATCCGGCTGATGGCACATCGCGCAGTTCGCCTGGTAGGCCGCCGCACCGGCCGTTGCCTGCTCGGCCGTGAACGGCGCCGCCTGCTGCTGGCCGGAAACCTTCATCGTGCCGACCAGAGCGAGCACGATACCGATCGGAACGAGTCGTTTCACCAATTCGTACATCGGTCCTCCTCGATCAGCGGACGAACCAACCCCACAAATTTCCGTCCGGAGCTCTTTCGCTGGCGATCTGCAGGTAGATACGCTGCTTGTCCAGAGCCCGCACCTGATCGGTGGTCAACGTGACCGAACCTGAAATGGTCCCGTCGGTGGCCTTCGAGATCATCAAATCGGCAAACGGCATCCCGCGCAGGCCCATCGCCGGCCCCATGTACACGCGCGCTGCGGTGGCTGGCGATCGCAATCCCTCGAACTTGCCTGTCACCGTCAGCATCGATCCCTTGAGAACGGCCATCGCGGAGCCGGTGCCTGCAATCGTGCTGCGCATGGCAACGTCCATCGGCACCGGCGCGAGCCGCACTTTGTAACGCACTTCGCTCTGCGCCGCGAGCGGCAGCGTCAGCGCGAGGACGATCAGCGCAATGACCTTCCGCATCTAACTAATTGGCAAGCTGAAATATCGGGAAATGCGCGAGAATTCTACACCTGATCCCGTGCTAGCATCCGTCCGCATCCGCGGAGGAATTCATGACATCGCCACGGATTTCGCCGGGGTGCGCGCAGCACTGGTATGTGGCCTCGCCATTTCCACGTTCGCGCCAGAGCCCGATCACCTCACGCCGCGCCCAGCCGGCGATCAGAGCCGCATCGTTCATTCTGAAGCCCGCGGCCTGATGGATATCGAATCGAAGAATTTCGATGTCGCTGTTATGCAGGGCATCGAAGTGAATAGGACGGAGCGCGTATGAGCAGGCTGTGTGAGTCGTGTGCCGCGGTACTCGTGAGCGGCGTATTCGCCGCCAGCGTGTTCGCGCAAGCACCGGCGCGGAGAGATTTCGACGCGGAGTACCGCGCGGCCGTGCAGGCGGCGAAAGATGCCGCTGCGTTCGAGTTCCTCGGCACGCTGGTGCGCACCTGCCTGCTGCCGCAGAGCGGGGGCGAGAACACGACCGATAACGTTCCTGATTTCGTGGCGAACCCTTCGAAGGTTCCGCCGCGCGATACGTGGTACGCGGAACCCGCGAAGGTATTTGACGACCTCTATTTCGTCGGCGGAAAGGTCCACTCCTCGTGGGCGCTCACGACCCGCGACGGCATCATCCTGATCGACACGATCTTTCCGTACAACTCCGAGGAGCTGATCGTCGGCGGGATGCAGAAGCTTGGACTCGACCCGAAGCAGATCAAATACATCATCATTTCGCACGCGCACACCGACCACATCGGCGGCGCCGAGATCCTGCAGAAGAAGTACGGTGCGCGCGTGGTGATGGGGGCGCCCGACTGGGACACGGTTGGCAAGTTCCCGAACCGCTACAAGACGATGGCGCCCAAGCGTGACATCGTGGCGACAGACGGGATGAAGATCACCCTTGGCGGGAGAACGGTCACCATCTGGACGACCCCCGGGCACACGCCGGGAACGCTGTCGTACACGTTCACCGCGCTCGATCGAGGACGCACCGTGAATGTCGCGTACTCGGGGGGGACGGCGTTCAACTTCGTCAACAACACGCCGGACCCGGGCATCAGGAACTTCCAGATCTATATCGACTCGCAGAAGAAGATGGCCGCCAGGGCCGCAGCGGTGCACGCCACAGTGCTGCTGTCGAATCACTCGGAGTTCGACAACGCCTACAACAAGAATCGGATGCTCGCGGGAAGAGGAAAGGGGCCGCATCCGTACGAGATTGGCGAGGAGTGGGTGCAGCGTTACTTCCAGGTGATGCAGGGCTGCGCGCGGGCCGCGCAGATTCGACTCGAACAGAGACAAGGAGCATCGTAGATGGCTTCCTCTCCATTCATCGTCACCGCGTCGAACGCCGCGGCGCTGTTCACGCTGAAGGTGTACCGCGGCGACAGCATGGTGCTGCTGGCGATGAATTGGAAAGCGGCCAAACCACCCGACAACTTCGTCGGCTTCGGCATCGAGTACAAAGAGCCCGGCGGACACCAGTTCTTTGCGCTGAAAAACCGGCTCGCCTTCATGCCGCTTTCTGGAAAGGTGCAGCCGAACACGCTTTCGACGTTGATGTCGCCCATCCAGAAGTTCCGGTGGGTGCACTTTCCGCGCAACGCCGAGCTCGCCGGGGCATTCACCTATCGCGTGACGCCCGTCTTCATGAACGACCAGGATGAATTGAGCTACGGCGACGTGCAGGAGGTGTCGGTCGAGCTGCGGCGCGATACCTATCCAGGCCTGCTGAACCTCGCGTTCACGCGCGGCTTCATTTCCTCGCAGGCGTTTGTCGACCGCTACGGCGCGGCCGCCATTCCCAAGCTGCTGCCGAAGAAGGCCGCAGACGGGTTGACGTTCAAGCCTTCATACAAGAACGCGCAGGAGAGCATGAAGGCGCTTGCCTGGATGGGATTCGAGGCGCGGGAAGCGATGCTCGACGTGCTCGACAAGGCGATTGCCGACAAGGCGGCGCAGGTCCGCGTCGTTGCCTACGACTTCAACGAGCCGGAGATCGTCTCGCGCCTGGTCAAGCTCGGTGCCCGTCTGAAGGCGATCGTGGACGACTCCAGCGATCACGGCGATTCGAAATCCGCCGAAACCGCCGCCTTCAAGGAGCTCGTGAAGTCAGCGGGAGCCGGCAACGTCATTCGCCAGCACATGAAGCAGTTGCAGCACAACAAGACCATCATCGTCGACAGTCCCGCGACACAACTTGTCGTCTGCGGATCGACCAACTTCAGCTGGCGCGGTCTCTACGTGCAGAACAACAACGCGCTCGTCCTGCGCGGCAGCGCACCCGTCAAGGCGTTCACCCAGGGATTCGACGAATACTGGAAGAACGATCCGCCGCACTACGGCTCACCGGCGGTGGACTGGACGCCGCTCGGCTTGGCCGGCATCGACGGCGCCGTGACGTTCTCGCCGCACAGCGCGGGCAACGAACGGCTGAAGGGGATTGCAGACGACATCAAGACGAACACGACGTCGTCGCTGTTTTATTCGCTGGCGTTTCTCGACAAGACGACAGGCGAGCTTCGCGATGCGCTGCGGGACATCACCAATTCGCAGAAGTTCGTCTACGGCATCTCCGACAAGAAAGCCGGACTCATGCTGCAGAAGCCGGATGGCAATCTCGCGCCGGTCTTTGCCAAGGAGCTGAAGAAACATCTCCCCGAGCCCTTCCGATCCGAGCCTGACGGCGGCTTCGGTACGCGCATGCATCACAAGTTCGTCGTCATCGACTTCGACAAGCCGACGGCGCGCGTCTACGTCGGGTCGTACAACTTCTCACCGACGGCGGACACCAAGAATGGCGAGAACCTGATCGTGTTCCGCGACCAGCGCATCGCCGTGTCGTACATGGTGGAAGCGCTGCGCATCTTCGACCACTATCACTTCAGGGTGCTGCAGGATGAAAAGCCGGTGAAGCAGCTAGTGCTGAAGCGGCCGCCACGCAAGCCGAAGGAGAAGCCGTGGTGGGCGGACTACTACGGGAATACGCAGAAGCAGCGCGACCGGTTGTTGTTCGCGTAGCTGAGGAGGTGCGACGGTGGCGAGGGTGCGACGGTGCGGCGGTGCGTCCGAAGATGCGATGTGCGAGGGTTCGCACCGTTGGCACCCTCGGACCGCAAGAGACGCCTAGTCTTTGCAGGTGAGATGAGAGCGCGCCCTCTTGCCGACCCGCTACCTCGCTACCGGCGACGTCCTTGGTGATGACTGTCCAGGCGGTACGCCCCCGAGTGTCCTAGTCGGATACGTCGGTGCTCCGTTGTTGATGCTGGGCCACTGCTACGTCGGCATCCCCGCACCTCGCACCCTCGCACCATCGGACGCACCTTCGCACGCTCGCACCGTCGGCACCATCGCACCTAAGACAACCGCTACATCGTCAGCAGCGCCGCCATCAGCTCGATCCCATCCCACAGATTCTGGATGCGCAGGTTCTCGTCGAACGTGTGCTGATTGTCGTCGTGGTTCGCCATCGGCACCATGATGGTGGTGGTCCCGAGCGGCCGCTCGAATGCCTCGAGCGGCACGGTGGCGCCCGACGTGGGAATCTTGACGACGGGACCGCGCGCGCTTTCGACCGTGCGGATTACTTCTTGTGCGATCGGCAGCTCCATTGACGTGCGGCGCGCTTCCGAGCCGTTGCCGAACGTCAGTCTGGCGACTTTCGGATGGCGGCGGCGCTCGTCTGCGGTCGGCTCGTGATCGACGACGAAGAAACCCTGCTTCTGCAGGAACTCGCGCATCACCTGCTGCGTGCGCGCAATCGTCATGTCCTTTACGAGGCGGATGTCGAGAGTAGCGACGGCGCTTGACGGGATGACATTGCTCGCCTGCGCGCCGATGCGGCTGCTGCCCATGCCGCGGATGTTGAGCGAGGGCCTGGTAATCAGCTCGTAGAGCGGCTGCGGCGACTCGTCGCTGCCGCCCAGCCAGAAGTCGCGCATCAACTGCGCGTCCACTTTCGGTGTGTCGGCAATCGCACGTTGTTCGAGCGGCGTCAGCGGCGTCACCTGATCGTAAAAGCCGGGAATGACGACGCGGCCATGCGCATCCTTCATCGACGCGAGCAGCCGCGCCAGCTCGAGCGCAGGATTCGGCGCCCAGTTGCCGTAATGACCGCTGTGCAATTCGGTGCGCGCGCCGTAGACAGTAATGTCGAAGGTCATGACGCCGCGCGCGCCGAAGATCAGCGACTGTTGCCGATTCTGGAACACCGGGCCGTCACATATCAGCCAGACATCCGCCGCGAACAGCTCCTTGTTGGCGGCGAAGGTCTTCTCCAGATTCGGCGAGTTGATCTCTTCTTCGCCTTCAAAGGCCAGCTTGATGTTCGATTTCATCCGCAGCCCCGCAGCCCGGAGCGCATCGATCGCCGTCAGCATCGCGATGATCGGCGCCTTGTCGTCGCCGGCGCCGCGCGCGTACAGACGCCATTCCGGATTGAACGGCGTGCCAGGGGGCGGCAGCGGAATCATCTTGCCCCCATCTTCGAGCGGCGCATCGCGCAGCGTCGGCTGAAACGGCGGCGACGCCCACTCCTTCGGATCAAGTGGCTGCCCGTCGTAATGCGCGTAGAGCCCGATCGTGCGTGTCGCACCCGGCGTGCGCAGCTCGGCGACGACCACAGGGTTGCCACCACCGGGCACCGACACCAGCTTCGTGGCAAGGCCACGCGCCTGGATCATCTTGGCTATCAGCTCCGCGTTGCGCTGGATGTTCGGCTTATCGCTCGAGACGTCCGGCACTGCCAGCAGCGTCACCAGCTCGTCGACAATCGCGCGTTCGTGCTGTTGACGCCACTGGCGCGCGGCTTGCGCGGCGGGGTTCGCTTGCGCCGCCGCAAGCGACGCGCCCAAAAGAAGGAGAATCGCGGACTGACAAGCCACGGAGGCACGGAGCGTGGTTCGTGATCGGTATCTCACGCCGTCGATATATAACATGTCGCGTCGTGCCGCCGTCGCTTGCCGCCTGGGAGAGCTTCTACGTGATCGTCGGGTCATCTGCGGCTGCGCTCACCGGTCTTTTCTTCGTTGTGGTCGCGCTGATCGCAGATCTCGACGCACCTGGAACGCCGCGGGCGATTGCGGCCTTCAGCACGCCGAACATCGTCCATTTCTGCGCGGCACTGCTGACCTCGGCGACACTGAGCGCGCCCTGGCCGTCGCTGGCCGGCGCCAGCATCGCGATTGGCATCTACGGCGTCGTCGGCGTCATCTACACGATGGACGTGATGCGACGCGCGCGCAAACAGGGCGATTACGAGCCCGTGCTCGAGGACTGGCTGTTCCATGTCGCGTTCCCGCTGGCGGCCTACGTCGCGTTCATCGCCGCGGCGACGATGATGACGCGCGTGCCGCTGCCGGCGCTGTTTGCGTGCGCGGCCGGAACAATCGGGCTGGTCTTCATTGGCATCCACAACGCGTGGGACACAGTTACCTATCTGGCGGTGAAGTACGGGCGTGGCCAGAACGACGACATGGGACAGCATCATGAATGAGATGACCAGGCGCGAGTTGCTTGCTGCTGGTATTGCGGTGGTTGCGGCGCCGCTCGATCCGCGTCGGTCACTCGCGGCGCAGCCGCCATCCATTTCCGATTTCTTCCGAGCATTCACCGATGACTGGGTGCGCCACGATCCCGAGCTGGCCACGGCAACGCGATACTTCACCGGCGACGAACAGGATCGATTCGAGCGGCAGCTGACGCCGCGGACGCTCGACTGGCGCCGCGATCGGATTCGCCGCGCGCGTCAGGGGCTGGCGGAGCTTCGGCGATTCAATCGCGCAGCGTTGCCGGACGCGCAGCGGATCGCGGCGGACGTCATGGAGTGGCAGCTCGACATGAAGGTCAGGGAGGAGCCGTTCCTCGATTATTCATTTCCGCTGCAGCAGATGACGGGCGTGAACGTCGACCTGGTCGAGGCACTGACGGTGCGGCACCCCGTCGCCAGCGAACGCGACGCGGACAATTACCTCGCGACCTTGCGTCAGGTGTCCGTCCGCATGGACGAAGCGACCGCCGACGCGCGGCGCCTCGAAGCGAAGAAGATCGTTCCGCCGCGATTCATCCTCGCCGCGACGCTGAAGCAGATGCAGTCGTTTGCGGACATGGCGGCGGCGCAGAACCCGTTTGTGACGACCTTCGCCGATCGGCTGGCGGCGATTCAGTCGCTGCCGGCAGCGCGTCAGCAGCAGTTGCGCGTCGAAGCGGAAAAGATCGTCAGCTCGCAGGTCTACCCGGCGTGGAAGCGTGCCATCGCGGTGCTGCAGGCGCAAACGGATCGCACCACAGACGATGCGGGTCTGTGGCGGCTGCAGGGCGGACCGGAGGCCTACGCGTACTTTCTCGAGTACTTCACGACGACGAAGCTGACGCCGAACGAGATCCACGAAATCGGCCTGATGCAGGTCAACCGCATCGAGATGGAGATGGACAGGTTGTTCCGGCAGATCGGCCGCACCGATGGCTCCGTGAAAGGTCGGATCGAGAGGCTCCGGATCGATCTGCAGTACCCAAACCCACGGTCGGAGGACAGCCGTGAGCAGATCATGCGCGACATCGACGGCATCATCCGGGATGCCGAGCGCCGCGCCGCACTGCTCTTCGACCGTCGCCCGGTGTCGCCGGTGGTTGCGCGGCCGTTTCCGACGTTCCGGGAGGCAAACGCCGCCGCCAACTACAACGCGCCCGCGCCCGATGGGTCGCGTCCAGGTACGTTCCAGTACCCACGGCGCATCGAGAACATGACGAAGTTCGGCTTGCGCAGCACCGTCTATCACGAGACCGTGCCTGGGCATCATTTCCACATCGCGCTGCAGGTTGAAAACAAGAACCTCGAGCGCTTTCTCCAGCTGCGGACCTTCGGCGGCATTTCTGCGATCACCGAAGGGTGGGCGCTCTACGCCGAGCGCGTCGCCGCGGAGAACGGCTGGTATGAAGGTGACACGGAAGGACTGCTGGGGCAGCTTGACGCGGAACTCTTCCGCGCGCGTCGTCTCGTCGTCGACACCGGTCTGCATTCGAAGAAATGGACGCGGCAGCAGTCCATCGACTACGGCATCGAAACGAGCGAGGTGGAACGCTACGTCGTGTACGCTGGCCAGGCCTGCTCGTACATGATGGGGCAGCTGAAGATCATCGAGCTCCGCGAAAAGGCGAAGCAGGCGCTCGGCGATCGTTTCTCGCTGCGCGACTACCACAACGTGGTGTTGACGACGGGCGTCGTGCCACTCGAGATTCTTGGCCGCGAGGTTGATCGATATGCTCAGAACCGTTCACGCGCGTAGAAGTGCGTTTCTTGCCGTCGCGCTGCTCGTTGCGACCGCAGCCTCCGCGCAGGAAGTGCGCGTGGTTACATCCGGCGGCTTCACCGAGGCCTACAAGGTGCTCGCTCCGCAGTTCGAGCGTCAGACGAAGATCAAGGTGGTCAGCGGCTTTGGCGCGTCCATGGGCGCAACGCCGGACGCCATTCCTAACCGTCTCAAGCGCGGCGAGGCGATCGACGTGATCATCCTTGCGGCCCCAGGCCTGGATCCGCTGATCAAGAACGGGATGGTTGATGCGGCGACGCGTGTCGATCTCGTCCGCTCGCTCATCGGCATGGCGGTTCGTACGGGCGCCCCGAAGCCGGACATCACCACGCTCGAGGCATTCAAGCGGACGTTGCTGCAGGCGAAATCGATCGGCGTCTCCGATAGCGCAAGTGGCGTGTACCTGCGCATGGACCTGTTTCCGCGCCTCGCCATTGAACCGCGCAAAGTGAAGGTTATCGACGCGAGAGAACGGGTTGGCGATGCGCTTGCACGCGGCGACGTCGAAATCGGCTTTCAGCAGATCAGCGAGCTGCGCCCCGTCCCCGGCATCACCATCGTCGGTCCGCTGCCCCAGGGCGCGCAGCAGGTGACGATCTTCTCGGCCGCAATCCCGAAAACGGCAAAGAACATCGATGCCGCGAAGCGGTTGATTCAATTTCTTACGTCGCCGGCCGCAGCGCCGGTGATCCAGGAAAAGGGTCTGGAGCCGATCCGCCCATCGAACGCGAGGAGCGCGCTTGCCGGCGCCATCGACATCCACGTCCACACCGAGCCGGACAGCCGCCCGCGCTCGGTGGATGGGATCGAGGCTGCCCAGCAGGCGAAGGCGCACGGCATGCGCGCGCTGGTGCTGAAGAATCATTACGAGTACACCTCCGGCCTTGCCTACATCGTCGGCAAACAGGTGCCGGGCATCGAAGTGTTCGGCGGCGTCGATCTGAACCTCACCGTCGGCGGCATGAACCCGGCAGCCGTCGAGTACATGGCCGCAACGACCGGCGGACGCGGCAAGCTGGTATGGATGTCGACCTTCGACGCGGAGAACCAGGTGAAGTTCTCGAAAGAGAATCGCCCGTTTGTCAGCGTCTCGAAGAACGGCCAGCTGCTGCAGGCAACAAAAGATGTGATTGCCGCAATCGCGAAGCACAATCTCGTGCTCGCGACCGGCCACGTGTCACCCGAAGAGGGGCTGATGCTGGTACGCGAGGCCAAACGCCAGGGTGTTCAGCGCATCGTCATCACGCACGCGATGAACGACCCGATCCGCATGTCGGTGCCGCAGATGCAGGAAGCCGCAAAGCTGGGTGCGTTTATTGAATTCGTGGGTGGCAACATCACCGACGCCGACGGAAAGGCGCGGATGGACCGGTTCGCCGATGCGATCAAGAAGGTCGGCCCGGAATTCTGCATTCTCTCGTCGGACCTTGGCCAGAAGGGCAATCCGCTGCCCACGGACGGCTTTGGCGCGTTCATAGAAACGATGAAAGCGCACGGCTTTACCGAGGTGCAAATCGACGGCATGGCGCGCCGCAACCCGGCGATGCTCCTTGGCCTCCCCCAGTCCTGACAGGACTCGATTCGCGGGACCCGGGGTGTATACTTCCCGCCAATTTATCGGGCCTTTGACCAGCAATCATCCACTTTTGGCGTTGTTCGTTGAACCTTCTCTGGAGGTCTTGAATGAATCGGATTCGGGGAACCCTGGTCGGCGTAATCCTTCTACTACTACTCGCGGCATCGACGGCATGGGCACAGGCCACCGCGCAAATCAACGGGACCGTCGCGGATACCAGCGGCGCCGTCCTGCCGGGCGTGACAGTCGTAGCAATCCAGACCGACACGGGGTTCCGCCGCGAAGCCGTCACCGACGACAAGGGCGCGTACGCCTTGTTGAATCTGCCGATCGGCCCGTACCGTCTCGAAGCGACTCTCGCGGGTTTCCGCAACTACGTGCAGACCGGTATCACGCTGCAGGTCAACGCGAACCCGGTCATCAAAGTTACGCTGCAGCTCGGCGAGCTCAATGAGACGCTGACTGTTCAGGGGCAGGCGCCGCTAGTCGAGACCCGCAATCCGTCGATCGGCCAGGTGATCACCAATCAGCAGGTCGAGGCGCTGCCACTCGAGGGTCGGAATCCGACCGCACTCATCGTGCTGTCGGGCGCCGCCGTGGACAGCGGCAACCCGTCCAGCCGCAGCCTGACGGCGAGCCGCAGCATCACCATTGCCGGCGCGCAGCAGTGGGGTGTTGCGTATCTGCTCGACGGCGCGCTGCACAACAACGTCTACGACGGTGTGAACCTGCCGCTGCCGTTTCCCGACGCGCTGCAGGAGTTCAAGGTCGAGACCAGTTCGCAGAACGCGCAGAACGGCTACAAGGCCGGGGGCACCGTGGGCATCGCCACCAAGGCAGGGACGAACCAGTTCCACGGCGACGTCTTTGAGTTCGCGCGCAATCACCGGTTCAACGCGACCAGCCCATTCGCGTCCATCAATGCGAAAACCGGCAAGCGCTTCGACGACGGTCTGGTGCGCAACCAGTTCGGGGGCGTGCTGGGTGGGCCGATCGTGAAGGACCGCATCCAGTTCTTCGGGGCCTATCAGGGCACGCGGACGACGCAGACGCCGGCCGATATCATCACGTTCATTCCGACGGCGGCCATGCTCGCCGGCGATTTCTCACAGGTCGCCTCGGCACAGTGCCGCGCGCAAGGCAGCCTCGCGCTGCCCGCGGCGCTCGGCTTCGTCAACAACCAGATCAACCCGGCTTTGTTGAGTCCGGCAGCGGTGAAGATTGCGAAGATGCTGCCGACGACAACCGATCCGTGCGGCCGCGTCACGTATCAGCAGACCACCAAGCCGCGGGAGCATCAGCCGATCGGTCGCGTGGACATCCAGCTCAATCAGAAGCATCAGCTGTTTGGCCGCTACATGCTGACGTCGACGAAGTGGGATCCGGCGCTGCTCAACGCCGGCGGCAACATCCTCGCGGCGTTCGGGACGGGCGCGGGCGGCCGTGACAACTCGCAGCAGTCGTTCGTTGTCGGCGATACCTACGTTCTGAGCAGCAACACCGTCAACAGCGCGCGCGTGTTCGTCGATCGCACACGTGTCATCCGCACCAACGCCGACATGTTCGGTCCCGAGGACGTCGGCATCAGGATGTACAGCTACATCCCCCACAACATGAACATCACGGTCACGGGCGCGTTCTCGATCAACACCGCCACCGAGATGTATTCGTTCTATAAGCCGCACACCTGGGGCGCGTCCGACGATCTGACGATTGTGAAGGGCGCCCATCAGTTCGGTTTCGGCGGCGCCACCTCGTTCTCCGGCTGGAAGGCGCAGACGAATGTCCGCTCCATGGGCCCGATGTCGTTCGATGGCGGCGTGACCGGACTCGGCCTCGCCGACTTCCTGCTCGGGCGGGTGTTCGAATACCGCCAATTCGTCCCGATCGAGGCTGATGTCACGCAGTTGTACGTCGGCACCTACGGGCAGGACACGTGGCGCATGAATTCGAAGCTCACGTTGAACTACGGGATGCGGTGGGAGCCGTGGTTCCCGCAGGAATCGCAGGACAAACGGGTGTACAACTTCGACATCAACCGACTGAAGGCCGGTACCCGCAGCACGGTGTACCCGCAGTCGTACCCAGGCCTCTATTACCCGGGCGACCCGGGCTTCCCGACCAAGGCCGGCATGCGGCGGCAGTGGGGGAACGTCGCGCCGCGCGTGGGTCTGTCGTGGGATCCGACCGGTGATGGACGGACGTCGGTCCGCGCCGGCTACGGTCTGACCAGCGATTTTGTCACAGGACAGTTCCTGTTCGATTCGCGCTCCGCGCCGCCGAACGGCCTGGAACAGCGGTTGATCCGGCCGCTGCTCGACGATCCTTGGGGATCGGTGGGGCGAACCAATCCGTTCCCGGTCGACTTCAACAAATATCCGTACGACCTGGCGCTCTACTCGCTCTACATCTCGATTCCGTACGACCTGAAGACCACGCGCAACCACAGCTGGAACGTCGGCTATCAGCAGCAGATCGGCACCGACATGGCGGTGTCGGCGACCTACATCGGCAGCCGCATGGTTCACATGTGGGGCGCGGTCGATGGCAACCCCGGTGTGGCGCCGGCGACGCCGATTGCCTCGACGAGCGCCGCGTGCACGGTCAACGTGCCGGGCGGCGGGACGCAGACGTTCCCCAATTGCGGCGCCGCACTCGATCAGCGGCGTGAGCTGAGCCTGTTGAACCCAGCCGTCGGTCAGTACTACGGCTACCTCGATTACGTCACCGACGCCGGCTGGCAGAACTACCACGGTCTGCTGCTGTCGGCGCAGCGCCGCGCCGGCCATGGAGTCGCGGTCAGCGCGAACTACACCGTGTCAACGTGCACGGGTCTGATCAGCCAGGGCGATGCTCCGCTGAATGTCGCGACCGGGTACATGATTCCGATCTCGATGATCAATCCGCCGTCGGAAGCGGAGCAGAAGCGCATTTTCGAATCGGAGAAGGGCTACTGCACCAACTGGCGCCGTCACATCTTCAACGGCACGGCGACCGTCGAGAGCCCCGACTTCAAGGGCGCGGCAATGCGCGCGCTCGCGTCCGGGTGGCGGCTCTCGGGCGTTTATCGCTCGAGCTCGGGCGCGCCGCTCAATGTGACGACCGGCGTCGATCGCGCGCTCTCGGGCATCCAGACGACCACCCAGCGGCCGGATCAGATCCTCGACAACCCGTACGGCGACGGCACGATCAACAACTGGCTGAATGCGAAGGCCTTCGCACAGCCGGCGATCGGCACCTACGGGAACGCAAAGCGCAACGCCTACTTCGGACCTGCCCGACAGACGGTGGACCTCTCGCTGGTGCGTCAGTTCTCGCTGAGTGCGGAGCGCAAGCTCGAGGCGCGCATCGAGGCGTTCAATGCGTTCAACTGGTTCGTCAAGGGCAACCCGGTGCTGACGCTGAGCAGCCCCAGCTTCGGACGCATCCAGACCCTCGGCGCGGATCCGCGCGTCATGCAGTTCGCCTTGAAGTACGTCTTCTAGGCATCTCGACAGGCGACAGGCCTGCAGGCACGGCGCGTGATACGCGCCGTGCCTTTTTTTTCGCGATCGGCGGTCGAGCAGACACACGAAACCCGGGGGTATATACTTCCCGCCGATTATCGGGCCTTCGAGCGGCACTCATCGACTTTCGGTGTTGCGTGAACCTTCTTTTTGGAGGTCTTGAATGAATCGCACTCGGGGCGTCCTGGTCGGTTTGATCCTTCTCGCGCTCGCGTCCACCAATGCGTGGGCGCAGGCGACGGCGCAAATCAACGGCAACGTCGCGGATTCCAGCGGCGCCGTCCTGCCGGGCGTCACGATTGTGGCCATTCAGACCGACACTGGGTTCCGGCGTGAAGGGGTAACCGACGAGACGGGTTCGTTTGCGCTCCTGAACCTGCCGATTGGTCCTTATCGTCTCGAGGCGTCGCTCGCGGGGTTCCGCAGCTACGCGCAGAGCGGCATCACGCTGCAGGTCAACGCCAACCCGGTGATCAAAATCACGCTTCAGCTGGGGCAACTCTCCGAAACGCTGACGGTCGAAGGCCAGGCGCCTCTGGTCGAGACGCGTAATCCCGCCGTCGGAGTGGTCATGACCAACGAGCAGGTCGAAGCGCTGCCGATGGAAGGGCGCAACGTCGCATCGCTGATCGTCACCGCTGGCGCCGCGGTGGACACCGGCAATCCGTCGAGCCGCAGCCTGACGCAGACACGGGGGATCGCCATCGCCGGCGGCCAGCAGTTCGGCGTTGCCTATCTGCTCGACGGCGCGCTGCACAACAACGTGTACGACGGGGACAACCTGGTACTGCCGTTCCCGGACGCGGTGCAGGAGTTCAAGATTGAAACCAGTTCGCAGAACGCGCAGAACGGATACAAGGCGGGCGGCACCGCCTCCTTCGCCACGAAATCGGGCACCAACGCGTTTCATGGCGACGTGTTCGAATTTGCTCGACACCATCGTTTCAATGCGACCAGCCCGTTCGCATCGATCAACAAGGCGACAGGGAAACGCTTCGACGACGGCCTGGTACGCAATCAGTTCGGCGGGGTGTTAGGCGGACCGATCGTCAGGGACCGCGTGTTCTTCTTTGTCGGCTATCAGGGGACGCGCACGACGCAGACTCCCGCCGACATCATTACGTTCATCCCGACGCCGGCCATGCTGGAGGGCGATTTCTCCACCGTCGCCTCCGCGCAGTGCCGGGCGCAAGGCAACCTGACGCTCCCCGCCGCGCTCGGCTTCACGAACAACCGGATCAATCCGGCGCTGTTGAGCCCGGCGGCCGTGAAGATCGCCAAGATGCTGCCGACGACAACGGATCCATGCGGCCAGGTCGCCTATTCGCAGACGACCAAGCCGCGTGAAAAGCAGCCGATTGGCAGGGTCGACTGGCAGGTGAACCCCGCCCACCAACTGTTCGCGCGCTATCAGCTGGCGACGACGTTCTGGGACCCGGCATTCGCCAATTCCGGCGGCAACATCCTCGCGGCCGCGGGTACGGGCGCCGGTGGCCGCGACAACGCGTCGCACTCGCTGGCCATCGGCGAGACGTGGGTGATGAGCAACACGATGATCAATAACGTGCGCGTCGCGGTGAATCGGACGCGCATCCTTCGCACCCACGCCGACATGTTCGGTCCCGAAGACGTGGGCGTGAAGATGTACAGCCATGTGCCGCACTACATGAACATCACGACCACGGGCGCCTTCTCCATCAATACGGGGACGGAAACCTTTTCGTTCTACAAGCCAAACACGTACCTCCTGTCGGACGACTTCACGATGGTGCGCGGAGGGCATCAGTACGGCCTGGGCGGCGCGTTCTCGCTATCCGACTGGAAAACGGAATCCAACGTGCGCTCGATGGGTCCAATTTCGTTCAACGGCTCGGTCACGGGCCTTCCGCTTGGAGATTTCCTGCTCGGCCGCATGTTCGAGTTCCGCGAGTCGACGCCGTTCCGCCAGGACATCACCCAGCCTTACATGGCCTTCTATGGCCAGGATACGTGGCGCTTGTCGTCACATCTCACGTTCAACTACGGCGCGCGGTGGGAGCCGTGGTTCCCGCAGAACAGTAAGGACCGCGCGTTCTACGCGTTCGATATGGCGCGCGTCCGCTCGAATACGCGCAGCACGGTGTACCCGCAGGCGCCAGTCGGTTTGTACTATCCCGGCGATCCGGGCTTTCCGGGTTCGACCGGCATGAAGACGGTCTGGTCCAACATCGCGCCGCGCCTGGGGCTGGCGTGGGACCCGAACGGCGACGGCCGCACATCGGTGCGCGTCGGCTACGGCATGACCGGTGACTTTGTGACGGGCCAGTTCTTCTTCGATTCGCGCTCGGCGCCGCCGTTCGGCCTGGAGCAGCGGCTCACTGGCGCGCTGTTCGACGATCCGTGGGGCTCTGTCGGCAGGACCAATCCGTACCCGATCTCCCCGTCGGCGTACCCGTGGGGATCGGCGCTGTACCCTCTGTTCATCACGGTGCCCTACGACATCAAGACGACGCGGAACCACAGCTGGAACGTCGCGGTTCAGCGACAGTTCGGCTCCAACATGGCGGTTTCGGCGACCTACCTCGGCAACCACATGTTCAATGTCTGGGGCGTCGTCGACGGCAATCCGGGTCTTGTCACGACGCCGGGAGCGACGGCAACGGCTGCGTGCACGGCTGGCGGACAGACGTTCGCCAATTGCACCACCTCGCTCGATCAGCGTCGCGAACTCAGCCTCCTGAACCCAGCGGTCGGGCAGTACTATGGGTACCTCGACTGGGTTACTGACGCAGGCTGGCAGGACTATCAGGGACTGCTGCTGTCGGTGCAGCGTCGCCTCGGCGGCGGATTTACGACGAGCGGCAACTACACCGTGTCGCGTTGCGAGGGTCTGATCAACCAAGGACAGGGTCCCCTCAATGTGGCGACCGGCTATCAGATTCCGGTATCGCTCATCAACCCACCGTCTGAGGGGGAAGCTCAGAAGGCTTTCGACGCAGACAAGGGGCGCTGCGATGCGTGGAGGAAGCACATCTTCAACATCACCGCGAGCATCGAGTCGCCGCAGCTCACCAATGCGACCGCGAGAAGGCTCGCGTCGGGCTGGAGGATATCGGGCGTCTTCCGTGGGTCTTCGGGTACGCCGCTGACGATCCAAGCCGGCGCGGATCGCGCATTGTCCGGTATGCAGGCCACCAACCAGCGAGCGAACCAGGTGTCGGATAACGTCTACGGCGATGGCAGCATCAACAACTGGTTCAACGCGTCAGCGTTCGCGCTTGCGCCGCTCGGCACCTACGGCACGTCCGTTCGCAACGGCTACGACGGGCCGGGATTCAAGACTGTCGATCTATCGATCGTGCGGCAGTTTGCGCTGTCGAGCACGAACAAGATCGAGGCGCGCGTCGAGGCGTTCAACGCGTTCAACTGGTTCATCCCCGGCAACCCGGGCGTAAACCTGAGTTCCGGGACGACGTTCGGCAAGATCACGTCGTTCTCGGCCGCGGCGAGCCCGCGCGTGATGCAGTTCGCGCTCCGATACCTGTTCTGATTCGGGAGATCCCTTGCGAGTATCGACTCGCGTCCTCCTGCTGCTGGCGGGGCTCGTCTCCGCCGGCAGCATGTTCGTCAAGGCCTCGCAGGCGCCGCAGCAGGCGACGGCGCCGATCACCGCTGCGCGCGAACAGCAGCTCTTCCAGCAGTTCTGCTACGGCTGCCACAGCGAGCGCGCGAAAGCCGCTGGCCTCGACTCCGCGAAGAAGCTCGCGCTCGACACGCTCGATACGGCCAACGTCCATCGCGACGCGAAGACGTGGGAGCTGGTCGCCCGCAAGCTGCGCGCCGGCATGATGCCGCCCGCCGAACTCCGTCGTCCGGATCCGGCGACGTACGAAGCGATGATCACGTGGCTCGAGAACGAACTCGATCGCGACGCGCCGCCTTACACGCCGTCGCCCGGATTGCATCGGCTGAACCGTACGGAGTATGCAAACGCGATTCAGGATCTGCTCGATCTGCCGATCGATCCCGCGAAGTACCTGCCGTCGGACGACTCGACGTCGGGTTTCGACAACATCGCTGGTGCGCTCGGCATCTCGTCAACACTGGTTGAGGCGTACGTGACGGCGGCGCAGAAGATCAGCCGGCTCGCCCTGGGCGAAGCGGACGATCCGGCGCTGGTCGTGTATCGCGCGCGCGAAGACACGTCGCAGGACTATCAAGTGGAAGGGCTGCCGTTCGGCACGCGCGGCGGGCTGCTGGTGCAGCATCTGTTTCCCTCCGACGGCGACTACACGATTACGGTCACGCCCATCTTCGGCGACAACATGACGCCGATCGGCTTCGGGTCGGTGCCCTGCGAGCAGCTCGAGTTCCTGCTCGACGACCAGCGTCTCGCGCTGGTGGACTGGAATGGCGGCGGACGCGCGCCGCGGACGCAATGTCCGGGCGGCCGCGTGCAGGAGGCGGCACGCACCGGCCAGGATGGTCCCGAAGCCTTCTTCGGCAAGGGCGCGCCGATGCGCGTCCGCACGCACGTCACCGCCGGCGCGCACATGGTCGGTGTGACGTTCCTTGCCACGCAGTACGCGCCGCTGCTCGACCTCGATCGCCACTTCAAACGCTCGACGATTCAGACCGGTCCCACACCGGGCTACACGTTTTTCCCGCACGTCGGTACCGTTCGCATCGAGGGGCCGTACGGCGCAACGCACGCCACGACCTCGCCCAGCCGCGCGAAGCTTTTCATCTGCAAGCCGGCGCGAACTGGAGACGAAGACGCGTGCGCGCGGCGCATCGTTCAGAACCTCGCCACGCACGCCTACCGCCGTCCGGCTACGGCGTCCGATGTGGACGCATTGATGGCGTTCTACCGGCTCGGACGCCAGGAGAAGGATTTCGAGCTGGGCGTGGAGACCGCGCTCGCGCGCGCGCTCGCCTCGCCGCAATTCATCTACCGGATCGAAGAGCCGTCCGCCGCGCTCGCGGCGGGTCAGAGCTATCGCATAGGCGACATCGATCTGGCCTCACGGCTGTCGTTCTTCCTGTGGAGCAGTCCGCCCGATGATGCGCTGCTGCAGATCGCGGCCGACGGCCGGTTGAAGGATCCGGCGGTCCTCGCGCAGCAGGTGAAACGGATGCTCGCGCATCCGAAGGCACAGGCGCTGTCGATGAATTTCGCCGGGCAGTGGCTGAACCTGCGCGGTCTCGACAGCGTGGCGCCCGTCTCGGCGCTCTATCCCGACTTCGACGATCCGTTGCGGCAGGCGATGCGCACCGAAGTCGAGATGCTGTTTGACACGATCGTGCGCGAGGACCGGCCCATCACGGAGCTCCTGACCGCGGATTACACCTTCGTCAACGAGCGGCTCGCCGCGCACTACGGCATCCCGAACATCTACGGCAGCCAGTTCCGGCGCATCACGCTCGGCCCCGATATGGACATACGGCGCGGACTGCTCGGCAAGGGCGCCTTCCTGACGACGACCTCGAAGCCGGATCGCACCTCGCCGGTCACGCGGGGCAAGTGGATCATGACGAATATCTTCGGCATGAGCCCGCCGGATCCGCCGCCCGACGTCCCCCCGCTGCCGGCGCGCGCCACCGATGCGCGCGGCACCGTGCACGAGCCGACGATGCGCGAGAAGATGCTCGAGCATCGCGTGCGCGCGGACTGCATCCAGTGTCACCGGATGATGGATCCGATCGGCTTCGCGCTCGAGAACTTCGACGCCATAGGCCTGTGGCGGACGCGGGACGAGGGAACGGCGGTCGACCCGTCGGCGCAACTGTTCGACAACACGATGGTCAGTGGTCCGGTCGAGCTTCGGCAGTGGATCGCGACGCACTATACGGGCCAGTTCGCGCGTGTGAGCATCGAGAAGCTGATGACCTACGCGCTCGGCCGCGGGCTCGAATATCAGGACATGCCGCTTGTACGCAGCATTGCGCGCGAGGCGGCGCAGCGGGACAATCGGTTCTCGGCGATCGTGCTGGCGATCGTGCGCAGCGCGCCCTTCCAGACGAACACGAAAGGGTCATAACGTCATGTCGTTCGTCTTCAAAAAGCAGATTCCGCGGCGGCTCTTCCTGCGCGGCGCCGGTGTGACGCTCGCGCTCCCGCTCTTCGACGCGATGACGCCGGTGATGGCGCAAACAGTGCCGCCGAAAACGCGGTTCGTCGGCATCTTCTTCCCGCACGGGATGGCGCCGGGACTGTGGGAACCGCAGGCTGAAGGGAAGCTGCCGGACAAGCTCCCGTTCATCCTCGAATCGCTCGAGCCCGTGAAGAACCAGACGACGGTACTGACGGGACTCTGGTCGAAGTCGGCCGAGCCGCCGGAAGGGACGACCGGATCCGATCACTGGGTGGCGGCGGCATATCTGACCGGCATCAAGCCGCGGAAGACCGCCGCGGCCGACGCCACGGTCGGCAGCCCGACGATCGATCAGCAGATCGCCGAAAAGATCGGCCGTGACACGCTGCTGCCGTCGCTGCAGCTGGCGGTCGAGGATCCGAACTCCAGCTCCAGCAACTGCGGCGAAGGCTACAGCTGCTCGTACACGAATTCGATCTCATGGATCGGCCTGCCGACGCCGTCGACCGAGCCGCTGATGCGGACGGCGCCGATTCCGATGGAGCTCAATCCGCAGGTCGTCTTCGAGCGGCTGTTCGGCAGCGGCGGCACGCCGGAGCTGCGCGCCGCGCGTCTCGTGCAGCGGCGCAGCATCCTCGACGCGCTCGTCGGCGAGCTGACGAAGCTGCGCAACGATCTCGGCTCCTCCGACCAGCGCATCCTCAACCAGTATGTCGACGAGATTCGCGAGATCGAACGGCGCCTCGAGCTGGCGCGGAAGGCGTCGGCCGATGTGCCGATGTTCGATCTGCCACCGGGCGTGCCCGAGCAGTTCGACGAGCACGTGAAGCTCCATTACGACCTGCTGGCGCTCGCCTTCAAGGCCGACATCACGCGCGTAGCGACCCTGCTCGGCGCGCGCGATCTCACCAATCGCGTCTACACGTTCCCGAAAGGGCCGCTGTTCCCGGACGGCGGGACGAGTGCCAGCTTCCACGGCGCCTCGCATCACCAGGACGATGCGGCGCAGATCCGGCGCTACTCGCTCATCAACCGCTATCACGTCTCGACGCTTGCCTACTTCGCGCAGAAGCTCCGCTCGATTCCGGAAGGCGACGGCACCCTGCTCGATCACTCGCTGATTCTCTACGGCACCAACATGGGCAACTCGAATCAGCATCAGCACTACGACGTGCCGCACATTCTCGTCGGCGGCGCCGGCGGCAAGCTGCAAGGCAACCGGCATCTGCACTACGAGCGGAAGAGCGTGACGACCGGAAACCTGCTGCTCAGCCTCCTCGACATGTACGGCATCGAGAAGGACGTGCAGGGCGACAGCACGGGGAGACTCGCCAGCCTGTGAAGCCGCTCGTGCTCGCGTTCGTGCTCGTTGCCTGCGGGGCGCTGGCGTTCGCGGACCCGCAGGATCAGCGCCGCTCGGACGATGGTGCGATTCCGCTGCACTGGGCGGTCTATCGTGGCGACCTGCAGGCGGTCGATCGGCTGATCGCCGGCGGCGCGAACGTACACACGGCGAATCGCGAAGGGGTGACGCCGCTGGCGATGGCATGTCAGTACGGCGACCTGCCGATTGTCGAGCGACTGCTGCAGGCGGGCGCGGATGCAAAGGAGCGCGGCCCCAACGGCGAAACGATGCTGATGTTTGCCGCGCGTAACGGCAGCGTTGCGCTGATCCGGCGGCTCGTCGCCGCTGGCGTGGACGTCAACGCGCGCGAAGAGCTGCGCGGCACGACGGCGTTGATGTGGGCGGCGGAGCAGCGGCATCCCAAGGCGGTCGAAGCGCTGCTCGCGTCCGGCGCGGATCCAGGTCTGACGTCAGGCCCCGCGGGACTGCCGCGGAACTACATGGCGCCGCGCGTGAACGTGCGTGCCGTGCAGGAGGCACGCGCGCGGCGCCAGCGCGCGGCCGCCGCGGGGCGTACCTACGACGAGCAGGTGGCCATCGAGCGGCGCGCGCCGCCGGCTGGCGTCGGCCAGAACACCTCCGGCACGGCGCCGGATCCCTCCGTAGACGGTGACGACGTCGCCGTGCAGGCAGGTCTGGTGGGCAGCGGGGGCGGTGGACTCACCGCGCTCGTCTTCGCCGCGCGCGAAGGCGACATCGAGTCGGCGAAGGCGCTCGTCGGACACGGCGCGAAGATCAACCAGACGACCGAGTACGGGTGGACGCCGCTGCTGACGGCGATCAACAACCGCAACTACGCGCTCGCCCAGATGCTGATCGACCGCGGCGCCGACGTGAACCTCGCCAACAAAGGCGGGTGGACACCTCTGTATCTGGCCACGGACAACCGCAACATCGAGGGAGGCGACTATCCCGTTCCGAAGCCGGATCTCGATCACCTCGAGATCATCCGCTCGCTGCTGCAGCATGGCGCGAACCCGAACGCGCGCGTTCGCGACAATACGCTGACGCGAACCATCTTCACCATGCAATGGTTCTTCGAGGATGGCGCCACCCCCTTCATCCGCGCAGCGCAGTCGAGCGACACCGAGCTGATGAAGCTGCTGCTCGAGTACAAGGCGGATCCGACGCTCGTCACCGCCAACGGCGACAACGCGCTGACCGCCGCCGGCGGCATCGGCTGGGTGGAGGGCGTCACCTACGAGCGATCGCCGCAGGAGAACGTCGAGGCCCTTCGCATGCTGCTCGATCTTGGCCTCGATCCAAACTATGCCAACAGCGAAGGGCGCACCGCGCTGATGGGCGCCGCGCTGAAGGGGCGCAACGCCGCCGTGCAGCTGCTCGTCGATCGCGGCGCGAAGCTCGAGATCAACGACCGGGGCAGCCGCGACACCGACAAGCTCGGCTCCGCCGCCGCCGGCCACACCTGGCAGGCGCTCGACTATGCCGAAGGTCTGGTGCGCGTCGGCGTGCAGTCGGCCACCGCTTACCCCGAGACGGCCGCGCTCATCCGCCGGCTGATGAAAGAACGCGGGCTTCCCGTTCCACCGGAGAACCGAAATATCCTGTCAATCTGTGTCGTCGCGTTGTGTCAGTAGATGGAGGACGTATGAGAAGCCGACTGTTGACCGGTCTAGCCCTGGTGGCGGCATTCTGCCTTGGATGGAGCGTACGCGGTGAACAGGACGTCGTCTCCGCGCAGGCGGCGCGCAAGCCGATCATGATGACGCGCATCTACACGGGCACCGATGGCCTGACGCATTCCGAACAGGTCGAAATGAAGCTGACGCCGAATGGGACCTCCACCATGAAAGCGACCGGGGTGGAATTCAGCAGCCGGCCGGCGGCGCCGGCAGGCGACTGGCATACGGGCCCACGGCGCCAGTTCGTGATCACACTGAGCGGGCGCGCTGAGCTCGAAGTGGCCAACGGCCAGAAGGTCCCGATCGAAGCGGGCAACATCAATCTCATCGAGGACACAACCGGAAAGGGACACATCACGCACAACATCGCCGATCGCATCGTCGTAACGATTCCGCTGGAAGATCAGACAGTCACGCACACGGCAACGACGAAGTGAGCGCCGACCGGCACGAGGTGGGCCTGCGGGCGCTCGAGCGCCTTGGAGGTCCGGATGCCGCGGCGCCAATTGTGGCCGCCGCGGATATCGCTCCCGACCTCGTGAAGTTTGCGATCGACTTCGCGTTCGGCGAGGTGTTGTCGCGTCCAGGACTCGATTTGAGAACGCGCGAGCTGTGCACCGTGGCGGCGCTCAGTGCCCTGGGCGCCGAGCCGCAGCTGAAGTGGCACGTCGAGGCGGCGCTGCACGTGGGCGCGCGGCAGGGGGAAGTCGACCAGGTCAAGCGCATCGCGCGCGCGTACGTGCGGCCGTCAGGCGGCGGCGTGGACGGACAGGGTCCGCTCGATCCGGTCACGCGCGAGCTCTCCACCGTCGCTCTGCTGACGGCCATCGGCACGCAGCGGGCGGCGCTGAAAAACCATCTGCGCGCGGCGCTCGCCGCCGGCGCGACGCGTCAGCAGATCGTGCACGTGCTCGAACAGATGGCGATCTACGCCGGATTTCCCGCGGCACTCAACGGCGTGACCGCCGCGCGGGACGTGTTTACAGAATCCGCGTAAGATGCCCGGATGGGCGTTCAGGAAAACAAAGTCGCGGTGCGGCGGTTCATAGATGAGGTCTTCGTCAAAGGCAACGCCGATGCCGTCGACAAGCTGGTCACCAACGATTTCACTCCCCACAGCTGGGGAAAGATGCCGTCAGGCATCGAGCCGCTGAAACAGGCGATCCGCCACGTTCACGCCGGCCTCTCCGACGTCAGCTTCAAAATCGACGACGTGGTTGCCGAAGAAGACAAGGTCGCCATGCGCGTGACCGCGCACGCGCGCCACACCGGTGATTTCATGGGCGTGCCGGCGACGGGTAAGGAGTACACCATTTCCGAGACGCATATCTTTCATCTGCGCGATGGGAAGGTATGCGATCACTGGCGAGACGCGGACATGCTCAGCCTGCTGAAGCAGATCGGCGCCGTGTGATCGTCGTCATCGTCGTTCTGCTGACGTGCTTTGCCGTGCCGGCCGCGGCGCAGGGGCAGGCGGAAGTCGCGGCGCAGTTCGTCGCGGTGCGATCGAGCGAGTTCGACGCGACCGACAAGGGCATTGGTGTGCGGTTTACGTGGCTGCCGTCCCGTTTGGTTGGCGCCGACGCCGAGGTGAATTTCTTCCCGAACGATTTTGGCGGACGTGCACCGTTCAGCAGCAGCCGCAGCGAAGGACTCTTCGGCGTGACGGTTGGCCCTCGAATCGGGCCGTTGCGTCCGTTCGCGAAGCTTCGTCCCGGATTCCTCAACTTCCGCGGCCAACCGACGGTTTGCATTCTCATCTTTCCGCCGCCGCTCTCATGTCAACTGGGGGGACGTACGCTGTTCGCCCTCGATGCCGGCGGTGGTGTCGAACTGTCTGCTGGAGCGCGCGCCGTGATCCGCGTCGATGCAGGCGATCGCATGCTGAAGTACCCAGGGCCATCGTTCCGTACCGGCGGCGTCATCTCGCAGGAGGATTTCTACAGCCACGATTTCCGGTTCTCGGCAGGAGCAGGCGTGAGGTTCTGACCGGCATGAGCAAGGACGTCGATCTGTACGACACGCATTACGGGCATCTGGCTGCGACGGTACAGACTGACGTGCGTCGCGAGACGTACGACGAGGACCTTGGACAATCAAGCTGGATCACGCTGGCGGAGGCGCGCGAATGGTTCCGTCTGCTGCATGTCGATGCCGGCAGCCGCGTGCTCGAAGTGGGCTGTGGAACCGGCGGCATGACACGTCGTCTTGCTGCCGAGACCGGTGCATCGGCCGTCGGTGTGGACATCAACGCTCACGGTATCGAGGCTGCAACGTCCGCCGCATCGCGCGAAGGTCTGTCATCGCGCGTGACGTTCCAGCGGGTTGACGCGGGAACGCGGCTGCCGTTTTCCGATGCCGCGTTCGACGCGATCTTCTGCAACGACGCGATCAACCATCTGCCGGATCGGGCAGGCCTGTTCGCCGACTGGCACCGTGTGCTCAAGCCGGGTGGACGCGTCCTCTTCACCGATCCGATCGTCGTCACCGGACCGGTTACCAGCGACGAGATTCGTATCCGCAGCTCCATCGGCTTCTATCTGTTTGTTCCCGCGGGATGCAACGAGCGGTTGCTCGGTGCGGCTGGATTTGTCGTGCAGGAGGCGCGCGACGTTACCGACGCGGAGGCGTTGGTATCAGCGCGATGGCGGGATGCCCGCGCGCGGCGGCGTGAGGCGCTCGTCGCAATCGAAGGCGAGGGCGCTTTCGAGGGTCTGCAACGATTTCTCGACGCGGTCTGTACGCTATCGCGCGAGCGGCGTTTGTCGAGGTTCGCGTATCTGGCATTGAAACGCGCATAAGCAGCATGCGACTTCGCGTGCCGGCAAACGTGGTGATCGGCGCGGTTGCGATTGCGACCGTGCTCACCACGTCCGCGGTGATCGCCTGGCGCGTCTCGAACGCAACGATCGCGGCAGGCTTCTGGTGGGAGGACGCCGCGTTCGCACTCTCGGCGGACGACGCGCGCAAGATCGGCGGAGCGCTGCGCGCCGATGAAGTAACGCGCATGCAGCGGATATCGCGCGGCGAGATCGAGCGCGCCTATCGCGGCCTGCGCATCACGCTTTCCGGCAATCACGACGCGTTCTGGCACGTCGCCGTGGTCGGCGAACCGATCACGGTGACGCGCAACCACATGACGTATCCGTTTTCAATGGCTGGCCAGTCGCACGTATTCGGGCCGCTCGGCGGATTCGGCTCGGTTGCCTTCGCCATCCTCGCGCACAACGCCATCGACTACGCGCCAACCGATGCGTCGCGAGCGCAGATCGTCGACGCCATCGGGCGCGGCATCGGCAGGGCAGCGGTCCACGAGTTCGCGCACCAGGCACTCGGGGCGGATAATCTGCGGCACATCGACAATCGAACGGACGAACAGAGCTACGAGTACGGGAGCGCGGACCGCGCGGCGCAATATTACGGCGAGCTGCGCTGGACCACCGCGTGGCCGGTGCTGGAGGACAAATTCGGCAAGTAGGATGTGACGATGCCATTTACGGCGCGGTCACCGGCGCCATTCTCGCGTGGCTGTGGCCGTAATGAGCTAGAATCGCCTCACTTTTCGGGACAGGAGACGTCATGCGTTACATCAGCTTCGGCCTGGTCGTGGCACTGCTCGCGTCACCGTCGGTGGCCGACGCACGCGTGAAGAAGATCATCATCGAGAAGAAGGTATCGCCCGCGTTCGATGGCGCGACTTTCGGGTCCGCGGGCCAGTACGAAACGCTGGCCGGCCGCGCGATCGGCGAGCTCGATCCGAACGACCCGCGCAACGCCATCATCACCGACATCAAACTTGCGCCGCGAAACGCCGACGGCAAGGTCGAATACATCGTCAGCTTCTATCTGGTGAAGCCGGTCGACATGTCGAAGGCAAGTCACCTGCTGTGGCAGGACGTGCCGAACCGCGGCGGACGCATCACCATCAATCCGATCGAGCGCGGCTATGGCGATATCGGATTGAGCACCGGATGGCAGGGTGACAACTCCGGCCGCACGGCCCCGGGTCCTGACAACGACTGGGTGATCGTGCCGATCGCAAAGAACCCGGACGGCTCGCCGGTCAGCGGTCTTGTCATCGGCCGCATCGTCAACGCGAACGGCGTCAACTCGCAGCCAATGCTCGTCAACGCCAACCCGGTGCCCTACAAGCCGGCCACCCTCGATACGAGCAAAGCAACGTTGACGACGCACCAGGCGGAGACAACCGACGGCAAGATCATCGGAGAGCAGAAGGTGGCAGCGGGCGATTGGGCGTGGGCGAAGTGCGACGCCCAGCACCCGTTCCCCGGCACGCCGGACCCCACGCAGATCTGCGTGAAGGGCGGCTTCGATCCGAAGCTGCTGTATCAGGTGGTGTTCACATCCAACGATGACTACGTGCTCGGCATCGGCTTCGCCGCGTTCAGCGACGTCGCGTCATTCTTCAAGTACGAAACGAAGGATGCCGAGGGGACGGCGAATCCGGTCGCGGGGCAGGTGCAGTGGGTGATCAGCCGCGGCCAATCGCAGTCGGGCAACATGCTGCGTCAGCTCATCGCGCTCGGCTTCACGCAGGATGAAGCGAAGCGCAAGGTGTATGACGGTGCGTGGCCGATCATCGCCGGCAAGCGCATCTCGCTGAACGTCCGCTACGCGCTGCCGGATGGCGCGCAGAAGCTGTACGAATCGGGCGGCGAGGGGGCGCAATGGTGGACGCCGTGGCCCGATCCAGTGCGCGGGCTGCCCGCGAAGAGCATGCTCGATCGCTGCACCACGACTAACACGTGCCCGAAGATCATGGAGCACTACGGCTCGGCCGAGGCGTGGGCGCTGAACTTGAGCCCCGCGCTCGTCGGCACTTCTGCCGACAAGGAC
Organism: Vicinamibacterales bacterium; assembly: GCA_035492455.1. GTDB lineage: Bacteria > Acidobacteriota > Vicinamibacteria > Vicinamibacterales > UBA2999 > Gp6-AA40. The sequence continues at coordinate 10,932 of DATJJE010000012.1, read as the reverse complement.
ATTCCGGTGCCGGCAAACGTGCGTCGCTACTACATCCCGAGCACGGCGCACGGCGGCGGCCGCGGCGGCTTCAGCGTCCTTCCGGAAGCGGCGCCGATGTGCCCCGGTCCGAGCTTCGGCACAGGCATTCTCGCGGCGGATCCGGTTCCGCACACCGAGACGGTCAACGCGCTGCGCTATCACTTCCGCAACTGGGTGATGAAGGACGTGGCGCCGCCCGCAAGCAAGTACCCGACGCTGGCGGGAGGCTTCCTCGTCGATCCGACGAAGGCCGCCATGGGCTTCCCGACGATTCCGGGATTGCCCGCCGACGCGCCGAACGGTCTGATCAGCGCGGGACTCGATTACGACTGGGGTCCGGAGTTCAACTACGTGGACGGCTCCGGCATCCGCACGAAGATCCCTCCGGCGATCAAGCACGTGCTGAAGGCAAAGGTGCCGAAGGTGGATGCCGACGGCAACGAGCTTGGCGGCGTTCCGGTCGTTCTGCGCGATGCGCCGCTTGGCACGTATCTCGGCTGGAACATCGTCGCCGCGGGCTTCCACAAGGGAAAGATCTGCAATTACGCGGCGGGCATGGTCCCCTTCGCGAGAACGAGAGCGGAGCGGATGGCGAATAACGACCCGCGCCCATCGCTCGAGGAGCGGTACCACGATCACGCTGGCTACGTCGAAGCGGTGAAGGCCGCCGCGGCAAAGGCGGTGGCGGAAGGTTTCCTGCTCAAGGAAGACGCCGACAAGCTGATCAAGCAGGCCGCCGACAGCAACGTCCTAGCGCCGCAGGCGACGGCCAGCAACAACATTCGTTGACCGGGGCCGTCGATCCGGCGGCGCTCAGCGAGCTCGCCGAGTACACCGAAGGCGGCGCGTGCGCAGACTTGCTGCGCTGCGCGCCGCCAGAGTGGAACTTTCATGCGGAGATAACATCGGCGGGCGTGCTCCTCGTTGCGCCTGGTCTCGATATTCCCCTCTTCAATCGTCTGGCCGGCGTTGGCCTGAAGCAGCCGGCGACCGAGCAAGACATCGATACCGCGCTCGCGACGTTCTCAAGCGCCGGCATTCGGCATTACGCCATCCAAGTCAGTCCGACGGTACGATCACGTGAGATCGAAACGTGGCTCGCCGATCGCGGACTGTCGGCCGCCGGAGACAACTGGGCAAAGGTCATCCGCGACGCCGCGCCCGCTGCCGCGGTGCAGACCGATCTCCGCATTCAACGCATAGACCCGTCGTCGTCCGAGGAGTTTGCGCGCGTCGCGTGCGAGGGCTTCCGCATGCCTCCGCATCTGCGGCCATGGTTTGCCGCCACGGTGGGTCGCCCTACCTGGCATCACTATCTTGCCTTTGATGGACCAGCTGCGGTTGCGGCTGCCGCGCTGCGTGTCGAGGACCGTGTCGGGTGGCTTGGCGTTGCGACGACGCTGCCGTCGCACCGGCGGCGAGGTGCGCAAACAGCGTTGATGGCCCGGCGCATCGACGATGCCCGCGCGCTGGGGTGTGAATGGTTCGTCACCGAGACAGGCGAGGACCGACCACAGCGGCCGAATCCGTCGTATCACAACATGATGCGGGCCGGTTTCAGGCTGTTGTACCAACGGCCGAACTTCATGTCGCGCCGTGACCGGACGTGACCGGATCTAGCGTCAAATCCGGGTTTGTGGGAGACTTCCGGACGCCGAAGGCCGACCTAAAGGTCCACCTCTACGGCGGTTATCTGGAGCTTCCACATGAGCGTTTTCACGCTGAAAGTTAACGGGCAGTCCCACACGGTGGACGTCGATCCGACGACACCGCTTCTCTACGTCCTGAGCGACGACCTCGGCCTGAAAGGGCCGAAATTCGGCTGCGGCCTTGGCCAGTGCGGCTCGTGTACGGCGATCGTCAATGGCCGCGCGGTGCGCAGCTGCCGCACGCCGGTCAGCACTGTGAACGGCGCGACCGTCGTCACGCTCGAAGGCCTCGGCACGCCCGAGAACCCACATCCGATCCAGAAAGCCTTCATCGACGCGCAGGCCGCCCAGTGCGGCTTCTGCCTCAACGGCGTGATCCTCACCGCCAAGGCGTTTCTCGATCAGAATCCGAAAGCGACGGATGAACAGATTCATCAGGCGATGTCCACCGTGCTCTGCCGGTGCTTCACCACCACCCGCATGATGGCCGCCATCAAGAAGTATGCAACGGAGCGTGCGTGATGACTTTTGACGAATTCTCGCGCAGGCAGTTTCTCAAGGGCACCGGCGCTCTCCTCGTGTCGTTTTCGATGGTGGAGCTCGCCGACAAACTGGGCATCGCGCCAGAGACCGCGTCGGCGCAGGGTGGCAACACGCCGCAGACGCTCGATTCGTGGATCGCGATCGGCGCGGATGGCAACGTCACGGTTTATACCGGACGCGCCGACATGGGGCAGGGCACCTTCACCGTGCAGTATCAGCTCGCGGCGGAGGAGCTGGGCGTGCCGATGAATCGCATCCGCCTGGTCGAGTGCGACACCGCGATGACGCCCGATCAGGGCACGTCGTCGGGCAGCCAGTGCCATCCGGTCAACTTCAATCACGAAAACCTGGCGCAGGCGTGCGCCACCGCGCGCGAAGCGCTGGTCGCGATGGCCGCGACGAAGCTTGGCGCCTCCGCGAGCGATCTGAACGTCGCCGACGGCGTCGTCGCGCACAAGTCGGATGCGAGCAAGAAGGTCAGCTACGGCGAGTTGATTGGCGGCAAGCGGTTCGAGTTGACGATCAAGAAGGACGCGAAGCGGAAGGCCGTTCAGAACTGGACCGTGCTGGGTCGTTCGGTTCCGCGCGTCGATATGCCGGCGCTGGCAACCGGACGGTTCGAGCACGTGCACAACGTGCGCGTCCCCGGTATGGTGCACGGCCGCATGGTGCGTCCCCCGTCAATCGGCGCAACCGTCGCCAGCGTTGACGAAAGCTCCGTGGCGGGCATGCCGGGCAACATCAAGGTTGTCGTCAAGAAGAACCTCGTCGGCGTTGTTGCAGATAAACCCTGGCAGGCGATTCAGGCCGCCGAGAAGTTGAAAGTCACGTGGAATCCCGGCCCCGCCCTGCCGAAGCAGAGCGACTTCTACAACTACCTTCGCAATCACCCGGGACGCCGCGATGCGTTCTCGGTGAACTCGAAGGACGTTGACGCCAAGCTGCAGGGTGCCACGCAGCGGGTGAAGGCGACCTATCTGCATCCGTATCAGATGCACGGCTCGCTTGGCAGCTCGTGCGCCGTCGCCGACGTGCGCGATTCGAACGCGACGGTGTGGTCCTCGACGCAGGCGGTGTATCCGCTGCGCAGTACGACTGCCATGGTGCTCGGCCTGCAGCCGCAGCAGGTGCGTGTGATTTACGTTCGCGGCTCTGGCTGCTACGGTCTGAACGGATCCGACGCGGTCGCCTACGACGCGGCGGTGCTGTCGCAGGCCGTCGGCAAGCCTGTTCGCGTGCAGCTTACCCGCAAGGACGAAATGGCGTGGGGCGAGAACTACGGCCTGCCGTTCGTTGTCGATCAGAACGTTGGCCTCGATGCCACCGGCAACATCGTCGCCTGGGACTATGAGACGTGGTCGGCGACGCTCGGCAATCGTCCCGGCAACAACGCGCCGGGCAACGTGTCCGCGGGTCTGCTGCTTGGATTCGCGCCGCAGGCCGTGCAGCCCCGCACCGGCGCGCCCGATCCGCAGAATTTCGACAACGGCAACAACGCGGTGCCGGCGTACGTCGCAGGCCGTGTTGGCGGCAAGAACAACGGCACCGGCACCGTCGCGAGCGAGCGCGTGCTGACGCACACCGTGCCGTCGCCGTTCCTCACCGGACCGCTGCGTTCGCCCGCGCGCCTGCAGAACGCGTTCGCGCAGGAATGTTTCATCGACGAGGTCGCCGCGCACGTCAAGGCGGATCCGGTTCAGTACCGGTTGAAGCACCTGAGCGATCCACGCCTGAAGGATGTAATCAACGACGCCGCACGGCAGTTCAAATGGGATACACGTCCGTCGCCGAAGCCGGGAAATCCGAGGACCGGCGTCGCGACCGGCCGCGGGGTCGCGTGCGTGCTGTACGAAGGCGATAACGGCTACGTTGCGCTTGCGGCCGAAGTCGACGTGAACCAGGACACCGGCGCGGTCCGCGCGAAGCGGATTGTCGTGGCGCAGGACGTCGGACCGATTTCGAGCCCGGACGGTTTGCGCAATCAGCTTGAAGGCGGCGCGCTGCAGGGGCTGTCACGCGCCCTCGGCGAAGAGGTCACGTGGGACGATCAGAAGATCACCTCGATTGACTGGGCGACATACAAGACGCTCTACGTCGGATCGAATGTGCCGACGATCGAGAGTGTGCTGATCGATCGTCCCGACTCCGAGGCGATGGGCGCAGGCGAGACGGCGATCACCATCGTCGCCGCGGCAGTCGGCAACGCGATCTTCGATGCGACCGGCGTTCGCCTGCGCGAGGTTCCGTTTACGCCTGAGCGTGTGAAGGCTGCTCTTGCCCAGCGCGCAGGGAACCAGACGGCGCAGATTTAACGGTTCGGATCGTTCGGGTCGTTCGAACCGTTCGGGTCGTTCGAACCGTTCGGCCCGTTCGAACGAGAACGTTCCGAACGAGAACGTTCCGAACGAATCGAACGATTCGAACGATTCGAACGTTTTGGAGGATTCGATGCGTAAGTTCGCATTTGTTGGTGCGATGTTGCTGCTGTCGGCGGGCGCCTTTTCGGCGCAGCAGCCGGCGGTCAGTCCCGATCAACTGAAGACACCGCCGCCGCGCGAGCCGCAGTGGGCCTTCCCCGTGCAGGCCGGGACGCTGCCGACGGAAGAGGGGCCGAAGAAGGTCACGGGCAGCGACAAGAGCTACACCGCCGCGGAGATCGACAACCTCATGGCGCCGCCCGACTGGTTCCCGAACGATCATCCGCCGGCGCCGCAGATCGTGACGAAAGGCCACGGCGGCGTGCTCGCGTGCGGGTCGTGCCACCTGATGTCGGGCATCGGTCATCCGGAGTCGGCCGATCTTGCTGGAATGCCGCAGTCCTATCTGAAGCAGCAGATGATGGACTTCAAGAGCGGCATGCGCATCGACGTGGCGCGCATGAACGGCATCGCCAAAGAGATGACCGATCAGGAGATCGAGGAGGCGACGGCCTGGTTCGCCTCGCTGAAGCCGCGCAAGAATCAGCGCGTGGTCGAACAGGACACGGTGCCGAAGACGATCGTCGCCCAGGGCCGCATGCGTTTCGTCGATCCCAAAGGCGGGACCGAGCCGAACGCCAACCGCATCATCAGCGTGCCCGAGGATGTCAACGCGGCGCGCATGCGCGATCCGAACACGAAGTTCGTCTCCTACGTGCCGACCGGCACCCTGGCGAAGGGGAAGGACCTCGTCGAGACCGGTGCGAACAAGAAGACGGCGGCGTGCGGCACCTGCCACGGCCCCGGCCTCAACGGTCTCGCCAGCATCGGCAAGACCAACATCGCGGCGCCGCGCATTGCAGGGCAGCATCCGATTTATCTTGCGCGCGAGCTGTATCTCTTCAAGGACGGCAGCCGCAACGGCATGACGTCGAAGCTGATGGCGCCGGTCGTCAAGAATCTTGACGACGCGGACATCCTGGCGATCTCCGCGTATCTGGCATCGATGGATCCGACTGCGGGAGCGAAATGAGACGCACGCTTGCACTGGCGGCGGCGCTTGTCGCCGCATCGCAATTTACGCTGTTGGCGCAGCAGCAGCAGGGCCGCGCCGGCGGCGCCCCCGCTGAGGACAACTTTCCGACCGCGGACCAGTTCGCCAACTCGAAGGAAGCGCAGGCGCATGTTGCGGCCGCCACGAAGATCGGCGGCGCGGACATGGCCGACACGGCGAAATGGTTCTGCACCAGCACCGGTCCACAGCGAGTGGCGCTGGCACGTCAGGCGCAGGGCCTGCCGCGGCTCCCCACCGTGCAGGAAGGCCCGATCAAGCTGTTCGACAACCTCACCTACATCGGCTTCAACGACGTGGGGGCGTGGGTCGTGCCGACGGGCGCCGGCATCATCCTGTTCGACACGCTGAACAGCACCGCCGACGCGATGAACGTCATCGAACCCGAAATGCAGAAGGCCGGCCTCGATCCCGCGCAGATCAAATACATTCTGGTCGGCCACGGTCACGCCGATCACTTCGGCGGCGCGAACTACCTGCAGATGAAGTATCACGCCAAGGTGCTGGCGGCGATGCCGGATTGGGCGGCGATGCAGCGTGGTGGACGCGGCAACGCAGCGCCCGGATTCACGCCGGACGGCGATGTGACCGACGGCCAGAAGCTGACGCTCGGCGATACCACGATCACGCTCATCCGCCTGCCGGGCCACACGCCGGGAACGATCGGCATGGTGGTGCCCGCGAAGTTCGGCGGGCGCACGCACGACGTCGCCATCATGAGCGGCACGCAGATGCCGACACAGGACTCGCTCGACGCGTTCAAGCACGTCTTCAACGACGAGTTGAAGAAGCTGAATGTGGAGTCGTTCCTCGGCAGCCATCCCGACATCCTCATGAACAGCCTGATGACGATGGAGGCGATACGCGACAAGTATCCGACCGGGATGCATCCGCTGCTGCTGGCGAAGAACAAGGCAGATCGCTACATGGACATCATTCTCGAGTGCGCACGGGCGCGCCTCGCGGCGCAGGGGAAACTGACCGCGACGAATTAAATGGGGTCGGAGGTCATTTAAAGAGGACACCGCCATGCGAGTCACCGCCCTGCTGCCTGCGCTCCTGCTCATCAGCGCGCTTCCTGCGTTCGCGCAGGAGCCGATCGACTACGTCAGCAAGCTCGATTACTTCAGCATCAACATGCCCGTCGAGCCGAAGGTCGAGCAGACGACGTATCCGGACGAGTACCGTCTCGATCCGCTGCCCGCCCGCGTCTACACCGCCGATCAGGGACGCAATCACTACAAGGTGACCGTCGTCGACTACCGTGACGTGCCGAAGATGCATGCGGCGCGCAACGTGAAGTGCATTCACGACGCCGGCGCCGATAACCCGAAGCTGACGCCGCAGCAGCGCCGCGATCTGGTCGGCGACGCCTGCCAGGACGAAACGGTGAAGGACATTCGCGGGGCGATGATGTGGGCGACGTGGAACATCATCGAGCGCGCCGCCAAGGTGACGCATCTCGCGCACTACAACATCGACGTCATCGAGGGGCACGAGGTCCACACCATCAACCCCGACGAGTCGCGCACCTATGCAGCGATTCACATGTACGAGAACCGCCTGTACATCGTGGAGACCACGGTGCCGAAAAACGCGCCGGCGGCGAACTGGTTCCAGATCTCGCTGCGCATGCTCGACGAGAACTACAAGCCGGTGCGCTACCAGTATTCCGGCTTGATGATGTATTCGAACGGCTATCCCAAGCCGCCGCTCGCCAATCAGGGTAATCAGGGCGCGCAGGGTCAGGCTGCGCAAGGACGGTAGAGATGAAGAAGCTGCTTGGTCTCGCGGCCCTTGGCCTGTTTGCCGTGGTGCTGCCCGCATGGGCGCATCATTCCCACAACGCCTACGAGGTGACGAAGTGGACCGACATGGAAGGAACCGTCACCGAGATCCATTACCTGCTGCCGCATTCGTGGGTCTACCTGGAGGTCAAGGATGCGAAGGGGGGCGAGCCGACCATCTGGGCGCTCGAAGCAACGGGCCCGCAGGGGATCTTCCGCAACGGTGTCGGCAAAGAAGACGTGAAAGTGGGCGACAGGATCAAGGCGCGCTGCCATCTGCTGCGCGATGGATCGCCCGGCTGCCTGCTCGGATTCGTGACGCCGATGCACGGCGACAAGGCGCGAGGTGACGGCGTCGAGCACCAGTGGGACTGACGGGTATCGGGTATCAGGTGTCAGGTATCAGGGGAACACAGACATGAAAAAAGCCGGATGTCACGTGGTGTGATATCCGGCTTTCTTGCGTGACAGCCTTATTTCTTTTCCGGGGCTGGATCCGTTGTGTTTTTCAACAACTGATTGAACAGCGCCTGCTGCGACACCGCGCAAATCATCTCGCGAATATCAAAGTCGTCCGAATTCATTCCCAGCCGGAAATTCTTCAGCGGGTACCACGGTTGTGTATACATCACCGGGTCCGTGATCTTGACGGTGAGGTCGATGTTGAACTGGTCCACGCGATGATAGGTTTCCTCCACCACCAGTTGGTCACTGTGCGGCCGGCCAACATTGTCGATCCAGGTGCTCTCGTCCAACCCGGTGGTGGAGACAACCAGCGTCGTCGGGTCCGTCCACTTACCAACTGAATAGCCGAACCATCGCGGCTCGGTAATCTCGGCCGGTTTGGGGAGCTCCCGGTCCAACCAGATTGTGCGGAACGTCCGTGTGTTCTGATAGAGCATCAGGACCTGTTTCGGCGTTTGAACGATCTGCACCGCTCGCAGGTTGAAGAGGATTATCCGCGGGAACCCGATCGGGTCACAGTTGTCGAACGGATCGTTGATCTCCGCAATTGGCGCGATGTTTACTCCGAACCCCGATTTATGGGACGCCATCGCCTGCTTTCCCATCGGCGTGTACGGCATTTGGGCTTCATGTGCCGCGTCCGAGGGCATGTCGCGTGGGCCGCTCGCAAACACGCCATCGCGATACCTGGGCACCGGTTCCCAGATCCCGGACAGGTCACGAGCCGGAGCAGGACCAGGTTTCTTACCGGACGCCTCCAGGGACTCCTGCTTCCGGTTCCAGCCATCGACGTGTATGTTCTCGTTCTGTCCGTTCGGAGCAGGTTGCGCTGCGGCGCCGCGGCCACCTCTCCCTCCCTGGCGGCCCTGTCCCCCGGCCGGTGCCTGGGCGTGCGTAACGGGTGAGAGCGTCAACGCCGCAATTGCTATCGCTGAGGCAACAAAACGCCGTGGCATCTCCATGGTCCTTTCTGCGGTGACGACTACCTGACCTCGGAATTCATCACATAGCCGTCGGCGAGGATGACCTTCGTGATACGCCCGGCAGGGGTGCCGTTTTTGGCCACCGCTGACATCACGACCGTCACTTCATCCCCGGCCTTGAACGTCTTGGCCGTGAAACCAAAATTGACGAGCGTGGACGGCGCGTTGTTCTCGCAGATCCAATGCACGACTTTACCGTTCTCATCGGTCACGTCGACCATCAGGAACGAATGCGGGTTGGTCCACAGCCACTGCGTGACCTTTCCTTTGATGGTCACGGTTTTGTTCTCGTACGAAGCATTCCCGTGGTGGGCGAATACGGGCGTTGAACCTGCAAGGAGAACCAACAGCAGCAAACTCGCCTGAAACAGCCTTTTCATAACTACGCTCCAGATTTGAACTCGAAAGGCCGGGGTCGCGGCGGCAAAAGTATATGCTCACCGCAACGAGCGATCAACGCGGCGCCGCCGGCGGTTTGCGCGCCACAACAAGACGGGGTGCTATCTATCTCACCTCGGAATTCATGACGTAACCATCGGGGAGGATGATCCTGCTGATACGCCCGACAGGCGTGCCGTTCTTGGCCACGGCTGCCATCACCACCGTTACTTCGTCGCCGGCCTTGAAGGTCTTGGCGGTGAAACCAAAATTGACGAGAGTCGAGGGGGCCTGGTTCTCGCAGACCCAGTGCACGACCTTGCCGTTCTCATCGGTGACGTCGAGCATGAGAAACGAATGCGGATTCGTCCACAGCCACTGTGTGACTTTTCCTTTGATGGTGACTTCCTTGTTCTCGTACGACGCATTTCCGTGATGCGCGAACGACGGGGTTGAACCGCCAAGGAGAACCACCACCAGCGTAGTCGCCTGAAACAGCCTTTTCATAAACCACGCTCCATCTGAACTCGAACGGTCGGCGCGACGTTCTCCGGATTCTGCCAAGTCTGCGAGAGACGAATACTTATCAAGACGGTGGGCTGGCCCTCGGGCGAGCCAGGGCGCAAGCGTACATGCTGGCCGCACGAGCGGTCAACGCGCGGGCGGCGGCGCCGGCGGTTTGGGCTTGGCGAACCTGGACGCATCCACGGCCGTATTCACCTGCACCGAATCCAGCTGGAAAACGGTCCTGCCATCCGTCCACGTCGCCACGCGCTTGAACGGAACCTTCACACCGGATACCGCCCGATAGTCCGAATAATCGACGCGCACGGGCACCTTGCCCACCGGAGAATCCGAATATCGCACCGAACGCAGGAGCAGGCCGGTCTTGCTGTCGAAATACAGCTTTACGAGAAAGCCACTCGTCGTGGTGGCCTGAACGATCTGGACATCCTGATCGCCCACCGAGCTCTCCGGGCCGACTCGCCAATTGGTGAGCGCCTGCTTGAGGCGTCCGGGGAACTCGAGAAGCGCATCAACGCGCGCGCCGTCCAGGTTCCCCCCGCTGTACTGAACGACCGGAAAGGGCCGGACATCCTTTGGTGCCGCCATCCACGCGTTCTTGCCGTCGTAGGTGATGGTCATGTCGCCATACGGCGAGTGCTGGACGGTTGAGCGTTGATCCGGGGCCTTCGCGTAGAGGTCGAGCGGGGACAATTGGAAGTCATCGTAGGCGCGGTAGGACCCTTTGCCCGTGATGCTGGTGATGCCAGCCGCGCGCTGCGCTCCGCCGATGGCCTGCAGATACTTGTCCAGAATCTGATCCGGAGTCGGTGCGCCGGGGGTGGATCGTGTAATTTGGTCCGGGTCCACCGGCGGCGGCTCGCCATATTGCAGATCCAGATCGGGCAGTGTGGCGGGAACTTTCAAACCGCGGTGGCATGTAAAGCAGGTGACCATCTTGCGTCCGCCAAAGGAACCCTCGTTGAGGGTATTCACCATCGCCACCATCCGGCGGGTCGTCCGTTTGAACGCGGTGTCGTCGGCGTACTTCGCCCAGTCGCCGCCCGCGTCCGACACATGGCAATCGACGCAGTTCATGCCCGTGGCCGCGGC
>DATJJE010000011.1:0-41965 GCA_035492455.1 Vicinamibacterales bacterium | reverse complement strand
AAGCAGATGCAGGAGCTGCCGCTCAACGGCCGCAACTGGCTCGACCTCACGCTGCTGGCGCCCGGCAGCCGTGCGAACACCGGTGGTGAAACGCCGATCCCGCGCTCGCAGGTGGCCTTCCAGATCAACATGGACGGCCAGCAGGTGACCAACAGCGTCGCCGGCGCCGGCTTCGGGCAGCCTCGCTTCAGTCGTGACTCCATCGCCGAGTTCGAGTTCATCACCAATCGTTTCGACGCGACACAGGGTCGCTCCATGGGCGTCGTCGTCAACGCGGTGACGAAGTCCGGAACGAACACGTCGTCCGGCACCTTCTCTGGCTACTTCCGCGATTCGGACTGGGCGGCGAAGGACCACGTCACGGATCGCGTCGTGCCATTCTCGAACCAGCAGTACAGCACGACGTTCGGCGGTCCGATCAAGCGCGATCGCATTCATTACTTCGCCAACTACGAATACGAACGCGAGCCGCAGACCGCGGTCTACAGCGGTCCGTTCCCCGCCTTCAACCAGGACCTGAGTGGCATCCGCACCCAGAACACGGCGGGCATCAAGACCGACTTCCAGTTCACGCCGAAGACGCACATGTCGGCGCGCGTCAACGGCTACACGCAGTTCGTGCCGCTGCGCGGCGCCGGCGGCGCCACGACGCACCCATCGGGCGCGTCGCAGTGGTGGAGGACGTCGACGCAGTATTGGGATCAGCTGACGCACGTGCTTTCGAACAACAAGGTGAACGAGCTGAAGGGCGGCGTCTACCTGTACGACTGGGACATCGCGGGCCTCGCGTCGTATAAGGGTGGACCCGCGCCGAACTTCCCCGGCGGCAAATATCCCGTTATCAGCGGGCACACGCTGCCGAAGGGCGCGGTCACCGGTGCGGGCAACAGCGCAACGCTCGGCGGCTCGCCGCGCATCCAGATCACCGGCTACAACATCGGCACCGCGACGAACCTGCCGCAGATGATCGGCCAGCGGACAGTCCAGGCGCGCGACGACTTCACGATGTCATTCGACGCAAAGGGACGCCACGACGTGCGTCTGGGTGGCGAGTTCCTCGAGCACAACTTCCATTTCTACTGGTGCAGCTTCTGTAACGGGATGCTGCAGGCCAACGCGGGCGGAGCTTCACGTCGGCCGAGCGCGGCGCAGCTGTCGGCGATGTTCCCCGATCCGTTCGACTGGTCGACGTGGAACTACAACGCGCTCAGTCCGATCTCCGTGCGCTACCGGCAGTCGGTTGGTGATTTCCGGCTTCTCAACAACCGACACGCGTGGGGCGCGTGGTATCAGGACGACTGGAAGATGACGCAGCGCCTGACGTTCAACGTCGGCGTTCGCTGGGACGCGGATCTCGGGATCATGGGCGAGAAGATGAAGCTGGAGCCGTGGATGTCGGGCAACCGGCCACATCAACTCGATTGGATCCAGCCGCGTATCGGCCTGGCGTACCAAATCAGCGACAAGACGGTCGTGCGTGGCGGCTATGGCAAGTACTACACGCAGCTGGAGAACGACGCCGCGCATCAGTCGAACCTGAATATCCAGACCATCATTCCCGAGGTCGCCTACGACGGCCGTGCAGACTTTGCGATGAATCCGTGGGGTGGCGCGTTTCCGACGGTCGCGCAGGCGCGCGCACAGCTCTGTACGTCGGCCGCACCGCTGGCGACCGGATGCATCCGTCGTGAAATCACGTCGGAGATCCCCACCACCATTCACGACGACACTTATAGTCATCAGGCGATGGTAGGCGTGTCGCGGCAGATCGCGGCAAACCTCGCGGTGGAACTGAGCTACCAGTACACGGGACAGCGGCGTGAGGAAGTCGACGTCAATCAGAACCTGACCTACGACCCGAAGACGGGCGACAACATCCCGTTCAGCAACATCGCCGCGCGTGTCTATCCGGAATGGGGATATGTCAACGGCGAGTACATGCAAGGGTGGTCCAATTGGCACGCGCTGGTCGCGTCGTTCGACAAGCGCTTCAGCAACCGGTGGCAGCTGTCCGGCAATTACACGCTCGGCGCGGTCAAGGACTCGGTGGGTCCACCGTGCCAGACGGTGCAGGGGCCGGATGGCAACGCGCGATGCGTGCCGATCACGTTCAAGCTGCTGCCGGACGTGGAGGGCGAGTACACCTACGCCTCAACCGATCAACGTCACCGCGCGGTGCTGAACGGCATCTGGGATGTCGGCCACGGCTTCCAGTTGAGCGGTCTCTACTTCTACGGCTCGGGTATGCGGACCGGCGTCAGCTGCGGCTCGTGCCAGGTGCGCGATACCGGATCGACCGGCGGCACACGCCGTCGCGACGACGGCTCGGTGATTCCGCGCAACAGCTTCGTCGGCACGCCGCTGCACCGCGTTGACGTGCGTTTCCAACAACGCATCCGCCTCGGCGGCCGTCGATCGATCGACGGCATTCTCGAGGTGTTCAACCTGCTCGATCACTCGAACTACGGCTCGTTCACGACCGACGTTGACAGCACGCTGTACGCGACGCCCATTTACAACTCCGACACGGCGTACGCGTCGCGCGCAGCGCAGCTGGGGTTCAGGATCGCGTTTTAGCTGTTATCCAGCGCGCGATCACGTCCTGCAATTCGCCGTACGTCGAGGCGAGCACGTCGGCTCGCCTCGACGCCGTCAGCGCGTGATCACCCTTCTCGACAACATGCAACGTCACCTGCAACGCGATCGGCGCGAGCACGGGCCGAAGTTCATCGGGCGTGCCGAACGAATCGCGCTCGCCCTGGACGATCAGCAACGGCACACGAATTCGCGGAAGGTGAGCAGCCCGCAACTGCTCGGGTCGGCCGGGCGGATGCAGCGGATAGCCGAGCAGCACCACGCCGGCGATGCCGAGCGCTTCGGCGTCATCGGCGGCCGCGAGATGCGTGGCGATGCGGCCGCCCATCGACTTGCCGCCGATGAACACCGCGTCGCGGCCGAAATGCCGACGCGCCGCGTTGACGGCTCCGCGGTAGCACGCATCGAGCATGTCGGTCCGGTCCGGAAGCCGGCGGCCTTGCTCGGTGTACAGAAAGTTGAAAGTCAGGATGTCGATGCCGCGTGCGGCGAGCCCCCGCGCGAAGTCGACCATGAACGCGCTGTTCTGTCCGGCGCCGGCGCCGTGCGCGAGTACGAACGTGGCGTGTGCGACCGGGGCGGCCGCGGGATACGCGACCGCGCTCGTCCGATGCGTGGCCGCGCGGCCGCGTGCGTTGGTGGTCTCGAACGAAACGATCACGCGATCTAGAAGATCGCGATTGGGTTTACCGGTGATCCGGTGCCGCCTTCCACCGGCAGCGGCGCGAACGTAATCGCGAACTCATAGCGGTTCAAGCGGCGCGCCGTCTGCACCGCCTGCTCCAGATCCAGGCACTCGACGATGTTGATGCCCATCCAGTTCAGGACGGCGACATGGATCGGGTTGCGCATTCCCTCCCAGCCGGGCCGCGGGTTCCAATCGATGTTGAAGTCGTGGCCGATGAACGACGGCAGCCGGTCGTGCATCCACGGAATCGTGTCGGCGTAGTAGCCGGCAACCGGTGAATTGATCGCGCCCTGGGCCGCGCGCCGCTTCCAGCGTCCGATGTAGAGGAGTGGAATGTCACCCGGGCCGATCTTCACGCCGGCCTTCTTCTCCCACGCTTCGAGATCCGCCCGCCTGATCGGCATCGCCGGATCGACGGTGTCAACGCCTTTCAGCTGCGCGATGTCGTAGAGAACCGCACGCGTGGTGATGCCGTCCTTCCAGTTCATGATGCCGCCCTTCACGCAGCCGGTCTCAGCACTGAGGTTTCCCTGCACGGGCACGCCGTTGTACATCTGCCCGTTCTCGAAGAAGTGACACCAGCTGTCGATGTGCGCCACAGTCTGGCCGTGAAAGCTCACGGCGTAGTTGTCCGTCGTGCCGCCTTCCGTGATGCCGAGCGTCGTTCGCTTGAACAGCCCGTTCGGCCCGACGTCTGCGGCCACCTGCTGCGGCTCCGCGTGCGCGAGCGACACGACGATGCCGCTCTTTGCGAGCTTCATCGCGCTTTGAACCTTTTCGGGCGTGATCAGAGCGGTGGTGCCCTTGCTCTCCTGGCCAACGGGCGCCCATTTACCCCATGTCTTGAAGTCTTTGCGCCACTGCTCGTACTGCTGGCGCAGCATGGCGGTATCCGGCGGCGGCGGTCCGGCTGGCGCCTGCTGGGGCGCCGGAGCCTGTGCGGCCAGCACCGCCAATGACAATCCCATGCAGGTAATGACGAGATGGAGATGGCGCATGCGGTCCTCCTCGAAAACTCCCGAGATTCTACAGTGGCACCGCGGTTGCTCCTCAGCTTGTGTGCGTCGCCTCTGCATCATCGCGCTGCTTGCAGCATTTGCGTGTGTCGGCGCCTGCCGCGATCCCGAAGCGGACGAGGCGCAGTTTCATCCTTCCGAGCCGAAGATCGGCGTTCCGCCGCCGAAAGAAGTCCTGAAGCTGCCGAAAAAGCCTGGGTCGTACCGCTTTGCGGCGCTCGGCGACATGGGGCGCGGCGACAAGTGGCAGTACGACGTCGCGAAGCAGATGGAGGCGTTCCGCAAGGAGTTTCCGTTCGACTTCGTCCTCATGCTCGGCGACAACATCTACGGCACGTCGACGCCGGAGGACTACCACCGCAAGTTCGAGCTGCCGTACAAACCATTTCTCGACGAAGGCGTCGAGTTCTACGCCGTCATCGGCAACCACGACGATCCGAATCAGCCGACCTACGCGCCGTTTCACATGGGCGGCAAGCGCTACTACACATTCAAGCCGAAAGCACCGCTGCTGGCGCGCCTGACGGACAACGACGTCCAGTTCTTCATGATCGACACCGAGAACTTCGACCGCACGCAGCGCGACTGGCTCGATCGCGAGATGGGGAAATCCGATGCGCGGTGGAAGATCGCTGCATTCCACCGGCCCATCTACACGTCAGGCCGCTATTCGCTGTGGGCGCTCTGGACGCGCGGCAGCATCGAGCCGACGCTCGTCAGGCACGACGTCCGCGTCGTGCTCTCGGGGCACGAACACTTCTACGAACGGACGAAACCGCAGAAGGGCATCACCTATTTCATTTCCGGCGCGGGCGGATCGCTGCGCGCGCGCGACATCAGGCCGTCAAGCGTGATGGCTGCGGGCTTCGATACCGACTACTCGTTCATGCTCTGGGAAATCGCGGGAGACGAGGCCTACTTCCAGTCGATCAGCCGCACGGGCGCGAACGTCGATTGGGGAGTGATCACGGACACGGACCGGCATCAAGAATCTGACTGACGCGATGGTGGTAGGCCGAGAGCCATGCCTCGAGGTCCTTGCCGTCGTCAGTCGATGCGTAGTACTGCGGAAAGCGTGCGGCGATCAGCCACTCGCGCAGCTCCTCGTCCGTGAACGACGCAAGCGCATTGCCGACACGCAGGCGCGCCGAATCGGCTATGCGCGCGTCGCTGAATGTCCCGCCGCGGTACGGCAGCATCTTCATCGAGATGGTGCACGTCGATTTATCCATCCAGATGGGCGTCTGGCGCCATTGCGACAAGTTCACCTTCATCGGCCCGAAGGTGGATCCGAGGTCCTGAATCATCAGCAGCGGGTCATGACACGCGGCGGTGTCCGGTTGGTTCGCATCGAGGCACACGAGCCGCTGGTTCTCAGCCTTGTTGTCCCAGTGTGCGAGGAACACGGCGAGCAGCCGCAGCGAGTCGAGCTCCTCACGCGGCGCGCCGGCCGCTTTCAGCTCCCACCACGCCCATCCCTCCCGCCTGTCGTCTTCGATTGGCGTTCCCTCGAACTTGCGTTCAACCGCGATCCATTCAAACTCCGACGTGCCGCCCGGCGACCACATCGGCGCGCGGAGCGTATCGAGCACGAGCGTCGTGACGAAAGGCGTCGGTGGGCAGCCGTGGCATCTGAGGCGCGGCACCACGTAGACGTGATCGACGCCATATCCGAGCGCAGACAACAGACGGGTCGCCGCGACCTCGGCGTGGATCTCCGGCTCGTGCCCGTACTTCACGCGCACGATCTCCCCGTCCGCCAGCGCGCAGTCGAATTTGAATGACGTGCCGCCGGTGGCGCGCGGCACGAACTGGCAGTCGACGGAATCGCGCGTGAGGATGCCTGTCGGATCCGACGGCGGCATCGTCAGCGAAAGACGATTCCCCGGACCCAGCCGGGTGCGTGCGCGCTTCAGTGCCTCGTCGCGAAGCTGCGCACGGATTGACGAAATGGGTGAGGAGGCGTCGCGCGCCTCCTCGTGCTGACTGCGGAGCGGCAGCGTGCAGACGCCGACGACGACGAGCACGCCGGCACATGCACCGAAGGTGCGCCGGCTCAATTCGTGTGGTCGACGCGGCTGATCTGCATTGCCAGCCCGCCGCGAACCGGCACCGGAGTGAACGCGTAGCTCGAGCGTCCGTGCCTACCGACCACCGTCCATCCGGACGCGACGCCGACCGCCGAACCCATCAGGACGTCGCTCAGGAAGTGCACATTCTCATGCAGTCGTGACGTCGCCACATACGATGCGATCGCAATCGTCGGCAGCGCCATGCGATAGCCAAGATGACGCTCGATCACCGATGCTGCCGCCCATGCCGCCGCCGCATGTCCCGATGGGAACGAGCAGCAGACGCCGGTTGGCCGATCTCGCCGTGCCGCGAACTTCGTCGCCTGCACGACCGTTTGCGCGACGATCTGCGCGCGCAGCAAGTCGAACCCCATGTGTGACCACTTGTTCGTGCGTGGCGACGTCCCTTCCACCACCGGATTCTCGGCGTCCGGAGGAACGAGGTAACGGCCGATCGCATACAGACCGATCGCGGCCCCTGCCTGCGTATATGCGGCGCCGATGTACTTGCCCGGCGTCCACACGCGCGCCCACCCCGTCTTGCCAACGAGGTGCGCGTTCACATCGTCATCGATCGGGTGCACGGCGAGGGCGGACGCCGCGCCGATGCCGAGGATCACCCACGTCGATGGACGTCGTGGAAACGCTTTGAAGTCCCCCCAGAGGTCACGCCCGAGCGTGGCCCATCCGGTGTGAGCCGGCGTCGGGTGGACCTCCTCGGCGGGTGCCGGTGTCAGGTCCGGAAGGGGTGAATAGGCGGGTGTCGCGTGCATCGGCTCAAGACTGCTCGAGACGACTCCGTCGAAGGCGCGGCCGATCAAGAGGGACGAGGCGTCCTGAGCCGTTTGCGCAGGTGCAACCGTGGGTATCGCAAAGATGAAAGTAAGAACTGCGAGCGTCAGAACGTGTCTGATTCTCATCGTTGAGCCATCCTTCCGCCCACCTCGGCGCAATCTGCATTCCATAAACCGAAACAGACGAGGTGCGACTGGGGAACGCGGCTGCAGAGGCCGACTTTTTAGCGTCGGCCTCTGCTGATTCGATCAGAACGTGAGTCGGAACCCGAGCTGCAGCGTGCGCGGGGCGTAGGCGAGGTTGGAGCTCGCATTCGGCTGGCCGTACTTCGGACTGCTCTCCTGCAGCGTGTACGCGCCGTAGTTCGCGCGGTCGAAGAGGTTGAACACTTCGGCAATCAGATCCGCGGACCGCCGTGCGCCGCCAAGCTTCAACGACTGCTGGAACCGCATATCGACGCGGTGCACCGGCTT
This sequence comes from Vicinamibacterales bacterium, assembly GCA_035492455.1. GTDB lineage: Bacteria > Acidobacteriota > Vicinamibacteria > Vicinamibacterales > UBA2999 > Gp6-AA40. Next base: position 34,326 of record DATJJE010000011.1, on the reverse strand, counting down.
GCCGACGAAGTCGTTGCGCGGCACGATGGTCCCATTCGGCCGCAGGCGCGCAGATCCCGTCGCGCCGATGCCGCGCACGTCCCCGCCGTAGTTCGTGAACTGGCGCTCGCCCGATCCGTAGAAGTAAATCCCGCTGACCTGGAAGCCGCCGCCCACTTGCCAGATGCCGTTGAACACGGCGCGATGCCGCTGATCGGTGGCGGCCAGTCCGTACTCGCCGCCAAAATCGGCGGCGACGGGGAACGTGACCTGCTGGATGCCGCTGAGCGGCAGCGGATCACCGTCGCGCAGCGCCGATAGCGTGTAGGTGAGCGATCCCTGCCAGCGATGGCTGAAGCGCTTGGTGAACACAGACTGGAGGCCGTGGTAGTTCGACCAGCCGGTGAACATCTGCTGCCCGACGACGCCCCACAACGGGTAGGCGCGATTGGCGCGCGTGGCAAACGGGCGCGGCGCGCCGGTTGCGGGATCGAACGTGATGTTGGCGTTGTCCTGCAGCGTCTTCTCGTCGCGGCCGCGCGTGTAGACGTAATCCGACTCGAACATCATGTCGCTCGAGAGCTGGCGCTGGAACCCGACGGACGTCTGCCAGTCGTGCGGCAGGTGCGAATACTGCGCTTGCGGCGCCTGTTCCGCGGCCGCGCGATCCAGGCATCCAGGCGCGTTGTTCACGTAGCAGAAACGCGGCAACGCTTGTTCGTAAGTGGGCAGCGGGCCGCCGTTGAACGGATTGGCCGCGAAATCCGGCCGGAGGTCGTTGGTGATCTGAATGAACGCCACGGACAACGACCGGCTCGGCATCGTCCAGTTGCTGGCGATCACGTCTCCGTAGTACTTGCCGGAGCCGCCGCGGATGACGGTCTTGTCGTTGAGCGTATAGGCGAAGCCGAGACGCGGCTGGATATTGTCCGCGTCCTGCGGGCGGTCCGCTTTCATCCATGGCTCGAGGCCGACCCAGTTCGCGAACGGATCCCAGATCAGGTCGTAGCGCGCGCCGAGATTGACCGTCAGCTTCTGCGAGAGGTGCCAGTCGTCCTGTACCCACGCGGCCGTCTTCGGCTGGTCGAACGGCAGCTTGTTGCGGCCGACGCCAACCGTATAGGTCCTGGTGATCGGCGAGATCGCCGCGAGGTTCCACGTATCCGCGTTCCATGGATCCGGGAACAGCGCCTCGATGTTCGCCGGAATCGGTCCGCCGCGCGCGTCGATGGCGCCCATGCACATGGCGCAGTTGAACGACACCTTCTTGTCCCAGAGGTATTCGCCGCCGGCTTTCAGATCGTGTCGGCCCTTGGCTTCATAGGACAGGTTGTAGTCGTCACGCGCGGACCAGACGTCCTGTAGCTGATAGCGCGGGTAGTTCGAGTTGCCGGCGATCGAGAAGCCGGTGAACGTGATGCGTGGCGAGCCGGTGGTGATGCCATCGGCCGCGCGCCAGTGGTGCGACCAGGTCGTAATGTTCGCGTTCTTGAAGCCGAAGCCGCTGTAGCCGAGCTGTACCTGATTGGTTGCTTTCGTTCCAAGCACGCGCGTCCATTGCCCGACCAGCGCGTCGGCAAACTGATCGGTGCTGCCGGCGGCGGCCGGGTGATTGCTGCCCAGATCGTCAAACGGCGTCCACGACTTCGTCCAATTGCCCTTCAGCATCAGCCGGCTGTTCGACGCCAGCTCGTAGTCGAGCCGCAGGCTGGCGAGCTTCACGGATTTCGTACCCGAGAGCGCAATATTGAACGACGGCCACGCGGTGTTTCCGTACGTGGTTCGCGGTTCATGCTGGTACTCGTAGCTGGCGAAGTAATGGAGACGGTCCTTGATGATCGGTCCGCCGAGTGTCGTGCTGTACTGCTGATTCTTCAGCGGCACCACGCGGTTGAGAACAGGATCGGGCGCGCTCCAGCGCGAATCGCGGAAGTACCCGCTGAACATCCCCGACAGCTGATTGCTGCCCGACTTCGTGATCGCGTTCACCTGCACGCCGGACGATCGACCCTGCGTCGCGTCGAACCGGTTCGAGATGAACTGGAACTCGGCGATGGAGTCGCGGCTGAACGTCGGTTGACCGCCAGGACCGAGCTGGCCCGTAACCTGCTGGCCGTCGAGATTCAGCTGGAACTCGCGAATGTCGCGTCCCGACGCCGTTCGATCCTGTACGGGCGCGCCGCCCATCGCAGTCGTTCGATTGCCGGGCGCGAGCAGCGCCAGCGACATCCAGTCGCGTCCCTGCACGGGAAGCTCCGACATCTGCTTCGGATCGATGTTGCCGCCGAGCGAAGAGCCCGCCATGTCGAGCAGCGGCGCCTCCGCCGTGACGGTCACGGATTCCTGCAGCGTGGATGGCGCCAGCTGCAGATTGAGGACGGCATTCTGACCGACGAGCAGCTGAATACCGCTGCGCGTGACGATGGTGAAGCCCTGGAGCTCGGCGGTGACGACGTACTCGCCGATGCGAACTGGAAGTCGGAACAATCCGCGGCCGTCGGTGACGGCGACGAAGCGGTTGCCGGTCGCCTGATGAACGGCTGTGACGGTTACGCCCGGGAGCACGCTGTTGGTCGAATCGACAATCGTGCCGCTGAGCGTGGCTTCCTGGGCATAGGCGGTGAGGGGCAGGACGAGCAGTGCGCCGAGCAAAAACGTCTTGAGCACGCGCGAACCTCCTGTGCAGGGCGGACCTCGTCAGGTCCGCGGCGCGCGGAGAGTAGCACAGTCAGTTCTTGACTCCGCACGCGAATACTTCTAAAAGAAGCCTGCCTCGCCAGAGCGTAAAGGCGACGGCGGGCAGGAGGAGCGCGATGAGAACCTGGCACCTCACAGTGAGCGCGGTAGTACTGGCCGTGGGTATGTTCGCGGTGACGACGACCGCGCAGCGCGGGCCGGAATCGCGCGACATGACGCTGCTCGGAACAAATGACCTGCAGGCGCGCAGCGCCTACCAGCCGGTCATCCAGAAGCAGGGGAACCGTTATATCGCCTACATCGGCCACCACGGCGGCGAGATGCCGAACCTGCTCACCGGCCAGCTCGAGCCGAACGGCACGTCGATCGTCGACGTGACCAACATTAGGCAGCCGAAGTACCTCGCGCACATTCCGGGCCTGAAAGACGCATCGAACGTCAACAACGGTGGAGCGCAGATGGTACGCGTCTGCAGCGGCGCCGACCTGCCGAAGGCCGACAAGAACAAGTTCTACCTGCTGCGAACGTTCGGCACGACTGGGCACGAAATCTGGGACGTCACCGATCCGGCGAAGCCGTCGAAGGTCACCACCATCGTCAGCGGACTGAAGGACACGCACAAGAGCTGGTGGGAATGCGACACCGGCATCGCGTATCTCGTGAGCGGCGATCCCAAGTGGCGCGTGGACCGAATGACGAAGATCTACGATCTCAGCGATCCCGCACATCCCGTATTCATCCGCGACTACGGTCTGCCTGGCCAGCAGCCGGGATCGACGGTCATGCCCGTGCCCACTGATCTGCACGGACCGATCTCCATCCCGAAATCGAACCGCGTCTACTTCGGCTACGGCACCGGCCGCTACGGTGTCGTGCAGATCGTCGATCGCAAGAAACTGCTCGAGGGTGCGAAGGAACCGACGGATGCGAACCTGCGATATCCGGTGATTGGTCAGCTCGATCTGCCGATCGACGTCGGTGCGCATACGGCGTTTCCGGTGCTGCACATGATGCTGCCGGAATTCGCGAAGCAGAATTGGCAGCCGGTGAACACCAACACCGCGCAGGCGACGCACGGGGCGGGCGAGGGCTTCGCGCCGCCGACCAATCAGGGGATGCGTGATTTCATCTTCACCGTCGGCGAGACCACCGCGAACGAATGCCTCGAACCGCGGCAGCTGGTACGCGTCATCGACGCGACGTTCGAGAAGAACATGATGGGGATCTCGTCATGGACGGTGCCGGAAGCGAGCGGCAACTTCTGCGCGCGCGGGGGGCGGTTCGGCACGCACTCGACCAACGAGAACATGACGCCGATCTACTACGGCCGCGTGCTCTTCGTGGCCTACTTCAACGCCGGCGTGCGCGCGCTCGACATCCGCGATCCGTTTAACCCGAAGGAGATCGCGTACTACATTCCGCCCGTGACCGCCAAGACCGACAAGCGGTGCGTCGGCCGCGGCGCCGACGAGCGCTGCAAGATTGCGATTCAGACGAACAACGTGGAGGTCGACGACCGCGGCTACATCTACATCGTCGACCGCGCGAACACCGGACTGCACATTCTCGAGCTGTCCGGCGCGGCGCGCCGCGTGGCGAATTTCCCGAGCAACGCCACGAACTAGCACGAACCGAGTGCGACGGTGGCGATGGTGCGACGGTGCGATGGTGCGTCCGACGGTGCGATGTGCGACGGTTCAAATTGCAGCGGTCAAGTTTCAGTTCGAATTGCAGCGGTCAAATTTCAACGAACCATCGCACCGTCGCACCTTCGGACGCACCTTTCGCACCCTCGCACCTCTCGCACCCTCGCACCTTACGCGGTCACCGTAACGACGATTGGACCGTTGCCTTCGTCGGCTATGACGGTGACCGATGGACGAGGTCGGTGACAGATTTCCTGCTCGAGGTCGGCGTGCTGCGACCGAGCGATGCTTCGTACTTCGAGCAGCAGGTGCTCGCGGCGTTCACCCGAGGCGTCCCCTTCTATAGATGGCAGACTCCGGGCGTACCTCCGGGAATGTACTGGGCGAGGTTCAGAACGAAGAACGATTGCGGCCTCAGTGTTCCAAGCTTCATAACTTCGTTCACCTTGCGCTAGCTCGAAGGCCTTCGCCCGAATCTTCGAATCCTCGAACGTTAAAAGACGTGGATGTTGAGAAGAAGTGGCTCGGGCAGGATCGCGAGCCGTATCGTCGCCGTCCCCGGCGAGATCGCCTTCACGTATGCGGCCGTATACGGCAACTGCAACGGCACCACCTGCACGACGTGAGGATCTGATGATTCAAGCGGCGGTGCGACGGACGTCTCTCGGGTGCCGTCGTCAAATTCGGTGATTGTCGTCACTTGAGCCACGTCGCCGACACGCATCGCCGACGGCCCGTCGAGCCATTGCCGTACTCTCCGCAGCAAACGAAAATCCGCCGTGATCGCACATGACGGGCCACACGTCACTGTCGTGAACTGCGATACGTATCCGGGGATCGACGCCCGGACGGGAAAGGTGTCTGCATGCTGCTGCGTGGACACCATCCGGTAACGCCCGGCCGCATCTGTTGTCGCCTCGGCGAACGGCACGAGAATGCCATCTGCGGTGACCCACGCTCCGGCCACGGGATTACCTACACCGTCCCGAACGATGCCGCTGACACTCCATTCAGCAAATCGCAGCACCACTGCGTCTACCGTCGTCGTACTACCGGCAACCACCACCCCAGGGCTGCTGTCGCGCGTTTCGAAAAAACTCGATGCTGACCAGCGTAAGCGGAACGGACCGGCCGGCAACTCGAACCGGTACGCGCCGTCATTACCTGTGGTCGCGCTCTGGCCGGCGCCCGGCCCTTCGATGACCAGTACTTGCGCCCCTGAAAGCGGCGCTTCGGGATTGAAGGTGGCACCGAAAGACGCTGCACGTTTGACGATGCCCTGGACAACGCCCGTAGTCGCTGCAGGCGGCGGCACGACCGTGGAAGAGGGCACGGTCGGCGAATCCGCCGCGCCACACGCAGTCAGCAGCGACGCGACCACGAACAGCGCGCAGGGGAGAGGAAGTCTCGCCATCCGACAGAAATCACGCTCGAGCAAAACGTGGTCCGCGAGGGCGACGGCGATTTGTTGAGGCAGTGGAATGTCAGATTGCCAACTCTGCGGCTCGTGTCGCGTACCGGCAACATCGCTGTGGCGGACGGGACACGCTAAGGGGTGCGATGGTGCGAGGGTGCGAGGTGCGAGGGTGCGTCCGACAGTGCGATGTGCGACGGTTCAAATTGCAGCGGTCACGTTTCAGTTCAAATTGCAGCGGTCAAATTTCAACGACCCATCGCACCGTCGCACCTTCGGACGCACCGCCGCACCCTCGCACCTTTCGCACCCTCGCACCTTACGACACCGTTACCGCTAGCGTCACCGTCGCGGAGCCGTTCATCTCGAACCAGCCGACCCCCTCACTCACCAGATCGAACTCCAGCAGGTATTCGCCCGGATTCGGCGGCGCGAGCGCGAAGTCGACGTGCCGCGTTTGCCCGGGTGGCGTCGCGCCTTCGAGTCTGATGCGCGCGAAGTCGAGCGAGATCGGACGGCCGTCGCGCGCGCGCAGGTGCACGCCTAGATTGACACCGCCGCGCGCCGTGGATCCCGGCAGCCAGCTGACACTACCAACGTTCTGAACGGTTGCCTTTCCACGAATCGCCTCACCACGTTCCACAGTGGTGCGATCCAGTTGAACGGTCATCTCGCCTTTCAGTCCCTCGCGTTCGCGGCTGTCTCTTGCCGCCTGGCCTCCCTTCGTCAGGAAGAAGGTCTGATGCCCCTGCAGAAAGACGCGCACGCGATCGCCATAGCGCGTCAGGGCCCGACCGCCGCGCACGATCTCCTCGAATTCTCCGAGCGGCACTCGATATGACTCGGTGCTGAAAACAGCGACCTCGAGATGAACGAACCCGGCGGCGCGCGCCCACGTCCACACCTCTTCCATGACGACGTCGTTTTCGATCGCGGTGTAGTTCTTCATCTCGTACTGCGACCGCGCGCCTTTCGAATGGTGACGACCGGGCTCCGAAAATCCCGCGATGCCGCCGGGTCGCAGTACGCGACCGAGCTCGCGCATGACCTGCGTCGGGTTCGGCACATGGTGAAACGCGTCGAAGCAGAAAATGCGGTCGACGCTCGCGTCGGGGAGATCGATGCGGTGCCCATCGAACACAAGGAACCGTGGAGGAGGACAGCTGCCGATCGGTGGCAGTCGTGCATACAACTGCTTGCCGAGCTCCAGCGCGGTCGCGGAGACATCGACCGCGATCGCTTCGCATCCAAGCTGCGTCAGGCAGCGCGTCGTCCAGCACGCACCAGCGCCAAAGTCGAGCACCGTCATTGCTGGCACCAGGCGCAGGCCGCTGAGCAGATGTGCGAACGATCCGAGCAGATCGGGGCTGTCGCGTGGATCCGCGAACGGCTTTGCGAGGTAGCGATCCGCGAACTGGATGGTGGTCTTGTAATACTCGTCCGCGGTGCGGGCAAGCTCCTCGACCGTCAACGTTGAACTCAAGACGTTGGCATCGACCGATGCCTCGGACTGCGACAGCGCGCCTGCCGCATGATCCTGCTCACGAGCGATCGTGTGGCGCAGCCGCCGCTGGAATTCATCGGAGGCCGCGATTTCCGCCGCGGCCTCGCGCAGTTTCATCCCTTCACGATTCATGCGCTGCAGGTAGTGCGCGCGGCCTTCCTCGTCAACCGGACGCGCGAGCACGAACCGATAGACGAAATCGATCGCCGCCGCCCGTTCCGACACGTCGAGCAGGTCGTCGCGTCGCAATGCCGGAAACAACAAGCGGCGGAGGCGCCGCACGAATTGCCTCATTGCGGAGTAATGTTAGTGCCCGATGGCGTTCGCCGCGCTCATCTATGTCGCCATTGCGGCCATCCTCTTTCGCAATCTCCTGCCGGTCCTGACGACGCACCTGTTCGGCGATCCGGGCGATCCGTTGCTCAACGTGTCGGTCCTCGCGTGGAGCGCGAAGCATCTGCCGCTGACCGATGCATGGTGGAACTTTCCTGCGTTCGCGCCGGCGACGGGCGTCACCGCATTCACCGAACATTTTCTCGGCGCCTATCCGCTGACGACCCCGATCATCTGGATGACGGGAAATCCCGTGCTTGCCTACAACGTGCTGGAGCTGGCGTGTTTCACGCTGAACGGCGTCGCGGCGTACGCGCTCGTGCGCGAACTGACGACGCCGGGTCGGAAACGACCCGGCCTTAGAGCCGGCGCATTTTTCGGTGGACTAGCGTTCGCGTTTGCTCCGTTTGTCGGCGAACACGCGACGCACGTGCAGATGCTGATGGCGTTCGGCATGCCGGTCGCGTTGCTGGGGCTGCATCGCTACCTTGCAGACGGACGGCGCAGCGATCTTGTGTGGTTCGCGGTGGGATGGTTCGAAGTGCTGCTGTCGAACGCATATCTGCTGGTGTTCTTTCCGATTCTTGTCGCGCTGTGGAGTGTGTGGTTCTTCCGTCGCGTCGATCTGCGAAGGTGGCGCGCAATCGCGGCGACAGCTGTTGCTGCGACACTGCCGGTCGTTCCGCTGCTGATTGGGTACGTGGTGCGACAGCGCGCTTACGGATTCAGGCGCAGCGTGGACGAGATCGCGGCGTTCAGCGCGACGTGGTCGTCCCTCCTCGGCATTTCGCACCGGGCTGTGCTCTGGACCGGATGGCTGCCGAACACGTTTGCGGAAGCGTCGTTGTTCCCAGGTTTTGCAATCGCGGCGCTGGCGATAGTCGGGGTCGCAACCGGACGACGCCGTGTCGTCCTCTTCTATTTCGTCGCGGCGGTTGCGATGTGGTTGCTCGCTCTTGGCCCCGTGCATGGGCCCTACTGGCTGCTCCTGAAGCTGCCCGGCGCCCGCAGCATCCGCGTGCCGGCGCGCGCGTGGAGCGTTGCGACTGTGTGTCTCGCTGTCTGCGCCGGGTATGGCGCGGCGTGGCTGGCGTCGCGCGATCGAATCCGGTGGCTGCTGGTGCCGATCGCACTGATGATCGTTGCGGAAGCGTGGTTCGCAGGTCCACTGGTTGCCGCGCCGGCGCAGGTGCCGCTCTACCTGCCCAATGACGCGACCGTCCTCGACCTGCCGATCACGACGGATTTCCGCAACGCCGACGCACAGTACCGGGCGGTGATGTCGAACTATCGCGTGGTGAACGGATACAGCGGTTATTTCCCGCCGGGATTCGTCGATCTCGCGAACGACATCAATGCCCATCGCTCGGTCGCATTGCTGCCGTTCCGCCGCCGAGGCGATCTGTATGTCATCGCGCGCGGCAACGACGTTGATCCGTCTGTTGTGACCTGGCTTGAAATGCAGGCCGGGGTTGAAAGGGTTGCGCAGCTAGCGGACTGGAAAATCTACCGGCTGCCCGCCATCCGCTGACGAGGGCGCGAATACCTCGCGCAGCACGTCCAGCCGCCCGGTGTCGCAGCCGATCCAGCGGTCGTGTTTGTCGCGAGTGTCCGAGACACACTGCGACTGGATGACGGCGGCGCCTTCGAACAACTCGCTGAAAACGACGAACGGCCCGAGCGCATCGAAGACCGTGCCGAACTCCTCCTTGATGCGCCCCGCGTGGTGCATCACTTCAGCGCGGCTGGCGGGATACATCGGCCGCAGCCCCGCGCCGTTTGTGTACTTCGAGTTGTCGAATGCCGCCTGGAACGTCGGAATGAAGAGGTACGGTCGACCGGTCGTCGCGTCGAAGCGCCGGATCATCTGGCGCCATTGCGCCGAGTTTTGCGCGTAGGTGTCGGTCATCGCCTCGTAGCTCGAATCGTACAGGCCGTATTCCATGAAGCCATCGAGCGCGCTGAAATTTCGAAGGATCGATGGATCCCTCTGCAGCTGCATCAGGCCGACGGAGCCGATGAACGCAACCGGGTACTCCGCGCGCACTTCATCGAGCAACGAGGCGAAGTCGTTATACATCGCGCCGACAGCCCACAGGAAGATGACCGCGCGACCGCGATATGTCACGTAGCGATGCTGGTAGGGGACGGCGACCTCGCGCACGATTCGATCGATGTCCGCCTTGAACGCGTAGCGGTTGTACGCAACGTTCATATCCTTCGGCCCGTCGCGCGGAACCATCGTCGTGCCGAAGACATGCTCGTAGGCGACGAAGAACGGGCGGTTCCCGTTGGTGAAGTAGGTGCGCAGCCAGTGATTGTGATCGGGTGCGCCGGGGCTCGCGCTGTATTCCAGCACGTCGGCGCCCGACCCGTACTGATCGAGCAGGTCGTTCTGCGCAGCGATATCGGTTGCCGACTGAACGTCGTTTGGCCGCGCCCACAGTGAGTGCACCGGGTACACCGTCGAGAGCGACGGCACGTACGGCCACGGATAGATGTTCGCGAACCAACCGCGGATCTGTTCGATTTCAACGCCTTCGAGGCGCGCCGGCAGCGGCGGACGCGGCACCTCCACGCGCGGCGAATCGATCGCGGGAAGATGGCGGCTGAACAGCAGAACCAGCAGAAGAGCAACGCTGAGGCGGGAAACGATGGGAACCCGGACCACCCTACACCTGCGGTTGGCTTTGAAATGCTGACTCTACCGTACTTGCGTCACCGCCGCTGAGGCCGATAAAATTTGAAGGATCCTACCAGTCGAATTTCCGCAATCTCCTCTACAAGTTAGGGATGAGCGGGAAAGTCAGGATTCAACTGCGGACAGCGGGTCATTTCGGGAAGGACCACCAGTAGATGTCTGTAACAGCTCCGTCCGAACAGGAAGTAGGCGTCGGCTCGACCGCCGAACGCATTGTCAACGATTTCGCTATTCAGGTCGCAACCGTCAATGGGTCTGGCAGCCAGACCGCAAACCTCGTCCTCCTGCGCTCTATTTTCCAGATGGGTATTCCGGTTTCCGGCAAGAACATGTTCCCTTCGAACATTGCCGGACTGCCTACGTGGTACACCATCCGTGCGAGCTCGAAGGGATATATCGCGCGTAAGAAGGAAGTGGATCTCCTGGTCGCCTTGAACGCGGAGACGGCGAAGGAAGACGTCATGACGCTCGCCCCCGGCGCGGCGGTGGTGTATGACGAGCCGCTGAAATTGAACGAGCTGCGCACGGACCTGGTGTTCTATCCGGTCCCGTTCGACAAGCTGATCGCGCCCGTTACGACCGACGCCAAGCTGCGGCGCCTCGTGCGCAACATGATTTACGACGGCGTGCTCTCGCGGCTGCTGTCGATCGACATGCGCCAGATGGACAAGGCGCTCAGAAAGCAGCTGGGCAAGAAGCAGAAGGCCATCGACCTGAACATGAAGGCCCTGCAGGTCGGCTACGACTTCGCGGATCAGAACCTGCCGAAGCGCGACCCATTCGTGGTCGAACCGATGGAAGGCAAGACCGAAGGCATGGTGCTGATCGAAGGCAACGCCGCCGCCGCCATCGGCTGCATGATGGCGGGGGTTACCTTTGTCGGCTGGTATCCGATTACCCCGTCCTCATCCCTCTGCGAATCGCTCATCGACTATCTGAAGAAGTATCGCAAGGATCCCGAGACTGGTAAGGCGACGTACGCCGTTATTCAAGCCGAAGACGAAATTGCGGCGCTCGGCATGGTGGTGGGTGCAGGCTGGATGGGCGCTCGCGCGATGACCTCGACCGCCGGTCCTGGCATCTCGCTGATGGCTGAATTCACCGGCCTCGGTTACTACGCTGAAGTGCCGGCCGTGATCTTCGACGTGCAGCGCGCCGGTCCGTCGACCGGTCTGCCGACGCGCACCGGTCAGCAGGACATTCTTTCGACCGCCGTTCTTTCGCACGGCGACACGAAGCACCCGATGCTGATCCCTGCATCCGTCGGTGAGTGCTATCAGTTCGCGCAGGAGGCGTTCGATCTCGCCGAGCGGCTGCAGACGCCGGTGTTCGTGATGACCGACCTCGATCTCGGTATGAACACCTGGATGTCGAAGCCGTTCGAGTACCCGACCAAGCCATTCGACCGCGGCAAGCGCCTCACGCCCGAGAAGCTGAAGCAGCTCGGCGAGTTCGCGCGCTACCGCGACGTCGACGGCGACGGCATTCCGTACCGCAGCGTCCCGGGCGACGGCGGCCCCGCGTTTTTCACCCGCGGCTCGGGCCACAACGACAAGGCGCTCTACAGCGAGCGCGCCGACGACTACACGAACAACCTCGATCGTCTGACGAAGAAGTTCGACACGGCGCGGACGCTGGTGCCGAAGCCGGAAGTCGACTTGGCCGCCACAGGCGGCATCGGCTTCATCGCCTACGGTACGTCGCATTGGGCGATGGTCGAGTCACGGGATCAGTTGAAGAACGAGCAGAAGATCGACACATCCTATCTGCGACTGCGCGCCTACCCATTTGCGAAGGAGCTGTTCGACTTCATCGACGCGCACGAGCGTGTTTACGTCGTCGATCAGAACCGCGACGGCCAGATGTGGCAGCTGATCAAGCTCGAATGCAACCCGCAGCAGATCGCCAAGCTGCGGAGCATCCGCCTCTATTACGGGCTGCCGCTCGACGGCCGGTCCGTGACGACTGAACTGCTGAAACAGGAAGGGCGCTAAGCGATGTCCACGGTTGCCACACCCCCACCCTCAGGTAAGAAGGTCAACATCATCGGCCTCGAACCCTCGTCGTACCGCGGCGCCAAAACGACGCTGTGCGCCGGATGCGGACACAACGCGATCACGGAGCGCATCATCGATTCGTTTTTCGACCTTGGCGTGCAGCCCGACCAGGTGATCAAGCTGTCCGGCATCGGCTGCTCGAGCAAGAGTCCCGCCTACTTCCTGAACCAGTCGCACGGCTTCAACTCGGTGCATGGCCGCATGCCGTCGCTGGCGACCGGCGCCGTAATCGCCAACCGGAAAATGGTCGCCATCGGTATCAGCGGTGACGGCGACACCGGCGCCATCGGCATCGGACAGTTCGTCCATCTGATGCGTCGTAACCTGCCGATCGTCTACGTCATCGAGGACAACGGCTGCTACGGTCTGACGAAGGGACAATTCTCGCCAACCGCGGATCTCGGCTCGACGCTGAAGACGGGCGTCGTGAACGACCTGCCGCCGATCGACACGTGCGCGCTCGCCATCGAGCTCGGCGCGTCGTTCGTCGCCCGCTCGTTCTCCGGCGACCCCAAGCAGCTGAAGGCCATCCTGAAGGCGGCGATCAGCCACCGCGGCACGAGCATGATCGACGTGCTCTCGCCGTGCGTAACGTTCAACGACCACGAGGGGTCGACGAAGAGCTACTCCTACGTCAAGGACCACGACGACCCGATGTCGGAGGTAAGCTTCGTGCCGTACTTCGATGACATCACCATCGAGCAGGATCCGGGGACGAGCAAGGAAGTGACGCTGCACAACGGGTCGAGGATCGTGCTGACGAAGATGGCGGAGAACTACTCGCCGATGGACAAGGCGAAGGCGCTGCAGATCATCCGCGCGACGCACGCGCGCGGCGAGTACGCGACGGGCATTCTCTACCTCGAGCCGGACAAACAGGACTTCGTCGACATGCTCGGCATCGTCGACGAGCCACTGGCGTTCCTGCCGGACACGAAGACGCGCCCGGGCAAGCAGGTGCTGGAAGAGATTATGGAAAGCTTTAGGTAAGTTCCAAGCTCCAAGATCCAGGTTCGTAGAGGCCGATCTGCAGGTCGGCCTTTTTCATTTCTCTTGCATCGATTTCCGCGATTAGTCGCGGGTACACGTCATGCGAAGACGACGATGTGGAATCCGGCCATGGCCGCCGGAGCGCGAGGATCGACATGCGGCGCGCGGGTTCGAACGCATAGAAGATCGATTCCAGCGCCTCGATGGTCGCATGCACCCGCAGTTCATGTGCATGGTCGGCATCCAGCTCACGACGATGCTCACCATCATGGGCGCGCTGGCCGCGGCATTCGCGCGAACCCGCTGAACGTTCGTTATTTGGCGGGAACGAGACGCTTCAACTCGTCAAACCAATTCAGCACGATGTTGAAGTGATTGGCGGCAGCCACCTGCTCGCTCTCCACGATCATCAGGAAGCGGCGGCCGTCGGACGTCACGTCGAAATTCCGATCGGTGGCGAGCGTCCATGTGCGCTTGTCGAACAGCCGTGTCGGTTTGCCCACCCGAAACGTCGGCTGCGTCGTCACGGCGGCCGTCATGATGTGATCGCCGTTCCGGTAAAACAACTCTCGACCGTCTGCGGACCAGAGCGGCTCCATGCCGCCGTCGGTCGAGACCAGAATCCGGCTGCCATCTGCGGAGAACGGCTGCACGTACACTTCGTCCTTGCCGGACTCGTCCGACTGATAGGCGATCCATTTGCCGTCGGGCGAAAACTCAGGGTTCGTCTCGTTGAATGGCGTGGACGTGAACCGATGTGGTGTGCGCCCGCCGTTCAGCGAACGCGTCCACACATCCCAGCCGGACATCGCATCCTGAATGGTAAACGTGAGCAGACTGCCATCCTTGCTCCAGCTACCTCCGCGCTCGGGGCGATCGGCATCGAGGAGTTTTTCAGCGGCAGCGCTCCGATTCGCATCCTTCCAGAACAGCGCTGGTATCGCGCCATTGCTCGCCAGAAAAACGACTTTCCTTCCATCGGCGCTCCACGACCCAAACTGCGCCTGCCCGTCAAATGTCGACCGCTCGAGGGTGCCGCGCGACAGGTCGTAGATCCAGAGATCCGATTTATTGCCCTCGTCGATGTCGAGCACCACGCGCTGACCGTCCGGCGAAATTCGCGGATGTCGATACGCGCGCACCGGCAGCGGCAGCCGGTCTTCGGTACCTGTGCGGTCGACCCACACAAGGCGGCGATCGAGTGAGCCGGTGCCGGAGACATACATCAGCGACCCCGTACCGCTGATCGCCACTTGGGCGGAACCCGTATTGTTCGTCGACGGCAGGACGGTCTGCACGATCGTTGTAGAGCCGCCTGTCACGGTCAGCGTCTTCAGATCGAACGGAACGGCGACCAGTGCTCCAGCACGCTGATAGACGAGGTGTCCCGTGGGCACGTAGCGGGCGTCGCTCCCGCCTTGTATCAGCGGCTTGCGCTCGCCCGAATCGAGCTTGAGCACCTCAATCGAGGCATCGTCCCAGCTGCTTCCTGTCCCAACGGTCAGCAGCACCGATGCGCCGTCGGGCAACAGGTGCGGAAAACGATGGCTCCCTTCGCGCTTCGCCCGATCGAGCATCGTAATGCGTCGCGCCATCGCTCCTGTGTCCTGCACCATCCACAACCCGTCGTCATAGCGCGGGGCATAGACGATGCGGCCGTCCGGACCCCAGTCGGCGCCGCGGCCATAATTGTCGGCTTGCGCGAGGCGCACCGCGGAGCCGCCGGCGACAGGCACCTTCTTCAGCGCATCGTTCGTGAAGAAGCCGAGCCATTTCCCATCCGGTGAAAAGAACGGAGCCTGTCCGCCCTCCGTGTTTGCCATCGGCATCGCATCGACGCTGTCGAACGACCCGAGATACAGTTGCGGCAATCCACCGGTAGTCGCGACATACGCGAAATGGCGACCGTCGGGTGAGAAGGCGATGGCCGTCTGATCGAGGGCGGCCAACCGCTGCCCGGGCGCGAGCATTATTCTGAAGCGGGACACCTCCGACACTGGAGCGGGTCGGAGTTGCCACACGGCGGTGGAGGCGACGAGCGCACCCGCCACCAGCGCCGCCACGGCGATCACAAGCAAACGCGTTCTTCCGTACACCGCCGCCTCGCCATGCGAGGTGCCGGCCGCCAGCGCTGCCGCGGCCTCCCGGCATTCGATCGCGATGTCGCCGGCATCGCGGAACCGCCGCGCGGGATCCTTCTGCAGGCATCGTCGCAGCAGCTGGCGAATGGCGAGAGGTGTTCGCGACGGCAGCTTCGTCACGTCGGGCTCCGTCTTGAGCAGCGACGCGAGCACCTCTGCGAAATCCTGTCCCTCGAACGCGCGGACGCCGGTCAGCATTTCATAGAGGACGCAGCCGAACGCCCAAATGTCCGCGCGCCTGTCAACTGGCCTGCCGCGTGCCTGTTCGGGCGCCGCGTAGCCGACGGTACCGAGCATCATGCCCGCACCGGTCATCAGGGCGGGCGAGGTGATGGTGGGGGAGAGCGACAACGCGTTCGACGTGTTCGAGGCGTTCGGCACGTTCGCGTCGTTCAACTTTGCGAGACCAAAGTCCAGCACTTTCACCGTGCCATCGGCCCGCAGCTTGATGTTCGCAGGCTTCAGGTCGCGATGGATGATGCCTTGCTCGTGCGCTGCGGAGAGGGCTTCGGCGATCTGAATGGCAATCGGCAGCGCCTCATCGATGGGAATCCGTCCCTGCGCGATGCGATCGGCGAGCGTCGGCCCATCGACGAACTCGAGGACCAGCGCGTGTGTCTCACCTGAGTCTTCGAATCCATAGATCGCGCCGATGTGCGGATGGTTGAGCGAGGCGAGCACCTGCGCCTCGCGATGAAAGCGTGCGAGCCGATCGGGATCGGATGCGAACGTCGGGGGCAGTATCTTCAGCGCGACGTCGCGACTGAGTTTCGTATCGCGGGCGCGATACACCTCGCCCATGCCGCCGGCGCCGATCGCGGCAACGACTTCATACGGCCCGAGACGAGCGCCGGGACCGAGTGGCATTTGTGGGCGGCTGGATTGTAGCGAAGTTCATGGTCCGTCGCGTGCCTTGCGGGACGACTCGACGACCCGATGTTGCAGCGGCGGGAATGCGTGAACGTGGTAGCGTCTGCCCGACAGCCGGCGAAGAGCGATACCGCCTCATTCGACGCGCCATCAGGCCGATCACGTGCACGCCGTACAAGACCACCGCAAGCAGCTTCGCCGCGCCATTGTCGCCGCAACCGTCGGCACGGCCATCGAGTGGTACGACTTCTTTCTCTACAGCACGGTCACGGGGCTGGTGTTCGCCAGGTTGTTCTTTCCGCTCGCGAACCCGTTGACGGGTACGCTGAATGCGTTCGGCGTGTACGCCGTCGGATTTCTCGCCAGACCCGTGGGCGCCGCCATCTTCGGCCACTACGGAGATCGCCTTGGACGCAAAGCCGCGTTGGTCGCAACGCTGCTTCTGATGGGCATCGCCACGTTTCTCGTGGCGCTGGTGCCCACCTACGACCAGGTCGGCATCTGGGGCGCGGTTCTCCTGACGATGCTCCGTTTCGTGCAGGGCGTCGGCGTCGGTGGCGAATGGGGCGGGTCGGTGCTCTTGTCGATCGAATGGGCGCAGTCCAACCAGCATCGCGGCTTCATCGCGTCATGGCCGCAGTTCGGCGTGCCGGTGGGCCTGTTCCTCGCAAACCTGGCCGTGCTCGCCGCAAGCGGCGTATCAGGAAATGACTTCCTCACGTGGGGCTGGCGCATCCCCTTCCTGCTGAGCCTCGCACTGGTCGGTGTCGGTCTCTACGTCAGGCTCGGCATCGTCGAAACGCCCGTGTTCGCGCGGCTTGCCGCCGATCGCCGCATCGAGCGTGCGCCGGTCGCGGAGGTGTTCAGACGCCATACTCGCGAAATTGTTCTCACCGCGCTGTGTCGGATGGCGGAGCAGGCGCCGTTCTACATCTTCACCGCGTTCGTGTTCGCTTACGGCGCCGACACGCTGCACGTGGACAGGAACTTCCTGCTTACGGCCGTTCTCTCGGCATCCGCCTTGTCGTTCATCATGATTCCGCTGTTCGGTCATCTATCAGATCGTGCCGGGCGCAAACGGATCTACATGCTCGGAGCGGTCGTCACGGGCGCGTACGGCTTTCTGTACTTCCAGTTACTGGACACGCAAATGCCGATGCTCGTGTTCGTTGGGATCTTTCTGTCTTTGATTCCGCACGACATGCTGTACGGACCGCAGGCGGCGCTCATCGCCGAATCGTTCCCGGCGCACTTGCGCTACAGCGGAGCGTCGCTCGGTTATCAACTCTCCTCCGTGATTGCCGGCGGTCCGGCGCCGCTCGTCGCGACATGGCTGCTGAGCCGCTATCAGTCTGGTACCGCGATCGCGGTGTTCATCCTTATCTGCGCGGTGATCACCTTGGCCGCGACCGCGCTGTTGAAGGACTACACGAACCGCGACGCCGCCTAATCCCTTTGGAGCTTGGAGCTTGGAGCTTGGAGCTTGGAACTTGGAGCTTTTTTGCTGTGCTATACTCCGCCGGGTTTTTCGGTTAAAACTGATTAGTTTCCGTACGGTCGGGGCTCACCACCCAGTCAGAAAATATTCATTAGGGACCCGCTGATGAGCGGCTATTTGTCGGTCGTCGTCTATCTCGGTTTCATCATCGCCTTTGCCCTCGTGTCGCTCGGCATGGCGTGGGTGCTGAGCCCGAAGCGGCCGTTTGCCAGCAAGCTGGATACGTATGAATGCGGCGCCGAGCCAATCGGCGGCGCCTGGGTGCAATTCCCCGTCGGCTTCTACCTCGTCGCGCTCGTCTTCATCGTCTTCGACGCACTCGCGGTCTTCCTGTTCCCGTGGGTGCTCGTGCTGCGCACGCTCGGTGTCCGCGGGATTGTCACGATGGTTCTCTTTCTCGCGATCCTCGGACTGGGGTGGCTGTACGCGTATCGCGAACGCATTCTCGAATGGCATTAGTGGGGTCGTTTCAACAGAGGGACTGCGGGGCGCGACAACCCTGTCGCGCAGTTCCTGCCGGCCGCGACAACGGAGCGGCTGAGCGCGCGGTGGGGGGCGAATGCCACTAGATCCCCCGATCCCGGTCATTCCAGCCCCCATCTGGAGAAACTTCAAGGAGCTCCAGGAATGGGAGCAACTCCATAAGACGCGGCCCGAGGGCGACAAGCACTCGGCGCTCTTCGAATCAATCACCGAAGGCATTCACAGCTTTCCCGGCGGTTTTGTCGTCACGACCGCGGCTGATGCGTTTCTGAACTGGGCGCGCAAGTCGTCGGTCTGGCCGGTCACATTCGGCCTCGCGTGCTGCGCCATCGAGATGATGGCCACCTTCTGCTCGCGCTTCGACGTCGAGCGGCTCGGCATGGTGCCGTGGGCGTCGCCGCGTCACTCGGATCTGATGATCGTGTCCGGTACGGTCACCATCAAGATGGCGCCGATGCTCCTCCGCATTTACGACCAGATGCCGGATCCGAAGTGGGCGGTGTCGATGGGATCGTGCGCCAACTCCGGTGGTCCGTTCCGCCACGGGTATCACGTGGTGAAGGGCGTCGATCGCGTCATCCCAGTTGACGTCTACGTCCCGGGCTGCCCGCCGCCGCCTGAATCGCTGCTCAACGGCCTGCTGCTGCTGCAGGATCAGATCGCCCACTTCAAGAAGACGGGCACGAAGGCTCCTCCCAACGAGAAGGTGGACTAGCGTGACTCCCGAACAGGCGCGCGTTTCTCTCACACAGACGCTTGGCACCGAGGTCGCCGCCGGTGTGCCGCTGGTGGTCGACGTGCCACCGTCGCGATGGGAAGAGATCGCGCGCTACGCGAAAGACACGATCGGCTGCCGCTTCTTCAACTTCCTCACGGCGGTGGACTGGAAGGAGCAGGGGCTCGAGGTGGTCGCTCGCGTGGACAACCTCGAAGAGGGCGTCTCGCTGATGCTGAAGACAAAGCTCGGGCCGGGGATCACCAACTGTGCGTCGCTGACGCCGGTATACCGCGGTGCGAACTGGATGGAGCGCGAGTGCTTCGACATGTTCGGGATTCATTTCGACAACCACCCGGACCTGCGCCGCATCCTGCTCGACGACGGGTGGGAGGGGCACCCCCTTCTCAAGTCATACGCGGTCGATACGCCGCATCCACCGTACAGGTGATGAGATTCGCAATTCGTACCTTCGTAAATTCGGCAATTCGGGAAGCCGAGTAGATGCTGGATGTGAACAACACGACGCGCGTGGAGCTGGACTGGTCGGGGCCCGAGCGTCTGCAGATGAACATGGGGCCGCAGCACCCGTCGGCCCATGGTGTGTTCCGCGCCATCCTCGGCCTGCGGGGTGAAACCGTCGTCGACGTCGACGCGGTAATCGGCTATCTGCACCGCTGCCACGAGAAGCTGTCGGAGACGCTGACCTACGCGCAGTATCCAAGCATCGCGTCGAAGACGGATTACGTGGCGGCGATGACGAGCGAGTTCGCCTATGTGCTGGCGGCGGAAGAGATCGGCAAGTTCGAGGTGCCGAAGCGCGCGCAGTATCTGCGCGTGATTGTCGCAGAGCTGCAGCGCATTGCCTCGCACCTGCTCTGGCTGGGAACGTGGTGCATGGACATGGGCGGCGCACTCGGCGGCGGCGCCACGATCTTCCTCTACTGCATTCGCGAGCGCGAGGACATCCTCGATCTGTTCGAGTCGCTCGTCGGCGCGCGGCTGCTCTACGGCTTCTTTCAGGTCGGCGGCACCCGCTACGACCTCCCGGACGGCTGGGTGGAGCAGTGCCGCCACACGCTCGATCGCATCAACTCGCGCATCGACGAGTACGAGCAGATGCTCGAGGACAACGCCTTCTTCCTCGCGCGCACGCAGGGCGTCGGCGTCGTCTCGAGAGAGCTCGCGGAGGACGTCGGCATCTCGGGTCCGCTGCTGCGCGGTTCGGGTGTGAACTACGACATCCGCAGGAACGCGCCGTACTCCTCGTACCAGGATTTTGATTTCACAGTGCCGGTGGAGACGGCGGGCGACTGCTACGCGCGCTACAAGGTGCGCATGGTCGAGTTCCGGCAGTCGATCGACATCGTTCGCCAGGCGCTCGACAAACTGCCTTCGGGACCGATCTCGTCGCGGCCGGCCCTGAAGTCGGTCGCGCAGATCAGGATTCCGAAGGGCGAGGCGTACGCGCGCGTCGAGGGACCGCGCGGCGAGGTGGGCAGCTACATCATCTCGGACGGCAGCGCGAAGCCGTATCGCATGAAGTGGCGCGGCGCGTCGTTCAGCAACCTCGCCATTCTGCCGCACATCATTCCGGGACACAAGGTCGCCGACGTCGTGGCGATCATGGGCTCGGTGGATCCGGTCTTCGGAGAGGTTGACCGCTGATGGCCGCGATTCCCGCCTGGTTGATGCTGCTCATCGCGCCGTTCATCGTCCTCAACGCGGTGATCGGCATGGTCACCTACGTGACGCTGCTCGAGCGGAAGTTCGCGGCGCGCATGCAGTCGCGCATCGGTCCATACCGCGTCGGCCCGCACGGGCTGCTGCAGCCGATCGCCGATGCGCTGAAGCTGATGATGAAGGAAGACGTGGTGCCGACCGCGGCCGATCGTCGCGTCTACAACCTCGCGCCGATCGTCTTCCTGATTCCCTGCATGCTGATCTTCGCGTCGCTGCCGTTTGCGCCCGGCCTCGGCGTCGCCGACGTCAACATCGGCATCCTGTTCTTCCTCGCCGTGTCCGCCATGGAAATCGTCGGCCTGTTCATGGCCGGCTGGGGATCGAACAACAAGTACGCGCTGCTCTCGGCGATGCGGGCCGTGAACCAGATCATCTCCTACGACCTGCCGTTCATCTTCTCTGCGTTGGTGCCGGTGCTGCTCGCCGGCTCGTTGAAGATGTCCGACATTGCCGCCGTGCAGCAGGGCAGCCTGCTGAAATGGTTCATCTTCTATCCGGTCATCGGCCAGCTCGCCTTCATCATGTTCGTCGTCTCCACGCTCGCGGCCGAGAACCGCGTGCCGTTCGACATCCTGGAAGCGGAGTCGGAGCTGGTGGCCGGCTTCCGCGTCGAGTACTCGGGGATGAAGTTCGCGCTGATTCAGCTCGGCGAGTACGCGCACATGATCGGCTCGTCATTCCTCGGCGCCCTGCTGTTCCTCGGCGCGTGGTCGGGGCCCGGTCCCGAGTATCTCGGTCCGCTGTGGTTCCTGCTGAAGGCGATGTTCGTCTTCCTGCTGGTGACGTGGATCCGCTGGAGCTTCGTGCGCATCCGAGTGGACCAGATTCTGGCGCTCTCGTGGAAGGTGCTGCTGCCTGCGACGCTCATGCTGCTGATTTCGACCGCGGTTGTCGTTGTTTGGAGGACAGGTGGCTTCTAACAGCGGCGCAACGGAGATCACCACGGTCGTCGGAGCGGTTCTGCGCGCGATGGCCGCGACGCTGAAGAACCTGTTCCGCAAGCCGATCACCGTTCACTACCCGGACAAGGAGCGGAAATATCCAAGCCGCTACCGCGGCCTGCTCGCGCTGACCTACGACAAGGACACGGGCGAGGAGAACTGCATTGGCTGCCGTCTGTGCGAGTACGTCTGCCCGCCGGCGGTCATCAAGGTCGAGATGCTCAAGGCCGAGAAGCGGAATTACGCCAAGACGTTCTCGCTCGAGCTCTATGCCTGTGAGTTCTGCGAGCTGTGCGTGCAGGTGTGCCCGACCGACGCCATCGTGATGATGAAGTCGTTCGACATGCCGACGGCCGATCGCCGCGAGATGCTGCTCGACAAGGATCGCCTGCACAAGATCGGGCTCGATTACGAGCAGTCGTGGGCAACGGGCAACAAGCTGCGCGACATGCAGACGCCGCCCAAGGCGCCAGCACCGGCGCATCCGAAACCTGCGGCCGCCGCTGCCGCCGTCCCCAGCGCGGACCCTGTGGGTCCGCGGGCGGAGACCGTATGACCGAGCAGATTACGTTCGCCGCGCTCTCGATCACCCTTGTCGGCTCCGCGCTCGCTGTCGTGCTGTCGAAGAATCTCTTCCACGCGGTGCTCTGGCTCGCGCTGGCACTGACTGGTACGGCTGGCGTCTTCCTGATGCTCGACGCCGAGTTCCTCGCCGCAGTGCAACTGCTGCTTTATGCCGGCGGCATCATCACCATCGTCGTCTTTGCCATCGTCGTGACCGAACGATTGGTCGGCGAGCGTCTCACGCAGACCAACATGCGCATCGGCGGCGGCGCGTTCGTAGCACTCGTGCTGCTCGGATTCATCGCCACGGTCGTGACGCGCCATCCCTTGCCGATGACCCGGCCCGAGATGAACGGCGACCTGACCCGGATGCTCGGCCAGTCGGTCCTGACGCAATACGTTCTGCCGTTCGAGCTGCTTGCGGTGCTGATGCTCGCGGGCATGCTTGGCGCCATCTACTTCGCGAGGCCAGAAGAGTAGTGGGACTGCAGCCGTATATCCTGCTGTCGGCGACGGTCTTCTGCATCGGCCTGTTCGGCGTGACGACACGCCGTAACACCATCGGCATCCTGCTCGGCGTCGAGCTGATGATGAACGCGGTGAACATCAATCTCGTCGCGTTCGCGCGCTACACCGGCGTCGCGGCGGGGATGATCTTCACCGTCTTCACCATCTGCATCACCGTGACGGAGGCGGCGCTCGGCCTCGCCATCGTCATTCTTCTGTTCCGTGTCCGCCGCACCGTGATGGCGGACCACCTGGATCTGCTCAAGGGATGATGGCCAACTCGGGAACCCTCGCACTAGTCGCCTGGCTCCTCCCAGCGCTGTCTTTCCTGGTGCTGGCCATCGTCTATCCGCTGCGGCGGCTCGGCAAGCCGGCAGCGTGGTTCTCCGTGCTGTGCGCCGCCGGCGCGTTCGCCTCGGCGGTGATGGCGTGGCGCATCCAGTCGGTCGCCGCGCATCCGGTGCATCTCGTCTGGCCGTGGCTGCCGTCGGCAGGGAAGACGATTGCGGACGTCGGAGTGCTGGTCGATGCGCAGTCGACGATCATGCTCTGCCTCGTCTCGCTCGTGGCGTTGCTGGTGCAGTTCTATTCGCTCGGCTATCTGCACGACGAGCCGATGCCCGCGTTGGGACGCTACTACGCCTACCAGTCGCTGTTCGCGTTCTCGATGATGGGGCTGGCGCTTGCCCCGAACCTGTTGCAGCTGTTCATGTGCTGGGAGCTGGTCGGCCTCTGCTCGTACCTGTTGATCGGCTTCTGGTATCAGCGGCCATCGGCTGCGCGCGCTGCGGTGAAGGCGTTCTGGATCACGAAGGCCGGCGACGTCGGCATGCTGATCGGCATCGTGATGCTGTATCGCACGGCCGGCACGTGGGACGTCACCGAGCTGCATTCGCTGGCGGCAACGAACGCGATTCCACTTGCGGGACTGTCCATCATCACGTTCTGCCTCTATCTCGGTGCCATGGGCAAGTCGGCGCAGTTCCCCTTTCACGTGTGGTTGCCTGACGCGATGGAAGGCCCTACGCCGGTCTCCGCGTTGATTCACGCGGCAACCATGGTGACCGCCGGTGTGTATCTGCTCGTGCGCACCGATTTCCTGTTCGCGCTGACGCCGAACGTGCTGCTGATCGTCGCCTGGATAGGCGCATTCACGGCGCTGCTCGCCGCGGTGCTCGCGTGCGTGCAGGACGACATCAAGCGCGTGCTCGCCTATTCAACCGTGTCGCAGCTCGGATACATGATGACCGCGATCGGCGCGGGTGTTGCGGGAGCCGGCTTCCTGCATCTGTTGACGCACGGCCTGTTCAAGGCGCTTCTCTTCCTCGGCGCCGGTTCCGTCATTCACGCGGTCGGCAGCAACGACCTGCCGAATATGGGCGGCCTCGCGAAGCGGATGCCGCAGACGGCCACTGTCTTCATCGTCGGGACGCTGTCACTCGCGGGCATTCCGTTCTTCGGCGGGTACGTCTCGAAGGAAGAAATTCTCGGCGCGGTGTACGGCGCGCATCTGACCGGGCCGTTCGCGCTGCTGATGCTCGTGGCCGGCCTGACCGCCTTCTACATGTTCCGCGTGGTCTTCCTCGCCTTCTTCGGTACACCGGCACGTGTCGCGGTCGCGGCGCCGGCACATGCCGCGCACGCCGCCGCCCCGCATGCAACGCCCTCGCGTGTGGCTCACGCGGCGCTGCACAACGAAGCGGTGGTCGAAGGCGCGCACGTGAACGAGGTCCCCCACGCGCACGAGCCGCCAATGACGATGCTGCTGCCGTTGTGGATTCTCGCCATCGGAGCGATGGTGGTCGGGGTCATGTCGACACTGCACCTCGGCGGAGTCAGCGTCGCCGAACCCGCCGAAGCCGCGCCTGGATGGCTGACGCCGAGCGCCGTCGGCGTCGCGCTCGCGGGCATCGCGCTCGCATGGGCGACGTATCAGACGCGCGTGATCAACCCGGTGAGCCTGGCGAATGCGTTCGCTCCGATTCGCGCCGCGGCGCTGCGCAAGTTCTGGATCGACGACATCTTCGAAGCGCTCTACGGCGTCATCCTGCTTGGCTTCTCGCGCATCGTCGGCTGGACCGATCGCTACATCGTGGACGGGTTGCTCAATCTGGTCAGCGACTGGACAGTGCAGGCCGGCGACGAACTGCGCGGTATTCAGACCGGCAAGCCGCAGGATTACGTCTACGGCATCGGCGCCGGCGTCCTTGTTCTGATTCTTCTGATGCGGCTGGTGTTCTGATGAACGGCTTACCCGTGCTTTCGATCATGATGTGGGCGCCGTTTGTGAGCGCCGTCGTCATCATGTTCTGCGCGCGCCATCGACCGCTGCTGGTGCGGCTGACGGCGCTGGCGGGGTCGAGTGTGTCGCTCATCGCGTCGGTGTGGGTCTACTGGACCTACAACAGGGCGACGGCCGGCTTCCAGTTCAACGAGACGCTCGGGTTGGTGCCGTCCCTCGGCATCAACTATCTGCTCGCCGTGGACGGCATGGGCGCGCTGCTCTGCCTGCTGACGTCGATCATCATTTTTGCTGGGACGTTCGCGTCGTGGACGGTGAAGGAGCGCGGTCAGGAGTTCTACGCGCTGCTGCTGCTGCTCGTCACCGGCGTGTACGGCGTGTTCGTCTCGCTCGACCTGTTCGTTTTCTTCCTCTTCTACGAGATCGCGGTGCTGCCGATGTATCTGCTCATCGGCATCTGGGGATCGTCCGGCTTCGTCAAGCCGCAGGGAATATTCGGTACGGCGATGGGACGTACCGGCGTCGGCACGAAGGAATACGCGGCGATGAAGCTGACGCTGTATCTGCTGTTCGGATCGGCGTTCATCCTTGTCGGCATCCTCGCGCTCTACGCAGAGGGCGGCCACACGTTCTCGTTCCTGATGCTGCAGCAGGTGCAGTTCGATCCGACGGTGCAGCGTTGGGTCTTCCTCGCGTTTTACATCGGCTTCGGCATCCTGGCGGGCATCTGGCCGCTCCACACCTGGTCACCTGACGGCCACGCATCGGCGCCGACCGCCGTGTCAATGCTGCATGCCGGCGTGCTGATGAAGCTTGGCGCCTACGGCGTCGTCCGTCTTGGTATGGGCCTGCTGCCGGACGGGATGGCCTACTGGGCGTTCCTCGTCGGCACCATCGCCTGCATCAACATCGTCTACGGCGCGCTGAGCGCGATGGCGCAGACGGACCTGAAGTACGTCATCGCCTACTCGTCGGTCTCGCACATGGGCGTCGTGATGCTCGGTGCGGCGACGATGAACGTGATCGGGTTGAACGGGTCGGTCTTCCAGATGTTCGCGCACGGCATCATGACCGGTCTCTTCTTCGCGCTTGTCGGCCTCGTCTACGAAAAGTCGCATTCGCGCGCGATCTTCACGATGGGCGGCTTCGGCCGCATGATGCCAGGCATAGCGACGGCGTTTACGATCGCAGGTCTCTCGTCGCTCGGCCTGCCTGCGACCGCGGGCTTCGTTGCCGAGTTCCTGACGTTTGTCGGCGCGTGGAGCTCCGCGCATCCGTGGTGGCTATTCCCGGGTGTGACCGGTGCGTTCCTTACGGCCGTCTACGTGCTGCGTGTGACCAAGCAGATCTTCTGGAGCGAGCAGAGTGCGGATCCGCACTTTGCGCATCTGCCCGATGCGCAGGGACCCGAGTGGGCGGCGCTCGGCATTCTCGTCGCCACGCTGGTCATCTTCGGCGTCGCGCCGTGGATCGCGATCGGGACGATCGATACCGCAACCACACCGCTCATCGCCACGCTGCCAAAAATTGCCGGGGCAGTTGCGGGAGTGCTGCGATGACGTTCGATGTCGGCATGCCGATGGTGCCCGAAGCCGTCCTCTTCGGGTTCATGGTGCTCATCCTGCTCGTGGGACTGCTAGGCAGACCTGCGACGGATCCCGCGTCCCGGATCCCGGATGCCGGATCCGGCATCCCGGATTCCGGCCAGGCATCGCTCATCGGCTGGTTGTCCATTGTCGGACTGCTTGTGACTTTCGCGTTGACGTTGTTCGCGCGTGAGAACGCGACGCTGTTCAGCAACTCGTTCGTCAACGACAGCCTGGCGATCTTCTCGAAGAAGCTCTTTACCGCGGCCGCCGTCCTGAGCATCCTCGGCTCGTTGACGCTGCGTCAGAGCAGCTTCCTCCGCCGCGCCGCGGAGTATTACTTCATCCTGCTCGCCTCGGTGCTCGGGATGATGGTGCTGGCGTCGGCGCGGGATCTCATCCTGCTGTTCGTAGCGTTCGAGCTGATGTCGATTCCGCTCTACGTGCTGACGGGATTCCTCAAGCGCGACGATGTGGCCTCTGAAGCCGCACTGAAGTTCTTCCTTGTCGGCACCGCTTCTTCTGCGGTCATCGTCTACGGCATCTCGTTCATCATCGGCACCACGGGCAGCACCGACCTGGCGGCGATTCCGCCGGCGCTGATCGCGAATGACTCGATGATGACGCTCGGCATGACGCTGCTGCTGGCCGGACTGGGCTTCAAGATCGCCGCGTTTCCATTCCACATGTGGGCGCCAGACACCTACGAAGCGGCGAGCACGCCGTTTGTTGCCTGGCTGGCCGTGGCGCCGAAGGCGGCGGGGTTCATCGCCATCATCCGGCTATACGTGGAAGGCATGAGCGCGGCGACGCTCGTATGGATGCCTGTTGTGGCCGCCGTGGCCGGCATGACCATCATCACCGGCAACCTGATGGCGATTCCGCAACACAACATCAAGCGGCTGCTTGCGTATTCGGGCATCGCACACATCGGCTACATGCTCGTCGGTCTGGCAGCGCTGTCAAGCAACGGCGTGGCGATGGTGCTGTTCTATCTGGTCGCATATCTCTTCGGCAACATGGGTGCGTTCTTCATCGTCGAAGCCGTGGCGCGGTCTGAGAATTCGGACGAGATCGACGCCTACAAAGGCCTGGCGCAGCGGTCGCCGCTGCTTGCGCTGGCGATGCTGGTGTTCCTGCTCTCCCTTGGCGGCATCCCGTTCGTCGCCGGCTTCTGGGCGAAGCTGTATGTCTTCCTCGCCGCAATCGATCGCGGGATGTACGGTCTGGTCTTCCTCGGTGCGATGCTGACCGTCGTGGCCCTCTATTACTACCTGCTCGTCGCACGGCGGATGTACATCGAAGCACCCATTCACGCCGGGCGCATCAAGGTCCCGGTGCTGCTCGGCATCGCGATCTTCATTTGCATCCTTGGCACCGTCGGCATGGGCGCATGGCCCGCTCCGTGGGTCGGTGCCACGCAGCGCGCCGCTGCCAGCGTCTTCAACTCGCCGTCAGCGTCGACAAAATAACTCTCGAAAAGGGGTAGGCCCGCTTTTGCGCGTCCGCCGGTGGGCGGCTGCCTCATCGTCCGTTACGGATAGAATCTCGACTTCCACCCTATGGATCCGTACCGGTGGCGCAAGCTGTCCGCGATTTTCAACTCGGCGATGTCTCATCCGCCGGAGGAGCGGTCCGCCTTTTTGCGCCGGGCGTGTGTTGATGATTCGGAGCTGCGCGCAGAAATCGAATCACTCATTGCCGACGATGCAAGGACTGCAGATTGGAAGTTGACGACAACCATCGGCAACTACCGTATCGAGCGATTGCTGGGCAGCGGCGGAATCGGGTCAGTGTTCCTCGCGCACGATTCCGTTCTGCACCGTCGCGTGGCTGTGAAGGTGATCCATGGCCTCGATGATGCCGAGTTGTCCCGGATGCGGTTACTCCGCGAAGCCCGCAGTGCTGCTGCCCTGAACCACCCAAACATCTGCGTCGTTCATGAAGTGGGCGAAGCGGACGGCACGCCATTCATTGCTATGGAATACGTGGAGGGGTCATCGCTCCGCCAGTTGATCGATGCAGGTCCGCTCCCAGTCACAGACGCGATTCGTTACGGAATGCAGGCGGCCGATGCGCTCGCGCACGCGCATGAGCAGGGCGTTATTCACCGCGACTTCAAGGCGGCGAACGCTATCGTCACTCGCACTGGGTGGTTGAAAGTTGTCGACTTCGGTCTGGCTCGACGTACGGATCCGCTGTTGTCCGAGGCGACTACGATGCCGTCTCTGGTGCAGAGCGGTGTGGTGGCGGGTACACCGTACGCGATGGCTCCCGAGCAGGTGCGTGGCGAATCGGCGGACGCGCGGTCCGACATCTGGGCCCTTGGCGTGTTGCTGTACGAGATGGTGGCCGCGCAGCAGCCGTTCCAGGGCGCCACCGTTCCCGAAATGTTTTCTGCGATCCTGCGAGATGCACCGACGCCTCTACCTTCGAGCGTTCCCGCCGAGCTGAAAGACGTCATTTCACGGTGTCTCGAGCGCCAAGCGGCGCACCGATTCGCGACCGCCCGTGAGGTTCGCGACGCGCTCGAGCGGATTCACCTGCGGCGCCCATGGTTCGGTACGTCTGTGTCACCGCGGCGCGCGTCGGCGGCGGGCGCCGTCATTGCGGTTGTCGTAGTCACCGCGGTGATGTCAACCAGCAATTCAGCGAACCGTTATACGCGCGCATGGTTTGCGGCGGTGACCGGCGTCGTGACGAGCCGGCCGGCCACGCCACGCGCGTCGACGACCGCCCCGATCGCGGTGAACCGGCGCGCCGTCGGCGTCATCGGATTCCGGAATGTTTCCGGACGAGCCGATGTCGCGTACATCTCGACGGCGCTCGACGAGGGAATGGCGTCCGACCTGTCGGCCGGCGATCGGCTTCGCATCGTGTCGACCGAGGAAGTGGCGCGGCTGAAACGAGACCTTCATCTGGTTGAAGGCAACACGTTCGCGCCTGACACGCTTCGTCTCGTCAAGGCCGGACTTGGAGTCGATCTGATCGTAACCGGTTCGTATACCGCTGTTGGCGTCGG
Source organism: Vicinamibacterales bacterium (assembly GCA_035492455.1). Lineage (GTDB taxonomy): Bacteria > Acidobacteriota > Vicinamibacteria > Vicinamibacterales > UBA2999 > Gp6-AA40. Next base: position 4,693 of record DATJJE010000011.1, on the reverse strand, counting down.
GGATGGCAGACAAGTTCGGGTCGATATCCGGGTGCAGGATACAGGCTCGGGTCAAGTGATCGGTGCATTGTCCGCGACTCAACCCGAAGCGGAGCTCCTCGCGCTGATCGCTGAAACCGGCGCACAGGTCCGGCGCACGCTGGGATTGACGGGCATGGACGGCTCGCAGACCTCGGTCGCTGCGCTGCCGACCTCGCTCGATGCGCGCCGTCTTTATGCCGAGGGCTTGATCGCGATGCGCGCATTCGACGCGACCCGCGCCCGTGATCTGTTCGACCGGAGCATCGCGCGCGAACCCGATTTCGCCCTGGCGCACGTCGCCCTCGCCAACGCATGGTCGATCCTCGGCTACGACGCGGAAGCAGCGCGCGAGGCGTCGGCAGCATCATCGCTGTCCAAAGCGCTCCGCCCAGCCGATCGAACATGGATTGAGGGATTGCACCACGAGTACGCGCGCGAATGGGGAGCAGCAATCGCCGCATATCGAACGCTGGCGCGGGACTATCCGGACGATCCTGAGTACGCGTTGAAGCTCGCGAACGCACAGATCTCCGCCGGCACACCCAAAGATGCGCTCGATACCCTTACCAACCTGTCGAGAACCGTTGCCTCGGCTTCCGATGATCCGCGACTGTTGATTGCGGAGGCCGACGCGGCCGAATCTCTAGGAGATGCGGCTCGCGAAGAGAGAGCCGCGGCCAGCGGCGTCGCTGCTGCACAGCGTCAGGGGGCCACGCTCCTGGTCGCTCGGGCGTCGATCGCGTTGGGTCGCGCGCAGCAGCTTCTCACGAAGTTGCCGGAGGCGAAGGCGACGAATGAAACCGCGCGTCGCTTGTTCGAGCAGGCCGGCGATCGACGAGGCGTCGCGCGCGCGTTGATCCAGCTTGGCGCGTTGGCGCGCGAAACAGGTGATCTGAAAAGTGCGGAGGCCAGCCTTCGCACCGCAGTCGACTTGAGCCGCACTCTCGGAAACAAGCGCCAACTGGCTCAGTCTCTGAACGAGCTCGCGAACACGCTGTTTCGCGAACGACGCTTCAATGCCGCCGCCGACATGTACACGGAGGCGGTGTCTGTCAGCCGCGAGCTCGGTGACCAAGGCGTCGAGGCGCGAGCGCTGGGAAACCTCGCATCCGTTCGCTACGAACAAGGAAACATCGCCGCGGCGAACCGCCTCGACGAGCAGGCTCTGGCGATCAAACGTGCAATCGGCGATCAGCGCTCCGTCGCCTTCTCGCTCATTAACATCGCCGAGACCGCTGCGGACCTCGGGCGGCTTGATGACGCAGAGAGGATGTACACGGAGAGTCGCGCTATCAATGAGAAATTGAATGCGAAGACGGCGCTGGCCTATTCGCTGAGCGGGCTCTCGCTGGTGGCGTTGCGCCGCGATCAGCTGCCGCTCGCGCAGCAGTTGATCGAACAGGCGCTTGCATTGCGGCGCGAAGCACACGATTCGGCCGGAGTGCTCGACGCGGAGATCAGCCTCGCCAATGTGCTTCTGGAACGTGGACAGCACGACGGGGCAGCGACGGCGATCGAAGGGCTGTCCGATGCGACCAACACGCCGCCGGAGCAGGGGGCCCGCGCCGCCGCGGTTCGCGCGCGGATACTGCGTGAGCAGGGACGTGCGGCAGAAGGGCGGAAAATACTAGCCGCCGCACGGCAACTGTCAACCGAGGGATTCAGCGCGGCGACGGCGGTTGCGCTCGACCTGGAGGACGGCCGTCTGCTTGCTGCGCTCGGCGACGCCTCTACTGCTGCGAGGCGGGTGCGCGACGTTGCCACTCGCGAGAAGATGCACGGCCTGCTGGCGTTTGAGCTCGAAGCGGAACTGGTACGGTGGACAATCGAACGAGCGGATCGCGCCGCGGTGATGGATCTCGTGCGCCGTGCTCGCACCGCGAAATTCAACCTCATTGCGCGAAAGGCCGAAATGATCCTCGGCGGCCCCGTCAGCTCGTTCTGAACGTTGGCATCGTCAGACTCCGCATGCCGCGACGTAGGTAATCGTAATAGTCGTGCGTCCCAGATGAGCCAACTGAGTCGTCAGTGACGTCCGAATGGTGGTCGCGCCGCCCGCAGTAGACGTGGCGATGCACGGCGCCGATTGCGACTGAACGACGGGACCGCTACCCGTGATGGCGAAAGTGCTGGTCCTATCGAATGGTCCTGTGAGTGTCAGAGAGAAGCGGGCATAACCGTCGTGTACCGAGATTTGGATTGTTCCTGCAGTGAAGCGTGGGACGACCTCGCCGGCAGGCGTTGGATTGATCCCACCGGGGAATGGAACGATCAAGCTTGCGACCATCGCGATGTCGAAGGGCGATGAAGAACTATACGGGACTTGTTGTTGACCAGCGAGGCTGACGTCTCCACTGCTCACCGTGACGGTGGCGCAGGTCTCTTTCGGACCAGGAGTGCAATTCTGTCCGCCACCGCCGCCGCCCTCTTCAACGCGCAGGGGTTTGCTTTGTCCGTTTGCAGCACCGACGGATATCTCTTGAGCATCAGCCGCGAGACTCGGAGTTGAACCGAGTGGCGCCCAAACCGCCGCACGCAGCGTTGAGCACACACAGCGAGATGCCCACCGCGAATGGTTTTGCACACATGGCGCGCCGCATGGCGGGTTCTTTTTAGCACACTCGCGTAATCGAGAGCGAACAATCTCCGAATTGCTGCGATCCGAATGGACGGTGGAGATGCGTGGCCGCTACCCCACGTGAACGTCATTCTCGAAACCGAGCGGCATCCTGCACCAGCGCACAAGATTTTGATCGTTCGCGTCGATGTACGCAGATCCGATCGTCACCTGCACGATCACGAAGATGGCAAGCTGCTGCGGCGCTTCGCCGCGTGACGCACGTTGGCCGGCACGATCGCGCACTGGACGCTGCGAGGTTTCGGCATGTTCGCAGTAGGTCGAGCGAACGACCGGAATGGTGGTTGGCGCGCAGGCCGGTGGCAACCAGAAGGATGGCCCGACGAAATCGGCTCGATGCCTGCGATCGGAGCACAGCGGCCGCGGGTATCCGCACGGAAGCGGCAAAGCAATGCATCGAATATGCGTCCACGGATCTCATCGCGACCACGTGAGCAGCTCATTGCACCCGGGGAACAAACGGTCGATTGGAGTTGCCAAGCGGGCGGGCAAGTGGTTCGAAGGATATGTCACGCTACTTATTTGGTGGCCACATCTGCATTGAGATATCTAGCGAGGCGAATGGGATTCGCGGGAGCGGACCTGAAGGTCCGCCCTACGCGGCGGTTGCCGGCGGACGAGCATGACGCGGCTGGTAGACGCCTATCGTGCCGCCCCCCGGCAGTCTCAGTTGCGTCACCAGGCCCCAACCTTGATCCTTCGCCGGCGCGCACTCGATGACGTGCGCCCTCATGCGCGCAACGAACGCCTCCAGGTCCTCACATATGAAGTAGAGCTCGTGCACGTTGCTATTGTCCGACGGATGCACCGCCACCTCGGATGGCGGCAAGCCGAAGATCAGCCATCCGTGACCGACGTCGACATGCGGTAGCGCCAGGACGTCACGCAGAAAGGTGCGATCGGCCTCCGCATTCGTGCTGTAGATAATCGCGTGAGCGCCAGAGATCACGGTGTCCTCCTCTATATTCTGGTGCGACGGTGCGGGCGCACTGCCGTCACCTTCCCGCCCCGGGACTTTTCAGTTCGGACCCCCCTTAATATGCGATTGATAGTGAAATCGATGAGTCCGACGGCAACACCGTTGCCGTCGAAAGCGGAAGGCGAGCAATCCGTCTGCGGCAACGGCGTGTCAACTACATATCAGGACAGGGCGGGTCTACGCGGCGGAGCAGTACCTACGGCGGTGTTTGCGCGTTCGGGGCCACAGCTGTCACTCACGCACCGCACGGCCATACGTGTCGTTCGAAGATGTTCGTCTTTCCCAAGTACCGCAGTTCCAGCGTCACGTGTGTTTCGACAAACACCGCCGGTCCGGGTGAGCAGGGCCCCACTTCAACCGTCGCGGACCCTGTCCCCGACGCGAAAAACGTCTGTTCGTTCAATCCTTGGAGCGTTATTTCCACGGAGGCGATTCCGTTCGCCACATTCATTTGAATTCTCGCCGTGGGGAAATGGCCCCCAGGACTCAGGTTGTCGGATTGTCCGTACACGCCACCAAAGGCCTCGAGGTTCCCGCTGATGGTAAACACGAGTGGGTTCGCAGTACGTGTAATCGGTAAATACTGGAAGGGATAAGAAACATCCCCGGCCGTTAACGTCAGCACCGCGCATTCGACGCCCGGCGAGCAACTACTGCCACCGCCACCTCCACCTTCATCGACACGCTGAACGGCGATTGGCGTCCCTGAGGTCGACGACAAACTGTACGCAACCGGCGCGGCACTCATTGGAGATGGACTCGACGCCGGCAATCCGCTGCACGACACGTTCACGAGGCAGACCGCGATCGCCGTAGCCATTTTCTGAGGGGACATGGGTCGGGGTTTTAACACATTTGGGTCGAGATTTTTAACACGTTGAGGTTGGATATCGCTCGAATATGCGATCGATAGTGAAATTGAATGAGTCCTAATCGACCGATAATTGATTAGAATCCGCCAGACGTAACTACCGAACCCACGGGGCGTTAACTCACGCGGCGAAAATTTCCACGCCACCTATGTATAGGCGGGCGCGGAGGGCGTCCATGAAGCA